>JAAVBZ010000008.1 GCA_014803415.1 Lachnospiraceae bacterium
CTAGAAAAACAGAAGGAAAGTACAGAAAAGTACTTTGAGTCATTAATAAAATCCATAGAGGGTTCCAAGGATAAATATCAGGAACTTCTTGATATCGTGGATAAAGCTGAATTATCAGGCAAACTGAAAAAGTTAGGCATTGATGAAGAAGCTTTGCTCAATGGTTCTGAGGAAGAATTTGAAAAGCTCAAAAATGCATATCTGAATGTAGTATTCCAGTTAAATGAAGGAAACGAAGAATTTCTTTCAAGCTTAAGAGATTTATCCGGATATGAAGGTAATGCTCCTGTTGTCTTGTCCGATACAGCAGAAAAACTGGATGAAATGAATACCCAGTTGGACGATTCTACTCAGAGCATGGACAAACTCTCTGATTCAGCCACAACTGCAAGTGAAGGCACTTCTGCTGTTGCCGAAAATATGGGCGAACTAAACACCAATACAGAAGGTTTATCTGAGAACCTGACCTCTATCAATGATGCGCTTAATGGTTTACCCGAAACAGACAAATTAGAACATCTTGCCACTTCATTTACTGAACTTGGTAAAGCAATCAAAGATGTAGCAGATAAGCTTGGAATCGGTGAAGATGGCGCAGTAAGTACTCTCGTCACAGCATTACAGGAGATCAGTACATTGTCATTAGATGGTACAGATGGCGAAGGTGTCATAACACAATTTCAGAATCTTAAAACTGCCATTGAAGATGTGACCAGTGCTATTAGTGGCGGTGGTTCATCCGGTGGCCAAGAAGGTGATGCATCTGGTTCATCAAGTCCAAGCATGAGTTCCGGTGCTGGCGGTGATGAAGGCGCGAGTGGCCTTTTAGATGCTATTGAAGAAATCAAAACTACTACTGATGAATCATTAGGTGGTGGAGAAGGCGAAGACTCTGAGGGTGAAGGTTCTGGTGCAATACCACAATTCCATGAATTGCAAGCTGCCGTTGATGATGTAACTGCTGCTATTGGCAGTGAAGAATCAGAAGGTGAAGAGGGAGAAAATACCCTAATAGGCGCGTTACGTGCACAATATGAAACAGCCTCCGAAGTATTACCTGAGACAAAAGCATTATTTGAAGAACTTTTAGAATCAATCATGGCATGTGTTGGTGCATTAAACAGCATGGTAGGTTTGATAGGTTCTATGTCTGAAATTGGTGTGGGAGGTGGTGTAGGTATTCCCACACATGCCAAAGGTACTGTTGGAAATGCTTTTGCTGATGGAACCCATTATAAAGGTCTTCCGCATGATGAAAAGAATGCTCTAGTATCTGAGTATGGTCAGACTGAAATGACTGTACTTCCAAATGGCAAAACAATTATCACTGATGAGCCTACTATGATGGATCTGCCGAAAGATACTGTTATCTATAATGAAAAGCAAGCTAAGAAGATCATGGATAATAAGGTAGATGCTAGTGGTAACGCTCATGCTGGCGGTACAGTTGGGAAAGATAGCCAAGTATCGCAGTCAAATCCTTATGGGCTAAGTGAATTTGATTTAAAACTGACAAAAGCATTGAGAGAAATCGATGGTTGGATTACTTTACCCGATGGTCAAATGGCACGCCCTTTACGTGAAGGTGATCAAGGGTGGGATATGCTCCAGAAATTTAATACATACATGAGCAGCATAGATAATAATGTAGAAAAACTTTCTTATAATATAATGCACGAACAAAGTAAACACATGCATGATGCTATAAATCAGATAAATAACGGTAATATTGTGAATAACAACAGGAATGTTCAGCCTATAGTGAATCAAAATGTTACAATAAGTTGCCCTAATGTCACAAATAATTCTGGTGTAGAGAATATACAAAAACAATTAGGACATTTGAGTCAAAGGGCAGAGCAAGTGACATTAAGAGATTATTGATTGATGAAATCATTACCGCACTCTGAAATATGGGTGCGGTTTATATATGGAGGAATATATGGATTTAGGCGAAGAAATATTAAAGACAATACAGATTATGATTAACAGAAAACTTAGGAATTACAGAGCAGACCGCACTTATAAGAGTATCATAAGAAATATTACATCTAAAGGTTATGTTATCATAGATGATGCAGGTAGTGAAAGGACTGTACAGTGTGTTATTCCGGGTATTACTTTAAGGATTGGTCAGAGTGTCTATGTAAAAGAACCGTGTGGAAAATTGAACGATCTTCATATCTGCGGTGTGATTGAGAACACAAGTAATTCAAACAGGAGCAGAAGAAGATAATTTTGAATTTTAAAGTAAATAATGTAACTATAAACAAAGTTGATTGAACATGATTTGATTCCCACAATTTTGGGAAGATATGTTCCTTATAATAGTAGAGAGAATAATTTGAAAATTGAATATAGATATGATTTCAGGGTGCTGTTGATTGATTAAACAGTGCCCTTTTTAAATATATTTTAGATGAAAGGAACTGATTATATCAATACAGTTACACAGATTAAAACGAAAAATTATAACCAACATATTTCTTTTATGGTTAATAAATCATATTTTACTGAATATATTAGTAGTGATTCTTCTTCAAGTGAGGAACCATGTGTGAAAGATGAGCTAATAAATATTTTACAGGACGATGAAACGACTGTTATTAAGTATTTATTGGATATTATGCGTGTGCATGATATAATTACAGAAGAAGAATATCAAGCAGTTTTATACAAATATAATTAAGGGGTGCGGATAAATGGAAGAGAAGAAATTAAGAGCCGTATTCTATGCAAGAGTAAGTACTGAGGAAGAAGAACAGTTAAATGCAATAGAGAAACAAATTGAAGAGAATCGAGATGTTATCAGTGCTAAGGATTGGATTTTAGTTGATGAATATATAGATAAGGGGATAACCGGTACACAAACAAAGAAAAGAAATGAATATATGAGAATGCTCGATGACATTAGAAAAGATAAGTTTGATATTATTGTAGTAAAGGATCAGTCACGTCTGCAGCGTAATACTATGGATTGGTACATTTTCCTGAATGAGATTGTACAGAATCAGAAGAAATTATATCTATATTTGGAGAATACATTCTTCGATTCAAAGGATAAATTCATATTTGGCATTAAAGCAATGATGGCAGAAGAATATAGCCGGGATTTAAGTAAAAAAGGTAATGCTGCGAAGAAAAGAAGGCAGGAAAAGGGCAAGCCGATTATTACAAATCGTACATGGGGATTCAAAAATATCAATGGTGAAATATTGGTAGATGAGGAGGAAGCAATACTTGTAAAACGTATATATCAACTTTTCGCTGATGGTTTTGGTGGACGTGTAGTTGCGAGAATCTTACGTGATGAAGGTATAAGAAATAGAAATGGTAAGACATTATCTGAAAATACGATACGTGATATTGTAAAAAATCCGCTTTATAAAGGTATTGCGGTAATGAATAAAGAACATTTTGATTTTGAAGCAAAGAAGATTATTAAGAATCCTGAAAGTGAATGGATATACAGAGAAGGGATTGTACCGCAGATAGTCAGTGATGATTTGTGGGAAAGAGCCAATATACAGATAAGCAGCAGAAAAACCATAGACAGAACACATAATGTAGGGATTAATAAAGGAAATACGCTTCTATCGTCTAAAATAATTTGTGGTGAATGTGGTTCAAAGTATTGGAGAAATAAAAGAGCACAAGGAATCTATTGGTATTGTAGTGAAGGCGCACGCTCTGGAAAGGTCAGAGAAAATACAGGAATGAAGTGTGCTTCACTGAATCTGAAAGAAGATGAAGTGTTATCTCTGATAGAACATTTGGGAAATCAGTTGATTGCCAAAGAAAAGAAAGAAGAAGTATTGAGCAATGCAATCAGAAAAATCTATGCAGGATTATCTAATTCAAACAGTGAAGATAATTTAGAAGAAATTCAGACACAAAAGGATAAGCTGAATAAAAGAAAAGATGCTCTTATGGATTTATTATTAGATGGAACGATTGCGAAAACTGATTATTCAATCAAAATGAATGATATTACAAAGCAAATTGCATTGTTGAATGAGAAAGAAATTAGGATACAGGAAAAGAAAGAAGAAAATGGTGAATTGTTTGATCGTTTGAATAAGGTGAGAACATTATTTCAGAGTAAGACAGAAAAGGGAATAGAAGTTCCTTTGATGTGTTCTCATATTGAACAGATTAAAGTCTATGAAAAAAGATTAGACGTGTATCTTGATTTCTTGAAGAATACGGATTTGTTATCAATAAAATGCGATAAAAATAAGTACAAAAACGTTTTAGATATGCCCATTTGTGTGGGTAGAAAGTTATCCGGATGATGTGAAGGCAATCCTTGCCGCAGGTCACGATCTTGGAAATCACAGCGAGAATCATAAAAATATGAGCCAGCTTTCTGATGAAGAGAAAAAAGAAGAGCTGATGCAGGTGCATCAAAAAGTACAGGAGCTGACCGGGTATGAAATGTACCTGTTTCGTCCGCCCTACGGGGATTATGACAATGCGGTGGTAAAAGTGGCAAAAGATTGCGGATATTATCCAATACAGTGGGATGTGGATTCTCTGGACTGGAAAGATTATGGTGTGGATTCCATTATCAAAACAGTAACAGAGCATAAGCATCTTGGAAACGGATCCATCATTTTGTGCCATAACGGAGCTAAATATACAGCGCAGGCATTGGATACTTTGATCACCAAATTGGAAAAACAGGGTTATACTATCGTTCCTGTTTCAGAATTGATCTATAAAGATAAATATCACCTGAATCATGAAGGTCGCCAGATCTCAAATTAGAGGATGACACAAAGATGTGAAAATTTCTCCTTTCCTTTTTCAGCTGTCCATGATAAAATGCTTTTGCAGGCTAAAGCGGAAAGTCAAAAGAGGGTTATTATAACCCGAATCAGAACGACAGAATTGAAATACCACAAATGCGTGGCGGTCAGCGGCGCATCTGTGGTATTTTTTCAAGAAGAAGGAGAGGAGATTAAAAGAAATGAGACAAATGAAAAAGAGGTGGGCGCTGTTTTTGCCAACGGTGCTTTTGATGGTCATGGCATTTTCAACAACAGTGTTTGCCGCGGAGGAGGAGATGGAGTATATTCCTACACTCCATGCTACATTCTGGGCGCTTGTTCCGCCCATTGTGGCCATTGGACTTGCGCTGATCACAAAGGAGGTCTATAGTTCTCTGTTTGTGGGAATTCTGATGGGAGGCCTTTTGTATTCGGGCTTTCAGTTCGAGCTGACTATTATTCATATTTTTGAGGATGGAATCATCGGCGTTTTGTCTGACAGTTATAATGTAGGTATTTTGGTGTTTCTGGTGATCCTGGGTGCTATGGTCAGTCTGATGAACAAGGCGGGCGGCTCGGCAGCTTTCGGGCAGTTTGCGGCAAGTAAGATCAAAAACCGTGTGGGAGCGCAGCTTGCAACGATCTTATTGGGCGTACTTATCTTTATCGATGATTATTTTAATTGCCTGACTGTGGGAAGCGTGATGCGTCCCGTGACGGACAAGTTTAAGGTGTCCAGGTCCAAGCTTGCTTATTTGATAGACGCTACCGCGGCTCCCGTATGTATCATTGCACCGATTTCTTCCTGGGCTGCGGCAGTGACAGGCTTTGTGGAGGGAGAGGATGGCTTTTCCATATTTATCCGCGCGATCCCCTATAATTTCTACGCGATTCTGACAATCGTTATGATGGTTGGCATGGCTTTGATGAAGACAGAGTTTGGCAAGATGAAGGAGCATGAGAAAAATGCAGCCTTAAAAGGAGATCTGTTCACGACTTCTGGGAGACCCTACGAGAATACGAAAACGGAAGAAATCAGTACAAAGGGCGGGGTCATAGATCTTCTTATTCCCATTATCACGCTGATCATTTGTTGTGTCATTGGTATGATATACACGGGCGGCTTCTTTGAGGGAGAAAGTTTTGTGACGGCATTCTCAAATTCCGATGCTTCTTTGGGGCTTACACTGGGCAGTTTCTTTGGTCTGCTGATCACTATTGTGCTGTATCAGATCCGCAGAGTGCTTTCTTTTAAGGAGTGCATGGACTGTATTCCGGAGGGATTTCGCGCAATGGTACCTGCTATCTTGATTCTGAGTTTTGCGTGGACCTTGAAAGCCATGACAGACAGCCTGGGTGCAGATGTGTATGTAGCTGGACTGGTGGAATCCGGCGCAGGCGCGCTCTTGAATTTCCTGCCGGCAATCATCTTTGTTGTAGGATGCTTCCTGGCGTTTGCTACCGGTACATCATGGGGAACCTTTGGTATCCTGATCCCCATTGTGGTGGCTGTTTTCCAGAACAGCAATCCGCAGTTGATGATCATTTCCATCTCTGCATGTATGGCAGGTGCGGTCTGTGGGGATCATTGCTCCCCGATTTCCGACACGACAATCATGGCATCCGCTGGCGCGCAGTGTGAACATGTGAACCATGTTTCGACGCAGCTTCCCTATGCGGTGGTGGCAGCAGCGGTATCTTTTATAACCTATATCGTGGCGGGCTTTGTGCAGAATGCATGGATCGCTCTGCCTGTGGGCATTGTGCTGATGCTTGGAGCATTGTTTGTTATTCGCAATATGAACGGAACGGTAGAGGAACCCTGATAGTGGAGGGGTTAACAGATAGGTTTATCGACTGAAAATATTATCTATAGAAAAGCCCGCTGCTCAGTTAATATAGCAGCGGGCTTAATAAAACACATTATTTAATTCTTGTATCGTTCAAGATACATTTTCATTATACTTTTTATACCGTAAGTTTATTGCCATAGAAGTTCCTGCATACTATAATAATAAAGTCGGTTTTACTATCCTGATTTGTGTCCGCAGACGCGGATGGAGGTGATATTTATGCGAATTTTACTTTTACTGAGAGGATCTGCCGGATGCGGCAAATCCACATGGATTGAAGAGAATAACTTAAAAAGATATGCGTTGTCGGCAGATGATATCCGCCTGCTCTGTCAGAGTCCTGTTATGCTGGTGGATGGAACAGTGGGGATCAGCCAGAGCAACGACAAGGCAGTGTGGAAAATGCTGTTTAGCCTGCTTGAGATAAGAATGCAGAACGGAGAGTTCACGGTGATCGATGCCACCAACTCCAAAACCGCTGAGATAAATCGATATAAACAAATGTGCGAAACCTATCGGTACAGAATGTATTGCGTTGATTTTACAGACATTCCTATTGATGAAGTTAAGAGAAGAAATATGTGCAGGGAACCGTTTAAGAGGGTTCCTGAGGAAGTAATTGACCGGATGTATTCCCGATTTGCAACCCAGAAGATCCCTTCCGGTGTCAAGGTGATAGGGCCTGACGAATTGAACAGTATCTGGCTAAAAAGGATCGACCTGTCCGGTTATAGGCGGATTCATCATATCGGTGATGTTCACGGATGCAATACTGCTCTGCAGAAATATTTTGCTGATAATGGCGGTATAAAGGACGATGAATTTTATATATTTGTGGGAGACTATGTAGACCGAGGCATAGAAAACGTTGAGGTTCTTAATTTCTTGATCTCCATTAAAGACAGGAAAAACGTGCTGATGCTGGAGGGCAATCACGAAAGATGGCTGTGGCTGTATGCGAATGACTGTGTGGGCAGATCCAAAGAATTTGAGCTGGTGACCAGACCTGCTCTTGATGAGGCCCATATGGACAAGAAAGAACTTCGTCAGTTGTATCGGAAGTTTGGCCAATGTGCTTATTATACATATGGGGATCAGGTCTTTCTCGTTACCCATGCCGGTCTTAGTACGATTCCCGAAAATTTGTCTTTTGTAGCAACAGAACAGATGATCAAAGGTGTGGGAAATTACAACGATTTCGAAGAAATTGCTGAGACCTTTTACAAAACCACACCGGATAATTATATTCAGATTCACGGACACAGAAATACCAAGCAGCTTCCTGTAATGGTCAATGACAGGGTATATAACCTGGAGGGCCAGGTGGAATTTGGCGGGTTCTTGCGGTGTGTACAGGTTGACAGAGAGGGGATCCATACCGTGGAGATCAAAAACGAGGTATTTAAGACTCCGGAAATGCAGCAGGAACAGACTGTGACCAGCAGTTCTATTGCAGATACGATCATTGCTCTGCGTGCTAATAGATATATACAAGAAAAGAAATTTGGGAATATTTCTTCTTTCAATTTTACCAGCAAGGCATTTTACGACAAGGTATGGGATGAACAGACCACCAAGGCGAGAGGTTTGTATCTGGATACGGTGAAGGGAAAAGTAGCCGCCAGAGCTTATGATAAATTTTTCAATGTCAATGAGCGTCCGGAGACCAAGTTTGATCTGTTACAGCATAGATTACAGTTCCCTGTTACGGCCTATGTTAAGGAAAACGGCTTTTTAGGAATTGTCAGCTACGATGAATATGAAGATGATCTGTTTATTGCCACCAAATCCACCATCAACAGTCAGTTTACCGGCTGGTTCAAGAATATGCTGTATGAAAAAATATCTCCCGAAAACCTGACTGCAATGAAGGATTTTGTTCGGGACAATCAGGTATCCTTTGTTTTTGAATGTGTGGATATGAAAAATGATCCTCATATTATTGAATATCCTGAAAACGGTCTGTACCTGCTTGATATTGTGTATAATCAGATGGACTTTGCAAAGTTTGGTTATGATGAGATGTGCCATGTAGCAAACAAGTTGGGACTGACTCCCAAGGAAAAGGCTTTTGAGATTGCGTCCTGGCAGGAATTTTACGATTGGTACTATGACGTGCTGGAGGAAGATTATGAATACGAAGGCCGGAAGATAGAAGGCTTTGTCATTGAGGATAGTGCCGGATATATGACAAAGCTTAAGCTGGCATATTATAATTTCTGGAAATTTATGCGTGGCGTAGCCCATGAGACCATTCGGAAGGGGCACATATCCAGAACATCCACCCTGACCACGCCTATTGCCAATGAGTTTTATGCGTGGGCAAAAAAGCTGCATGATGTGGAGAATCTGGAAAGTGTTCCAAGGGATATCTGTACGCTCCGAACCATGTTTTATCAGGACAAATTTATAATTTGAGAAATTTGAGAAAGTACACGTTTTTTTGTTGTACTTTCTTTTTCTATGTGATAAAATATGAAAAAGCATATTTTCTTTAAGGCAAATCCGATATAATCTATGAAACTGTCAATAAAAATTCAGAAAATCCATGCTTTTATTCCTATCAACATTTTAATAAGCAGGAGGATCTGATATGAGCCTCCTGCAGAAGCTGTTTCTTTAAAAAATTGGTTCATCAAAGGAGGACGAAAATGACAGAAACATATGTGCAACGCAATTATAAGGACACCATGTTCCGTATGCTGTTTAAGGAAAAAGAAAATCTTCTGAGCCTTTACAATGCAGTCTATATGAATTATAAGAATGATATTTCCTTCGTGTTTGATTTTGAACTGATGCTTTATGAGCACCAGTCTACAGTAAATCCTAATATGCCGCTGAGGGATTTGTTTTATGTTACAAAGGTACTACAGAATATCACAAGAAGTGAAACCCTGTACAGTTCAGTGCTACTCAAACTTCCGGCTCCAAGATTTGTGGTTTTTTACAATGGAACTGATCCTCAACCAGGAGAACAGATCTTGCGGTTGTCGGATGCATTTGAAAAGAGGATGGAAAAGCCGGAACTGGAATTGGTGGTGAAAGTGTACAATATCAATTCGGGTTATAATCCGGAACTGATGGAGGCATGTTGCCTATTAAAGGAATATGCACAGTATGTGGAACAGGTCAGGAGATTTGCTAAAAAGCTGCCGTTTCAGGAGGCGGTGGAACAGGCGGTTGATCATTGCATCAGGAATGGTGTGCTGGCGGATTTCCTGTTAAAAAATCGGGCGGAGGCGATAGCAGTGAGTATTTTTGAGTATGATGAAGAAAAGCATCTTAAGAGCGAAAGAGATCTTGCATACAAAAACGGGGAAGAAGTTGGAATTGCAAAGGGCAGAACAATTAAATTAATTAAACAGATCTGTAAAAAAATAGAAAAGGGCCAAGGTCCGGAGAAAATAGCGGAGGAATTAGAGGAAGAGCTGGAAACCGTAATGCCCATTTATGAATTGGCTGCCGCATCTTCTCCGGAATATGATAATGAAAAGATATATAAAGAACTGCAGGACAGGTATGCCGGTGACTAAAAAAATTCATTATCAAATAGAATTTCTCCGCACTCGTTAAATCTGGCAAACTGCTTTATGCGGCTCAAAGCTGCAGACATCAGTTTCTTTGTCTGTTTTATCCCATCTTCAAACCAGATGTTCTTTATTCTCAGTGTACCCGTCTTTTTCTCGGAAACTGCCTCGATCCGGCCAACGAAGCGCTCCCCATATAAAACAGGCAGTACATAAAATCCATATTTACGTTTAGCGGCAGGCGTATAGATTTCCCATCGGTAATCAAAACCGAACAGCTCCCGGATCAGATTTCTGTCCCATAAAAAGCAGTCCAGCGGAGCAAGAAATTCACAGCGGGGCTTATAGGTCCCGTTTTCAAGCACGCGTTCAGTAAGGGGCAGGTCTTTGGCGTTGCAGTACAGGCTGCTTTTGATCCCCTCCACCTGAACCTGCAGGATTTTTCCTTCTTCAAGTAATTCCTTAAAAATTTTGTTCCGATCAGGACTTTTCAGTCCCCAGATATTCAGCCACGCATCTGACGGCCGGTTCCACAAAAGCCCTACCGCTGAAATCCTGCGCAGAACTCTCCACTTTAAATGTTCAAAATCATCCGGCAGAGGATCCGGTGTATCTAATAAGTGTTCCGGAACATAATCCCTGGCAAGGGCATAATATTTTCGCGCTCCCTGCTTATGGTGGATCACCAATTCTCCTGTGGAATATAATTGTTCCAATATGGCTCTTGCCGCATTAGTTTGCCCATCCCACGCACCGCTCCAGTGGATAGCAGAATGCCAATGGATATTTCCGTCAATAGGCAGGTCGTCGGAACTGACAGCCCCGTTTTGAGCAATATAATTTTTAGCCTGTTCTTCCAACTGCATCAGTTCAGGGAAACGCGTTCCGCTTTCTCTTGCTGCTCTCCGATATCGCTCAAAGTACGGCCAGTCCTCTATTGGAAAAATAGAGAGATTTTTGTCCGGAAAATCCACCAGATTGCGGCCCTCGTAAAGCAGTTCCTGCAAAGTCTGTTTTGTAAATCCTTTTACCCTGGACTGCAATGTAAGCTCCGCATTCTTTCCGCAGGCATCAACCGGGTCAAATTGGATGCATCCTGCCTGTCGCACATAATCAAGCGCACCCTGTTTTCCGATAAATCTGTGTTCCCCCAAAAGCCCCTGCTTAAGGAGCATGAATTGACGTGCCTGCCGGTTGGTCATATGTAAAATATCATCCATTTTTCTGATCCTCTCTGCTATATTTTGGAAAGCCGGTTTATTAGGATTATAACATAAAGCAAACAGGATATGAAATACTGACTGAAAATTTAGAATTGATTGTGAATTTATTGTTTCTTATGGTATATTATGAAACTATGAAAGAGGAGAAAACTTATGCAGTATAAGATATTGATCATAGATGATGACAAAGAACTTCTCAAAATGCTGAGAAGATACTTTGAATTAAAAAGGTACGAAGTGATCACGGCGGAAAATGGTACTGAGGGATTAAATAAGATAAAACTACATCCGGATATCATATTATTGGATGTTAATATGCCCCAAATTGACGGAATAGAGGTATGCCGCAGGATACGGGATAAAGTATCCTGTCCTGTCTTATTTTTGACGGCGCGGGTAGAAGAACAGGATATTGTCAACGGGCTTTCTTCCGGCGGTGATGATTATATTTTAAAACCATTCAGCCTGAAGGAGCTTGATGCAAGGATCACGGCACACCTGAAACGGGAAAAGCGGCACAGGAACAGGACAGAATGTTATTTCCAGGGAGAATTATCGATTGATTATAAGGCAAAGACCGTGCAGATCCATGCGGATCGTCTGGAACTGACAAAACTGGAATATGCAATCATTGAATTTCTGTCCATGAATCCGGGAATGGTCTTTGATAAAGAAAGAATTTATGAGAAGGTCTGTGGATTTGATGCAGAAGGTGACAGCAGAGTGATCACGGAGTTGATCCGCAGGATCAGAAATAAATTTCAAAAATATACAAAAACGACATATATTGAAACTGTATGGGGGATGGGATACCGATGGGTAAAATAAGAAATCTTTCTGTGAGAAAAACAATTCTCTTATATATGGCAGTTGCTTTATTTTGCAGTTTTCTCCTCTCAGCTGTCGTTGTCAGGATTGCCGCTCGAACGCAGATGCTTATCTGGTGGAATTATGTAGATGAGGAAGCATATTTTAAAGCAGTAGAAAGTGAAGGACCTGATCATGTAACAGATATTCCAAGACCAGGTGTCTATGAGATGACACCGTCAGACCATTTCGTATCAGAGCTTTGTGATTTTTTACAGACTTATACCATATTGATCCTGTCTGTGGCGGGAAGCTGTGCGGCAGTTTTTCTTTTTTACCGGAATAAGCTGCAAAAGCCGATTGAGGAGTTGGCTTTAGCCTCAAAAAGGATTGCCGGGAATCATTTGGATTTTAACATCACCTATGAAAATAAGGACGAAATGGGCGTACTTTGTATGGAGTTTGAGCGAATGCGGAAGCAGCTTGCCGAGAACAACCGGATATTGTGGAAAAACATTGAGGAGGAAAAGATGCTGCGAGCGGCGATTGCCCACGATTTACGTTCTCCGTTATCTGTTTTGAAAGGATATCAGGAAATGTTGATGGAGTATCTGACGGGTGAGGATATCGATATGGAGCAGGCGATGGAAATGCTGTCGGAAAGCAGACATCAGATCGATCGGATGGATTTTTTTGTAGAAACAATGCGAAAAATGAGCAGTTTGGAAAATCGTAAGCCGATAGCGGGGGAGATTTCTGCAGGACAATTAGAGTCGGATATCCGTGCGGAACTTGCCATTTTGGATAAAGAGTACGGAAAACAATGCATTTTACAGGTGCCGGCGTCAAATGAAATATTTTGTGGAGATAAAGCGATCATTTTGGAGGTAACGGAAAATCTATTGTCAAATGCCTTGCGTTATGGAAAGCATCAAGTTGAAATTATGGTAAAGGTAGGATATTCTGATTTAAGCATTTGTGTCAGAGATGATGGGGAGGGTTTTAAAGAAGACGCAGAAAAAATCGTGGAAGCATTTTACAGGCAGGATGTAAAAGACAGTCTGAAACATGCAGGAATCGGTATGTATATCAGCAGGATGTACTGTGAAAAACATGGAGGAAGATTAGTTTTGGAAAATGATGAACGAGGAGGCGCTGTAGTGACAGCAATATTCCGTCGGATTATGTAAGTAATCCGGCGTTTTTTATTATATAGGAAATTCCTTCAAAGAGCGGAAGAACCGAAGGTGCTTCCCAAGATAATCGCGAAGCGATTTTCTTGTTGTCTTTTTGTTGTGATTCCTTTTTTAAAATGAAACCATTAAGAAAAAGGAGAGGTGAAAGGATGTATCTGATTTTAAAAAGAGAGGTAAAAAATTATATAAAAAGGCCTTTGTTCTGGATCGGCATTGCAGTTGTTGTTCTGATGGTATTTTTAAATGTAAGGCCTTATCTGGATATTCATTATCTGGCAGAAGGGGAAAACATTGTGAATGATTATCCGGAAATTTTTCGCGATGGGGATGTTTTTGAGGGATATGTACCAACTAAAGAGGAGCTAAGGCGGGAAGTTTGGGAAGAACAGATACAGGAAACCTTGATTTCTGTATTTCAGATGAATCATGCGCAGGCGCAGTCTCTTATCGATGAAATGCATGAAATGGATATTATGGCAGCCTGCAAGTATCTGGAAAAATATAACTTCTATAGTGCGTATGCTGTTTATGTGGATACCGCTTATCACAAAGGGACGCCTGAAGAAATCAATTCTTTTATTGCAGAAAGATTAGAAAGCAAAACATTTTCATATTACTTTTCGAGAAAATTTGTCGATTTTGCAGGACTGTTTATGGGATTTTTTGCAACCGTTTTATTAGCTGCTTTGTTTATGCAGGATACAAGGAAGAATATCTATGAGCTCCTTCACACAAAGCCCGTCAGTGCAGGAAACTATTTACTGGGCAAAGTGGGAGGCGGCTTTGCGGTATGTCTGATAATACTCGCAGTCTTAAATCTGATATTTTGGGTTTTATGTTCCATATTAACGAAAAGCAGTGGGTTTGAAGTAAGGCTGACAGACTTTATATTGGCAACCTGTTTTTATATTTTGCCCAATATGCTGATAATCATAAGCGTTTATAGTTTGATCTCTCTGTTATTTAAAAGCCCGCTGCCCGCAGTACCGCTTTTGTTTCTCTATATGGTGTATTCGAATATGGGAAGCAGGAATGCCCAAGGGATATATGGATACTATGGCAGACCGTTAGCGATCATGGTACGGTTTCCGGGGACATTTTTTGATACTGCTGCTCCTCCAATGGTATTGCTTAACCAGAGTTTCCTGATTTTGGCTTCCGCGGGCATTCTTTTTATCTCTATGCAGATATGGAAAAGGAGGCGGGTTTATTGAAGCATGAAATAAAGATATCACTCCCGGTTTATAAACAAGCTTATGCAATATTTTTTGTTGTAATGTTAAGCCTTGTCAGAGGGGTGACTTACTCATTTGAAATAGGGATTGCCCTGGAAACACCAATGGCCATACTTGCTGCCTCGTTTTGTGCAGATACCTATACACAGGAGATTATCAGTAAACGGTCAGAGATTTGGCGGCTTTGCCCTATGAAAAAGAGAATGAATTGTATATACAGGAGGATCGTGATTCAGGAAATATTCCTGTTAGCTGTTGCAGTCATCGGATATGGGTTGTTTTTTCTGTTTCAAGATCCAAGAATATTTTACAGTGGTGAAAATATAGCAGCAAACGAGATATCCTCATTTTTTATCTATTTTGCCGCTATTGCTGTAACACTTATCTTCTGGGGGATGCTATCGAATCTGCTTTCCTGTTTATTCCGAAATATGTGGATGGGGATGGGAGGCTGCCTGCTATTGTGGCTGATCACAAATTCCAGTTTAGGGGACAGATATTTAGGAGTATGGAACTTATTTTCTTATACCTTCAGAGATGTGGAAAACAGCGGGGATTTTGGATGGATATGCGGAAAAATTGGTTGTATATGTTTTGGAATGATAATGGCGGCAGCATTGCCTGAGATAATTAAGAAAAGAGGTTGAAACTATGGGAATTACGATTGAGGATTTAACAGTAACATTTAAGAATAAAGTAACAGCGATCGATCATGCCAGTTTGGAGATTCCAAAGGGAATCTTTGGGCTGTTGGGGGAAAACGGGGCAGGAAAGACAACGTTGATGAGGGTGTTGACTACAGTACTGTCACCTACAGACGGATCAGTAACCCTTGACGGAATGCTTTACA
Source organism: Lachnospiraceae bacterium (assembly GCA_014803415.1). GTDB lineage: Bacteria > Bacillota > Clostridia > Lachnospirales > Lachnospiraceae > Suilimivivens. Next base: position 15,464 of record JAAVBZ010000008.1, read on the forward strand.
GTGAGGGGAATTATGATAAAATACAGAGAAAAATAGGATATCTGCCGCAGGAAATTGACTTGTATCCAAATTTGACGGTACAGGAATGTCTGGAATATCTGGGGGATTTATCAGGTATTCCCAAACAGATATACAAAGAACGCATTAGATATTATCTTGAGAAAACAAGCCTGACAGAGCATCGTAAAAAGAAAATAAAACAATTATCCGGAGGCATGAAGCGAAGGGTCGGACTCATTCAGGCACTTTTAAATGAGCCGGAATTTTTAATTGTTGACGAACCTACGACAGGATTGGACCCGGAAGAGCGCATCCGTATCAGAAATCTGCTGGTTGATTTTTCTAAAGAACGTACCGTGTTATTTTCTACCCATGTACTGGAAGATCTGGCAGCTACCTGCAATCAGCTTGCTGTTATGAAAAGAGGACGCTTCTTATATGCGGGGAGTGTGTCAGAGCTTTTGGAGTATGCAAAAGGGATCGTGTGGGATTTTGTAACAACTGATCCTGTACAGGCGAGGGAAGTGGAGAATAAGTATCTGATCTCTGCGAAGCAGTATGTGGAAAATGGAATACAGATGCGGATCTTGAGTAAAGAGAAACCGGATATGAACTGTAAGCCGGCTAATGCAACATTGGAAGATGCTTATATTTATTTGACAAATTATTAAATTATCTGTTGACCCTCACGGAACGTTATGGGTTAAAGTGGATATATCAAGAACAGGAGGCCGATAACTATGAGGACAGTAAAAGAAGTATCAAATTTAACAGGTATCAGCGTGCGCACGCTCCACTATTATGATGAGATCGGATTATTGATTCCAACTGATAAAAGTGAAGCGGGATACCGGCTTTATGACGATGAAGCACTGGAAACACTGCAGCAGGTGTTGTTTTTCCGCGAGTTTGATATTCCCTTGAAAGAAATCAAAGCGATCATGGCCAATCCGGTTCTTGAAAGAACCCAGATTTTGCAAATGCAAAGGAAAATGCTGACAGAAAAGAAAGAACGTATGGAACGTCTGATCGCCAGCATTGATGACATTCTGAAAGGAGAAAATAAAATGGATTTTACAGTTTTCAGTAAAACGGAGATTGAAGAAATGTTTCAGACCATGCTTGAGCACATGCCGGAGAACATCAGGGATATTGCTGTTAAAGAATTTGGAAGTATCGAACAATGGAAAGAGCACTATATGGAAGTTGTATCTTCTGAAAAAATGCAGAAAGGCTATGCAAAGGTAGTTGAATGGTATGGCGGGAAAGACAAATATCTATCTGCCGTTCAGAATCCGGTAAGCAAAGAGGTTGCAGAAAGCTATAACAAACGGATAGAAGTAATTTTACAAAAACTGATTGACAAACGGGATTGTGCCGTGGATTCTTTTGAAGTAAAAGAGATTGTCGGAGAATTCGGCTTTGTTATGAAACAGTTTTCGCAGATAGAAGAGGAAAAAGGCCTCATGCTGGCGCAGGCACAATATTATCATAATGAAAAAATTAAGCCGAAGATAGATGAAAAATATGGGAACGGGGCTTCTGATTTTTTTGCACGGGCGATTGAATCCTTTTATGGAAAAGAGTAAATAAAACTACTAAATAATTGCAATCCCTGAAGAGCATAACAGCAGGAAATCTTTTGGCAGGTTTCCTGCTGTTATGATCCTATGTATTTTATAGAACGGTTAAGCTTAATCTGAAAATCTGCTGACATCAAGGTAAAATAGAATATCACTTTTCCCTTCCTGCGAGGTTCCTGTATATATATGGGTATCCAGTCCGCCGATAACAAAGCCGTTTTTTAAATAAAACAAACATGCGCCAAGATTATTATCCTGTCCCTGTGTATATATTCCTTTATACCCTTGCTTTACGGCAATTTCCTTTGATCTTTTTATCAGCATTTTTCCAATCTGCAGACCTCTGTAGTTCAGATTGACTTTTAAATCATACAGATACATATATTTCAGCATAGCATGCTGCAGGATAGCAAGACCGATACATTTATTGCCCTCATATGCACCGACAAAGATACTGCTTTTTGAGAGCTTATCATAATCATAATTTTCATCGGGAAAACACATTTCACTGATTTCCGATTCCCTGAAACGGACGATACGATACGTCCATTGTTCATTGATATATGACGGTATCATTCTTCCAAATAATGAAAATGGTTCATTAGGAATGTTGATATCTTGTTTATGTATTTCATCGATTATTCGGATTTCGAACATTTGAATCACCTCTCTGATCTTTTATAAACTTGAAATTGATTTAGTCCCTTTCATAAATCATTCTCAACTCCGTATTGGGCGAGCCGAGCATGATCTCCGCTTCTGTTCCGTCAAAGCGAAAGCCATATCTTTCGTAGAAGCGAATTGCGTTGTTGTTTCCTTTTAACACCCAGACAGCAATCTTCTTATAAGCAGAAAGTTTTTCGAGCGCCGTATTCATCAACTCATAGCCGATTCTTCTGCCCTGATATTCCGCAAGAACATAAATCGCATAGACCTCGCCGTGTGCAGGAAGTGTATCATCACGATAAGCGCCGTACCCTGCAAATCCAACGACTTTCTCTCCATCTTTTGCCACGATGATATTGTCAGGCCATTTGTGTGCTGTCACAGTACATTTTTCAAGCGTTTGCTGTTCCATGTATCCTGCGTCGATCATGCCTGTGTAGGTTTCATGCCAGGACTTATAATGAACATACCCTTTGCCATTGATTTCGTCTTCGCTTTCCATCTTTTTAATAACCATATGAATTTTCTCCATTCTCTGCAAATTCTGGACTATCGAGTTCTTTGCCAACAGGAGACTATTAACTTTCTAAAATATTAAGCATTTCCTTAATATAATCCTTAAATTTTTCAATATCTGATAACAATCCATATTGTAACTTCTGAGAAGTTGTGATTGCCCGATTATATTGTAATTCAGTAATTTCACCTGTTGCTAATGCTTCCTTTAACTCATCCATATCATCTATAATAATATCTCCATTTGGATAAACTACCAAATCCAAATATAGATCATAAAAATATGGGACATTATCATCATCGTATCCTTGTGTATCAATCATATCTATATAACAAACTTTTATTTCATAGCGATTGTCCATCATTACTGTAATACAGTAAAACTCATCACACGGCATGATCGTTAACCAATGATAGCCGTTATCACATACAACCACATCTATATTGTTGTACTTCCATATTTGCTTTTCCAAAACGGTATTTATAGTCAATAGTCCGATATACCCCTTTATTTGCGGCATATCCACCTGTTTTCCGATTTGATTTTTTGAAGTTATACATTTCCATTCGTCATATGTTAATCTGCATTTATACATAGGTATGCGCCTTTCAAGCTTCGATTTACGTATCAATTCATTAGTATTCTTTACACGCAATTGCTGCTTCCTTTGTCTAACCATTTAGCAAATGCTACATTGTTTTCATGTTCCTCAAAACCATGCTTCTTATAAAAGTCATATGCCGGCACATCTTTTTCAGTTAATAAGAATATAGCTCTAATATCATGTCTGATAAGATACTCTTCAATGGCATTGATAAACTTTCCGCCTATACCTTGTCCCTGCAGTTGGGTTTTAACACATAATTCATCAATATAATATTCTGTTGCAGCATACCAATGTTTTACATGTCCCATTGCAAGCGCTACTAACTTATCATCATCAAAATATACTAGTGTTAATGAATTTTTATTTCCAATTAAATCAACAATATAGTTTTCAAGTTGTTCCTCATTACTCCAGTCATCATTCCAAGGTTCTTTTGTAAATACCTCTTTAAAAAAGCTTTTTATTTCATTTTTTTTGGATATGTCCCATTTTATTAATTCCATATTGGTATACCTTCCGTAAATTTTCTGATCAAATATCAGAAGTTGTCATTTTAAATGTTCATCATAAAAACTTACAAAGCTCTCAAACAACTCTAAATTTAACCCGTTACACCATTTTTTTCTGTCAAGATTGTTATGAATGTATTCAGCTTTATCCTCAGAAAATCGCTGCCGGTTTTCTTTGGCGTTATAATCATAAGCAAGCGTATCGATCCATTTGTCAAATTCTGCATTAAATGCATTGATATAGGTCATATCATTATAAACATAGTTATGCCCCTTATCTTCAAAACGAATAAAGCGAAAACGAGGATTGTCCTTATATTTTTCATAGTAAATGTCAAAACCATATTCGATCGGGACGGTATGGTCATCAGCGCTGTGTACTATCAAAACAGCCGCCTCAGACTCCTCAAAACCATTCATCGCAGTATTCGAAGCATAGTCACCATATTTTATCCGCTCATGCAGTTTTATAAACGGCATCATCAAATATATACCATCTCCTGCCTGCTTTTTCCCTTGCGCTTCAAACATATCTGACGAACTGTTGAAACCTGAACACGCTATAACAGCTTTTACTTCCGGGTGATAAGTAAGTACGCTGCAAACGCTGTAACCGCCCCAGCTATGTCCAAATAAGACTATTGGCAAGTCAGGGAAATTCCCATTTTCTTCCACAAATGATATTGCGCAGTCAAGGTCAACAACTCCCTGCGGAATTCCTCCGACACCATCCCCCTCGCTTTCATCATTTCCTGTAGCATCATAAGCGAAAACGTAGTAGCCATTGTGAGCAAAGAAATCTGCACAATCCATATAAGAATTATGTCCGCCTCCGCCAAAACCGTGTGCCATTATGATTATGCCGTGCTGATCTTCTCCCGAACTGTACATATATCCCGTCAGCTTCTGTCCCTTATTTGAAGTAAACACATATTGTGTGCGCTGCAAATCGTCAAAATCATCAACATATAGCATTAACGGCTCATAACTCTCAAAACGCCTGTTGATATTTTTATTGTATATCGTTACAGACAGTACCCAGTCCCCAACGATCATCAGAACTGCTGCAACACATAGTGCAAGGATAAAAAATTTAGTTTTTCCAATATTCAAGCAATTTTTCATCAATCGGCGCAATTTTTTCTTTCCCCTTCAAATCACTGTAAAATGCTAGTTTTTCGACTTCTTCTTTATCTGTTCTGTACTTGTTTATAATCTCCATATATTCAATAGGCAGACTGATTCCATATAATCCGCCATATTCATAATGCCATTCCGGATTAAAGTAGCCAGGTGCCATATGATAGTGCATCAATCCAATATATGAAAAATCCACATTTTTTAATCCCAGTTCTTCATTACATTCGCGGCCTATACATTCTGTTAATGTTTCATTTTTCTCCCTGCATCCGCCGAAGATTTCCCAATCCTGTCTATATTTATTCCAACCAAGTAAATAATCAGAGCCAACTTTTACAACTGCAAGGCAGTGATTTATAGGCTCATAATCTGTATCTGCTTTTTCTTCTTCAACATGAATGATTTCTAATAGTTCATTCCCTCTATCATCTTTTATGATCAATGTAATGTCCTCCTCCTTGTCTGAATAAAAGTAAAATCTTGGATCGTATTCAAAATATTAACCCATATTAATCATGAAAATGCCGCCGTCAAAATAAATATCTTTGTCGTTTTCGTCTTTATAGAAAGACACTTTTTCTTCCCTTATTTTTTTAAATCCGAGGGAAGTCAACAGTCTGACTGACGGTAGATTGTCCAAAGCTGTTCCCGCCACAAATTGTTTACTGCCATCTCTTGATAACCATTCCATCAACATTCGCATACTTTCTTTTGCATAGCCCATGCCATGAGATTTACTGTGAAAACAATATCCGCATTCATAACCGCAATCGTTCTTATGAAAGTCAATGTACCCGATCATCTCTTTTTGAATGCACACAGCAAAAAACATATGCTCCTGATGGGGCGATGCCTTTGCCCAACATTTTGCTTTTTCCTGTACTTGAGCTTCATCTAATAAATGCGGAACATCATATTTTGAGAACTCAGATTGATTAAAATCTTTCCATATTTCAATCAGGTTTTTCCAATCATCTGATTCAATGTATCGTATATTCAATCTTGTTGTTTTTAGTACCATGTTTTCCCCCTTAATACCGATTTCGTATGCTAATATGCTCTTTGAAACAAATATCTTATCCGATAATCGTGCTGATATTTCCATATAAAAGTAATCGGATGATTCCGAACACAGCCAGATGTCCTACATAAAACAGATAGAAAAACCATTTCATTCCTTTCCATTTTCCTCTGGTTCCGTTGTAAAAGTACATGAACGGCCACACAATGATAATTCCATATTGGAGCAAGCCGTATACAACATCTATCGTAATGCACCACACAATGACATACATGGAAATAAAAGCCATTATCCCCAATACCTGCTTTTTTAAATTGCCTTGATTTTTGTGAATATGTAATGTGCACAACACCGGAAAGCAAGACCAGTCTGAGGGGAAAGCAATTAAACATAAAAGCAATATGAGCATTGCTTTCTGCCAGTTTTCAAGAGGAAACTTTCTTTTTTCGTCGTCATCAACATAGAGTGCCAATGCCGCACAGAAAAGCGCCCAAATAACACTTGTTTGATTCAAAACAGAGTTTTTAAATGGAAGAAAAGAGATACCAAAGCAAAAATTGTATGCAAAATGTGAGATCACAGCAAATGTGAACAATCTCAGTAAATACTTTTTAAAATTCTTTGTATATTGATAACCCTCAGAAATCATAAACCACATGGTAGGCGCGGCTAATCTTCCCCCAAAATGTATTATGATCAGCCACCATGACTTATTATCGTAGCCTGGCCAAAGTGTCCAGGCCAAATGATCCATAGTCATCGCTACGATTGCAAATATTTTAAGCTGATTCCCGGAAAAACCTCGGAAGGATTTTTTTTGTTCTGCAACTTCTGCCATATTTCAATCTGACCCCCATTAATTCAGAACTATTTTACCATAAATTTCAAAAAAGTGATAATTGTTAAGAATTTTTCCGGTGCTCGTTCCGGTACTGAATGGGCGTCATTCCTGTAGCTTTTTTAAAAGCTTGTGAGAAATAGGACTGGGAGGAGAATCCCAGCGTAGAGGAAATCTGCGCAATGGAATGGGACGTTGATTCCAAAAGGGACTTTCCTTCCTGTATTCTTTTCCGGAGCAGGTAATTAATGGGCGAAAGTCCTGTATGCCTGGTGAAAGCATGCACCATATAATATTTATTCATATGGGTAAAGGAAGCAAGGGTATCTAAAGTGATATCTTCCGAATAATTGGAGTCCAGATAATTTTTGATCTGTGTGCATTCCCGGTTCAGCATGGTACTCCGGCTCTGGATAATGGACAGGCTGCCGCTGCGCATCATACAGATCAAAAGCACTTCCAGAAGATTCTGACATACTACTTCATAATTTTCTTCTTTGGCAGTAATTTCTCCCAACATAATATTCAAATATGCATACACATTGGTATTCTGTACATTATACTTGTGCACTGTTCCAGAGGCTGTCTGGACGGAAATGGCATGTGGCACAGAAGCAATATTTTCAAAGGAAAAAGCAAGACCTTCAATACCCAGAACGATGTATTCAAGGGGAGAAGTGTCTTTAGACTTTTCCGTATGTTCCACATGAGGATTAATAATGACCATATCGTTCTGACATACAGAGAATTCCTGCCCTTCTGCTACAAAAGAACCGTTCCCCCTGACCACGTAGAACAGTTCGCTGAATGGGTGGGAGTGCGGAATACTCTGCCAGTCACCTTCATATTTGGAGGTAGAAACATACAGAAGTTTAGAGTGTTCAAAAGATGATACTTTGTTATTTTCAATACAATGCCGTGTGCTTCCCATTTTTCCTCTTTTCCGAATTGGTATTTTAATAGTTTATTTTACTATAACAGGATTTAGAAATTTTGTCCATAATATAAAAAATATAGCAAAAAATATAAAAAATGAAGAAAGGAATAAAATAGATAAAATTAACATAGATATATATATGCTAATAGAATATGATTGAACTAAATATCATAAATATCTGAAAAATTACAAAATTATCGGCAGATATATGTAAAATATATACAAAGCATAAACATAAAAATTATTTTTTAAGTAAAATTAAACAAAAGCAAGATATATAAAATACCTAGCAACAATGAGATTGATAACAGAAAGTATTTTTTTATATAGTAAAAGTACACTAAGAAATAGAAAATGTCTGAAATTAGTGGCAGCATTTAAAGGAGGAAAATCATTATGAAAATGAAAAAAGTTATTGCGGTTTTGGCAGTCATGGCTATGACAATGTCATTACTGGCCGGATGCGGCGGATCAGGCAATACAGAGCAGGCATCGTCAGCAGATTCTTCTGCTGAAGAAGCAGCACCGGCAGCTGAAGAGGCGCCGGCAGCAGAGAATGCTTCTGAGGAAGCAGCACCGGTAGAGGAACAGGTACTGCGAGTAGCGGCTTTTGAAGGCGGTTATGGAGCAGAGATGTGGTCGGAAGTGGTAGCAGCTTTTGAAGCATCTCATCCCGGAGTTACAGTAGAGCTTACTATTGATAAGAAGCTGGAAGATGTGATCAGTCCCGCCATGAAGGCTGGAGATTATCCGGATGTAGTTCATCTTGCAACTGGTCGTGAAGCAGCTCTTACAGAAACACTGACTAAGGAAAAGGCTTTGCTTCCCCTGACAGATGTGATGGAAATGACAGTTCCCGGCGAAGATGTAAAGGTTAAGGATAAGATCGTACCCGGTTTCCTGGATACACTTGCAACCAATCCTTACGGAGACGGCGTTACATATTACGCACCTATGTTCTACAGTCCCTGCGGTCTGTTCTACAATGCAGGACTTTTTACGGAAAAAGGTTGGGATGTGCCCACAACATGGGACGAAATGTGGGAGCTTGGTGATAAGGCGGCAGCAGAAGGTATTGCATTATTCACCTATCCGACTACAGGATATTTCGATGCTTTTACTTATGCAGTACTATCTTCCGCAGGCGGATCAGATTTCTTTAACAGCTGCATGACTTATGAAGACGGTGTTTGGGAAAGCGATAATGCAACCAAGGTATTTGATCTGATCGGTAAGCTGGCAGATTATACAGAAGGCACCACAGTTGCCAATGCAAACAATGATAACTTTACCAAAAATCAGCAGTTAATTCTGGATAACAAAGCAATCTTCTGTCCTAACGGTACATGGCTGCCCGGAGAAATGGCAGATGCGCCGAGAGCTGACGGATTTGAATGGGGATTCATGGCCATTCCTGCAGTGAATGCAGGCGGAGCAGGCTGTTCCTTCTGCTGGTTTGAACAGATGTGGATCCCGGCACAGGCACAGAATCAGGATATGGCAAAGGAATTTGTAGCGTATATGTACAGTGATGAAGCAGCAAAGATTTTTGCTAAATCAGCAGCAATCCAGCCTATTACCGGTGTCAGTGATTATCTGGAAGGTGACAACAAGCTGTTCTATAGTATCTATGATAACGGTGCAAGCGCAGTAATGGGCGGCTTTGCAGCTACAGCTCCGGTAGAAGGAGTGAACATGGCAGATACACTGTTTGGAACAGTCAACAGTATCGTAAGCGGTGACAAGACAGTAGAGCAGTGGCAGGCAGCAGTGGAAGAAGTAAGTGATAAACTGCGTGCAGCAATGGAATAATAGTTTAGATTAGAATAGTGCAGGGGTGTTTCGGGGCTTGCAGCTTTTGAAACACCCTTTTTTTAAAGGGAACGGAGGTATAGCCGTGAAAAAAAGTAAAGCAAGAAGTGTTTTTATCGGAGTATGCGTGGCACCGGCAGTTATTTTATTCATTATTTTTATGCTGATTCCCACCCTTAATGTATTCAAAATGTCTCTTTATAAGTGGGGAGGGTATTCTAATACCAAGGAATTTGTAGGACTGAACAATTTCAAGATATTGGCAGGGGATGAAAATTTCTTCCGGTCTTTTCAGAATACCATACTTCTGATTGTGTGTGTAACGATCGTGACTATGGCGCTTTCACTGATCTTTGCAGCAATTCTTTCAAGAGAAAATGTGAAGGGACAGAATTTCTTCCGAATCGTATTTTATATTCCCAATATATTGTCGGTGGTAGTTATTTCGGCTATATTTTCGGCTATTTACGATCCGACCAACGGTCTTTTAAACAGCATTATCGGTATTTTCAGAAGGGGCGATGAGACGCCGATCCTATGGCTGGGCGATCAGAAGATCGTTATTTACAGTCTGGTGATCGCTATGATATGGCAGGCCATCGGCTATTATATGGTCATGTATATGGCAAGTATGGCCAGCGTTTCCGAAAGTCTCTATGAATCCGCAAAATTGGAGGGAGCAGGGAGGATAGAGCAGTTCTTTTCCATTACGCTGCCTCTGATCTGGACCAATGTAAGAACGACTTTGACATTTTTCGTGATCAGTTCCATTAATTTGAGCTTTCTGTTTGTAAAGGCATTGACAAGCGGAGGGCCGGATGGAGCTACGGAAGTGTTCCTTAGCTATATGTATAAGCAGGCTTATACGAATTCTTCTTATGGATACGGTATGGCAATAGGCGTTGTAGTATTTTTGTTCTCCTTTGGCTTATCGGCAATCGTTAATCTTGTTACCAAAAGAGAGCCAGTGGAGTTTTAAGGAGGGGAGCATATGAAAAGAGAAAAAGGACTGAGCCTTAATATATTGTATAGATTTTTTATTTATGCTGCGCTTCTGATATTGGCCGTCAGCATCATAGTGCCGGTAGGCTGGGTATTTTTGGCATCCATCAAGGAAAATTCAGAATTCTACGGCAATCCATGGACTATGCCCAAGGGAGTTTATTTCCAGAACTTTATTGATGCTTTTGAAAAGGCGAGGATGGGAGATTACTTTTTAAATTCCATTATGGTAACGGCATTGGCGCTTATTATGCTGCTGTTAGTAGCTTTGCCTGCAGCTTATGTGCTTGCCAGATACCATTTCCGGGGAAGTAAACTGATCAATATCATGTTCATGGGCGGATTGTTCATCAATGTGAATTACATTGTAGTTCCTATATTCCTGATGTTTGTGGATGCAGATAAATTCTTGAAAAACCTGGGCGGCAGCGGATTTTTCCTGAATAATTTATTTGTTGTGGCGCTTGTATATGCGGCTACAGCGCTGCCTTTTACGATTTATCTTCTGTCCGGCTTTTTCGTAAGTATACCGAAGGATTATGAAGAAGCTGCGTTTATGGATGGAAGCGGATACTTCAGAACAATGGTCCAGATCATGATGCCGATGGCTACGCCCAGTATCATAACAGTTATCTTGTTTAACTTTTTATCATTCTGGAATGAATATATTATTTCCATGACTCTGCTTACCAAGGATGAAAAAACATTGCCTGTGGGGCTGATGCAGTTGATGCAGGCGCAGAAAGCGGCAGCTAATTACGGTCAGCTTTATGCAGGACTCGTGATCGTTATGCTTCCTACGTTGATTTTATATATCCTGTTACAGAAAAAGCTGACACAGGGAATGAGCCTTGGCGGATTGAAAGGTTAGGAGGGGTAAGATATGAAATGGGTGATTCGATTATTATATCTGGCAGTCTTCATTGTGAGCATGGTACTTATTACTGTGGGACAGCGTAATGTGGGGCCCCGGGGACTTTTGATCATGTTGGCAGGACTAACAGGAATATTGGCGCTTCTTTATCTTTACAACAAAAAGTTTCAGTAGCGGCCAATAGCAGATTTGGGAGGTAATAGCAGAATGGATTTGGAAAAAACAGGGAGGCTGACATTGCCCACAGATGTGGATATGGTGGATGAAACGATACGTCTATCAAAGCTGCTTGGGGCAGATGCACTGAGGGATTGTGACGGAACGAATATGCCTGAGGAACTGCTGACACAGGATGCTAAAATATACGCCACTTACTATACTACCAGGAAAGACAATGAATGGGCCATGACAAATCCTGAAGAGGTCCAGCAGGAATATCTGATCAGCGACCGTGTTACGGCAAAAGGAAGCAGCCTTAGAATAGAGCTTATGAAAGGCTTCCATACAGAGCAGCTGAAAGTCAATACGATTGATGATCCTAAGCGCTGGTGGGAAGTAATGGACAGGACCACGGGAGATGTGGTTTCGGCAGAAAATTGGGAATATGAGGAAAGCACAGGAGAAGTGGTGATCCAGACCATACCGTATCATCAGTATACCGTGAGTTTTCTGGCCTTTTTAATATGGGACCCTGTTCATATGTATAATTTTATTACAAATGACTGGAAGGAGGCCCCTCATCAGCTGACTTTTGATGTAAGGCAGCCGAAGACACAGAAGTATGTGAAGGAGAAGCTTAAAAAATGGTGTGAAGAGAATCCCCAAGTGGATGTAGTGCGCTTCACTACGTTTTTCCATCAGTTTACGCTGACCTTTGATGACCGGAAAAGAGAGAAATATGTGGAATGGTTCGGCTACAGCGCCAGTGTCAGTCCCTATATACTGGAACAGTTTGAAAAATGGGCGGGTTATGCTTTCAGGCCGGAATTTATCGTGGATCAGGGGTATCACAATTCTATTTTTCGGGTTCCATCAAAGGAATTTAAGGATTTTATTGAATTTCAGCAGATAGAAGTAAGTAAGCTGGCAAAGGAACTGGTAGATATTGTACACAGTTATGGCAAGGAAGCCATGATGTTCCTTGGAGATCACTGGATCGGTACGGAGCCCTTCGGCAAATATTTCGCAGATATCGGCCTGGATGCGGTAGTGGGTTCTGTAGGCGATGGCGTGACTATGCGCATGATCTCGGATATCAAGGGAGTTAACTATACAGAAGGCAGGCTCTTGCCTTACTTCTTTCCGGATGTGTTTACAGAAGGAGGCGATCCCATAGGAGAGGCACAGGACAACTGGCTGAAAGCAAGGCGCGCCATTTTGCGCTCTCCTCTTGACAGGATAGGGTATGGCGGTTACTTGAAACTGGCGTTGGAATGGCCGGGGTTTATAGAACAGGTACAAAAGGTAGTAGGCGAGTTTCGGCAGATACATGAAAATATGCAGGGGACCAGGGCCTATACAGCGCCCTTCAAAGTTGGAATATTGAACTGCTGGGGCAATTTAAGAAGATGGATGGCCAATCAGGTGCATCATGCGATCTGGCATCGGGAGATCTATTCCTATGTGGGTGTGATCGAATGCTTAAGCGGAATGCCCATTGATGTGGAGTTTTTTACATTTGATGAATTGAAGAGCGGTATAGATCCGGAGATCAGAGTCATCATCAATGCAGGAGATGCCTATACTTCGTGGAGCGGTGCACAAAACTGGATGGATGAAGAAGTGGTATGTGCGATACGTAAGTTTGTGGATAACGGCGGCGGATTCATCGGCGTGGGCGAACCAAGCGCCTGTCAGTATCAGGGCCGGTTCTTCCAGCTCAGCGATGTACTGGGAGTGGACAGAGAACTTGGATTCTCGCTAAGTACAGATAAATATAATGAAATGAACAGCGATCATTTTATATTGGAGGATATTGAAGAAGAGGTTGATTTCGGAGAAGGAAAAAGCCGCATTTATGCGCAGGGGGAAAATTATCAGATCCTGAATATGGATGGGAAATACAGCCGCCTGGTAGTAAATGAGTATGGAGAAGGAAGAAGCGTATATTTTACCGGACTTCCTTATTCTCCGCAGAATTGCCGTATTCTTCTTCGAGCCATTTATTATGCTGCCCATCGGGAAGATGAAATGAAGAAATTTTATGTTTCCCATGTAGACACAGAGCTTGCTGTATTCGAGGAAAAGAAGAAGATTGCAGTGATCAATAATTCCAGAATGAAACGACAGACCGATCTTTATATCGAGGGAGAACTGAAATATCATCTGGAACTTGAACCCATGGAAATGCGCTGGGTGGATTATGAGGAGAGTGTATGAGCGGGATGTATGAAGACAGTATCAGGGTAGATACAGTAGCAGATGCTTTTGCCATAGAAGGTAAGCTGCTTTTTTGGGAGCCTTATGGAAACGGCCATATTAATGACACGTTCCTGCTTACTTATGAGCTGCCTTTGGGGGAAAAGAAACGTTATATTTTGCAGAGGCTGAATCTTGTTGTTTTTAAAAGACCGGACGAGCTCATGAAGAATGTGGTAAGTGTAACGGAATATTTGAGACAAATGATCATCAGACAAGGAGGGGATCCTGACAGGGAAACGCTTCGTGTAATAAAGACCCGCGAAGGCGGAAATTACTTTCAGGATAGGTGCGGAAACTGCTTCAGAGTTTTTTCCTTTATAGAAGACAGTATTTGTCTGCAGCAGGTGGAAAATAAAGATGATTTTTATGCCTGCGGTGCAGCTTTTGGGAATTTTCAGAGAATGCTGGCGGATTATCCTGTGGCAGATCTGTATGAAACAATTCCGGATTTCCATAATACCCCTTCCCGTTTTCGGGATTTCCAAAAAGCGGTGGAGGCGGATCTGTTGGGCCGGGCAGCGGCGGTACAAGCTGAAATTGACTTTGCGCTGGAAAGGGAAAAGGAAACTTCGGAATTGACAGATCTTATTAAAGAAGGAAAGCTGCCGCTTAGAGTGACCCACAACGATACGAAGCTGGATAATATTTTGTTTGATAAAGAGTCTAAAAAAGCACTCTGTATTATTGATCTGGATACAGTAATGCCGGGTTCCTCCCTCTATGACTTCGGTGATTCTATCAGATTCGGCGCCAGTACGGGAGCAGAAGATGAGAAGGATCTAAGTAAGGTAGAACTGGATCTGTCTTTGTTTGAAGCATTTACCCGGGGATACCTTGACGGGAGCGGGGGAAGCCTTACGCAAAAAGAAATAGAAATGCTGCCCATGGGCGCCAAGCTGATGACATACGAGTGCGGCATAAGGTTTCTTGCAGATTATCTGCAGGGAGATGTCTATTTCAAGATCCAGCGGGAAGACCATAACCTGGACAGGGCAAGGACGCAGTTCAAGCTGGTAGCAGAAATGGAAGAAAAATGGGCACAGATGAATGACATTGTAAGAAAATACAAATAATTTAGCGCAGTTTATTTATGGATGCCTTTACAGGAAATATACTTGATCCCGAGGAATGACTTAAGGCCAAAAGTAACAGTATCGTCATATTTCAGCTTAAAGGGAGGAAGCAGTACGAACCCCATTTCGGTTGTAACGGAATAATAGCCTTTTTGGGTTTTGAAATGCTCCGCTTTTTTATCATCTATGAGATGAATATGAAGTTCCGTGATCTCAAAATCGGAGTTGTTGCTGGTGATTTCTTCAACTACAATAGTTTTCTTTCCCTTTTTAAGCATATATTCCTGTAAAGGCTGTTCGTAAATGAATTTCATATAAGCGCTCCTTAGCTATTCCGCCCAGGCAAGGGCTTCCTCAAGGCTGTCTGCCCTGAGGATCTTCAGCATAAAATCAATATACTCATCAGATCTGTCAGTGTCAATATATTTGAATACATCCAAAATATATTTAGGCGTGTGATCCAATTCATAAATACCGAATGCAAGCCCCTGTTCGATTTCTGCCAGAGCATCTGTCTGGCGGTTCATGATAAATGCTTCTATGTAAGGATTCGCATCAATGATCAGATAGCAATAAGCAAATGCAGCCGCCTGAAGCTTTTCGCCGGAAGAAGAAGAAAAGCCCAGCTCTGTAACTGTAATGTTACGGACATTGCCGTTCCTGTCAAGATATTCGTCCTGCTTAAGAAAATCCGTCACGGTCTTTAAATTCATCAGAGTAAGCGTGGGGGCGTCCATGGATTTATCATAAGTTTCCGTCCAGTAGTTTACCTTGGTCATAGGATCAGGGTAAGGATGGATAGCCAGTCCCCAATCATAGTTGCCTTTTTGACCTGCGGCCAGATTGATCGCTTCTATAAGATCTTTCCCATTAAAAAATTTATCGCTGCTCTTGCTGTCATTCCAGTCATGGTCGATACTGAAATAGACTTTTGCTTCGGAATAATTGCTTTTAGCGGCATTGTAAAAAATACGCAGTGCCTTTTCAAATTCTGCAGCATAAAAATCAATATCATTGGTATCCATGTAATTCCATACTTTATGTTGGTTAATTTCATTAGCGACGATCCAGTTTGAGACAAGACCGCGATTGCCGCCGGAATAGCGTTCGGTCAGGAAAGAAGCAATTGCTTCCAAATGGAGACAACCCTCTTCCTCGGCAGTGTTGAAAGCATAATAATAGGCCCCTCGTTTCTTTTTTGCGGACATGGGATGGATCATTTCCGGGTAATCTTCCGTCCAGTCATTTAATACAATAGCAGTAGTGATCATGCCGCTGTTTGAAAGATAAGAAAAAAGATAATCATAGCCGTTAATAACGGCACCGTTGAATTTGTAGGTCTTTCCCTTGAATCCATAATAAATTGTCGGGAAATTATTGTCGGTACTTTCCCCCATGATGAGAGAAACCGGAATGTTATAAATGGCATACTGCACATTCAGATCTGTTAAAAACGGTGTTTCCAGCATCTCAGGATCCAGCAGCAGTCCTTTTTTTGATTTTGTTTCCGGATAGGGAGTGGTGTTGTCAGCGATCATTTCCGGATTATTGATATAACTGCTCACAGAGAGAGGAACATATTCCCCGTTTAGAAGAAGGGCAGGAACAAACTGGTAAAAGAGCTGGTTTCTCCGATAGGCCCACTTAAATACACAATTCGTTGATTTTTCTGCACTTGCAACTGGGATGCGCAAAAAGCTGTCGGAATCTTCATAGCTTTCATAAGGCTCGAATGCAAAAAGATAGATCAGGGAGTCATCACTCTTTGGAATATCCGGAAGGGTCAGAGTAAGTGACAGATTCTTCTTATCACTTTGTAAGGAACAGTCAGTTATCTGACCATAAGCAGTAAGCTGCTTCTTGGAGAGGACAACATTACCTTCCGTAAGCACCCTTTTCCTTTGTTCAACTGACTGTTTATTTTCATCATTTTTTGTGACAGTGGTTTCCTCGGAAGAAATCTGGGAAACAGCAGCATAATTTTTTTTGCAGCCACAAAAGTAAACAGGAAGGGTAAGAAGCAAAAATAGTGTAAATATCAAATAAACGGAATTTTTATTTCGGGTGCGCAAAGCTGGTCCTCCTGTTACTCGTTGTGATAGATAACGGAAATATCGGTTTTCGGCGGTACATCGGTTTGAGCTGAAATCTGTATGCTCCCGGCTTTCAGAGCGGCAAGGATCTGCAGATAATCCTTCAGAGCGGCATTTTTAAAACGCCATGTTTCGGAAGAAATAGGCAGCTCGATGCACTTCTGGGCAGCACCGTATGAAATAACTTTTCCGGCCGCTTCTTCCGGCCAGGTGTTGCCGGCAGCGTAAAAATCATCCAGAGCTACAATGACAGAAGATTTTACACCCTTGATGGCTGAAGTAAGAAACAGATCCGAGATGCCGTTTTGGTTTTCATCTGCACCGATCAGTCTGCCGCCGCAGGCGGAAGCAGAGGGTAAAATAGACTGATAGAGAGAGCCGCCGCAGGCGAAAATGACCTGCGTGCCATTCTGATACCATTCCAGGGAAATATCTTCCGTTTTCTGGTTGGGGAAAAAGGTATCTGCATACCAGTAATCTACAGAAATATCCCCGCTTTTATCCAGTACGGCTGCGGCATCATTTATCCCCTGAAGATAACCGTAACCGTATCTTTGCACAGAAGAAAGCTGCTCTCCGCCGATAAAACCAAGCTTCTCATAGCCCTCCAGGACAGCCATATATCCGGCAAGATATCCCGCTTCCTCTTCATGATAGGTAATACAGTGAACATTGGAAGCAATAGGGACAGGAGCACCGGAACTGTCTCTGGGAACACCATCCAGTAAAAGAAAATATCTGTCACTGTAAACCGCCTGCAGATCGCCCACTGCCTGCTCAAAATGGGGGCCGGCACAGATGATGAGATGGGCATTGTCTTCAATGGCAGTAAGGACAGCTTCTTTATAAGCTTCCGGTGTGTCAGCAACAGGAGCGTAATGGGAATAAGAGATATCGGCTGCCAGTGCATAGGTCTGTATTCCTTCGTAAGCAGCCTGGTTATATCCGCTGTCTGACAGAATCCCCATGCCTATTATTAGAGCTACTTCATCGTCTGATTCCTTGTAACTGTTATTGTCCTTGTCATCATCCGGCAGGGAAGAATCAGTCTGTACATTGCAGCCTATAAAGATACAGGAAAAAGCCAGGGTCAAAAAAATATGCTTTATCAGATTTATATGTAATTTCATACAGAATTGCCTTTCACAAGTTTTATCCCAAAGTTACATTTCATTGTAACATAGAGGAAGGTAAATCACCAGTATATTAGGCGTATGAAATATTATGTTTTTTATCGCGCATATTTTCAGCCGGATACAGGAGTAGCTTTTTTATATAAATTCCTGTATGATGGAATAAGAAAAGAAGTGAAGAAAGAAATTATGGGAGGTATCAGCATGAATTACAGAGAACTGGGACATACGGGAATCATGGTCAGTGAGATCGGTGTGGGCTGTGAAGGTTTTGTGGATAAGGATTACAGCTTTGTAAAAGAATTTGTGGATATTATGGAGGAGAATGGTGTGAACTGCATTGATCTGTATGCACCCAATCCTGATCTGCGTACCAATCTGGGCAACGCGCTGGCAGGGCGCAGAGACAAGTTTGTTCTGCAGGCCCATTTGTGTACTATCTGGAAAGACGAGCAATATAAGCGCACCAGAGAAATCACAGAAGTAAAGGAAGGCTTTAATGATCAGCTTACGAGACTTCAAACAGACCATGTGGAAATTGGCATGATTCATTATGTGGATTCTTTATCTGACTGGGAAAATGTTAAAAACGGAGAAGTAATGAAATATGCCCTTGAGCTGAAAGAGGAAGGAACCGTAAAAAGTATCGGACTTTCCAGCCACAATCCGGATGCGGCCCTTGCAGCAGTAAACAGTGGTCTTATTGATGTACTGATGTTCAGTGTCAATCCCTGTTATGATCTGCAGCCGGGAAATGAGGATATAGAGCTTTTGTGGGCACAGGAAAGCTATGAAAAACCTCTGGTCAATATGGATCCTAAGCGGCAGGAACTTTATGAGACTTGCCAGAGGAAAGGCGTGGGAATTACGGTAATGAAGGCTTTTGGCGGCGGAGATCTGCTAAGTGAGGAGCTTTCGCCTGCAGGAAAGGCCCTGACATTATATCAGTGTCTTCATTATGCGTTGACGCGTCCGGCAGTAGCCTGCGTTATGTCAGGGGCAAGAACACTGGAAGAGCTAAAAAGCAGTATTGCCTATGAAGACGCACCGGATAGTGAAAAGGATTATGCAGATGCATTTGCCTCTTTCCCTAAAATAAGCTGGCAGGGACATTGCATGTACTGCGGCCACTGTGCACCCTGCCCGAAGGGAATCAATGTGGCAGATGTGACCAAGTTCCTGAATCTTGCAGTGGCACAAGGAGAATTACCGGAAACTGTGCGGGAGCATTATGCCGTACTTGCACATACAGCAGGTGAATGTGTTCAGTGCGGCGCCTGTGAAAGCAGGTGTCCTTTTAAGGTCTCTGTTATGGAAAATATGAAAAAGGCAGCAGAGGTATTCGGAAAATAGAGGGAAATGAAATGGAAGATCAAAAGCAGCATAAACGCCGTGTGCGTTATAAGGGGACACATCCAAGAAAGTACAGTGAAAAGTATAAGGAACTAAATCCCGAAAAATATCAGGACACGATTGAAAAAGTCATCAGGAAGGGGAGTACGCCTGCCGGAATGCATCTTTCTATCTGCGTGCAAGAAATTCTGGACTTTTTACAGATACAGCCCGGTCAAAAGGGACTGGATGCAACCCTTGGATACGGCGGACACAGCCAGAAAATGCTGCAATGCCTGAATGGTCAGGGACATCTTTATGCCCTTGACGTAGATCCTATAGAAATTGTTAAGACGAAAAAGAGGTTGAATGATCTGGGATATGGAGAGGATATCCTGACAGTGATACAGCAGAATTTTGCCGATGTTGACAAGGTTTCCGGGGAGCATGGTCTCTTTGATTTTCTTTTAGCCGATCTGGGAGTGTCCTCTATGCAGATCGATAACCCGGAGCGAGGTTTTTCTTATAAAAATGAAGGACCCCTTGATCTGCGCTTGAATCCTCACTCGGGAATCTCTGCGGCTGAGAGACTGAAGGAATGCACACAGGAAGAACTTCAGGGCATGTTTATTGATAATTCGGACGAGCCATATGCGAAGGAAATTTCCAGGGCAATTGTATCCGAAATCCGTAAGGGCAATAGAATTGAAACCACTACCGGTCTGACAGATGTGATTGCGGGAGCGCTTTCTTTTCTGCCGGAAAAAGAACGTAAAGATGAGATTAAGAAGTCCTGTGCCAGAGTCTTTCAGGCTTTGCGTATTGATGTGAACAGTGAATTTGAGGTATTGGATGCCTTTTTGCAAAAGCTGCCATCAGTAATGGCGCCCGGCGGCAGAATCGCTGTTTTGACCTTTCATTCAGGAGAGGACAGGCTGGTCAAGAAGTCTTTTAAAGAACTGAAAAAAGAAGGGATATACAGTGATATTGCAACTGAAGTGATCCGCCCCTCCGCGCAGGAATGTGCAATGAATTCAAGAGCACGCTCCGCTAAGCTGCGGTGGGCGGTCAGAGCGTAAAACGGAAGAAAGGATATAAGATCATGAACTTCAAAATTGCAGTTTTGCAAATGCATTCCGAAACAGGAAACATCAAAAAGAATACCGAAACAATTATTGAAAAAATAAAGGAAGCATCCGGGCACGGGGCAGATATTCTGCTTTTGCCCGAGTGTTTTATTACAGGATATGGTCTGCCTGTAGAATTCAGTCAGGCAATAGATGATAATGCTCTTTGCCTGAAAGAAATCTGCGCTGCAGCGAAAGAAACAGGGACAGGAGTAGTTGCAACGGCTTTTACCAAAGGAAAAGAAAAACCGCAAAATACGGCATTTGTGATTGATAAGACCGGGCAGATCATTATGAAATATTCCAAGGTACATACCTGTGATTTTGCAGACGAAGCCTGTTTAGAGAGCGGAGATGAATTTAAAGTCTGCGATTTTCATGGGATAAAGATCGGAGTTATGATCTGTTATGACAGGGAATATCCGGAAAGCGCCCGTATTCTGATGCTCAAAGGAGCTGAGATCATACTGGTTCCCAATGACTGCGGCTCCATGAGGCCCCGGCTGCAGGCCCTTTCTACTCGTGCTTATGAAAATATGACGGGTGTAGTGATGGCTAATCCAAATGGAGAAAATGCAGGCAGCTCCTGCGCCTTTTCCCCTATTTGCTGGGGTGAGGACGGCGTTTGCATTGACAATACCATGTTCATAGCAGATGAAATGTCGGAAGGTCTGTACTATGCGGATTTTGACATGGATAAGCTGCGTACATACAGAGAGCATGAAATGATGGGAAATACCTTTCGCAAGGTAAAAGCTTATGGGGAACTTTTAAATGCTGAAATCAAAGCGCCGTTTATCAGGGAAGGACAGTAATGATCATTAATACAGGCAGCAGGACAGATATTCCTGCTTATTACAGTGAGTGGTTTTATAATCGTATAAAAGAAGGCTATGTTCTCACCAGAAATCCTTATTACCCGGAACAGGTCAGCAGATACAGACTGACTCCTGATGTAGTGGATGTCATATGCTTTTGCAGCAAGAATCCGGAGCCTATGCTTAAAAGGTTAAAAGAACTTGATGCATTCAGACAGCTTTGGTTTGTTACCATTACACCTTATGGAAAGGAAATAGAACCGGGGGTGCCTGATAAAGCCAGGGTCATGGATTCATTTAAAACTCTATCAGATATGGTTGGGATGAAAGCGATCAGCTGGCGGTATGATCCGATCTTCATTACGGAAAAATATTCGCTGGAGTTCCATATAAGAAGTTTTGAGAAAATGGCGGATAATCTGAAAGGCTATACAGACAACTGCGTTATCAGCTTTATTGATCTGTATGAAAAAACAAAGCGGAATTTTCCAGGCATAAAAGAAGTACTGAGAAAAGACCGGGAAAAAATAGGAGAAGAGTTTGTAAGGATAGGCCAAAAGTACGGTATTGCCATACGTTCCTGTTGTGAAGGCACAGAACTAAAAAAATACGGCGTGGATACACAGGGCTGTATGACCAAGGAAATAGTGGAAAGAGCCATAGACCTGAGTCTTTCTATTCCCAAAAGCAAAAAGCCTGCCAGAGAGATCTGCAGTTGTCTGCTTGGCAATGATATTGGCGTGTATAATACCTGTGCTCATGGCTGTATCTACTGTTATGCCAATTATGATAAAAGAACGGTACTTAAGAATATGAATATGCATAAGCCCGACTCGCCGTTTCTGATAGGCGGCTTTCGGGAAGAAGACCATATTAAAGAAGCGAAACAGGAATCTTATATTGATGGTCAGTTAAGCTTTTTTACCTGACAGCCTGATAAAAGCGCTGTGCAATTTCATAAGGCCTTGTAATGGCGCCGCCCACAACNACGGNATGAACGCCCAGGTCAAGCATTTTCTTTNCCTGTTCNGGATAATGGANCCGGCCNTCTGCGATAACGGGAATCTCCANATCCCCGGCAAGNCGNCCNGCCAGTTCGAAATCGGGNTCTTCTGTTTTTNGGGAGTAAGGAGTGTATCCGCTTAAAGTAGTGCCTACCATNTTCACTCCGCATTTCCATGCATTGATGCCCTCNTCATAAGTAGAGANATCCGCCATCANAATAATATCNGGATATTTGTCACGGATCTGATTCAAAAATTCATTGATCGTGGTGCCGTCTCCCCGGGAGCGAAGTGTNCAGTCCAGTGCGATAATATCAGATTCTGCAGNTGCCAGTTCATCGATTTCTTTCATGGTAGGGGTGATGTAGGAATCGTATCCCTGGTAAGTANGTTTGATCAGACCGATGACAGGCAGTCCTGTTNCTNTTTTGATCGCTTCCACATCCCGCACGCTGCTGGTNCGGATNCATTTACAACCGGCCATCTGTGCAGCTTTTGCCATAAAAGGCATGAGCGACATTTCTTCGCAGTATAAGGGCTCGCCGGGCAGCGCCTGNCAGGAAACAATGATAGATCCCTGTATAGAAGTTAAGATTTCATTAAAACTCTTTTTCATTGGTTCATGGTTCCTTTTGCTAATTACTCCAACTTCTGGGTATGAAAATAATTATAAACAAGATCTGATAAGCAGGCAAGAAAAGACTAAATTTTATATAAANTTATTTATAATTTCGACATGNCATGCTATGATAATGAAAAGCATGTCGGGTCTGTGAACAGATCCATTCACTGGTAAGTCTTAGAAATATATTCTATNAAAGTTGCAGATACGGGAGTTGACCAATCTGAAGTTATCTTTCTGATATATATTTCTNTATGTCATCAGAGGTTAATTTCCGTATCTGCGTATTTGCATGAAGTTTATTTGCTACAAAATGCCGTTCTTTGTCCATTTGATAGAAGTTTTGTATCCGAGTTTTTCATACCACGGTGCAACACCTGTAAAATGTATATAGCTATAATCAAATCCCTCTTCTTTTAATATCTGAGTTACATGTTTAANCATTGTTAGTCCTATTCCTTTGTTTCGGTATTCTGGAAGTGTTCCTACACATCCCGGCCCACCNATTTTCACTTCCCGTCCATTAATGTTATATACACCCATATCCTCAACAAGACAGAAACTTGCTATTTTTCCATTTACATAGCCACAATATATTCTTTGCTTTTTATTGTAGGATTGTGCCCAATATTGAACNACTCTTTCTACCATTTTCTTTAGTTCATCAATATCTCCCTCGTAATATCCAAATGATATATTGTCCTCTAACTTTTTATCATATTTATATGGTTCAAATTTATCTAGTGATAGTATCATCTCATCACAAANCCATTCGTCNGGAATATTACGAACGTTCTCTCTTTNAAAGAAATTNGGATACATACTGTCTAATAATAATATACTCTCTTGTTTATTCATGACTATTCANCTCCGCAGNTTATTACNATAAGAGGNGCNTGNCCTACATCTTTACGCATCTCTGCTATATAATTTCCTCGATACTTTGCTATTATATCTTTCATACCAAGAACCTCATTATACCCAATTCTNAAATCANATAAACAGTATAACACAAAGTAAATGAGGTATGAATCCTTGACAGTCATTATCTTTTGTGGTACAACGTATAAAAATGAACACAAAAGCTATGATAAGAAATAGTAAGCATCTCGGATTTTCAGAGAGAAGGCGGTCGGTGCGAGCCTTTATTGAAAAGATGCCCAACCCGTCTTTGAGCTGTGAACCGAAATAATAGTAAGATTCACCGGGTTCTCCCGTTACAGAGATATGGCATCGGAATTTCNCCTGTGCCGGAGAGTGCGGAGCATATCCGAATTTAGGTGGTACCACGGACTTGTTGATAGTTCGCCCTAGACTGATATAGTATCGGTTTAGGGCTTTTTTGTGTTCAAAAAACAAAAAACGGAGGNATCCTTTATGAAATTAGAAAAACTTGTTGGAGAGCGTTTTCGGGAAAGACCGTCAGACTGTGTTATTGACAGTCACGCTCTGATGGTGCGCGGCGGCTATATGAAGTATGTAGCAAACGGTATTTTTTCATCCTATACGCCGCTGAAAAGGGTTATGCGGAAGATAGAGCAGATCATCCGTGAAGAGATGGACGCTATTGACGGACAGGAAGTCCAGTTTCCCGTCGTTATGCCTGCCTCTATTTGGCAGGAATCCGGCAGATATGAAAGCATCGGCAAAGAAATGGCTCGCTTCAATGATCGCAGCGGAAGTCCGCTTGTGCTCGGTATGACGCATGAGGAAGCTGCCGTTCATCTTGTGCGTGATTACGGGCTAAGCTACATGAAATATCCTTTTATGATATATCAGATACAAACAAAGTTCCGTGATGAAGCAAGACCGAGAGCCGGACTTATCCGCGTTCGTGAATTTACAATGAAAGATGCCTACTCTTTTCATACCAGTCAGGCAGATTTAGAGGATTATTACGGCAAGTGTCATAAGGCTTATGAGCGCATCTATGCAAGAGTAGGTTTGCCAGAGGTTATTTCGGTTGCTTCCGATTCCGGTATGATGGGCGGTAATATTTCTCATGAGTTTATGCTGCTCACCCCTATTGGTGAAGATTCTATTGCTATTTGTGCAGAATGTGATTACCGTGCCAATATGGAGGCGGCAGAGTGTATTATTCATAACGAAAGAAAAGATGCTGCCGAGGAGCTTGTTTTAGTACACACTCCGAACATTCACACCATTGAGGACGTTTGTAAATTCCTGCATTGTGAAGAAAATACTTCCTGCAAGGCGGTTGTCTATCAGCGTAATTTAGATGATCATTATATTGTATTGTTTATTCGTGGTGATCTTGAGGTCAATGAAACCAAACTCACAAATTATTTGGGCTATGATATCCATCCGGCAATCATCACCGAAGAAAGCGGACTGAATGCAGGATATATCGGACCTGTCAATCTGAACGGCAATTTTACTGTTCTGTATGACCGTTCCCTTGAAGGAATGACACATCTTTCCTGTGGTGCGAATATCTGCGAGTATCACTACACCGGACTGGATATGGAACGTGACATTGAGGGTGCGCAGTACCATGATTTTGCTAAAATACAAGAAGGCGGCATTTGCCCGTGTTGTGGCAAGCCTTCTATTACAGTATCTCGTGGTATTGAAGTGGGAAATATTTTCCAGCTTGGAACCAAGTACACCCAGTCTATGAATATGGTATATATTGATACGAATGGAGAAGCACAGTATCCGGTTATGGGGTGTTACGGTATCGGCGTTGGCAGACTTGCTGCTTCAATCTGTGAGGCTCATCATGATGATCACGGTCCGATATGGCCTTTGGCGGTTGCACCGTGGAAGGTGCACCTCTGCGCTGTTCGTGCTGATGATGCCGAAATTAAGGCTTATGCTGATAAGTTATATGAAGAACTGCAAAGCAAAGGCGTGGAAGTCATTTATGATGACCGCAAGGTTAGCGCCGGTGTAATGTTTTCAGATGCGGACCTTATTGGTGTACCCTTCAGAGTGATCGTCAGCCCCCGAAATATGAAACAAAATATTGTTGAAATTGTTTCGAGAGATAAGAGTTTATCTGTCAATGTTTCTATGACTTCAGCAGCAGAAGAAATATTTAAAATTTTGTCAGCAGCGTTATAAATCTGCATAGAAGAAAGTAAATTCAATCGCCAACGGTCATGGCGCCGCATATGGAATCGGCGCTATGATCGTTGCTGTATGGAAAGTACCTGTTTTGCCTGAATCCCTAATATCAGGTCATCAAAATTCTTTGCTTACAAAATAGGCAAGATCATTTTGAAACAGAAGCATTAAACTATACTTTAAATCTTCATGTGTTTTTAGCCAGTGTTTTCCCGTTTCGGTATTTTCCGTTGCCAACATAAATGCATCACTGACTGTATCTCTTAAAAATATGCCCTGTTTACTTTCTTCCAGTATATCGGCCGTACCGCGGTTGATACTCTGTATTAATCCTGCATATAGTATATAGTTTCTATTCAAAAATTCCATATTCATGTTCCTGACATATTTTAAGTTATTAATTTCCTTACAAACTTAAATATATAAAAAGTTATAGACTTTGCTGTATTATTGTAAAGTTTTTTTCTACCGGCAAACTTCCATCCAATAAAATTATCTGACACAGCAACTGTTTTTGCCATTCGTCGTGTTTTAATTTGCTTCTCATACTCAGATCACCAGTATCATAAGAAGCTGCCCAATCAATAAATTCCTGGTGATTTTCGTACATATCTCCATCTTTATCAATCCGATTTCCGAAATGTTTCCGCTCTCTTTTTCTCAATCTGTCAATCCGTATTGCAGTATCTGTTTCTACACGAATGGCTAATGTAAATAAAGGTATCAGTTCG
The DNA here is from genome assembly GCA_014803415.1 of Lachnospiraceae bacterium. Lineage (GTDB taxonomy): Bacteria > Bacillota > Clostridia > Lachnospirales > Lachnospiraceae > Suilimivivens. The sequence continues at coordinate 42,414 of JAAVBZ010000008.1, forward strand.
TCTCCCCAGTCAACTAGTGAGCCAGAAATAACCACTTTATCATGTTGCGCAATGTCATTTTTCATCAGAGTAATCCTATCAGAAATATTTCTTTTGATTTGATAGGGAGGATCAGTCACTTCCCAAAAATAATCATCTGTATCCATGAAAAAATATCCCAATTTATCACTAATAAACTTGCCTATCGTAGAAGTTCCGGAGCCAGAGCCGGTACGAATGTGCAGGACAGGCTTATTGCGCTGCATCATCTGGATGTGCCGTGGCGTCCGGCGGATATGGAGCAGCGTGAGGGGCGTATCTTGCGGCAGTTCAACTTAAATGAAAAGGTGCAGATTTTCCGCTATATCACGGAAGGAACTTTTGACAGCTACTCATGGCAGGTTTTGGAGAATAAGCAGAAATTTATCAGCCAGATCATGACGAGTAAATCCCCGGTACGTTCCTGTGAGGATGTGGACGAGGCGGCGCTTACTTATGCGGAAATCAAGGCGCTTGCGACAGGAAATCCCTATATTAAGGAGAAAATGGAGCTTGATATTCAGGTATCGAAGCTGAAACTCATGAAAGCGAACCACATGAGCCAGAAATACAGGCTGGAGGATGATATTTCGATGAAATATCCGCAGAAGATAGTGTATATTGAAAACCAGATAAGGGGATTGCAGTCTGATATGGAAATGTACCAGAGTAAAAAACCTGCGGATAAGGATGCTTTTACTATGACGGTTGCAGATAAACTCTATACGGATAAAAAAGATGCGGCGATTGCGCTTATGGAAATGTGTGGGCATATCAAGGCTTTTCAGGCGGACAGGAAAGTAGGGGAATATCTCGGTTTTAGTCTGAAAGTTTCTTATGATTATTTCAATGATAAGATTGTTATGGATATCACGGGGCATGAGAGCCGTAAGATAGAAATCGGGATGGATCCGCTTGGGAATATCACGCGAATCAACAATGCCTTAGAGGGAATGGCGAAGCGGCTTGACGATATGCAGACTCTTCTTGACAATACAAAGCGTCAGTTGGAAAATGCCAAAATTGAAGTGGATAAGCCTTTTGTAAAAGAGGCGGAACTGTCGGAAAAGCTGGAGCGTCTGGCAGAATTGAATGCCCTGTTAAATATGGACGAAAAGGACAATGAGGCGGTTATGATGGACGGTGATGAGGAGGATAGTGAGATATCCGGACTGGAAGAGGACAGTGAGAGAAGCGTAGAGGAAGAGAAAGCTGAAACAGCAAAGGATAGGGAAAAGCCAACAGAACGCCCGTCTTTAAAGGAAAAGCTGGAACTGATGAAAGGAAAGGCGGCGGAACTGTCTGCGGAAAAGAAAGAACTAAAACCGCATATGGAAAGAGGTGAAGGGGATGGAAAATCAGGTTCATGATGGAATATATCAGGATAAGATGGTGAATATACCAATCCAGCTTGCATCTGTTACAGACCGTGACGGAAAGATAACTCCTGTGTGGTTCCGGTTGGAGACAGAAGAGCATGAAATCAGGAAATTCCGGATAGAGGGTATCATATCACGGGGTGAGAAAAATTATGTCGGGATAAAGGAAAAGCAGTTTGTGTGCAGGATAGAGCAGGATGGTATGAGCAAAACACTGGAGATGAGATATAATACGGCAACCCAGAAATGGCGGATTTTCCAGTTTTTATGAAATGGGGGCTTATATATTTCATGTAGATGCAAACAGTGCGTTCCTTTCATGGAGTGCGGCATATCGCGTGTCTGTATTGGGGGAAAAGACAGACCTGCGGCTGATTCCGAGTATTGTAGGTGGGGATCAGGAAAAACGGCATGGAATCGTGCTTGCAAAAAGTACGCCGGCAAGAAAATATGACATTAAGACAGGTGAGGCTATCGTAACGGCAAGAAAAAAGTGCCCGCAACTTGTTGTGATACCGCCTGACTACGGACTGTATGTAAGTGCATCAAGGGCATTCATTGAGAAGCTGAAGCAGTATACGGATCAGGTAATCCAGTACAGTATTGATGAAGCATGGGCTGTATTTGACGGATATGAAAAACTGTACGGACAGGGGCAGATGGTAAGCTTTGCCTATGGGCTGAAAGACGAAATAAAAGAAGAACTTAGCTTTACAGTTAATATCGGAATATCTACAAATTTTCTCTTGTCAAAAATGGCGGGGGATTTTTCAAAGCCGGATAAGGTACACACACTTTTCCCGGAAGAGATAGAAAAAAAGATGTGGCCGCTGCCCGTCTCGGAGCTGTTTTTTGTGGGAAAGGCAACTACGGCAAAACTGCACCGGCTGGGGATTTATACAATCGGGGAGCTGGCACAGGCGGATGAAGATATGATTTATGCGCATTTAAAAACGCCGGGTAAGATAATACAGGGATATGCAAGGGGAGAAGACTTGCAGCCGTATATGTTTACCCATGAAGCAAACAAGGGGTACGGAAACAGCCTGACGGCGCCTGTGGATGTTGGAACGGAAGAATATGCCAAACATCTGATGCTTTCCCTCTGTGAGACGGTAGGAATGCGACTGCGCAGTGACAATGTGAAGATAAGCGTAGTCAGTGTGCATATCACTACCTGTGAATTTCAATATGCCCATAAACAGATGCAGATACTTACGCCCACTGATGTGACGGAAGAAATCTATACGGCGGCGTGCCGGATATTCAAAAAACTGTGGGATGGAAAGACACCCATCAGGCAGATTGGTGTGCATACTTCAAAAGTGGAAAGTGAAGGCGGACGGCAGTATAATCTTTTTGACATGCAGAAATATGACAGGCTGGAAACATTGAACCGGACTGTAGACAAGATCAGGGAAAAGCATGGAGAAGACGCCATATTCAGGGCAGGTTTTTTAAAGAGCAATGTGACGCATATGAGCGGCGGTCTGGATAAAGAGAGGCGTAGCGGGGTAACATTAGGGATAGATGTTGTAAATGAAAAAGTCAGGAATCTGTAAAAAGAGGATAGAACTACGTGCGGAGTATTTTTCACACCGGATAAGATTCTGTATCTGGTGGGAATCTACCATAAAGACCCTGCAGGTGACAGGTTCACAATCCTTACCCGCGAAGCGGAGGGGTGTATGACAGGGATACATCTCCGTATGCCGTTAATCCTGTATAAGAAGGTTATGGAAAAATGGCTGTTTTCAAGAAAAGAGGCTGAAAAGCTGCTTGAGAGCCACTATAAAAAGTTAGAGAAAAGAGGGAATGAAGAATATCACCAAATGAGTTTAATTCTGTAGAAAGTAGGATTACTGGAAATGATGAAAGGGAAGGAGCTGTGAAAGCTCCTTTTTTGGTTGTTTTGGCATTTCATGATTGGCTTATTGCTTCTCAACTATGAAAGAACAAAGGGTGTCAGCAAAAGGAAAGTAAATAGAAATTTATGGTTCTATCAGACTTTGAATAACCTTCTGGGCATGATACCAATCGGGGGTTTTATTCCATTCAAGTGCTTTATTGACAGCAAAGTTGTATGAAGCATAAACAAGAACAGTTTATCGGCTTCCCATTCAGATACATGGTATGTACTCATAATTTCGGGGATTCTTCTGCCTTTTTCCCTTTTATAGAAATCGAAATACGCCCGCTTGGGAATATCACACGTATCAACAATGCTTTAGAGAGGATGTTGAAACAGCTTGGCGATAAGCAAAGTGAAAAACATCATACAATGACGCAACAAAATTATAAAAACAATTTTTTATAAAACATGTTTAATTCTGAGTATAACAAGTATATTTTTTCATAACAGATTAAATAGTTTCTGTGTAAAATAGTCCATAAATCAATTTTGTAAAGGAGAAATGAACATATGGGCGAAAAAAAAGTAAATATATCCAGTAAAAAATACATAGTAGGATTAATGATGTTTATCGTTCTGGTAATAGTTTGCCACGGCTTATGGATAAATCGTAGTACGGTTAGCAATGTTGCTGACAGTAAGATCACATTAAACTTCCACTATTCACGAAATGATGAGGTATATGACAAGTGGAATTTATGGATTTGGGAAGATACAGGGGAGGGGAGGGACTACTCCTTTACGGATATTGATGAAACAGGGGCACATTATCGTGTGACTGTAGACAATAAGACTTCAGAGGTTGGATATATTATACATACAGAGGAATGGGAAAAAGACGTTGCTGTTGACCGATGTGTAGATTTATCAGAGATAGCCGGTGGAACAATAGATGTATATCTTACACAAGGGGAAGAAGAGACGGATATTAAAAGAAGAAAAGATGCTATCCAAGGAATCAAGGTTATAGAGGCTGATTATAACGGTGAATATGAAATAGAGATAAAGGTACTTGATAATATAGAAAGCTTTAAAGGTGTGAAGGTGTATAGCACTACGGGAGATGTGGTGACAGTACAGTCTGTTTTGAATGAGGNAAACAAGTGCATCATCCGGCTTGAAGAACCACTGACGCTGACCAAAAGTTATAGTCTGGGATATAAAGGAGCAAGCTATGTAATCGATATGCCCAACATTTATTCTACGGAAGAATTTGAAGCAGAATATACTTATGAAGGAAATGATTTAGGGGCAAATTGGACAAAGGAGAAGACAGTATTTAAAATATGGGCTCCGACAGCAGATTCAATAAAAGTGTGTTTATACGAAAATGGAATGAGAGGTGTAGAAGATAAACTAGAAGAACTTGAAATGGTAAAAGGTGCTAATGGAGTGTGGACAATAGAAAAACAAGGAGATCAAAANGGCGTCTATTATACCTACAAAGTAAATGTAAACCATACGGAGGTAGAAACCTGTGATCCTTATGCACATGCGACTGGAATCAATGGTGACAGGGCAATGGTCATAGATTTGGCTTCCACGAATCCAAGGGGATGGGAAACAGATGTTAATCCGAATAAAGGAGCAGATTTAACTGACGCCATTATCTACGAATTAGGAGTAAGAGATTTTTCAATAGATAGTAGTTCAGGCATTTCAGAACAAAATCGCGGTAAATATTTGGCNTTTACGGAAGACAGGAACAAAAAATGCGGAGGGAGAGATTACAGGAATNGATTATNTNAAATCTCTTGGGGTAACACATATACAGATTATGCCCATACAGGATTTTGGGTTTGTAGATGAACAGAATCCTTCTTATAACTGGGGTTATGCAACAAAGAATTTTAATGTTCCGGAGGGTTCATATGCATCAAATCCTTATGATGGTGAAGTAAGGATCAGGGAAACAAAAGAAATGATACAGGCANTGCATGAAAANGGNATGAGTGTTGTNATGGATGTNGTGTACAACCATGTGTANGANGCATCGGAATTTTGCTTTAATCAGATTGTTCCGGATTATTTTACNCGAATNAATTCANGGGGCGAATATTCAAANGGTTCCCTGTGTGGAAATGACACGGCATCTGAGAGAAGCATGGTGCGCAAATATATTGNTGANTCTGTTATTTATTGGNTTGANGAATATCANGTNGATGGATTCCGNTTTGATCTGGCAGGTNTTTTNGATNTAGAAACTGTGAATGAAATNGTNAGAAGAGTGCGGGAAATTGATCCTTCGATTATTTTATANGGNGAAGGNTGGAATATGTCAACGATNTCAACAAANCCCGGAACAAAGTTTGCCNTACAGACGAGTGCAGCNCANACAGANGGATTCGNCTANTTTGACGATAGGATTCGTTCNNGAATNAANGGAAANTCAAANGATAATNCTGNAGGATATATTACNGGNGCNGATAATGCNGAGNANATAAAACGCAGNNTNAGGGCNGANGCNGGGTGGTGCGATAATCCGCAACAGATTATCAATTATGTGAGCTGTCATGATGATGCGACCTTATGGGATAAAGTCAGGATTTGTGCAGCAGGAACATATGAAGAACAGATCAGACAGAATAAACTGGCATCGGCAATTATTTTATCCTCACAGGGAATCAGCTTCATACATGCCGGAGACGAATTACTGCGGACAAAAGTGGATGAGAGTGGAAAGGTTATATACAACAGTTTTGAATCATCGGATTATGTAAATAGTATCAAGTGGAACAGTTTATCTGAGGAAGAGATAAAGGATTTAAAAGAATATTATCAGGGATTGATTTTGTTTCGAAAAGAACATAAGGCATTGAGAATGAACACACNTGATGAAATAGCAGAAAATATAGAATATATAGATAATCTTCCTCAGCATGTTGTCGCTTACATGATTAATGGCGCAAATATAGAGGAAGAGGTTTCGGACCGAATACTAATTGTATTTAATCCTAATAATTATCCGACTGAAATGCTCCTGCCGAAAGGCGTGTGGAATATATGTGTAAANGGAGAGAAAGCAGGANTGGATGTGATGGAAAGNATTAATGGAACAATTACACTTGATGCGATTAGTGTCTACATGCTAATACAATAAAAATAAATCAACAAAAATTGATAGTATATTTTTTGCTATTGTGAGTTTAAAAGTTGATAGAGGAAAGGCAGACGAAAGGCTTATACTGAGTCTATCAAAAACAACTTACAAAAAAATATTTATCAAAAATGGAGGAATTTAGTTATGAAGAAAAAGTTGATTAGTGTCTTATTGTCTACTGCTTTGGTATTCAGCATGGTGGGATGCGGACAGGCAGAAAATGAAACAAATAGTACAAAGGAGACAAACACAGCAGGCGCAGATTCAGCACAGACGGAACAGGCGCAGGCAGCAGGAGGGGCAGAGGATTCTTTGTATGCGGCAGATGCGGTACTTAAATTATGGGGGTCACAGGATGATCAGGAGTATCTTAAGGAAGCCATCAGCATGTTTAAAGAAGAGTACCCGGAAGCAGCCGGTTGGACGATTGATACAGCTGTCATCAGTTCCGCGGATGCAAAGGATGAAGTGTTAAAAGATCCGACGGCAGCAGCAGATGTATTTGAGTTTGCTTCTGACCAGTTAGCGGCACTTGTGGATGCAGGTACACTGTACAGGATTACTAATGACAGAGCGGCTGTAGAGGCAGATAATATTGAGAATGCGGTTGCAGCGGCTTGTATCGGAGAAGATTTATATGGATATCCAAGTACTTCCAATTCTTATTTTATGTACTATGACAAGAGCATGTATACAGAGGAAGAAATAAAGAGTCTTGACACAATGCTTGCAAAAGATTTGGGTGGTGCAACGAATTTTGCGATGGACTTGGATAATGGCTGGTATATGGCATCTTTCTTCTTTGGTGCAGGATGTACATTGTTCGGTGAGAATGGGCAGGATCCGACAGAATGCTCTTTCAATAATGAAAAGGGTATCCTTGCGGGAAATTATATTCTTGGTCTGACACAGAATCCAAAAGTGGGAAATTATGATGATACATTATTGTTAAGCGGATTTGCAGATCGTACTTTAGGCGCGACCATTAGCGGAACATGGAACGCAGCAGCGATTGAAGAATCATTGGGTGAGGATTTTGGAGTAGCGACTTTCCCGACAGTTACATATGGCGATGGTTCCATCGTTCAGCCGAGTCCGATTGTTAACTTTAATATTTACGGAGTGAACGCACAAACACAATATCCATTAGAAGCAATGCTTCTGGCAAACTATCTGACGAGTGAAAAAATTCAGCAGTTAAGGTTTGCAGAGAGAAATTCTACACCAGTTAATAAGAATCTTGTGGCGAATAAAGAGTTATTGGCAGCAAGCCCGGCAGTAGCTACTTTGGCAGCACAGACAGAGCTTGCATCTACCGTGCAGTCATCCATTCCGCAGATTGCAAATTTCTGGTCGCCAATGGAGGCATTTGGACAGGATTGTATTGCCGGAGCAGTTTCGGAGGATAACATGCAGGATGTACTTGATGTATTGGTACAGAGTATCTTAGCTACAATAGGCTGACAAGCAAGTGGAAATTGCGGATTCTGCCTTCGGGCAGAATCCTCTCTCTATAAATATGCATAGTTATGAATGGAGGAGGTAATATGGTGAAAATTGGTCAGGCAGTCCGCAAACATTTTTCGTTATATCCGGAGGCATTGCTTCAAGGAGATATTTTTACCAGATTGGCATTTGTGATATTTGGGGCAGGAAATATGTTTCGTGGTCAGATTGTTAAGGGGATTACTTTTTTGCTGCTGGAAATCGGATTTATTTTTTATATGGTTACAACAGGAGTAGAAGCAGTTAAGGGATTCATCACACTCGGAACGGTAGAACAGGGCTGGGTGTTTGATGAAAAAAAAGGCATTGATGTCATGGCAGCCGGTGATAATTCCATGCTGCTTCTGCTCTATGGAATTATCAGTTTGATTATAATTATATGTTTTGTTGTAATCTGGAGGATGAATATCAAATCAGCATATGATGTGCAGAAGATAGTGAAAAAAGGTGATAAGGTTCCGAAATTGCGAGATGAAATTGGTATGATGGTGGATAAAAAGGCTCATATTACCTTGTTGCTGTTGCCGGTCATGGGTATATTTATCTTTACAGTACTGCCATTGATTTATATGATTCTAGTGGCTTTTACAAATTATGATAGTACACATCAGCCCCCCGGAAAGCTTTTTGACTGGGTTGGATTTCAGAATTTTACAACACTGTTGCGGAGCGACAGCCCATTAGGAGCAAGTTTCTGGCCTATTCTTGGATGGACGATTTTTTGGGCAGTCATAGCAACGATAACCTGTTTTTTAGCCGGAATTATTTTGGCATTGTGGATTAATTCTGAAATAGTAAAAGGAAAAAAATTTTGGAGAACCATGTTTGTATTTTCNGTAGCNGTGCCNCAGTTTGTATCCTTGCTTGTCATGAAGACAATGCTTCAGCCGGAGGGTGCATTAAATGTNTTGTTAAGAAANATGGGNTTGATTGAGGGAAGCCTTCCGTTTTTGACAAATGCAACATGGGCAAGAGCAGTTGTTATTATTGTCAATTTGTGGCTGGGAGCGCCCTATACAATGTTGATATCGACNGGTATTCTGATGAATATACCAAGTGAGTTGTATGAGGCAGCTCAGATTGATGGAGCGAATAGCGTNACAATGTTCAGGCACATAACACTCCCGTATATTATGTTTGTAATGACACCGTATTTGATTACACAGTTTATCGGAAACGTAAATAATTTCAATGTNATTTTCCTGTTGACCGGCGGCGGTCCGAGNACGCTTGATTATTATCAGGCCGGAAAGACAGACCTGTTGGTAACATGGCTGTACAAACTTACAACAGGAAGTAAGGACTATAGTTATGCATCGGTTATAGGTATTTTGGTGTTTATCATTTCGGCTTTTGTTTCTCTTGTTACATANAGAAAGACACCGTCCTACAATAATGAGGAGGGATTCCAATAATGAAAATNGCAGGATATGGAAANNCTAAGAAAAAANTAAAAGTTGTTTTGTCTTATACAGGATTNTCAATATTGTCACTTATTTGGATATTTCCAATATTTTGGGTTGTTCTGGCATCTTTTCGGGAAGAAAGAGGTTCATACACNTCCTATTTTTTCCCGAAAGGCTATACGATGAATAATTATGTGNGGCTGATTACNGANAACTCNCAGTTTTACTTCNTGAAGTGGTTTGAGAATACTTTATTGGTCGCTATATGTACGTGTCTGATATCTACAGTATTTGTACTTTCGGTATCCTTTGTTATGTCAAGGTTGCGCTTCAAAATGAGAAAACCCATGATGAATATAGCAATGATATTGGGAATGTTTCCGGGCTTCATGTCAATGATTGCGGTCTATTATATTTTAAAGGGTATCGGTATCAGTCAGTCACTGTTAGCACTGGTTCTGGTGTATTCAGGAGGTTCTGGAGCAGGATTTTTTGTGGCAAAAGGTTTTTTTGATACGATTCCGAAAGGAATCGAGGAAGCAGCTTTTTTGGAAGGTGCGACAAAGATTCAGGTATTTATAAAAATCGTTTTACCACTTTCAAAGCCGATAGCAGTGTATACAGTACTTACCTCTTTCCTTGGACCATGGATGGATTACATTTTTTCAAGTGTTATCATGGGGGATAATTATGATAACTATACCGTTGCTTTAGGACTGTCAAAGATGCTTGAGCGTGAGTTTATTACAGAGTATTTTACCCAGTTTGCAGCAGGCTGTGTGTTGGTATCCATACCAATAGCCATTCTCTTTATATGCCTGCAGAAATATTATGTTGAAGGGATTGCAAGCGGGGCATCAAAGGGATAATAATATAGTTATATCGTGACATGATACGGTCTATACATTTTATGTGATAGGCCGTATGTGTTCATACACAGAAAATTTTTTTATAGAAATGGAGACGGGGAAATGGTAACAATTGAAAAAAACAAACTGGGAGAATGGTACTCTTCAGAGGAATTTGAAAAATTATATACATATTTGGAAGGAAATTTAGGTGCAGAGTGGACCAGGGAGAAGACAATATTTCGTGTCTGGGCGCCAACGGCAGAAAAAGTATTTGTGAATTTATATTCCGGCGGATTTACCGATGAGAAAGAGGCAATAGAACAAATTGTGATGAAACCGTATCGAAATGGAGTCTGGACAGTTGAAAAAGAGGGTAATTTACATGGAACATTTTATACTTATCTGGTTCTGTCAGCCGATGGAGAATGGGAAGGATGCGATCCATATGCAAAGGCAGTTGGTGTAAATGGAGAAAGGGCGATGGTTGTTGATTTAGATTCAACCAATCCGGAGGGATGGGAGATGGATAAAAGTCCATTTCAGAATAAAAATGTTACAGATGCAATTATTTACGAGGCACATATCAGGGATTTGACAGTGCATAAAGATTCAGGAATAAAGAATAAAGGGAAATTTTTGGGGTTGGCGGAAGAAGGAACCATAAATAGCAAAGGTGATAATACCGGACTTGATTATATTGCTGACCTAGGCGTGACACATGTTCATTTGCTGCCGTTTTTTGACTATGCAAGCGTTGATGAAACAAAGGATGGTCAGTATAACTGGGGATATGACCCGAAGAACTTTTTTGTGCCGGAAGGATCCTATGCAACAGATCCTTATCATGGAGACATACGTATCCGCGAAGCAAAGAAAATGGTTGCAGCATTCCATCAAAAAGGAATCGGCGTAATTATGGATGTTGTGTTTAACCACGTTTACGATGCAGAGACATTTTGCTTCAACAATATTGTTCCAGGATATTTTTCCCGGATTGATAATGATGGGATTTACAGTAACGGCTCAATTTGCGGAAATGATACAGCAAGCGAGCGTTCCATGGTAAGGGAATATATTGTGCAAAATGTCCTATACTGGGTGGATGAATACCATATAGATGGATTTCGATTTGATTTGGTTGGCTTGCTGGATATCAGGACAATCAACGAAATTGTGGAACGTGTCCATACGATAAGACCGGAAGTTTTGTTTTATGGAGAAGGCTGGACAATGCCAACAAATGTGACAAAAGCAGGGATAAAAATGGCAACACAAAAAAATTCATATCTGACACCCCGATTTGCATACTTTAACGATACTATGAGAAATCTGCTTAGGGGGAGAAATTCTGACACAAATGAAAGAGGGTATGTGAATGGCGGAACAGGAAGAGCAGACTGTCTAAAAAGTAACTTGATAGGGATACCTTATTGGGCATGTTCCCCGGGACAGGTTGTGAATTATGTAAGCTGTCATGATGATTTGACGTTATTTGACAAGTTACAGGTTGCAGAACCAAAGGCGGATAGAACGACACTGCTCCAGTATAATAGATTGGCAGCGGGAATTGTATTTGCAGCTGCAGGAATTCCTTTTCTTCAGGCGGGTGAGGAATTATTGCGTAGAAAAGTAAATGCGGATGGAACGGTAAATTCTAATAGCTATGATGCTGGCGACAGCATTAATGCGATTTCATGGGATTGTTTACAGGATCCAGATTGTCGCAAAATGAGGGATTACTATAAAGGATTGATTGCATTCCGGAAAAACCATCCTGTTTTACGACTAGAAGACATCAGAGATATCCGTGACAGGATTACTTTTTATGATATTCAGCAAGGAGAGGAAACCATCTGTCTGATAGATTGTAAAGGGGTTGCTGGAGAATCTGCCAGGAAATTATGTATGATTTTTAATCCAGAGCGGGAGAAAAAGGAAGTTTTTCTTCCAAAAGGAAACTGGGAAATTCATGTTTCAGATGATAAAGCAGGTACGGAGAACCTTGGAGAAGCAGACGGTAGAGTAACGGTTTTGCCAGTAAGCTGCATGATTCTTGTACAAAGATAGGAGTAACTGGTTATGAAAGTGCAATTCAGAAGACGGCTGACGACAAAACTTATGGTGGGATTTATGGTACTTATCGCATTTATTGTTACGTTGGGAATAGTCTCTTACCGACGTGCATCAGAGGCGATCATAAAAAGCTATGAAGAGTCAGCCGGACAGACAGTCAAAATGATGAATGATTATATTTCGTATATTCTGAATAAAGAACAGACAGTCTATTCGTGGCTCCTTAACGACAATGATTTAGTAAATTATCTAAATGGGTTTTTAAGTAATGATAATGCAAACAGAAATATTATTAAGAGTCGTAATATGGAAGAATTAGCTGATGCAAAAGTATCAGATACAGTTTTAAAGGATATCTATTTGCTGGCTGATGCATCGGAATCATTGACGACGACGATTACCAATGAAGAAAAGCTGTATTCAAAATATATGGAAACCACAGAAGGAAAAATGACAGCAGAAGATACATTTAATTATTATCTGTTTGGAAATATCTCATCAGTAGATGAGGCATTTGGAACAGACAGCAGCCAATATGCATTTCGTATTGCAAGAAAGTTTTACAAGGGCAGTGCTATATTATTGTTGGACTTGGACAGAAGAATGATAGAGTCCATATTGGACCAGATAGACATGAGTGACAATGGCTATGTGGGAATGATAGCCGAAAATGGCGTCGGTTTGGCAAGGAGTCAGGGAGAAACAGTAGACTACACAGTGTTTACAGAGCAGGAATTTTATCAGCAGGCGATGAAGGGAGAAGAAGAACAGGGAGTATCTTATTTCCCAGACAAGAACCATTAAGATGATAACAATCATATTGGTGGTGATTGCCTGTATTTTTGCAGGAGTGCTGGAAATGATGTTTTCCAGCAGGATCAAGACAGCAAGTAAAGAAATCTTAAAAGTAACTGAAAAAATCTCACGTGGTGAACTGGCAACAAAGGTAGAACTGAAGGGAAAAGATGAAATCATACTTCTTGCTGATGGCGTAAATCATATGATTGAAGAGATGCAGGAATTAATTGGTCATATTTCAAAGGCATCGGACGAGATTTCTGATTCATCCAATACCGTTGAAGAGTCTACAACTTCCTTCTTTGAATTATCGGAGGGTATTAATCTGGCTATTTTGGAAATTAAAAGCGGTACTAAGGTGCTGGACCGGGATGTGGCTCATACGCTCGGACAAATGGAAAAGTTATCCGAAAAAATGTGCAAAGTTTCGGATGATGTAAATATGTTGCAACGAAATGCAGAAAAGACAGAGAAAAAAGTTTCATTAGGGATGAATTTGATGCAAAATCTTATTAAAAGTGCAAAGGAAGTATCCCAAACAACAGCTCTTGTGCGTGAAGACGTAAATGGGATGGCGGCAAAATCAGGAGAAATATTTGGGTTTATTAATGTCATCAATGAAATTGCAGAGCAGACTAATTTGTTATCATTGAATGCATCAATTGAAGCAGCAAGGGCCGGTGAGGCAGGCAGGGGATTTTCAGTTGTGGCAGAAGAAATTCGTCATTTGGCGGAGCAGTCGCTGGTTTCCGCAAATAAAATAAAAGTAATTGTTGATGAAATCGTAAACAGCACAGAAGCTGCGGTTGAATGTGTACAGGAAGCGGACGAAAAGGTATGTGTGCAGATGGGAGCAGTGGAGGAGTCAAATCAGGCATTTATCGACATACAGCAAAGCATGGATATTTTGGTCGAAACACTGGGTGCCATAGATAAAAATGTAGAGGAAATGGAATTTGAGAGGAAAGAGACCCTGGAGGCTGTGTCAAGCATCTCTGCTATATCTGAAGAAACAACGGCAAGTATTGCTGACGTTTCAGAAATAGCAGAACAGCAGGTAAATACTGTTAAGGAGTTATCTGAATCAGCTGCAGGATTATCAAAACATGCAGAATTTCTGACAAAGGTCATCTCAAAATTTAAGTTGTAAAGGGGTAGAGATAAAATGAAAATTATTGTGGAAGATATGAGTTTTATTACAGATTCTGTGGTATAGTTATTAAAGCAAACAGGTTATTCTGGGATGTAGGAAAAAAATGGGAAATGGAATACGGAATGCAGCTGCTCAAATTAATTATTGTAGATGATGAAAAGATTATATTACAAGGAATGACAACAACTTTTGACTGGAAATCAATCGGTTTTAATATTGTGGGAACAGCAATGAACGGTGAGGCTGCCTTAAAGCTGATTGAGGAGGAAATTCCGGATGTTGTTTTGACGGATATTCGCATGAAAAAGATGGACGGAATAACGCTTATGGAGCGGGCAAAAAGTATTTCTCCAAACATACTATTTGTCGTATTAAGTGCATATAAAGATTTTGAGTATGCCCAAAAAGCCTGTACACTGGGAGCGCTTGAATACATTGTTAAGCCGGTTAATGATGACATGATGGTAACAATGAAAAAAGTGTATGATCATTGTGTTGCAGAGAAGCAGAAACAGGCTGTTTTCGAACAATGGAAAGAACTGTTGGTGGATAATAAAGAGGGGTTCGGAGCTTATATGATTGAACAATATCTGGCAGATGAGCTCACACTGGACGAAATTAAGGCAAACTATGCCGCTTTTTCGCGGGATGAAGTGGAAAGACACAATTATACTGTTTTATGTATAGATGTGGATATTGTGTACAAGGTAAAGGAGTTTAGTGAATTTAGTGCAAAGCGTTTTGCACTGTTTTCTTATATGGAAAAGAAAATAAAAGAAGATTATCATTTATGGACATATAAAAGTGCTGATGGAACAGGGATTTTTATTATAGATATGGAAAACCATGATAAGTTGTATAAACTTAAGATGCTGGTTGATACTGTTCAGCATGAATTGGGATTTGATGTTATTTCAGCAATATCCAAAGCTTTTGTTGGATTTGAAGGAATGAAAAAGGCATATAACCAGTGTATGCAGTTGTATTCCCTTGCATGTGAGTTGGAAACAGATCTGGAATATAGTGTTGTGGATGAACAGAGAGAAAACGAAAGTCATTATCCATACGAGCGAGAGCGCTGTATTATATCTGCAATGCGGAAAAATGATGAGGAATTATTGAAAGATGCTTTTATAGAATTTTTACCCGCGCTGGGAAAAAACGAGAGTTTAGACAAAATTTTCCTCCATCAGCTTGCGGTTCATGTAGAGATGATGCTAAAGGAAACGTATGGTCTAAATGATGAGATTCGGACACATTTTCAGGAGTTTTACAGTTCTTTGTCTAAGTATTCTGCATCAAAGCTTTTTCATATGTGCTATGAGATTTTTCTATATGCAGTAAAAGAAAGAAAGGACAGTATTCCTTATGGAGAGGAGCAGTACTATAATGAATATGTAAATGCTGCATGTGCATTTATTGAAGAACATTTGGATGAAGAAAGACTTTCAATCGGACGGGTGGCGGAAGAGGTACATNTGAANCCGGTATATTTCGGCAGGGTATTTAAGTCTGTGAAGAATATGTCTTTCAAGCAGTATTTGNTAAAACAAAAGGTGGANCGGGCAAANANGCTGCTTCTNACAACCGANGCNANTATTATGGAAATCAGTTGTGCGGTNGGTATATCCAATGCCTCTTATTTTACAAAGCTGTTTAAACAGNTTGTGGGGATNTTGCCNAGTGATTATAAAGAGAAAAATGTATAAGGAAAGTAGAAGNGTATGAAGAAGCNTTTCTTTGGGATTCAGAAAAAACTCNTNGTGTATTATGCCATGCTTATTTTTGTGGTGGCTGTGGTATTTGCAGTGGTNATATGNAAAATGATTGGAAANGAGCAGGAAACNATAAAGAATCAGTANATCANTGTAACAGAAAATATGTTGATTAAATTTGATTCCTTNTATGAAAAGATGAATGATATGACAGAAANCATTATTATTGACAGTTATGTACAGAGTATCCTTTCAAAACCCGCACTGTCGTTGGCGGAAAGGGAACAATTGGAGAAAACGATTGCCTATAACAATAATAATGCCATGTTGTACTATTTTNTCAATGGNGTGGGNGAAATATATTCTATAAAAAATATTGTAATNGACAAGGAGGAATATAAAAATAGCATATTATATCAAAAACTTGATGCCGACTACGCAAAATTACATTTTGTGTGGTCGGCGGAAGATATATTTGGAATAGGCAGAAATAATTTGTATGTCTGCCGAAATATTCAAAGTCTGGACAAGATTCAGGATGAAGCAAAAATTTATTTTCAAGTCAATGAAGAAATGATTGAGGATATCATGCCTTCTGATAATGGTCTGGANCAGATTTATATGATNTTTTCGGATGATGGGGNNATTTGTTTTGAAAAGAGCGGGACAGGAGAGGNAGTTNGCGNGCAGACAAGGCAGACAATACACGATATTTTATTAAAGAATNAAATCCATGCAGATAAGGANATGATNTACACGATTAAAACATCAGACGGGATTTTATGTGCAGGATATCANNTNAAAACCGGTTTTACAGTTGTAACCTTTNTTNCAAGTAGTGNAGCNAACCANCTTTTAAGAGAAACTGTCGANGGNGTGNTNNTTGTGNTGATGATAGGATTGCTGATTGCATTTCTGTTGAGCATAAATGTGTCTGCAAATATCTCAAAACCAATTCAAAAGATAGCAGGAATCATGGATGGTTTCGGAAAGGAAAGTCTGGATAGTGTCATTGATATTGATACCAATACAGAACTNGATTTGATTGGTAATGCATATAATGTCATGGTTAGNAATATCAAAGANNTGNTAAGTACANTNCAGNAAAAAGAAAAAGAGATGCGNGGATTGGAAATGGAATCTTTAATGTANCAGATTAATCCNCATTTTCTTTATAATACGTTGGACAATGTTTATATGCTTGCAAGAATCAATANNCAGNTACAAATCATGGATATGGTGGATTCACTGTCAAAATTCTTAAGAGTGACATTGAGTAATGGGAAAGATGTTATTAGTGTAAAGCAGGAACTNGANCANGCATGTGCTTATATGAAAATCCAACAGGTGAGAAACAGTGATTTGTTTACATATGAGGTAGAGTGTAAAGAAGAGCTGTATNCTTATATCATACCCAAAATGATTTTACAGCCCNTGATTGAAAACTGTATAGAACATGGCTTTGCAGATATTATGGANGGNGGACANATTGNNATCAGTATNANGGAAGAAANTGAAAAACTNATTTTTGAANTAGGTAATAATGGAGATATNATGGAGNNNANCNCTGTAGAGCGAATGAACAGACTGTTGCAGTCTGGTGATGCGAAATGGCAGAATAATTCTTCGAAANCAGGAGGCGGATACGGAGTAGGAAATGTAGNAAGAAGATTGAAACTCAAGTATGAGGATTCCGTAGAAATGAANTACATNGTGGAACGTGANAGAACAATTTGCAGAATTGAATTTGCAGTAGAAAAGCTTAGNAAGGAGAATATNGTATAATGNATAAATCAAAGTTATTGCTGTTATTATGTNTNGTCATTCTTTTGTCAGCGGGCTGTGGAAAGAAAGATGCAATGACAATATTGTCAGAAAGTGGGGATGATATTGTAGCAATTCCCATTTTGCTGCGNGTTGATCCGGAAACCGGTGAGGAAGAATATACAGAACTGATAGAGGGATTTAACGNGGAATATGCNGNTAAGTATAGGATTGATGCACAGTGGATTAAGGATACNGANCAGGGATATAGGGAACGNCTAAAGATGTTAAATGTTTATGATCAATTNCCTATTATTATTACGGATGCAGCCTTTAGTCCNGATTTTCANGANCTGATGATATCAAATGAAAGATATCTTAATTTGTATCCCTATTTAGAAGGAAGAGAAGAATGGGAGGAATTGCTGGAAAAATCNACAGATGAAAAAATATATATGGTTCCGCTTAATATGGGNNTGTATTCTTCNGCNGGACTGTATTATAACANGGAACTGNTTCANAAAGCAGGGATTGANAAGTTTCCNCAGACNTGGGANGATTTTTTTGAATGTCTTGNNAGGCTGCAGGACGCAGGCATTACNCCNCTTGCANTACATGGAGGTGGAGAGTANTGGTCNCCAATGTTGATTTCTACAGCTTATATGTGTTCNACNGAGNGCGGAAAAGCATTTTTGGAAGANTATTTTCCGAAATCTTTTGATAATCAGAANNTAATGGAAATGCTGTCTTGTATGGATGTAATTTATGATTATACTTTTGATGATGCATTGGATATAAACTTCAATCAGGCNCAGAACCGCTTTATGAACGGNGAAGCNGCTATGCTTGCAAATGGTTACTGGATGATACAGGATATTGAAGATNATATGCAAAATGAGATTGGATTTGCACCGTTTCCNGGAAATATGATGATGATTGATGAACAGATGTCAAGCTGGGCTGTGATATCAAGTTATTCGGAGGAAGAAATAGAAGGAGCAATAGAGCTTTTNACATATCGGCATAAAATCTCCGAAATAGACGAGGAGCGGGTCGGTCAATTGGNAAATGAGTATATATCTGTATTTCAACAGATACAGGAGCAATTTGTCAATTATCAGTTCAGGTGGGAGGAGCAGTTGTTAAATGATTTCTTTAATACTGCCTTTCCAGAATTTATTCAGGGGAATTGTGATTGTGCGGAGTTTATAGAAAAGATGAATGCGGAATTGAAAAAAATTGAAGCGCAGGAATAAGGATAGAAGAAAGTGTGAATCTATAACTTACACCAGACGGTAATCCGGAAACAGGGATGGTTACATTCAGTGAAGTTAACGCTTATGTATTAATACAGTAAAATATGAGGGTGTCCCAAAATTATGAGTGATTAGGATTAAAAATGAAATATATGTCAATACATTATAAAATTTCATCAACAAAAATCCAATGGTCTCAATAAATGGGTACATTGGATTTTTGTAAGTTTTTGATGCTATCCGACATTTTCTATCGCTTTCGTGATAACGAGCCTGTTCTTTTTACATACTACCTGTATGTTGTCACCGATTGAAAAACCGGTTTCTTTTAACCAGTCCCCCTGTAACCTAATCTGTGGTGTGCTTTGAAAGTGTGTGCCTTTTGTTGCGCCGTAAACGGTTAGTTTTCTGCTTTTTTCTGCCATAATATGACTCCTTTCCCTGAAAATGATGATTGTTTTTTGATGTGTGTTATGCCGTATGGAGCGTTACGAACTTATACGGTTTTTTTTGGCGGGTCTTACATAAAGGTGATAGTGGTCGTGTTCCCGAATCTTGTCCATAGCCTGTTCCAGCGTAGGGGCGTTTCCCTGTTCATGGAATGAATCTGCCTGTTTATGTTTATGCCAAATCTTGCATGTAATTAATGCCGGATATTGTTGGTGAAGAATGTGCCAGTAGTGCTTTGTATTCTTCGATTGCAGCGTGACGCAGTAGCAGCCTGTATGTATGACATTGAAATAGGTATGGTCGATGCTCTTTAGTTCTTCGTCATAATTTGAAGACATAATATCCCCGAGGTCTTTTGCAGATTTTAACTTATATTTCTTGCGAATCTTATTATATGGTCTTGCAATCTGACCAGCTATAAACCTACCAATTACTTTATTGATAATGGTTTGCTTTTTTAGTTTTTCCGGAATCATCTCAGGTTGTATAGTAACATTAACTGTTGGTATCCCCAAAACTTCTGCTTCTGTTGCTCCCATTTGAGCGTGTGACACCACAATCAAATCCATTCCTTTACAAGCTTCAAAAACATCTCCTGTAGAATCAATAATCATGTCAAAGACAAAATTCATTGTTTTGAGCATACTAAACATAGGATTTTTATTTTATCCTCGAATAATTGCAGCTTCTTTTTCAATATCAATATCCGGACCAACTGGTACAATTTTTTTCATGATATCTATCCTCTATCAACTGGTGGTTTTATTTTTTGCCCATATCTAAAAATTTGCTTGCCAGTTTATATACTTGTTTGATCTCTTTAGATGATAGATCCCATAATTCCAATTCTTCTGAAATCAATTGAGGATATTTTTTACTAATATCCTTCAAAGCATTCCCTATTGACCTTCTCACATATTCACTACTATCATCTTTGTGAGCAGATAATATCTGTACTGCAATTTGGGGATTATCCTTAAAATAAGGCCGGCTCGTCCATACTCTCAATCCCTCTGAAACAGCTCTGCGAACATTTGCACAATCGCTGTTTAACCATTCTTCTATTAGGGGTAAAGCCGCTTCATATCCGATGATTTTACAATGGTTGTCAAAAGCCATAGCCAGGATTTCCTGCACTTTCCAACTATCATGTTGGCTTACTGTATTTTTTAAAAAAGCTATTGCCGAAGCATTGTGATGTGCAGAATATCCTAAAAGAAAAACGCCAATTTCCTGAATTTGAAAATTATCCGATTGATAAAGTTTAATTCCCATGTTAAAGCAATCATCAAGAGAATGTGACTTATAATATTTTTCCGCTTCACTTTTTACAAGTTTTAAACTGTCCTTTTCGGGAATCAGCTTTGCTAGATATTGCATATATTCATTCATTTATTAAATTACCTCATAAATCCCGATTGAGATTTCACCTATTTTCATTGACATAAATTTTAGAGAGTGCTAAGATTATACCATCTTTAGGAGAGAGGTGAAAAGATGAGAAGATAATTTACTTTTGATCACATGAGTTTTTTACAGTATGGAATACAAATACAAGTACTGTTTATCATGTTGCCAAAAGTGGATTATGTTCTCATAACCTCTCTTTTTGTGTGCATAAATCTATTGTAAGTGATGATTATAATATTATCCCTCCAATGTATGAGGTTATATTACGTAATGGAACTGTTTGGCAACGAGCGGTTCTTATTTTTTACTTAAAATTAATACAGAAATGGAGGAACGTATATGGCGCAAATAAGTGTAAACAATCTTTCTTTTTCTTACGAAGGAAGCTTTGACAATATTTTTGAGGATGTATCATTTTCTATTGATACAGATTGGAGACTGGGTTTTATCGGTCGTAACGGAAAGGGCAAAACCACTTTTTTAAATTTGTTATTGGGTAAGTATTCTTATAAGGGTTCAATAGATACTACTGCTGTATTTGACTATTTCCCATATCAGATTTCAGAAGTGCAAAAGCAATTAGCCGCCACCGACTTTATCGGAGAAATAAAAGCGGGATGCGAGGAATGGCGTGTGATATGTGAACTGACACAATTAGGCGTAAGCAGTGAAATTCTTTACAGACCCTATAAAACACTGAGCTTTGGAGAACAGACCAAGATTATGCTGGCAGTCTTATTTTCCGGTGAAAACAATTTTCTGCTAATCGATGAACCGACAAATCATCTGGATCAAGATTCCAGAGAAAATGTGAAGGCCTATCTGGCTTCCAAGAAAGGATTTATTTTGATATCTCATGACAGAGATCTGCTGGATGCCTGTATTGACCATGTTTTAGTTCTAAACAGGCAGACAATCGAAGTACAAAAAGGAAATTTTTCGAGCTGGTGGGAAAATAAGCAGCGGAAGAATCAATTTGAACAGGCAGAAAATGAAAAACATCTCAAAGAAATCAGAAAGCTGAAACAAGCTGCGGTACGTACCTCGGATTGGGCTGACAAAAACGAGCGAACGAAAATCGGATTTGACCCTATAAAGGAGCCGGATAGATTCAAGGATACGCGGTCGTATATTGGTGCAAAAACAAAAAAGATGCAGAGCCGGGTAACGCAAATGGAAACCCGTATCCAAAGAGAAATTGAAAAAAAAGAAGGTCTCTTAAAAGATTTAGAAATGCCGGTAGATTTGAAAATGGTACAGCTTGCTCATCATAAACAGGTGCTTGTAAATATAAAAAATTATCGTTTGACGTATCAGGACAGTGAAATTCCTGTGTTTACTGATTTGACATGTGTAATCTGTCAGGGAGACAGGATCGCATTACATGGAAAAAACGGGTGTGGAAAATCAACACTGATTAAAATGATTTTGCAAAAAACAGGTCTATATGATACCAAAATGACAATTTCGGAAGATGGATTGTGTGAAACTGCATCAGGTCTTGTAATATCCTATGTTAGTCAGGATACCTCTTACTTAAAAGGAGGAATTTCAGCATTCTGCAAGGAACGTCATTTGAACCAGAGTTTGTTTTGTTCCATACTCAGGCAACTTGATTTTGAGCGGGTACAGTTTATTAAGAATATGGAAGATTATTCAGAGGGACAGAGGAAAAAGGTGCTGATTGCAGCTAGTTTACTGACTCCTGCACATCTTTATATATGGGATGAACCTTTAAACTATGTTGATATTTTTTCAAGAATACAGATTGAGAAATTGCTTTTGGAGTATCAGCCAACGATACTGTTCGTGGAACATGATGTAAAGTTTCAGAACAAAATTGCTACAAAAATAATTACATTATAGGGGCATATACAAGAAAAATATTTTTGCTAAAAAGAAAAAAATACTTTTATGAAAATGAATTATGAAAATAATTTTCATAAATCCGTTGACAAACTAAAATTGGAACTGTAAAATTTGAGCAAAGACGCAGTTTAAGGAGAAATATTGTGCCATCAGCGAATTTATTATTGGACATACAGTTATCCTATAATCAGTTTACCAAAACGGAAAAAAAGATTGCCGATTTTGTAGTGGAAAACGCCGGTCAGGTGTTATTTATGTCGATTACCGACCTGGCCGATGCCTGTGATGTGGCCGATGCCAGCGTATATCGTTTTTGCAGAACGATTGGGATGAAGGGATATCAGGAATTTAAGATGAAACTGTCCCTGAGCATTGATCCCAAGGAAAATGCAGAAAAAGAAACGGGAGAAAAAACGAGGGAGCAGGATTCCCTGAGCAGCAGGATGGCAGGAATTCTGGACAGTCACGTCAGCGCTTTAAAGGAAACAGGAATGTTGCTGGATGAAACCGCAGTTGAAAAAGCTGTCAGCATGATGGAAAAAGCCAGAAATATTTATTTTTTCGGCATAGGCGACAGTCTTTTAACGGCCAGGGAAGCACACAATAAATTTTTAAGGATCACTAACAAAGTAAATTGCATTGAAGATCCTCATATGCAGGCAATGTCAGCCTCCATGGCTGACAGTAATGATCTGATATTTATCATATCTTATTCCGGTTCTACCAAAGATAATGTATATGTGGCCAGGATAGCAAGGCAGTCGGGAGCAAAGATCGTGGGTATCACACGTTTTTTGAAATCACCTTTGACTAATTATACAGATGTTACATTGATCTGCGGCGCTAATGAAGGTCCTCTAGAGGGCGGTTCCATGAGTGCCAAGATGAGTCAGCTGTATATTATAGATGTTCTGTTTCAGGAGTATTACAGGAGGAATCTCACTGTTTCCAGGAACAATAATAAAAAGACTTCCAAAGCAGTAGTGGAAAAACTATATTAATATAAGGAGAGAGAGGATATATGAAAATCATAAGAGCAAAAGATTACAACGACATGAGCAGAAAGGCAGCCAATATTATATCTGCCCAGATCATTATGAAGCCTAACTGTGTACTTGGACTTGCTACCGGTTCTACGCCCATCGGAACTTATGCGCAGCTGGTGGATTGGTACAAAAAGGGCGATCTGGACTTTTCGGAAGTTACTACAGTAAACCTGGATGAATACAAAGGGCTTACCAGAGATAATGACCAGAGCTATTATTATTTTATGAACGATAATCTGTTCAGCAAAGTAAATATAGATCTTAACAAAACATTCCTGCCGGATGGAACGGAACCGGACAGTAACAAAGCATGTTCCGATTATAATAAGATAATAGCTGATGTAGGCGGTGTGGATCTGCAGCTGCTAGGTCTTGGACACAACGGACATATCGGTTTCAATGAGCCTGGAATGGCATTTGAAGCAGAGACTCACTGTGTGGATCTGACAGAGTCTACCATGAAGGCAAATCAGAGATTTTTTGCATCCATGGATGATGTGCCGAAACAGGCATATACCATGGGAATCAAAACAATTATGCAGGCAAAGAAGATCCTGGTAGTAGTAAGCGGTGAAGATAAGGCGTCAATTGTCAAGGAAGCATTCTTTGGACCTATTACTCCTAAGGTACAGGCTTCTGTATTGCAGCTTCATAATGATGTTACTCTTGTAGCAGACGAGGCAGCGTTATCTCTTGTGAAATAATTGTATCATCATAGGATAGATAGGAGAAACGAAGTTATGATCATAAAAAATGCAAGTGTTTTCACAGAAGATGGAAGATTCATGCCGAAGGATATCTATATTGAGGGCGGCGAATTTGTGGACAGTGCACAAAAGGTCAGCGATAAAGAAGAAATAGATGCATCCGGCTGTTATGCAATACCAGGACTTACGGATCTTCATTTTCATGGCTGTGTGGGACATGATTTTTGTGACGGAACAAGGGAAGCCATAGATGCCATGGCAGCCTATGAAGCATCTATAGGAGTGACTAATATCGTTCCGGCAACCATGACTCTTTCGGAGGATACTCTGCTTGGAATATGCGAAGCGGCCAAAGCATACAGGGAAGAGGGGCTGCATGAAAAAAGAGCAAGACTATGCGGAATCAATATGGAAGGTCCCTTTGTAGCGCCAAGCAAGAAAGGGGCACAGAACGGAGAATATATACGAAAGCCGGATATTGAGATGTTTGATAAACTCAATAAGGCTTCCGGCAATATAGTGAAACTTGTAGCCATAGCGCCTGAATTAGAGGGCGCCATGGAGTTTATTGATAAGAAACATGGTGAAACAGTCATTTCACTGGCCCATACAGCAGCAGACTATAATACTGCAATGCAGGCATTTGAAAAAGGCGCCGATCATGTAACACATCTTTATAATGCTATGAATCCTTATACCCACAGAGCGCCCGGAGTTGTGGGAGCTGCCGCTGATACACAGAAGGCGGAAGTGGAACTTATCTGTGACGGAGTGCATATCCATCCGGCCGCAGTCCGTACTACTTTTAAGATTTTTGGCGATGACCGCATTATACTGATCAGTGACAGCATGATGGCAACGGGCCTTGATGACGGCGATTACAGCTTAGGCGGTCAGGCTGTTAAAGTAGTCGGAAATCTTGCCACGCTTAAAGATGGCACTATCGCAGGCTCGGCAACAAACCTGATGGATTGTTTAAGAACAGCCGTGCTCAAAATGGGAATATCCATGGAATCAGCGGTGAAATGTGCAGCAGTAAATACTGCAAAATGTGTGGGGATTTATGATAAATACGGCAGTATTACACCCGGCAAAAAGGCGGATGTTGTATTGCTGAAAAAAGAAGACCTTGCTTTAAAGCAGGTGATCATGGAAGGACAGCTGATTTAAACTAAAATCAGCTGATCCAATGATTCATCTCATTTCTGAAATCTGTATAGAATTGTCATAAAAGTGCAGCTTTCGGGCATTCTATTTCTATGATTAATATGTCTGTGAATATAACCACCACAAATGGAAGAAAAAATATCCAAAGTTTTGATTTTTATTGTATCTTATTTTTTGTACTGGCATTTTTCGGCTGGGTCTGGGAGGTGCTTCTGTATCTGATTACGCAGCATGCTTTCATTAACAGGGGAGTATACAAAGGTCCCTATTTACCTATATATGGTGTTGGCGGCATGCTTTTGTATATATTTTTGCATCGCCTGAAGAAGAAACCTTTACTGGTATTTTTTAGTTCTTTTGTAGTATGCTCACTTCTGGAATATTTTACAAGCTGGTTTTTGGAAATGCGCTGGGGCATCAGATGGTGGGATTACAGCGACCATTTTATGAATATAGGAGGAAGAATCTGCCTGCTTGGAGCAGTCTGCTTTGGTATCGGAGGAACCATACTTGTTTGCCTATTCATGCCCTTATATGAAAAAATATTTGAAATGATTCCTGCAAAAATGCGGATGATCCTCAGTGTTTTGCTAATACTTTTGTTTGTGGCGGATGCAGCCTATGCAGGTATTAGACCCAATACCGGATTTGGAATTACGGTAAAACCGGAGGGATCATGATTTTGCTTGTCAGATGAGCTTTTGAAATGCACTTTATCATCATGCATAAAAGATATGTTTATTTTGTTCAGATGTACAGGGATAAGAAAATCTAAGCCCCCCTTTTAAGAAAATAGATAAGGTACGCAAGCGGCGTAAAAGCGCCTTCCATGGCTCATTTACGCCTTCATCGGACATCCTGTCCGATGATTGCTGAATATTAAAGGGTGGCTAAGAATTTCTAATCCCTTCCCATAATCACAAAAGTAAACATATTTTTATGCATGATGGTAACGTAGTGTTGTAAAAGCTCATCTGACAGACAAAATAATTCCCCTATTGAAAAATGTATGAAAATATGGCATTGTGATAGAGGTGACGTAATTATAGTAGAAAAAACTATTGATTCAGGAGCAGAGAATATGGAACTTTGGGATATTTATGACAGTAATAAGCGCAGGACAGGGCGCACCATGAAGCGCAATGACTGGTGCTTAAAGGATGGAGAATATCATTTGACGGTGCTGGGCGTGATCCTGCGGCCTGACGGGAAGTTTCTGATCACGCAGAGAGTTATGACCAAAGCATGGGCTCCCGGCTGGTGGGAAGTATCAGGAGGAGCGGCCCAGGCAGGGGAAGATTCTTTTGATGCAGTAGTAAGAGAAGTCAGGGAAGAGACAGGACTTGATGTAACTGATTGCGAAGGAGGCTATCTTTTTACATATCACAGGGAGAATCCCGGTGAAGGCGACAATTACTTCGTGGATGTATATCGTTTTGTTATGGACTTTGAGGAAGCGGATGTAAAGCTTCAGGAAGAGGAAACGGAAGGCTTTAAACTGGCAACAGCCGCCGAGATCAAAGAACTGGCAGATCAAGGCATCTTCCTTCATTACGACAGCATTAAGCAAGCGTTTGAGACGATTTAATATATAGGTATTTTTATATTTAGAGCATGGATTCAGCTTAAATAGTATTAGTTAAAATGGACGTTGCATAAAAAGATGAATTGTTTCCGGTACTGTGGCTTGTGAAGGATATTGGATTTTCTTAATGCTCTGTCATTTTACAAGTAATTTTCCGGCAGGATGCCGGAAAAAGGTCAAAATGAGCCAGGATGGCGCTTTTTGACCGGTTACGATCGTCTTAAAGCAATTATATCAGAGCATTTAGAAAATCCCATATCCGTAATTGGCCCCAGCACCGGAAACAATTCATTTCTTTATGCCCATTACCATTTTAACCAATACTCTTTAAAAATTAAAACAGAGAAAAAGGAGAAGAAAAATGTTAGAATTTAAGTATGACACACAGCTTCTTATCGAAGGCGAAGATCTCGATGAGGATGAAATCAGCGATTATTTTACGGAGCATTTTAAAGGAGACTGTCTTTTGGCAGTGGGAGATGAGGAACTGATCAAGATTCATTTCCATACCAATGAACCATGGAAGGTGCTGGAATACTGCGCTTCCATCGGCGAGATCTATGACATTGTGGTAGAAGACATGGACAGACAGTCAAGAGGATTAAAAGGCTGATCTCACAGTATAAAGTGAAGGCGGTTAAGTTATGAAAGGGATTTATTACAACGGAGAAGATGCGGTATATCGGGAAGACCTTCCTATGCCGGTAAGAGATGAAAAAGAGAGCCTCATTAAAATTCACATATGCGCAGTATGTAATACGGACAAAGAGGTCAGAAAGGGATATCGCCCTGATTTCAGAGGGATCATGGGACATGAATTTGTAGGCGAGGTGGTAGAATCACCGAATCCTTCCCTGATAGGAAAAAGAGTGGTGGGTGAACTGAATGCAGCCTGCGGAAAATGTATTTACTGCAGGACCGGCCGTCCTACCCATTGCTTAGAGCGAAAAGTGCTAGGTATGGCAGGAAAAGACGGCGCTTTTGCGGAATATATGACCATTGATACGGATCTTTTGCATGTAGTACCCGATGATCTGCCGGATGAAATTGCCGTATTTACGGAACCCCTTGCAGCGGCACTTGAGATCCTGACCCAGATCAAAGTTTCTCCGGACAAAAATGCAGCTGTATTGGGAGACGGAAGGCTTGCGCTTTTAGTGGCGCAGGTTCTGGCGCTTACGGGAATAGACCTGACAGTTATCGGCAGGCATGAAGATAAGCTGGAACGTTTCCGCTCTTTTGCCAAAGTCACTGACTGCGGCGAAAAAGAAGGATATGAATATGTGGCGGAATGTACCGGATCGGAAAGCGGGCTTCCCATGGCCCTTACATTAGTTCGCAAAAAGGGGACCATTATTCTGAAAAGTACTTATGCAGGCAATCTGAGTATTGATATGAGTATGGTGGCAGTTAACGAGATTACCATAGTGGGCAGCAGATGCGGCCCCTTTGAACCGGCGTTAAAGCTGCTTAAGGAAGGTAGGATCAAACTGCCGCCCATAGAATTATATGAGTTAAAGGATTTTGAAAAAGCATTTGCATCTGATGCGTTTAAGGCGGGATTTTTCTTTGGTTAATCTGCAGCTTTGGATTTCATGAAATAGTACAGTACGGATATACCCACGATCACAAGAACGATCAGTACTATGGAAGAATAGGTGTCCATGACGCCGGCAATCTTACTCCAGGATTCTCCGGCCAGCGCGCCCAGCCATACAAGAACCGTATTCCAGATAAAGCTTCCGGCAGTGGTAAGAAGTAAAAAAGGAAGCATTTTCATTTTGGCGCAGCCTGCAGGAACGGAGATCAGGCTGCGGACAATGGGTATAAAACGGCAGAAAAATACAGTGACATTTCCTTTTTGATCGAACCAGGATACAGCTTTGGCAATATCTTCCGGATACAGGTGCAGGATCTTTCCGGTTTTGCCGGACAGGATCTTACATAGTTTTTCGTAGGACAAAATATAGCCCAAACCGTAAAGGATAATGGCACCGAAAAGAGATCCTGCAGTTGCGGCCAGGACGACTCCGCTGAACTTTAGATCGGTGCAGGTGGTCATAAAACCGCCAAAGGTCAGGATCACTTCAGAAGGAATAGGGGGAAAAAGATTTTCAAGCCCGATCAGGCCGGCTACGCCTATGTACCCGAAACGACTCATGATGGTAAGGATCCAGTTTTGCATAAGCAATCCTTTCTGAATTCTTGGAGTATATAGAAATATATGAGCATCTTTATTCAAAAATTAAAAAATTAACACGATTTTGATTTTTCAAATTGACAAACGGGTTATTCTACATTATGATAAGTTTATTTAAAAGCGATGACAAAGAGAAGTAGTGCGGAAGCTCACTTTCAGAGAGCCGGCGGCGGTGAAAGACCGGCAGCAGAGACCGTATGAATAACACTTTCGAGCTGCAAGCTGAACGGAAGATATTTTTCCAAGTAGGTACGCCGGCAGCCGTACGTAAAACGGCAAACAAGTGACTGCCAAGGCAGTAAATCAGGTGGTACCGCGGATATTTATTCGTCCTGAATTGATGGAACGTCAATTCAGGACGTTTTCATTCTAAACGTATTAAAAGAAAGGAAGAGAGTGAAATGGAATTATCAAAACTTTACCGTGAATGTACTTTGGATCGGATTTCCGAAAATGACATTGGAAAAGAACTTAAAGTTGCGGGCTGGGTAGAAAACATTCGTGACCATGGCGGTGTTTCCTTTATTGATTTAAGAGATATGTACGGCGTACTTCAGATTGTTATGAGAAACACGGAGCTATTAAAGGACATTAGTAAGGAAGACTGCGTTACGATCACAGGAGGAATTGAAAAACGTGATGAAGAGACTTACAATCCCAAGATTCCTACGGGAACAATTGAGATGGAGGCTCATTCAATTGAAATCCTGGGAAAGGTATATAAGCCTCTTCCGTTCGAGATTGCAACTTCCAAAGAGATCCGTGAGGATCTTCGTCTCAAATACCGTTATCTGGATTTAAGGAACAGAAAAGTTCTGGACAATATGATCTTCCGTTCCAATGTGATCAAATTCCTTCGTGAAAAGATGACTGAAATGGGATTTATGGAAGTGCAGACTCCCATTTTATGTGCTTCTTCCCCAGAAGGGGCAAGAGATTATATCGTGCCTTCCAGACATTACAAAGGAAAATTCTATGCGCTGCCTCAGGCACCTCAGCAGTATAAGCAGCTGCTTATGGTGTCCGGAATCGATAAGTATTTTCAGATCGCGCCCTGTTTCCGTGATGAAGATGCACGTGCAGACCGTTCACCCGGAGAATTCTATCAGCTGGATTTTGAAATGAGCTTTGCGACCCAGGAAGATGTATTCCGCGCAGGCGAGGAAGTACTGACAGCAACTTTTGAAAAGTTTGCGCCCGAAGGCTATGAAGTAACGAAAGCGCCTTATCCCGTGATCAGCTACAAGCAGGCTATGCTGGAGTTCGGAACCGATAAGCCGGATCTGCGCAATCCACTGCGGATTATTGATCTTTCAGAATTTTTTAATAAATGTACCTTTAAACCTTTCCAGAACAAGACGGTAAGGGCCATAAGGATTCATGGACATCAGTCCAAAGGCTTCCATGAAAAGTTGCTGGAATTTGCGACGGGAATCGGTATGGGCGGACTTGGATATTTAGAGGTTCAGGAGGATCTGTCTTATAAGGGACCTATTGACAAGTTCATTCCTGATGACCTGAAGGCAGAGCTGAGACAGCTGGCTGGTCTTGAGGCAGAAGATACCATCTTCTTTATTGCGGATAAAGAGGAAAGAGCGGCTAATTTTGCGGGACAAATCCGTACAGAATTGGGTAATCGGCTGGATATCTGCGAAAAGAACGCTTATCGTTTCTGCTTTGTAAATGATTTTCCGATGTTTGAGCTGGATGAGGAGACTAAGAAGGTGGAATTTACACACAATCCTTTCTCCATGCCTCAGGGCGGACTTGATGCTCTTCTTAACAAGGATCCGCTGGAGATACTGGCATATCAGTACGATATAGTATGTAACGGCGTGGAGTTGTCTTCCGGAGCAGTTCGTAACCATAATCTGGATATTATGGTAAAAGCTTTTGAAATTGCAGGCTATGACGAAGAGGTACTGCAGCAGAAATTCGGTGCTCTTTATAATGCTTTCCAGTTCGGAGCGCCTCCGCATGCAGGAATGGCACCCGGCGTGGACCGTATGATCATGCTTCTGAGAAATGAGGAAAACATCAGAGAGATCATTGCGTTCCCCATGAGCGGAACGGCACAGGATCTGATGTGCGGTGCTCCTAATGAGGTAACGGAGCAGCAGCTTAGAGAAGTGCATATTAAGGTAAGAAAGTAATAGACCAGTAGAAAGCAGGTATCTAAGGTGAAACTTCGAAAGGATATAAAGATATTTATCGTAGGCGGAGGTGAAATAGGGAGCGCCCTTGCAGGACAGCTTTCCAGAGACGGCTACGAGCTGACAGTGATCGACAGGAATCAAGATGTGGTAGGAAGTCTTGGCAATAGCATGGATATTATCTGCTATGAAGGAAACGGCGCTTCTTATGAAACATTAAAGGATCTGGGAGCAGGCAAAGCGGATATTTGGATCGCAGTTACGGAATCTGATGAACTGAATATTTTAAGCTGTATGACAGCGCATATGCTGGGTGCGAAACATACCATTGCGCGTATCAGAAATGTGGATTATGCCAAACAGAATCACTTTTACAGGGATAAGCTCGGACTTTCCATGATCATCAATCCGGATTTGGCAACTGCTATGGAGATCGGAAGACTTCTTCGATTCCCGCTTGCAACCAGAGTGGAGGTCTTTGCAAAAGGACGCGCGGAACTTGTGGAAATGAGCGTCAGGGAAGACAGCCCTCTAAACGGGAAATCGCTGATAGAAATTAACCGGAATATGGGGATCGATCTTTTGATCTGTGCGGTAGTACGTCTGGGAGAAGCTTTTGTTCCCAAAGGAGATACGGTGATCTGTAAGGGCGATATTCTGTATCTGACAGGGGCGGCAGATGAATTTCGAAAAGCATTTAAGAAGCTGGGGGTTCCTGTAAAGCCGCTGAAATCGGTTATGATAGCGGGAGGCGGACGTATTTCTTATTATCTGGCAGAACTCCTCCTGCATCAGGGATCTAAAATTACGTTGATTGAAAAGAATAAGGAAATGGCTACAGAGATTTCGGGAAAGATTCCCGGAATCAATGTTATCTGTGATGATGCGCTTGCATATTTTGACTCCATGTCACAGTCGGATATTTTAAAAACAGATGCTTTTATTACGATCACGGACAATGATGAGTATAACCTGATCGCTGCTATGTTCGGAGAATCCCAGGGAATCGGTAAAGTGATCTCCAGGATCAATGCAAAATCGAGGCTTAAGGTGCTTTCCTCTGAAAGTAAGATCTGTACGATCTCAAGAGGGGATGTTGCTGCAGACCGTATTCTGGGATACAGCCGTTCTCTTTTGAATGCGGAAGACAATGATGCAGTTGAGTCTTTATACCGTCTGGTGGATGGAAAGTTGGAGTTTATTGAATTTAAAGTGGATGAAAAAGACAAAAATCTGGATATTCCGTTAAAAGATCTGACTATGAAGCAGAATATGCTGATCGGATGTATTTTCAGAGATCTCAGAACGATCATCCCGAGAGGTGATGATGTGATCAAGGCAGGAGATACAGTACTGGTTGCATCCATTAATAGACAGATTGCACGTCTGGAAGATATTTTTGCCTCCTGATAAGGATAAGCTTAGAATGGATGTATCGGAAAGGTGTAAGCTATTATGAATAAACGGAAGATAGTCAGTATAATTGGAAAAATTATTTTAATGGAAGCGCTGCTTATGGTACCTTCTCTTATCGTTTCCCTGATATACGGAGACGGAGATGCAATGGCTTTTGTCTATACCATTATTCCGGCTGTAATTATCGGGCGGCTTCTTTCAAGGGTAAAACAGTCGGATCAGAGGATAAGCAGCAGAGACGGTTATTTCATTGTGGCATCGGCGTGGATATTTATTTCTCTGATCGGTGCAGTGCCTCTCTATATTTCGGGCGGTTTTCAGTCTTATTGGAATGCGTTGTTTGAGATCGTATCGGGATTTACCACCACAGGGGCGTCTGTTCTGGCTAAGCCGGAGGACCTCGGACACGGGATCATTTTCTGGCGGAGTTTTACCCACTGGATCGGCGGTATGGGGGTACTTGTTTTTGTCTTGATGGTAATGCCAATGGAAAATGATAATTCCATGCATCTGGTGCGGGCAGAAGTGCCGGGGCCTACTGCGGGAAAGCTGGTGCCCAGAATGCGTACTACTTCTATGATCCTTTACGGCATTTATACCATAATGACATTTATACTGTTACTATTGTTAATATGCGGAAAAATGCCTGTATTTGACAGCTTCTGTATTGCTTTCGGTACGGCAGGCACCGGCGGATTTGGAGTAAGTTCTGCAGGAATTGCGGGATATAACAGCTTATATCTTGAAATCGTGATCGGTATCTTTATGCTGCTTTTCGGTATTAACTTTAATGTATATCATTTGATCCTTTTAAGGAAGATCGGAGATGTGCTGAAATCAGAGGAAGTTAAGGTATATCTCGGGATCGTGGCGTTTGCTACGGTTACCATCGCACTTAATATATTGAGTCTGGGAATCGGAGCGGGCAGGGCTTTCAGAGATGCTTTTTTCCAGGTCTCAAGTATCATTACGACCACAGGATTTGCCACAGTGGATTATAATTTCTGGCCGGAATTTTCCAAACATACGATAGTCATGCTTATGATCATCGGCGCTTGTGCAGGTTCTACAGGCGGCGGCTTCAAGATTTCCCGTATGATCATTCTGGTGAAGTCGTTCTTTGCAGAGATCAGAAGGATCATCACTCCCAAGGCGGTGATCACGGTAAGGCTGGATAGTAAGCCGGTGGATAAGCAGACTCTGAATTCCACTAAAACTTATATGGGTGCATATATGATTCTGATCTGCATATTTACTTTGATCTTGTCCTTGGATGGATTAGATCTGACTACTAACCTGACAGCAGTTCTTTCCTGCTTTAACAATATAGGACCGGGACTTGAACTGGTGGGACCTATGAACAATTTCAGTGTATACTCTGACTGGGCACAAGTGCTTTTGTCGGTAGTCATGCTGACGGGAAGACTGGAAATATTCCCTATGTTTTTGTTGTTTGCAAAATCTACGCATGGCAGGTAAAATATAACGATAGAAAATCCGCTATGTGAACTTCCTATTGCTATAAAAAAGCGAAGAATGAGAGAAATGCTCTCCCGTTCTTCGCTTTTGTTTATATAGGAAATTTCTCCAAAGACCGGAAGAACCGAAGGTTCTTCCCAAGATAATCGCGAAGCGATTTTCTTGTCTGTCAGGCTTTGGTTTAATATTCCATAGCTTCTTCTTCTCCATTCATAACGCGGAGAGCGCCCTGTGTCAAAGCAAGAAGCTCATCTTCACCGGGATATACAGTGAAAGGAGCGATGAAACCTGCTCTTTCCTGCATCTGATCAACTACGTCTTTATTATAGGCAATACCGCCGGTCACGATGATCTGATCCACTTTTCCTTTTAATACGCAGGACATGGAACCGATATTCTTGCAGACCTGTAAGATAAAGGCTTCGCGGACTTCATTTGCATGGTCGTCGCCTTCTTCGATCATCTTGGCAACATCGCGCATATCATTGGTTCCCAGATAGGCGTTGAATCCGCCGTTTCCTACAATTTTCTTATATACTTCTTTTTCGGTATATTCACCGGAGAAACACATTTTGATCAGTGCGCCTGAAGGAACTGCACCTGCTCTTTCGGGTGAGAAAGCACCGTCACCGTCTAACGCATTAAATACATCGATGACGCGTCCTTTTTCGTGAGCTCCCACGGAAACGCCGCCGCCCATATGAACCACGATCAGATTTAAGGAATCATAGGAGACGCCTTTTTCTTTCGCGTAGCGCTTGGCAACAGCCTTCTGGTTCAGTGCATGGAATACGCTGGTGCGGGGAAGCTCCGGAACGCCGGAATATCTTGCGATAGGCATCAGTTCATCAACAACTACAGGGTCTACGATATAGGAAGGAACGCCGATGGAATCACCGATCTCTCTTGCCAGAATACCGCCCAGGTTGGAAGCGTGCTGCCCCTGTTTGCCAATCTTTAAATCTTCAAGAAGCTCGTCGCTGACTGCGTAAGTACCGCCGGGAATAGGCTTTAACATACCGCCGCGTCCTACAATAACCTGGAGAGAGTTAATATCGAAATCTTTTTCCTTCAGCAGATCGATAATGATCTGTTTTCTGAAATCCTTCTGATCTACTATAGAAGCATACTGCGCGATCTCCTCAGTAGAATGACGGAGGGTTTCTTCGAATAAAAGAGTTTCATCCTCAAATACACCGATCTTGGTGGAGGTGGAGCCGGGATTGATAATTAAACTTTTGATAGACATTTATTTTCCTCCCTATATTAATTATTTTTCATTGCTTCGGCAACAACAGCGCCAAGAGCAATGGAGTTTACCTTGGTCTCAAAGTCGTCGGAACGAGAGGTCAGAATAACGGGAGCCTTGGTTCCGGTAAGGATATTTCCGTTAACAACTTTTGCAGTATGTACCAGACATTTGTAAACCAGATTTCCTGCATGGATATCCGGGAAAAGAAGAATGTCTGCATCCCCCTGGATAGCTCTGTCTGTAGCGCCTTTATGCTTGGCTGCTTCAGGATCGATAGCCAGATCTAAGGACAGAGGACCGTCAACGATACAACCGGTGATCTTACCGTCTTTATTCATTTGCGCCAGCTCGTTTGCTTCCACAGTAGCTGGCATCTTGGGATTTACCACTTCAACTGCTGCAAGAGGAGCCACCTTGGGATTTTCAATACCGCAGGCACTGGTGATCTCAAGGGTATTGTGAATGATATTTACTTTGTCTTCCAGCGTAGGGTAAGGAATAAAGGCAACGTCGGTTAAAAAGAGGAGATGATCGATACCTTCAATATCAAATACACATACATGGGATAGTGGCTTTCCTGTACGAAGTCCTACTTCCTTGTCAAGGACGCTCTTTAGGAAGCCCTTGGTATCAATGAGGCCCTTCATATACATGTCGGCCTTTCCGTCATGGACCAGCTTAACCGCGGTCAGAGCAGCTTCGGTCTTATCCTCAACATTGATAATTTCAAAATCATTTAAATCCATGTTAAGAGATTCGGCAATTTCTCTGATCTCTTTTTCATTGCCAACCAGAATGGCATCTGCGATATTCCTTTCCTTGGCAGCTTTTACGGCTTCCAGAACAGCGGAGTCCTGAGCTACGGCTACTGCTACCTTTTTGATGTCACATTCATTGACTTTGGCAATTAAATCAGCAAATGTTTTACTCATTTCTTTTCACCTCGTATTATGTTTTTATTTTTAGACTGGTTTAGTATCAGAGGGAATTGTTCTATGCTGTGATTGCCATATGTAACAAAATTGTTTTGTCTTTGCACCTGGTTACAGATATAAGATTTTCTAAAAGCTCTGGTATAAATTATTTAGGACGACCGCAACCGGCTGAAAATCGCCATCCATGGCTCGTTTCAGCCTTTCCCGGCATCCGTGCCGGGAATTGCTGATGAATTGACAGAGCATTAAGAAAATCTAATATCTTTCACAAGGCGCTAAGGCAAAAACAATTTTGTTCCATATGCCATATCACGTTTGAATAATACTTTCTGATGTCAAACCATAATTTAATTAAAAATACTTCGTTAAAATAATAACACTGTTCAGGGGAAAAGGCAATGAAAACATGAAGGAACAGCTCCATATATTTTTCCTTTTTTCTTGCGTAAAATCATATATTTGGTAATATATAATTGACTTAGTAATTCAAGAAGGGAGATTGGTGAAATGAAAGCAAAGGAAAAGAGTTTGAAGGAAAACATGGAAGTGAAATGGGCGGGGTACATACGTAAGCTGGCAGCTTTAATGCTTGGAATGGCAATGATCGGTCTTACGGCATGCGGATCTGCAGAGCCTTATAAGTTGGTACTGGGAAGCGGCGTGGAGGTAACGCCGGGAACGACCACAGTACAGGAAATGGCGGATGCAGGTTATGAATTTAAGAACGCGATCGGAATGCCGGGATTAACGGAAGATGGTAATGTAGAGACTTCATTCAATACAAAGGCGTATGATATTGATATGGAAGTGGAAGGAAATACGATTTATCTGGGAACTGCACTGGTAAAGGACGGAAAGAAAATAGCCAATGTTTCCATTGTAAACAGATCCCTTTCGGAAAAACCTCTTGCAGAATGTATTATATGTGATATTGAAGTGGGCACAGATTTTGAGGGCGCTATGGACGCAGTGATCAATGGAATGGCCTTTGGCGATATATCTAAGGATTCACTTACAGAAGCTTTGGGGAAACCGGATATTGCATATAAAACGGGCGATTACTGTAAATGGGAGAAGGGAAAGTATAGTATAGACATTTACATGAATGATGACGGATCCACTGACAGAGTAGGCGTCGGATATAATGAACACTAAAGGAGAAATAAGACTATGAATGACAATTATGCAAAATGGCTGGAGCAGGAGAAAGAATGGGTTAATGCAGCCGAAAAGAAATGTAAAAGAGATACATGGAAGTATTCTTTACTGACAGTAGCAGGCTTCGTTGTTGTTCTTGGTGCTATCGGACTTTTGGCGGCAGGAGGGATAAATATACAGGGTATGCTCCAAAACATGCTGATCGGACTGGCGGCAGGAATTATCATAATACCATTTGTGTTTATACTGACAAAGCCTACCTGGCCGGCTAAGCGTTACATAGCGGAATTGAAAAGAGAGATTGCGGATGTTCTTTCTCCTGAGGATAGGGAAGAATTTGCATCTCAGATGCTTGGAAACGATGTAAAGCGGATTTCCTGGATAGGAGAAGAAAAAAGAGAAGAAAGGGTATTGATCACCAAAGA
Organism: Lachnospiraceae bacterium; assembly: GCA_014803415.1. GTDB lineage: Bacteria > Bacillota > Clostridia > Lachnospirales > Lachnospiraceae > Suilimivivens. The sequence goes on from JAAVBZ010000008.1 coordinate 80,597, forward strand.
TTATGCGCTTAAGGTCACGGGAAGAGGAACAGCAACGATGGTACAGCTGCAAAAGGTAAAACGTGTGGCAGTGGATGTAAGGGAGTTTACTGTTACAACAAGAAGCAGCGGTTTTAAAATTCAGCAGACTGCAACAATCTACCCTATGTATTTCTATTATCGGCTGCTTTCAGAGAGTGACAAAGAAAAATGTGATAAGGAATTTACTTTTGCAAGACGGGAAGACAGGGAGAATGTAGCACATATACTGAATGAAATGAAGATTGGAGATCAAAGAGTATGAAACAGATGTTAAAGGACATGAAAATGAACTCATTGATCAGTCTGCTTCCTAAGATCATCATTACAGCAGTCCTTGGGGTGGGCGGTTTATTAATGGGACAGGAATATCCCATAATCCTTATTATTGCTGCAGTGATGCTGCTTCTGATGCTTTGGCTCTTGATCAGTTCTTTATCCGGCACACTGCAAAAGAAGGCCAAATCGTTTATTGCAAACCTGAATGCAGCGGAACAGGAAAAGCTGGTTTGGGATTATCAGAATGCATGGAAGGGCAGCCGTACCATCAGAATAGGAAAGGATTTTACCTTTGTGTGCGATGACGGCAGCAGGATTTACCGAAACAGTGAAATAATATGGGTATATGCCTGGTATGAGAATGGAGCGCACTCAGGAATCGGATCAAGCAGGCACTACTACTTAAATCTGTATCTCATAGACAAGCAGGAACCGGAAATACTGGGTACGACTGAAAAGACATATCAAAATATTCTGAAATACTATGAAGATAATTTCTCTCATATTGTGGTAGGGCAAAGTGACGAAGCCAGTTATTTGTACCGCAATGACAGAAATCAGTTCCTGCATTTGAAATATTATAGCGGACAAGAATAAAAAGGAGACTAAGCGATGGCAAAATGGCTTGATAATGCAATATTTTATGAAATTTATCCCCAGTCCTTTATGGATACCAATGCAGATGGTGTCGGAGACCTGCAGGGAATTATATCAAAACTTGACTATATTAAGGATTTAGGNTGTAACGCTCTATGGATCAATCCCTGCTTTGTATCGCCCTTTATGGATGCGGGATATGATGTGGCAGATTATTATACCATCGCACCCAGATACGGCACTAATGAGGATGCCAGGAAGCTGTTTGAAGAAGTACATAAAAGAGGAATGCATGTGCTGCTGGATTTGGTGCCGGGTCATACGTCCATAGAACACAAATGGTTTAAAGAGTCTATGAAGCCGGAAAAGAACGAATATACGGACAGATATATCTGGACGGACTTTGTCTGGGAGACGCCGGAAGACATGGCGAGTCTGAAAGGGATTTCCGACAGGAACGGTTCCTGTGCCGTAAATTTCTTCTCTACGCAGCCGGCTCTTAATTATGGGTATTATAAGATCACCAGACCCTGGCAGATGTCACCGGAAGACGAAGGGCCCAGGGCCAACATAGAAGAGATGAAAAATATTATGCGATTCTGGCTTACCATGGGATGCGACGGTTTCCGTGTAGATATGGCGCACTCTATGGTTAAGCAGGATGAAGAGGGAAAAGGAACCATTGCCCTGTGGAAAAAAATAAGGAGCTTTTTAGATGCGGAATTTCCGGANGCGGTNATGGTATCCGAATGGGGAGAGCCGGATAAATCTTTGCAGGGCGGTTTTCATATGGACTTTTTGCTGCATTTCGGCCCCACTCATTACAATGATCTTTTTCGCTGTGAGCATCCCTATTTCACAAAGGAAGGAAAAGGAGATATTTCAGAATTTGTCGCCAGATACAGGGAAAACTATGAGAAGTCAGAGAAAAAGGGACTGATCTGTATCCCTTCCGGTAATCATGATATGGAAAGAATTGCNCATCGNCTGGATCAGGANGATATGAAAATAGCNTTTGCATTTCTGCTTTCCATGCCTGGAGCACCTTTTATTTATTACGGAGATGAAATAGGGATGCGTTATCTTGAAAATCTTACTTCCGTGGAAGGAGGTTACCATAGAACAGGTTCCCGAAGCCCCATGCAGTGGGATAATGGCGTAAATGCAGGATTCAGCACAGCAGCAAAGGAAAAGNTGTACATCAGGCAGGATGAAAGTGCAGACAGGCCTACNGTAGAAAAACAGCAGACAGATCCCAATTCCCTGTATCATGAGGTNAAAAAGCTGATCGAAGTCAGACAAGCCTACACAGCATTGCAGAGTAAGGGAGAAGTNGAGTTCCTATATGCAGAAGAAAAAAGTTATCCTTTTGCATATATGAGAAGTGATNGCGNNGAAAAGATACTGGTTGTTCTCAATCCATCCGATAAGGAAGTTCAATTTGAATGCGGCCTGGAACTTGAAAAATCCATCTATTCTTTGGGTGGAATGATCAAAAAGCAGAATGAAAATCTTATTGTTCCGGCCTGTTCNGCGAATTTNTNTCTTCTCAANAATGAAAANTAATCAGTTTTTAAAGGACAAANTGAAGTGAAAAATATACTTATTATTGACGATGATGTTTATATTGGGGATATGCTGGAGGAGGTGCTTGTTAAAGAAGGATACCATACAACCCGGGCTTATTCCGGAACGGAGGCTTTGTTGGCGGTTACTGCCTATAAGCCGGATCTGGTCCTGCTGGATCTGATGCTTCCCGGACTGAATGGTGAAGAAATACTTCCTAAGCTTTCCGGAATTCCGGTGATCGTGGTAAGCGCTAAAGCGGATACGGCAGATAAAGTTGGACTTTTGCTTGGAGGTGCAGCGGATTATGTGACTAAGCCTTTTGATACAGGGGAGCTGCTTGCCAGGATAGCCGTTCAGCTCCGTAAAAGTTCCGGCCCGGTTACAGCGGCGGTTTTGAAATACGCCGATCTTACTCTTAATACGCAGACCCATGCAGTACTGGTCTGTGATACGGAATTGAAANTGACACGGACAGAATACGCCATTTTAAAACTNCTTATNCAAAACCNGTCTCAGGTCATAACCAAAACNATGATACTGGAACGTATCGGTATGGATACACCAGACTGTACGGAAAGCTCTTTGAAGATGCATATCAGTAATCTGAGGAAGAAGCTTCGGGAGGTTAATGGCAAGGATTATATAGAATCAGTCTGGGGAATCGGATTTAAACTGAAGGAGGAATAAAATCTTTACCAAACCTTTACTGTTATCTTTACGGTTTTCTTTACTTTTATGGATTAGAATGTCAGCATCAACTAAAAGGAGGAGAACTTTATGGATTATGTTCTGAGAACAAATGCGCTGGGTAAAAGCTACGGGCATTTTAAAGCATTGAACGGTCTTTCCATGAATGTACCCAAGGGAGCTATTTACGGCTTTGTTGGGAAAAATGGCGCCGGCAAAACCACACTGATCCGATTGATCTGCGCTCTGCAGCAGCCTACGTCAGGAGATTATATGCTTTATGGGATCAAAAATACAAGCAGGGAGATCGGGCAGGCCCGCAGAAGGATTGGAGCGGTGGTGGAGACGCCGGCAATCTATTCCGACATGACAGCCGAGGAGAATCTGAAACAACAGTATTGTATTTTGGGACTTCCTTCTTATGAAGGAATACCGGAGCTTCTTAAACTGGTGGGACTTCAGGATACCGGACGAAAAAAGGCGGGAAAGTTTTCTTTGGGTATGAAGCAGCGTCTGGGAATAGCCATTGCCTTGGCAGGAGATCCGGATTTTCTGGTGCTGGATGAACCGGTCAACGGTCTGGATCCTCAGGGAATTATAGAAGTGAGGGAACTGATCTTAAAGCTTAACCGTGAATATGATATTACAGTATTGATCTCCAGCCATATTCTGGATGAATTATCCCGTCTTGCTACCCATTACGGTTTTATTGATGACGGCCATATGGTAAAGGAGATGAGTGCGGAAGATCTGGACAAAGCCTGCCGCAAGTGCGTACGTGTAGAAGTGACCGATACCAAAGCGCTTGCCCGTGTACTGGATAATATGAAGCTGGAATACAATATTCTATCCGGAACTCATGCCGATATTTATGCCAGGGTGGAAATATCTGCTTTGGTACTGGCCCTTATCAAAGAGAAATGTGAAGTAATTTCCATGACAGAACGTGAGGAAAGCCTGGAAAGCTACTATATTAATCTGGTTGGAGGTGCTTCTCATGAGTAAATTATTACATGCTGCTTTTCGAAGATTATGGAAAAACAAAAATTTTTGGTTCTGTATGATATTTATGGCTGCCATGGGAATCATTACGCCGATAATAGAACAGATCAATGTGACGCACTGGAACAGGATCATGCCTGAATACAGCTTTTCAGTTGTTCTGGAGGAACCTTTTTTTAACTGCTGCCCGTATATCGGTGTTGTTGCGGCAGTATTTGTCAGCCTGTTTATGGGAATAGAATATAGTGACGGTACCATGCGGAATAAGATTCTGGTGGGACATAGCCGTATTTCAGTCTATCTGTCCAATCTGTCGGTATGTATTGTGGGAAGTATTGCACTGTGTTTGTCCTATATGATTTTAGCCGGAATGATAGGAGCATCTCTCTTTGGCTTTTTCGAGACAGACATTCGGATCATTTTAATGAATATCATAGATATATTTGCCATGATAGCAGCGTTTTCAGCACTCTTTACTTTCGTTTCGATGCTGAACAAAAACAGAGCCCTCACTGCTGTCATATGCATTTTGGGCGCAGTGATCTTTCTTTTTATGGGAGCATGGCTGCAGTCAACGCTGCAAGAACCTGAAATGTGGCCGGAAGANACTTTCCTTGATGACAACGGGGANATTGTAGTCATTCCGGCAGAGCCGAATCCTAACTATTTAGTAGGAACNGAGAGGGAAGTCTGTGAATTTTTATATGATTTCCTGCCGGGAGGTCAGGCACTTCAGTTGAATTATCTGGAAAGCCAGCATCCATGGCGATTGGGCATGTATTCGATAGTCATAGTGATAGCTTCTGCAGGAGNGGGAGTAGTCTTTTTTAAGAGAAAAGATTTAAATTAGCNTGGAATTGNAACAGAGGNGAAAGCACGGGAAAGGGGTCAGTATGGGNTACTGGTTATTCTTGATCATTGTTATTCTGCTGATTGTGATATTTCTGCTTTTGATGAAATTATATCTTCTGCGCAGGTCTGCAAGNGAGATCCTGGCNGGACTTTGCAGGTATCTGGAAACGGAAACGAATGTATTGATCGATATCTCAGGCAGGGACAGATATATGAGAAGGCTGGCGTNGGAGCTCAATAGGCAGCTTCGCATTTTNCGAGCGCAGCGCCGCCGGCTGAATCAGGGAAATATGGAACTGAAAAACGCNGTTGCCAATATTTCCCATGACCTGCGGACNCCNCTGACAGCCATCTGCGGTTACCTGGANCTGCTTGAAAAAGANGAGATNACTCGGGAAGCTCAGCGCTATCTTGNAATTATCCGTAACCGCACTGAGCTTCTTGAGCAGCTGACAGAGGAGCTATTTGACTATTCAGTGATTCTATCCTCAGGACCGGTCCCGGCAGGCTTATATTCTGAAGAAGAAACAGTGATCCTGAACGAAGTATTGGAAAACAGCATCGCCGCTTTTTATACTGCCTTAACGGAAGCCGGTATTGCTCCTGATATTCAAATACCGGAGCCCAAAATTGAGCGTACTCTGAACCGCTTCGCCCTNTCCCGTGTNTTTTCNAATCTTCTTAACAANGCCATTAAATACAGNGACGGCGATCTGGACATNACATTACTGGAAACGGGAGAGATCATTTTTNCCAACNGNGCGTCTTCNCTTGACGAAGTGCAGGTGGAAAAATTATTTGACCGTTTCTACACTGTAGAAGAAGCAAGGAAATCNACAGGACTTGGCCTTTCCATTGCAAGGACCCTGGTGGAACAGATGCATGGNAAGATNGATGCAGGATATCATGCNGGGCGGCTTACGATCACGATCTGNTTNCAGTAANTAATCCGTTTCAATNGCTGCCTTTCTGCTGTTGATCTTTCGGATGATCTCCATGTCAAATTTTGCAATTCTGTCATAAGTATACAGACCGTTCACTTCCTGCTCCACATCATACAGCTGGGTAAAGCAAAANCCGAACATGCGGGGGTTATCAAGAAGNGTATCTGTCAGGCGNCTGTACCGCTCCAGGTATTCTGCAAGAGACTGAGGGCTTTTCCCATAGCCTCCTTTATCATCCTGATTCCCATGGACGACATCCCATTTAATACCGCCATACTCACTGATAAAGACAGGTATTCCTTCAACAGGGCNCTGCCTGTCAGGAAGGTTTTCTCTTAATTTGCCGCCCTGTGCAAACTCCTGATAGTGATCGGCAAAAATGGCCGCATCCTGTTCGTAATCATGCAGATCATAGATATCCGTCAGTACATGGTAATTGCCGCTTGTATCTATGCAGGGACGGGTTGTGTCATATTGCTTTGTCATAAGGTAGGTAATGCGCAGAAGGTCGTCGTCCTGTTTTCTTCCTTCATAATCCCAGGTCTCATTAAAGGGGCACCAGCCAACGATCGCAGGATGGTTGAAATCTCTTTCCAGTACCTCCATCCATTCAGGCAAAAAGCATTTCAGGCTGTCAGGCCTGCTGTAATCCAGTCCCCAATTGGCCTGCTCTCCCCAAACCAGATATCCCAGCCTGTCGCAATGATATAAGAATCTTTCTTCAAACACTTTTTGATGCAGTCTTGCACCGTTAAAACCTGCCTGAAGAGACAACTGGATATCCCGTATCAAAGCGTCATCTGAAGGGGCTGTGTAGATACCATCCGGGTAGAATCCCTGGTCTAATACCAGACGCTGGAAGACGGCTTTTCCGTTGAGCAGTACTTTTTCTCCATCAATAGTTATTTCACGCATACCGAAATAGCTGCCTACATGGTCATCTCCGAAAGATAGTTCCAGATCATACAAGCGCCCGCTGCCTGCTTCCCATAAATGAAGTTCGGATAATGTGATCTTCAGAAAACCATTGCCGGAAGTGATTTCCGTTTCTGCACTTCCACAGAAGGTATTTTCATAATAGGCCTTAGCACGTAAGATTCCGCTTCCTTTCGTATGTGCTTTGATCGTCAGGGTCTTCTCTGAAATATTAGGATAATACTGTACATTTTCGATGTAATCGAATGGAACAAATTCCAGCCACACGCTCTGCCAGATCCCGGTTGTTCTGGTATATTCGCAGCCGATCGAGTAGAATAAGGGACTTTGCTTTCCCCTGCACTGCTTCCCGCTTCTTAGGTCATCGGAAGCATATACGGTCACATAATTTACACCTGAAGTCACCAAATCCGTGATGTCAAACATAAAAGACACATAGCCGCCTTTATGGCTTCCGGCTTCTTTGCCATTGATCCATACATGACATTCATAATCCACAGCTCCAAAATGCAATAAGATGCGGCCGTTTATCTGCGTATCTGTTAAGTAAAAAGAACGTAAATACCATACTGCGGGAATAAAGTCTTTATAACCGATTCCGCTAAGCTCGCTTTCCGGGCAAAAGGGAACTATGATTTTTTCATCCAGCTTTTTTTCCTCAAAAACTTTTCTGGCGATTCCGCTGTTGCCAAAGTCAAAGGCAAAATCCCATTCTCCGTTCAGATTCATCCAGTTTTTGCGCTGCATCTGAGGTTTTGGGTGTTCACATCTTGGTATATTGTTCATTTTGCTTCCTCCTGTTATTTTAGGTTGACGAGTATGTTTATATTATAGCTGATATATTTGTGATAACAATGGAAATAACGGCTTGAAATGTGTAAAAAGCTGCTGTATGATGAGGAGAAAAGGAGAGCAAGTATGATGAAAAATTCCAGGAAGACAAGTTATGTTGGAGAGGAAAAATGTGCTGTATACACCGGTGTAAGTATGCCCGCATTTATCCCCATCATTGCAGGTATAACATTACCGGATCCCGATTATGTGATTTACCGCAATAATGCAGATATTTACGTATTTGAATATGTTCTGGAAGGAAGGGGTTATATTTGTCAGGATGGAAAAGAAATAGAGGTCCATGGCAAAGATGCCTACATTTTACAGCCCGGAGAAAACCATTATTATTATGCCGATACTGAAATGCCCTGGACTAAGATCTGGTTAAACGCACGCGGAAGCCTGATCCGTCATCTGCTTTCGGATTATGGTTTAAATCAAACCACATTGTTTTCCGGCTTTGGGCAAAGTCAGTATCTTTATGCTATCCTGGATACCATAGAAAAGGATCCCTTGGGGTGTTACGCCTGCTTAACGATACAATTACATGAATATATTCAGGCACTTTCCTCTTTTATGGGCAGCAGAACTGAAGAACATACGCCTGCTTATGTCATGAAAAATTATATAGAGCAGAATCTGATCCATTCGATCTCCATTGATGATATAGCTGCAAACGCCCATTTGTCAGCCTCCCGTGCAATTCATGTATTTAAAGAAGCGTTTGGCATACCGCCTTATCAGTACTACCTTACGCAGCGCTTGGAACTGGCCCAGTCCATGCTCCTTTATACAGAACTTTCCGTACAGGAAATAGCAGACCGTTTAGGTTTTTTGGATTATCATCATTTTTCAAACTCCTTTAAAAAAGTGTACGGGGTATCGCCTGTAAATTTCAGGAAGACAAATATATAAAAATTGTGATATGATCATATCGTAGAACTGATGCATTTAAAGGATGGGAGCAGATCCTTGATGCGATTGAGCAGCTTCAAAATTTTACTGGAAACAGCCTTGAAAGGATACTTGACAATTCCCTGTCCAGTGCTTTATATTATTGTTCAGAATAAAAGAAAGAGAGGAAATTTATGTTAAGCGTGGTAGAAATGGAGAGATCAAACAACTAAACAGTTGTAAGGGATCCTATAGTTGATTTTGCGCTGTAGTTATGCCCTTTTGTCTGCCTTACGAAATGCTTATCATATGCTTCTTTCTTAAAATAAGAAAATTATCAATAATGAATTTTTAAGCATAGCAGGTTAGAGCTATGCTTTTTTCAGCCGCGGAAGTATTGTGCCTTTAAGCAGGGCAGATATTATGCGGCTGATTTTTTGTGCATAAAAGGAATTAAAGCCGGGAGCTTTAGAAAATATAAAAGGAGTGGTAAAATATGATTTTTTATGAAACACCTTCAGCCAAAATGCTGGAATTTGACAAAATAATAGAACAATTGGAGTCTCTTGCTTATACACAGAAGGCAAAACAGCAGATAAGAAATCTGAGTCCCAGCTTGTCTGAAGCAGAGGTTAAAGCTAGTCTCCGCAACACTACAGAAGCAAGGATCATGTTGGAAAAGTGCGGAACTCCGCCGGCTACGGCGCTTGAAGGGACTGCACAGCTGATAGAGATCGCAAGGAAAGAGGGGTGCCTTACGCCCGGACAGCTGGAAGAAATAGCAGTTACTCTGACAGCAACAAGAAGGCTTAAAGATTATCTGAGCAGGGGAAAAAGTTATGAGATCAGCCTGCCTTATTATGAAGAAAATCTGGATTCGCTGGATGAGATCAGAGAGGAGCTGAATGATAAAATAAGGAACGGACGGGTGGATGACTATGCCTCCAAGCTTCTTAAATCTCTGAGGGAAGGAATTGAAAGAACGGAAGCGAAAATGAGAGAGAAGGCGGATCTGGTGATCCGCGCCAATAAAGAATGCATGTCAGACAGCTTCAGCACTACAAGGAATGGACGTATCTGTGTACCAGTAAAAAAAGAATATAAGTTCAAGATCAGCGGCAGCGTGATTGACAAATCATCTACGGGAAATACCTTATTTATAGAACCTGCAGCCGTTGCCAGGCTGTATGAAGAGCTGCAGGAGATGAAGATCGATGAAGAAAACGAAGAAAGACGGATCCTTTATACATTGACAGCCCTGCTTTGTGACAAAGCAGAAGTGATAGAAAGGAACAACGCCACAATTGAAAAACTGGATTTCTTGTTTGCCAAAGGAAAACTCAGCTTTGCATATGACGGTACAGAACCGCATATTAATACGGACCGTGTGATCAGGCTGGTAAACGGAAGGCACCCCTTAATGGACAAAAACAGTAATGTGCCTTTGCGATTTGAGATCGGAAACGGAATAAAGGGCGTTATCATAACAGGGCCAAATACAGGCGGCAAAACAGTTGCCATTAAGACAGTGGCGCTGAATTGTCTGATGGCGCAGTGCGGACTTCATGTTTCCTGCGAAAAGGCGGAAATCTGTATGAACAATCTGATCTTGTGTGATATTGGAGACGGACAGGATCTGTCAGAAAATCTTTCCACTTTTTCCGCTCATATTACCAATGTGCTTTCCATCTTAAGAAAAGCAGATTCGGAAAGCCTGGTGATCCTGGATGAACTTGGTTCCGGTACGGATCCTACAGAGGGAATGGGAATTGCCATTGCGATTTTAAAGGAGCTGAAAAGGAGCGGAGCCAATTATCTGGTAACTACCCATTATCCGGAAGTAAAGGCTTATGCGGAAAAGGAAGAGGGAGTCATCAATGCCAGAATGACTTTTGATAAAGAAAGTTTAAAGCCATTGTACCAACTGGTGATTGGGGAAGCGGGAGAAAGCTGCGCCTTTTATATTGCAAAGAAGCTGGGAATGCCAGAATCCATGTTAAGAGAAGCGTCGAAAGCAGCCTATGGAGAAGAAATGGGAGAAATAGATGGAGCAGAGCTTATAAAAGAGAAAAACAGCCATATCCGTAAGGAAAAGAAAAATCATCAAAAGCCATTGTCAGAAAGATTTAAGCGGGGAGACAGTGTGATGATCTATCCGGACAAAAAGATCGCTATTGTCTGTGAGCCTGTAAACGAAAGGGGGATTTTAAGGGTACAGCTGCCGGATAAAAAGATCTATATCAATCATAAGCGGGTAAAGCTGTATGTGGCGGCGGAAGAATTGTACCCTGAGGATTATGATTTTTCCATTATATTTGATACAGTGGAGAACCGGAAAATCCATCATCAGATGGAACGAAAGTATGTAGAGGATGTATTAATAGTTGATGCGGACAGGTGATAAATGGACTCATGCAAAAAGATCCCGGATTTCCCGGGATCTTTAGTTTGCATAGATAAGAGTGTAAGGCAGGGAAAATTGCTTTATGCCCGTTTTTTGTCGATAGCCTCTTTCAGTGTTGCTAATAATGCATCTATGTCTATAGGTTTAGTAATGTATCCATCCATGCCATACTGTATGACTTTCTTTTTATCCTCCTCTAATGCATTAGCTGTCATTGCGAATATTGGTATGCCGGACAACTGCTCTTCATCCAGCGCTCTGATTCGTTTAGTTGTATCATAACCGTTCAGCTCCGGCATTTGAATATCCATCAATATTAACTGGTAGTACCCTGGGCCTCGGTCAAGCAGTTTATCTATCGCTATCCTTCCATTATCTGCCACTTCTACATGGAATCCGTTCATAGTCAGGATCTCCATTGCTATCTCCTGGTTTAATTCATTGTCCTCTACCAATAATATTGGTTTATCAGATATGCTGCTTATGATTGCTTCTTCTGCATCACTATTATCCTCACTTATAATTGCGGCGGCCGTTTCCTCTCTCTTGACGGCGCGCTCCAGACAAACTTTCAGTTCTGACGGGAATAATGGTATATCACATATCACGTCTATGTCTAAGCCTTTTACCTCTTCACTGAAATCATGTTCCGAATTTCCTGTCATAATTATGACAGGCCTGCTGTTTGTCTCTGTCGATCTTATGTTTTGGATGATCTCAATTCCGCTCATATCCTCTGTAGAATGATCCACCATATAAATATGATAGGGATCATTGGCGTTAGACGCCTGCATGATCTTCATGACGGCATCTTTGCCGGATAAGGTAAAATCTGCTCTTAAGCCTGCCTGTTCCAGCATATAGGACAGATTTTCGCAAGTGGCAAAGCTGTTGTTTACGATAAGTGCTCTACTGTTATGGAACCTTGGTATATTTATCACTTCATTTTTATGCGGCATAATTTTAAAGGTAAATTCAATAGTAACTTCCGTATAGCAGTCTTTTTCACTGCTGATACTTATGGTTCCCTGCATGATATCTACCAGTTTTTTCGTGATGGCCATTCCCAGCCCGGTGCCCTGTATACCGCTCATGGTGGTATTTTTTTCTCTTTCAAAGGCATCAAAAATGTGCGGCAGGAACTCTTCGCTGATTCCTATACCATTATCTTTTACTGTAAAAGTGAATTTGCTGAATTCGTTTTTCTGGGAAGTGCCTTCGGTTATGGTTACATTGACCCTTCCGCCGCTGTTTGTATACTTAATGGAATTACTGATTATATTAAGTAATATCTGCTTTAATTTTAATGTGTCGCAATATACCTCTTCATTTGTTACGTTTTTCACATCAATATTAAAGCCCAACTGCTTGTTTTTCACAGCTTCCTGAGTCAAATTAGTTATTTCATGCACGATATCCGACAGCTTGCAGTTTTCTTCCGCTAAAGCTATCTTGCCATTTTCTATACTTTCGATATCAAGTACTCCGTCGATTAAGCTGAGCAATAAATTGCTGGATGCAATGATCTTATCGAAGTACCCTTTTAACTTCTCTTTGTTGTTTATATGGGTTGACGCCAGATTCGTAAATCCTATTATAGCATTCATAGGCGTTCTCATATCATGGGACATATTGGCTAAAAATGCGCTTTTTGCTAAGGAAGCCTCATTTGCCTGTAGCAATGCTGTTTCCAATAACTCCTTTTGCCGGAATTCTTCCTGCACTTCCGCATCGATATCCCGGAAGCCGATAACAATTCTCTTGTGGCGCCCCCAATGCCCTACCTTAACTACCTTGACCCTCCGCCAGTGCAAAGTATCCTGCTGTACAGCTTTATAGCCAATAACATAGGTATCTTTATTATTCAGCTGTTCCTGTATACTTTCTGCAGACAGGGCGTTTACAACAAGCGTTCTGTCTTCTTCATATACACAGTTTTCTATATACCCGGCCATATTTGACATCATATCTTCATGATTATTTATATAGTTCCCGAATTCTTTTTCTCCCTGCTCGCTTAACTTTACCACTTCGCCGGTATGATTTTGCAAGTCATAGAAATAGACAAAATCGTAGTCTATGCTAAGCGCATTGAACATGGATGCCTTAAATCTTTCCTGTCGTTCTTCTTCTATCTTTTGTTCCGTGCAATCCAGCATAAATCTCTGACAGATCAGTTCTCCATTTTCCTCTATTAGTTTTATATTACCTGTTATGTGTCTGACGCTGTCATCCTTATGTCTGACTCTGTATTCAATAATAGCACTGCTGCCTGCTCCCTTTAGCTGTCGTATTGCATTTTGAATCTTTGGCTTGTCTTCATCGACTACGGAACCGGCTACTATATAAAAACCATCTCTTAAAAATTCTTCTTTCGAGTTATAGCCAAGCATGCTTAGAGCTGTTTCATTGATACTTATCATCTTTTTGCCGTCTAAAGTATGCCGCAATATACCGCAATTCAGATTCGTGAAAATATTTTCCAGTTCATTTGCCTTTTTCAGGATTTCTGCTTCGTACGCTTTATTTTCTGTTATATCAACCCCTATTCCTATTGTTCCCATGACGCTTCCGTCTATGTCATATAAAGGGGACTTATACGTTTTTAATATCTTTTGGTCACCGCTATGTTCAACCACCTCTGTTGACACTAACTGCTTCTTAGTACTCATGACCTTCATTTCAGACTCTATACAAGCAGGATCATCTGCCGCTACATTCCATATAAAGGCATGGCCCCTGCCCTGTACCTGATCTTTCGTTTTATGTACAGTATCACAAAATACCTGATTTACTTTTTCGTGTATTCCGCTTCTGGTCTTAAACCATATTAAGTTAGGGCTGTTTTCGATCGTTGCATCCAAAAAATGATTTGTTTCCATTAAATCTAAGCTGGTCTTGTAGTTTTCCAGCCAGCTGCTGAAATGAAACGATATTTCTTCACTTGTCAACGGCGTTTTCCATATGGCGGAAAAGGATTCCAGCTTAGCGCTCATACTGCTGATAAATCCGGCACCTGCCATTAATATAACCTTCGTTGCACTGCTTACATCATTTAACAGCGTATCTAAAATTTGATCGTCAAAACCAGACTCGGCGTTTATGATCACCACATTGATATTCCTGTCTGTCAGGGTATTGCTGTTATAGGTGCTGCTTTGCGTTATCTTTTTGCTAAATGGTTTGTTAATATCCAGCTGCCTTATATACTGAAAGGCTTCACAATCATCACCAAGTAAATAGAAATTGAGATTACAAGCGTACATATCCATCCTCCATGTCTTATATCTGATCATTACAAACCAAGCATGATTTCCCCGCTAACGCTCATTATATCACAATTATGGTCAGTGCGCCAAAAAAAATGTATTTTGATCAGGATATCCATGGCTGAACTGTTATGAATATCATGACCCGCAGGATTTATAATGTCTTACGCCAAGTTTCCAAAACAGGAGGCAGGGGATCAGGAACAGACAGGCCGCAAGCGGCAGCAGGCAGTAATATGGCTTCCCCCGATCAAGCAGATATAGTAAAGGATAATATTGCACCAGGGCATAAGGAATAACAAAAGTGCACAGTTGTAATATCCTTTTGCCATAAATGACGACGGGGTATTTACCATATTCTTTTGCACCATCTGTAAATATATTCATAAATTCCAGCCCCTCTATTGTAAAAAAGCAGATGGAGGCATAAATAAGGAAGATACTGCCAAAAACTACAGCGCCGCCTGCCAGCATAAGAAGCACAGTCAGTACTTTCCGGAAATTCCAGGTAATATCGCTGACGTGAAAGCCGTAAATAAACATAACGAGAGCCTGCAGTATGCGTCCGATGCGGCTGAATTCCACCCGGCTTCCCAGTACTTGAATAATTTCGTTCCGGGGGCGGACCATGATCCTGTCAAACTCTCCGTTACTTATAATAGAAGAAAAAACATCAAAACCTCTGGCAACGGCTTCTGCAAGGGAAAATTCCATAAGCGTGATCCCGAAGCACAAAAGCACTTCATTGTAGGTAAAGCCTTCCACAGTGGAAAAACGCTGAAACATAAAATATACCCCAAGGAATACGTTGAAGGATACCAGGAACTGTCCGATACATGTCAAAAGAAATGACGTCTTGTATTCCATAATGCTCTTCAGATGGATCATAAAATATTTTCCATATAATTTCATAATCGTACTCCTTTCCTAACCGCCCTGAACGGTGACTTTTTTCATGGCAAGAGCGTTTAACGCCTTACCGGAGAGTGTCAGTACAAATAACCAGAAAAACTGAAGGATGATGGCCTTGCTCATGCCGCTGCCATATAGATTGCCGCTGTAGATCCGCAAAGGAACATTCTGCATGGAGGCGAAGGGCAGAAGCTCGAAGATATGCCGTATTTTTTCCGGAAAGAAGGGCAGAGGGATCACTGCTCCCGAAAAGAATTCCACCATAGTGGCGGCCGCCAGCCGGATTCCCGAGGAGGATATTGTAAAAAAGCAGGATATATATATCAGCATACAAAAAGAAACTACAACTCCCAGTCCTAAAAACAACGTTAAAAGAAAAAGCAGGAAGGAAGCTGGGCTTGCAGGGAGCATCAGCCCATAAGGAGATGGTAAAAAGGCCGCTACAAGCAAAATGGGCATACAGCGAAGGAGCGCTTTGGAAAGCCTGCTTGCCAGGCTTCTTGCAAACCACATGTTATAAATATCCACAGGACGGCACAGCTCATAAGCAATGTTTCCGTCTGTTATGGCGTTGAAAATTTCGTTTTCCATCATCCACGCCATGAACAGGGCCAGAAAAGCCTGCTGCATCCAGACATAAGAGGCTGTGGCCTGAAAGGTCATGGGAAATGCGGAAGGGTCTGCCTTAAAGAAGGCGCGGAACATAAGGATTTCCATAGTGCCCCATGTAAACTGAGTGATGATCCCGGCGAGGGCAGCAGTACGGTACTGGAGTCCCATGCCAAAGCGCAGCCGGAAAAAAGCAAGATACTTTTTCATAGCGCACCTCCTAAATATTGTGGCTGCGGTAAAAGGCAGCAAGAGCTTTTTCGGTGCTGTCAAAGCCTGTGCGGATATCATCAATGGTACCGTCTAACAGCACTTTTCCCTTACCGATAAGAATGATCCTGTTTGTCAATGCTTCAATATCCTGCATATCATGTGTAGTCAGTATGACAGTAGTATTCTTTTCCTGATTCAGTTTTAAGATAAAGTCACGGACGGCCAGTTTGGATACAGCATCCAGGCCGATCGTAGGTTCATCCAGAAATAAGATCTTAGGGTCGTGCAAAAGAGAAGCTGCGATCTCACAGCGCATTCTCTGACCTAAAGAAAGCTGGCGCACGGGGGTTCTTAACAGATCGGAAAGATTCAGCATACAGGTAAGCTGCTCTAAATTCCGATCATAAGCTGGGGGGCTGATCTTATAGATTTCTTTCAGTAACTCAAAAGAATCTATCACAGGCACATCCCACCAAAGCTGGGAACGCTGCCCGAAGACTACGCCGATATTTTTTACGTGTTCGATTCTGTTTTTCCATGGGATCAGTCCGTCTATCAGGCAGGTGCCTTCTTCCGGAGTAAGA
Source organism: Lachnospiraceae bacterium (assembly GCA_014803415.1). Taxonomy (GTDB): domain Bacteria; phylum Bacillota; class Clostridia; order Lachnospirales; family Lachnospiraceae; genus Suilimivivens. The sequence continues at coordinate 97,200 of JAAVBZ010000008.1, forward strand.
ATACCGCTTAAGATTTTGATAGTAGAGCTCTTGCCGGCGCCGTTAGGGCCGATGTAACCCACCATTTCACCGTCGGAAATGGTAAAAGAAACGTCTGAAAGAGCGTGAATGTACTCGTATTCCTTATGGAACAGAGCTTTGAATGCCGAAGAAAATCCGGCATCACGTTTAGAGACCTTATAGGTCTTGCGTACATGCTGCATAGTGATCATATATGCGTCCTCCTGGTAGTATTATAATGAGATATAACTTGCCAAGCCGGTCTGCTATCGCCGGGAATTTGCCGGAGAATTACCGCAGGTAAGTATGAAATTGTACCCACGTTCCTTAAGGAAAGCGGGAAAATTATTTTATCATATTGAAAAAGAGCAGTCAATTGTAAAAAAGTGTGAATTTTTTGTGTTAATTTTGTGAAAAATCATCATTTTGTGCTATTTACAGATAGAAAGATGAGAGATATAATATTCAACGCTATATATCAAATATCATATATTTTTAAGGAGAGGAATTCGATATGAGAGGTACAAAAAAGAAATTAGCAGCTATTTTGACAGCTGTGGCTGTAATGGGCTTGACACTGATGGGCTGTGGCCAGGAACTTACTCCTGCAGATCAGAACGTAAATGCATTACTTGAACTTTCCGCAAAGAACAATCCGAAACCGATGATGGATCTGCTTGGCTATGAAACCGAAGAAGATGTATATAATGCATTTTTTGAGGATGGTATTGCAGCAGCAGAAGATGATTCAGCAATTGTTGATGAACTGATAGCAACACTTGCAGGTACAGGTATGGAAATCCCGGAGGACGAGATCCAGGAATTTTCCGATGCTATGACAGATCTTGTTAACAAGGTAACTTATACAACAGAGATTACTTCTGAGGATAAGGATTTAGTTGTTGTAACCGTAAAGGTGAATGGTATTTCTGAGGAAGAATTAGAGCAGGTTATGGCAGATGCCATTGTGACAATGACAGAAGGTCTTTCCAATCTTACTGATGATGAGATTATGTTGATCCAGTCCGGCGATATGTCTCCGGCAACTCCTTATATGCAGCAGTATCTGAAAGATGTTATTGCAGGCGTTAAGGCAATGGAACCTATGGCTGAAGCCAATGAGTTCACCGTAAACTGTGAGAAACTGGCTGTTGAAGTGGGCGACAAGGAAAAGATTGCATGGCTTCCGCAGGATATGAACCAGTTTGAAAGAAAAGTAGAAGCAGCGCTTTATCAGTAAATCAGAAACGATTAAAAAGCTTCGGCATATGAATGCCGGAGCTTTTTTGACATTATCGGTGGTCAAAAGATCCCAATTACAAAGAAGTCAATTAGGTTGCGGACATAGTCTGCCTCATGTTATACTGATGCAAAAGCACGGAAAATACTTTAACACAGCATCTTCAAGAAAAGAGGTATGATATGTTGGGAAAGTCTAAGCTTCCTATGGGTATCGAAGATTTTGAGCGTATCCGGACAGATGGATTTTACTATATTGATAAAACAGGATTAATAAGAGATCTTTTGGAAAACATGGGATGTGATTAATTATTGTGGTGACCTGCGTGACGGAAGTGTGAAAGAACCACAGAATTATTGGGTGAATACGAGCAACAACAGCATTGTCAGAAAGTTTATTGAAAGGGCAGACGGAATAACAGGGATGAAATTGAGCTGTTGGTTAACGGTGAGAGCATTACAAAGAAAATACGTCAGGAATTGACTTACAGGGATCTGGATTCCCAAATTGATAATTTATGGAGCATTCTTTTTACTACAGGTTATCTGACGAAATGCGGAGAAGATGATGGCATGACTATCATCCGCAAATATGGGACAGCATGCTATAAAAAACGCTGTAGGGTAATCGCTGGTTGATATTATAGGTAATAAAGTAAGTTGATAATGCAAATGGTAAAAAATATTTTTAAGTTGATCAGATTTTTATTATTCATTATGCTGGCAGTCATGCTTACAGGCTGCAAAGATACGGGAGATAAAACAGCATTGATTAAAGCTGCAGCTTCAATAAAGGAAGATGGAGTCTCCGTAACTTTTCCATCCGCAGGAAAAATATACAGGGTCAAAGCCGTTAATACTATGGAAACTTATATGGCAGATGGCCCTGAGGATGAAAAGTCTGAGTATTATATTTATCAGATATTGCTGATGAATGGAAAAGGAGAAATCCTTCAGCAATTTGACTATGACTGTAGGGATGAACAGACAGAGCTTTATGTTGATGACATGAATTTTGATGGTTTTCCCGATTTGGAAATTACAGTTTATCATGATGAAGAGCAGGCAGCATATAGCCTTTATCTGTGGGATTCGGCAAAACAGCAGTTTTCGGAAAAAGCAATTGACATTCCCTGCGCTTATAAAGTACATAAGGATTGGAAAGTGTTTTCTCTGATCAATGAGTCTGATGAAAGCAGCAGTGAGGTTATCTGCAGACTGGATGAGCGGGGCAGGATCGTGGAACTGCGAAGCTATATGCTTTCTGTGGGTGAAAAACTTTTATTGATTTATGATAACAGAAAGGACAAGTATCTGGTAAAGGAGAAAATAGAAATTGACCAAGAAGGTCAAATGACAAACTATGAGGACTACCAATATATTTTCTGGAGTGATCTGATTGACTCCGAAATTCCAGTTGAGACTTACTTCAGCGCCGAGATAGATGACTATAAGGTTTCGTTTATGGATCTGATACCCGGAGAATCCCTGAAGCTGGAAGTCAGCAGAGGAGATCATGATACTACGATAGTGAGGGTCTTCAGGAAGGAAATGGATTATGAATCTCCCGATGAATTTTCCGTGGAACTTTTTAAAAATTTGCTGGGACATAACGGTTTCTGTCTTCATGATAATTTCAATGAATGGTTCCGCCAGACATATTATTATGGCCTGGAGGGAGATGAACTGTTATGCCTGGCGGACAGCTTTGGCTTTGAGCCGGATGATCATATAGTGGATATTGACGGTGACGGAGATAATGAGCTGATCTGTAATCTGACCTATGGGGGAGATGGAGCAGCCAGGACGATTATATACCATTATGACGGAGAGCGAGTACTGGAGGGAAATCTTGATTTTTTACTGGATATCGAATATGATGACCATGGAACATGGAGTACAGGATCCTCTTATCTTTCGGACAAAAATGTGGTAAGGATCTGGTTCTGGCTGGATAACTTGGGAGATTTTGCCATAAAGGACTATAAGGTGGATTTGGAAAGGATCGATATGATGCCTTATGGAATATATAAAATTAGGGAAGAGCAGAATACCCGGGTCAGTACGGAATTTATTTCAGATGGAAAAACTTATACGATTACTGCAGTAAGTATCGGGAAAACCTACAAGGAAGGGGATGCCGTGTACACAGTTTATGAGATCTGTCTTACAGATGAAAACAGGGATAGGATTCAAAGTTTTTATAGTAATATGATAGATGATTATATTGATTTTAGCTTTGACGATCTTAATTTTGACGGTTATCCCGATATGCAGATCTTATATTTTCACTGGAAAAGAGGAAATAATCTGCGTCATCTGTATTTATGGGATAACAAAACAGAAACATTTTCAGAAAATGTAATTGAGTTAGAAACCGATTATGAAATCTGTGAGGAGAAAAAAGCGTTTATCATGAAGGAAATAGATACCGGCGGGGAAGAGATAGATACTCTTTGCAGGATAAATGCAAAGGGTGAAATGGAAAGAACTCTTTTGACAGGAAAGGATAGTAATGATGGAGAATAAATGGGATGAGCCGGCAGATATTATGATTTATGTTAAAGATAAAGGCATTGTTCTTAAAGAAAAATCTCTGGCGGCCTTTGATGAAAAGGAATGCAGGCTTATTGCAGTAGGTAATGATGCAGAAAATGTGAGCAGGGATTCAGATGCCGGTATTATCGTTGTTTCTCCCCTGCGGCAGGGAATGATCACAGACTTTATGGTAGCCAGAGAGATGTTCAGGCTGCTTTTGGAAAAGGCAGGAGTCAGGCTGAAAGGAATTCGCAGAAAAGGAGCAGTGATCTGTATTCCCAAAGGAGTAACGGAAGTTGAGAAAAAAGCATACGACGATCTGTTTTGTGTCATTTTCAATACCGGGAATATTTATCTGGCGGATATGGGAAAAGACGAGCTGATAAGAAATATGCCTGAAATATATGATAAGTACAATATTTTGATAGAGATAACGAAAGATGACCCTGCATTGTATGTGAAAGAGCAGCTTAGAAAAGCGTTTACATACGCCAAAGAAAACAGAATAGCGGGTAAAGAGCTGGATCAAATATGGAAGGGAATTTTAGAGGAGTAAAAATATGTTAGCTTTTGAATGCGATTATCTGGAAGGGGCCCATGAACAGATACTGAAGCGTTTAATGGAAACCAATTATGAGAAACAGCCGGGATACGGAAGTGATAAATATTGTGAAAGCGCCAAAGCCAAAATCAGGAAGGCCTGTGGGTGCCCCGATGCGGATATTTATTTTCTGGTAGGAGGAACTCAGACAAACGCAACAGTCATAGCCGGAATGCTTCAGGATTACGAGGGGGTAGTGGCAGTTAAGACCGGCCATGTCAATGTGCATGAGGCCGGTGCCATCGAGTATACAGGGCATAAGGTACTGACAGTTCCTTCTCATAACGGGAAAATGCATGCAGATGAGTTAGATGAAATGCTCAGCACTTTCTGGCAAGATCCCAATCACGATCATATGGTGTTCCCGGGCATGGTATATATTTCTCATCCCACGGAATACGGTACTCTGTATAGCAGGCAGGAGCTTATGGAGATTTCGGAAATATGCCGTAAGTTTCAGATTCCTCTGTATCTGGACGGCGCTCGTTTAGGATATGGGTTGATGAGCAGAAGCACGGATGTTACCCTTCAGGATATTGCCGGATATTGCGATGTTTTTTATATCGGCGGCACTAAAGTAGGAGCCCTGTGTGGAGAAGCCGTGGTTTTCCCGAATAACAATGCACCCAGGCACTTTTTTGCCATCGTTAAGCAGCATGGAGCCATGCTTGCCAAAGGACGGCTCACGGGAATACAGTTTGATACACTTTTTACAGATGACCTGTATTTTGAAATCAGCGCACACGCCATCAATATGGCGGAGGAGTTGAAAGCAGGTTTTGCAAAAAGAGGTTATTCCTTTTATCTAGATTCACCCACCAATCAGCAGTTTGTGATACTTTCCAATAAAGAAATAGATAAGCTGCAAAAAGAAGTGAGCTTTGATATGTGGGATAAAGTTGATGAGGAACATACGGTAGTGAGGTTTGCCACCAGCTGGGCAACAAGGAAAGAAGATATCAAAGCATTGATGGATTTACTGGATAAAAAAGATAATATAGAATCATAAAATATCTTCTATATATAAGCTGCCTTTTGCATCATAGATTTCAACTTTTTTGATTTTGACGACTTGCTGACCACTGATATATAAATCCTTGGGATTATGAAAAAATGATTCTGCATATCTTGTTCCATTTGAGCTCATTGCAATGCATAAGTGGTTATAACCGGAATTCCGGTGTTCAAACAGAATATAATCAGATGATAGTGTGGAGCCGATTAAAGAAGCATCAAAATTGATGACGGCATCAGTGTAGGAAACGGTTAGAAGATTATCTTTGTTGAAATTCTGGTAACGATCTGAAATAGACGGATAGTATATACTATTTTTTATAGCTGATTCAGTGAGAAGGGATTCTTTCTTAATCTTCGATATCAAAAATTTTGCACTTATTGTTCGGTTATTTACATCATTAAATTGACGAATAATGGGTATGTCTATCAATTTATGCAGTCCTATGAGATGAGGGAAATCTGTTTGCTTTAATTTGAATTCCAGCTGTTGTCCATTTCCTAAAAGATAGGACCAGCGATAGTTTACAATGCTTTTGTATTCATTAAATTTATCAAGTAGGTCGTTCACAAAGAGCTCCTTTAAAGTAAAAATGCTTCTGACAACCGTCAGAAGCATTGATTTTCAAAAACGGTTCTTTCTTTTTCGGATAAACCTATTCGGGGTAAGTGAACCGAAACTTACGAAAAAACCTCCATTCGCGAATCCGAAACATCGTGAACTTCAACGGTTAATTATATTATATCCAATTCCTTAAAAAAATCAACCACAAGAATCTGTGGGAATTACATGTTGTGGCTACATTCGTTACTGTTCACACTTGCGCCATTCGCAAAACACACCTCCGGTGCTTTCCGCTGCTTCGCAGCTCTTTTTGCTCATAAACCGGCGCTCTCTTCGTCATCCTGCAAACGAGGATTCCCATGCAAGCATGAAATCCTCGTCTGTCAGGCTGACGTGTGAACTGAAAACTACATTCTCGCCTCCATCAAATTGCTGGAGGAATAACTTTTAAGGCCCCGGTAAAATACAAATGCAGCTGCAGCAGAAAGAAGAACTGCGTACGCAAGTACGATGAGCAGTCTGTAAATATTAAAATTTACCATAATATCAACCGGAAGATAAATTGTCATGCCCACCGGAATGATCAGGTATAAAAGAAATTTGACCGTACCTTTAAAGATTCCGCCGGGATAGGTTGAAAAGGTGACCAGGATATTAGTCATATTGCCTGCAAACAGATCTGCCCGTACAAACCAGAAGGTCAGACTTCCCATAAGCAGGGCAAAGGCTGTCAGGATGACAGCGCTGGTTATTGTAAAGAAGAGAAACAAAAAAAATCCGCTAACACTTGGGCCGAATATGCAATAGATCACCAATCCGTAGAGAAAATCTCCGATTGAGGAGACATTGGTAGCAGATGTCATCATGCTTAAAAGAACATTTTTGGGCTGGACCAGGTAAGAATCCAGTTTGCCGTTTATGATCAGTTCGGGCAGAGAAAACACTCTTGCGAACAGGATCTGGGACAGTCCGAAGCTGCTGGCGGCCAGTCCCCATAAAATCATGACTTCTTTCATGGTGTAACCGCCGATATTCTCCTTTAAGCGAAAAAGGATCAGCCACTGTATGATAAAGGAGGCGTTGTTCAGCATCATAAAAAGGATATTGGTAAGGAACGTAACCTTATTCAGCATTTCTCTCATTATATTGTACTTTATGGAAAGGGCGCAGACCCTTACTTGATTTTTAACCGCCGTTAACATGGAGCTTTTTAACCCCCTTTCTGTATATGAAAAGCATGAGGCAGCATCCGGTCACAAGGTAAAGGCTTTGAGCCAGAATGATCTCCGTAAATTTTGCCATATTGAAATCAATGAGCAGCTTGGCAGGACCGTAGCAGACAGTATAAACTGGCGTTAACTTGAGAACTGGCTGTAATGCTGCGGGGAATATTTCAACCGGAAATATGGTTCCCACTACCAGCAGCAATTTATCATATAGCCATTGGAAAGGTGCGGAATCTTCGATCCAAAAGGAGATCAGGCTGATGCACAGCTTGAAAACGCCATGAATGGTAACGCCCAGAACCATACTGAGGCTCACTGCAAAAAGGGCGCTGATCCGGAAATCCGGCAATGGGCCTACCAGAAGGATCCCCATTGCTGCTGCAAAAAGCCCATACATGGGCAATCGGATGCTCCATTCACCGGTATACTTTGAAAGAACATAAAAAGTATAGTGATAGGGCTTGTTTATCAGATATGCGATATTTCCGTTTCGGATATCCGCTGCAGCCTGCCTGGATACTGTCTGGGAACGGCAGCCAAACCAAATAGTTTCCGTTATCATGACATACCAGATCATTTGCTCTTTAGTATAACCGGCGATCAGTGAGCCCGGATCGGCATACATATAATTCCAAAGATGGATAAATATAAATATGATAATAAAGTAACTGATAAATCCAACAGCCACATTCATTGCGTATTGCAGGTTTTCCATAAGCACTGCCCGNTAGATGACGATATATTTTCTCATAAAGCAATTCTGTCCTTTCCTTCCGAACGATATATTTCCGTAATGATATTTTCCAGCGGAATATTGGANATATTNATNTCNTGAATATTTTCNGCNTCTATGGACCGGAGCGCGTCATTGATCTTCAGNACAGAGGTATCCACTTCAAATTTTATCTGCCCTGCCTTCTCCTTTAAAATGGTTATTCCGGAGAGAAGCGGGAGTGNGGTCTCCTCGTGCAGCTTTATTTCTACGATCTTTTTGTTCAGATAATGATATTTTAANTGNGCCATGGAATCGTCCAGAACGATCTGTCCGCGGTTCACAATGACAATGCGTTTGCAAAGTTTTTCAATATCACCGATATCATGACTGGTCAGGAATATAGTNGTATGNAGCTCNCGGTTCATCTGCNTGATCAGTGAGCGGATATTTTCTTTTACCACCGGATCCAATCCNATAGTCGGTTCATCNAANAACAAGATTTTGGGCTTATGGATCAGNGCNGCCACNATCTCACAGCGGATCCTTTGACCGAGGGAAAGATTNCGTACCGGTGTGTTTATAAATTCTCCAAGTGAAAAGGTATCGGAAAGCTCNCGGATACGTNCTTCTATAGCCTTATCCGGAATATCGTAAATTGCACCAAAGAACCGAAAATTGTCGTANGGGGTCAAATGTGTCCANAGCTGTTCCTTNTGGCCGAATACGGTTCCAATCTCNTAGGCCAGCTGNTTTCTTTCCNTGNCNGGATNTATCCCCAGNACCTTTATGTTTCCGCCNTCNGGATAAAGAATTCCGGTCAGCATCTTAATGGTGGTGCTTTTTCCCGCNCCNTTGGGACCGATAAAGGCAAGGATNTCTCCTTCCTCTACGTCAAANGAAATGTTATCAACGGCTCTGATNTCTTCGAACCGGGGATGAACAATTGCTTTAAAACTGCCNTTCATACCTTTTTCCTTCTGCTTNACGCGGAAGGTTTTTGATAAATCCGTTACTTCGATTGCTTTCATGTNTCCCTCTCATTCTGCCGTATAANCGGCTTATGCATANATNCTGAAAAAAGAATAAAAAAGAACCGCCNTGNTATATACACTTNCNTGCATATACCATGCGGTTCCTGTAAAATCANGATCACCGCATAGCCAAATAAGACTTTCGTTCTTACGGCTATGCGCTTTACCGGTTATTGACCGGTACCGGGCTGTGGCCGTAATCTGAAAATCTGCTGAAATAGAATAATAATAAACATAATAAATTGTTCNTTGTGTTTGTGATTCATATGACTTCCTCTTTNTGTTCTGTCAATTTTTTNAAATTTCAGACAGTATAGCATAGTGATTTGGGAAATGCAAGCATTTTTTATCAGTAACAGACAATATGTAATCTTTTTTTATAAATTNCTCGTTCCCCCGGCTGCTTGCGGCGGGGTTTTTGACTTTNAAAAGTAGAAAAACATTACTTAAGGCTAGCCGTTGCGCTGGCGACTTGGTACAATAATCTTATAACGGCTAAACGTGCGCACGAAAAGCGGACGGCATCGTTGTCAGAATATGATTTAAATAAAAAAAGAGAAGGAGATTAAAGTGGAAGATTTAATAAAAGTATTAGAGTATGAGGGCATCGGNTATCAGCCCATTTTGACATGCAGAGATTGGAGAGTCGCTATTTTAAATTATCATGAGGAGCTTTTGCCGGAAAATATTAATAATTTCCAGCAGCATTCCTTAACGGATGAAGCATTTGTCCTGCTTAGGGGGCATTGTATATTATTTGTGGCGGAAGATGAGTCACTTCAAAATATTCATGCCATAGAGATGGAGCCATATAAAACCTACGATGTAAAGAGAGGAACTTATCATACCCATACTCTTACAGAAGATGCCATGGTTTTAATAGTAGAAGCAGATGATACATGCGACGATAACTCTCCGATCGTGCGTCCGAATGAGGATGTTACCCGCAGGTTAATAGAGATGACGAAAGAAATAGAAAGTAAACGAAATGAGTAATAAATATATGACTAATACACATATTCATGCTTTTCNCATTGACATCTTTTTCTCCATGTGATATAAAAGAAGAAACCGTTGAAGAAGAGTAAGTACTTTAGGATTACTTTTTTACAGAGAGCCGCAAATGGTGGAAAGCGGTATAAAGAGCTTAAAGGAATGGNCTTCTGAGGGCAAGTCGAAGANAAGAGTAGATAAGACGGAGAGGAGACTTCGTTAACAAATCTTGCATATGATAGTATGCAGTGAGCGGATGTAAAATAACATCAAGCCGGGTGGCACCGCAGGATATTACACTCCTGTCCCAGCAAAAGTTGGGACAGGAGTTCTTTGCGTGAGTAATGAGCCGGGCGAGCCTGCCGGCAGGATCGCCCAGCAGACGTATAAAAACAACTATGCTTGCATAAAGTTGTTTTTATACNNNTGCTGAGATGAGAATGCCTGCATTCTCATCCGGCGAATACCGCGACAACGAGCAGCTGTGCTGCGAGTCTGCTAAAAGATAAAGATGAGCAGCAGTCGTGTGCTGCNAGTCTNCTGNTTCCCAATNTAANACNANATGATCANANNGGCGCACNGCGCCGGAATGGAGGAAAAATGAGCGAAGAAAAGAAAATTCCCTACAAAATCTACCTGGAAGAAAAGGAAATGCCGGACAGTTGGTACAATGTACGTGCCGANATGAAAAACAAACCGGCGCCGCTTTTAAACCCCGGAACATTACAGCCCCTGACTTTTGAAGAGATGCGCGGCATCTTCTGCGACGAGCTGTGCANGCAGGAACTTGATGATACNACAGCTTACTTCCCGATTCCCGAGGAAATAAGNAAATTCTATAAAATGTATCGTCCCTCACCGTTGGTACGTGCTTATTGTCTGGAAGAAAAATTACAGACGCCTGCTAAGATCTATTATAAGTTTGAGGGAAATAATACCAGCGGCAGNCATAAACTGAATTCTGCCATTGCTCAGGCTTATTATGCAAAACAGCAGGGCCTTAAAGGAGTTACCACAGAAACAGGAGCAGGCCAGTGGGGAACAGCTCTTTCCATGGCTTGTGCTTACCTGGGACTTGACTGTCAGGTATATATGGTCAAATGTTCCTATGAACAGAAACCTTTCCGCCGTGAGGTTATGAGAACTTACGGTGCAAATGTAACGCCTTCGCCTTCTGAAANCACACAGGTAGGCCGTAAGATCCTGCAGGAGTTTCCGGATACTACAGGAAGTCTTGGCTGTGCTATCTCTGAAGCTGTAGAAGCAGCAACGACGCAGGAGGGCTATCGTTATGTACTGGGTTCTGTACTTAGCCAGGTTCTGCTTCATCAGTCAGTGATCGGATTGGAAGCCAAAGCAGCTATGGACAAGTATGGCATTAAACCGGATATGATCATCGGATGTGCCGGAGGCGGATCCAACNTGGGCGGTCTGATCTCTCCTTTCATGGGAGAAAAATTAAGAGGAGAAGCGGATTACCAGTTTATTGCAGTTGAACCGGCTTCCTGCCCCAGCCTGACAAGAGGTAAATATGTATATGACTTCTGTGATACCGGAAAGGTATGTCCNCTTGCCAAAATGTATACTTTNGGCAGCAGCTTTATNCCTGCAGCGAACCATGCAGGCGGACTTCGTTACCATGGTATGAGCTCCGTTCTTTCCCAGCTGTATGATGACGGATATATGAAGGCAGTCAGTGTTGAACAGACTTCCGTATTTAAGGCAGCNGAAGAATTTGCAAGAGTGGAGGGTATCCTTCCTGCACCTGAAAGCTCCCATGCGATTAAGGTGGCTATGGATGAAGCCCTGAAGTGCAAGGAAACAGGAGAAGAAAAGACAATCCTCTTTGGNCTGACNGGTACNGGCTATTTNGATATGGTGGCATATGANCGNTTTAATAACGGAGAAATGTCNGACTATATTCCTACAGATGAAGATCTGGCGAAGGGATTTGCAGGTATTCCGAAATTCCCCGGCAATGAAATTTAAAAAGATANTATTATNGGGCAGTCANCNGGATNCAGGTGGCTGCTCTTTTTATNNCGGCAGCAGNTCGGCCNCTGCCCATTTATTCATAAAAGCGTCTGCTGCGCATCCGGCGCCGCATTCGCGGCTCATCTTTTATTTCATAAATGGGCGCTCCGCTCATGGAATAATACAAAAGATGCTTTGAATGCAAGCATTCACGCATTTTTTGTATTATTCCATGGCCGAACTGTTTGTTTNTAAATGCATAGTTGAATAAAACNCNTAAATCTGTTAAAATGAAAATTGCAGTTTTTTATCCTTTCGGACAAAGTCTGNNTAGAATGTATAGGATAGGGCAGTGAGGTTAAAAACATGANTTTATTTCAAAAGGTTTTTGGAACACACAGTGAAAGAGAAATAAAGCGGATAGAAGGTNTGGTTCANACAATAGAGGACTTAAGGCNGACTATGCAGTCTCTTTCCGATGAGGAACTAAAAGNAAAGACAAGCGAGTTTAAGAAACAGCTTTCGGAGGGAAAAACTCTNGATGATATACTTCCTGAGGCCTATGCGGTAGTAAGGGAAGCTGCAAGGAGGGTNCTTCATACNGAGCATTACCGGGTACAGCTTATCGGCGGTATCGTTCTTCATCAGGGACGNATTGCNGAAATGAAGACCGGTGAAGGAAAAACACAGACCTGTCTGCTTCCGGCCTACTTAAACGCGCTGGANGGCAAGGGCGTACATGTTGTTACNGTAAATGACTATCTGGCCAAGCGTGATGCTGAGTGGATGGGACAGGTACATGAATTTTTNGGACTTACGGTAGGNGTTGTATTAAACAGCATGAAACCGGANGAAAGAAGAGCGGCATACAGCTGCGATATTACCTATGTGACCAACAATGAACTTGGNTTTGATTANCTGCGGGATAACATGGTGATCTACAANGAACAGCTGGTACTTCGTGATCTGCACTATGCCATTATCGATGAGGTGGACTCAGTCCTTATTGATGAAGCCAGAACCCCTCTTATTATTTCNGGACAGAGCGGCAAATCCACCAAACTGTATGAGGTCTGCGATATTCTTGCCAGACAGATGCAGCGNGGNGAAGATATGGAAGATNTAAGCAAAATGGATGCCATTATGGGTGTGGAAAGAGAGGAAACTGGNGATTTTATTGTCAATGAAAANGACAAGATCGTTAATCTGACCGCNCAGGGCGTCGATAAAGTTGAGAAATTTTTCCAGATCGACAANCTGGCTGATCCCGAGAATATAGANATCCAGCATAANATTAANNTGGCTNTGCGNGCNCACAATCTGATGTTCCGNGATCAGGATTATGTAGTGAAAGACGATCAGGTACTGATCGTTGATGAATTTACAGGACGTATCATGCCNGGAAGAAGATATTCCGACGGACTTCATCAGGCAATTGAAGCCAAGGANCATGTTAAGGTCAAGAGAGAAAGTAANACTCTGGCAACTATNACATTCCAGAATTTCTTTAATAAGTTTGAAAAGAAAGCAGGCATGACAGGTACTGCTTTAACGGAAGAAAAGGAATTCCGTGATATTTANGGAATGGACGTTGTAGAGATCCCTACCAATAAACCGATCGCAAGAAAAGACTTACAGGACGCAGTTTATAAGACCAGAAAAGAAAAACTGCATGCCATTGTGGAAGCGGTCAAGGAATCTCATGAAAAAGGACAGCCTGTTTTGGTAGGTACGATCACCATTGAGGCATCCGAAGAATTGAGCCGCCTTTTGACAAAGCAGGGAATACANCACAAGGTCCTGAATGCCAAATTCCATGAACTGGAAGCAGAGATCGTAGCAGATGCAGGTATTCACGGAGCCGTTACCATAGCTACTAACATGGCAGGCCGTGGTACCGATATTAAGCTGGANGATGCTGCAAGAGCAGCTGGAGGACTTAAGATCATCGGTACGGAACGTCATGAATCCAGACGTATTGACAACCAGCTGAGAGGNCGTTCCGGACGTCAGGGAGATCCCGGTGAGTCCAAGTTTTATATTTCACTGGAAGACGATCTGATGAGACTGTTTGGCTCCGAAAGACTGATCAATATGTTCAATACTCTGGGAATTCCCGAAAATCAGGAAATTGAGCATAAGACTTTAAGCAACGCCATTGAATCTGCCCAGAAGAAGATAGAGAGCAACAACTTTGGTATCAGAAAGAACCTGTTGGAATACGATCAGGTCATGAATGAGCAAAGAGAGATCATTTATGCAGAAAGACGTCAGGTTCTTGACGGGGAAAGCATGCGGGATGCCATTTACAAGATGATCACGGATATTGCTGAAAATAGTGTGGATATTGCGATCGGTGATGATACTGATTTTGATGAATGGAATCTGGATGAGCTGAATACATTATTACTGCCTACCATTCCGTTAAAGCNCGTTAACAGAGGNCGTATCAATGCTCCTAAGAAAAATGCGTTAAAACAACAGCTTAAGGAAGAAGCGGTCAAGCTATATGAGGCNAAGGAAGCAGAGTTCCCTGAAACGGAAGCAATCAGAGAATTGGAGCGCGTGATCCTGCTTAAAGTGATAGACAGAAAATGGATGGCTCATATTGATGACATGGATCAGCTCCGTCAGGGTGTGGGACTGCAGGCTTATGGTCAGAGAGATCCCNTGGTAGAATACAAATTAAGNGGTTANGAAATGTTTGATGAAATGACCCAGAATATAAAGGAAGAAACGGTCCGCGTACTCTTCCATGTCCGTGTGGAACAGAAAGTTGAGAGAGAAGAGGTTGCCAAGGTAACAGGAACGAACAAGGATGATTCCGCTGCTAAAGCTCCGGTCAGGAGAGAAAATGCCAAGATTTATCCCAATGATCCCTGTCCTTGCGGAAGNGGCAAGAAATATAAGCAATGCTGCGGACGCAGAGCATAATAGAGCATTTTATAAAAGAAAGAGGTGAACGTTAAGTGGTAGAATTAGATCAGATGAAGACAGAACTTCAGGCTTACGAAACTCCTTTAGCGGAAGTGAGGGATTCACTTTGACTTAGATAATAAGTCAAAGAAGATCGAAGAGTTGGAAAGAGAAATGGAATCGCCCGGTTTCTGGGATGATCCCGATGTTTCCAATGTTAAAATGAAAGAACTTAAGAATTTAAAGGATCTTGTAGATACCGTAAACGGTCTCAGTTCCCAGTACGAAGATATTGAAATGTTGATTCAGATGGGATATGAAGAGGAAGATCCTGAGCTGGCAGCAGATATCCGGAAGGAACTGGATGAGTTCAAAACTGTTTTTGAGGATATCAGGATCAGTACCCTGCTTTCCGGTGAGTATGACGGTTACAATGCTATCTTAAAGCTGAATGCGGGAGCAGGAGGAACCGAAAGCTGTGACTGGTGCAGCATGCTTTACCGTATGTATACAAGATGGGCAGAACGAAAAGGATTTGCAGTGGAAGTGCTGGATTATCTGGATGGTGACGAAGCNGGAATCAAGTCAGTGACTTTTCAGGTCAATGGNGTCAATGCCTACGGCTACNTGAAATCCGAGAAAGGCGTCCACAGGCTTGTGAGGATCTCGCCCTTTAACGCACAGGGNAAGAGGCAGACTTCCTTTGTATCACTGGATGTTATGCCGGATATCGAAGATGATGTGGATNTAGAGATCAATGATGATGACCTGCGTATTGATACCTACCGAAGCAGCGGCGCCGGAGGACAGCACATCAACAAGACATCCTCGGCCATCCGTATNACACATATTCCTACGGGAATCGTGGTACAGTGTCAGAATGAGCGTTCCCAGTTCCAGAATAAGGACAAGGCAATGCAGATGTTGAAAGCCAAGCTTTATATCCTGCAAAAAGAAGCCAATGCGGAAAAGCTGTCCGATATACGGGGTGAGGTAAAGGAGATTGGATGGGGCAATCAGATCAGATCTTATGTCATGCAGCCCTATACTATGGTGAAGGACCACAGGACTGAGGCGGAAACAGGAAATGTGGATGCAGTAATGGATGGGNCCCTTGATTCCTTTATCAATGCTTACCTGAAATGGATCAATANGAAACCGGATCAGGATAAATANGATTAAAGAAATAAAAAGCAGTTACACCGTCGGGTGTGGCTGCTTTTTAAACACATAAGAATTAGCGGCGTTTCTTCATCAGATCCAGATAGAAGTTGGCNNANACNGCCTGNANATAAGGAAGNANCCAAAGANANCCAATNCANCANGTNNACATTCCNANNAAGAANAGNGGGATAAAAGAAAGATNAATATANAATAATCTTCCTTTGCTNCCNTTCATGAGNTTCATACCNTTNGTAANTANNTCNNTNGNAGAATACTGNGGAAAATCNAGNATCAGATANTANCTTTGCGAAAACATCAGGCTNANNATAANATTTGNNNTNNNNAAANNCAGNATCANGANCACNGATAAAAGAAAAAGATAAGNATTNNCNGNNNCAGAGNTNTNANTATNNANANATAAAATANTNGGAATACCGCAGATCATGCTGATNAGANNGAGAACAGCCTGAACCGNTAAAATTTTATNGGTATTNGANCNGGTAAATCCNANAAACAGATCTTTNACANNGACNTTCTGGTTACATGCNAGNTTTAAATAGATGTAAGCTTCNCCAAAAGNAAATANNCCTNCTGATCAGGNNGATNATAAANGNNANNATATANTAAATNATNGTTCCGATAATGGAAGCAGTATATACTAATANGNCNGCACTGANGAATGGGCTATAAGTATGAAAGCCATGTGTATTGCATAGGCGCCTATAAGAGTGCCGTATTTTCCTAATAATTGTCCTTTGGCCAGCGATTTCAGGCTGGCAGAAGAAAGATAATCATTCATAATAAAACTCCTGTTAAACGGCTATATCAAAATTCTGTCCGATAAAAGCAGCTGCATCCGCTGACTTTTTGTTTTGCTGATAGGGATTGGACTCATCACTGTAGCTGATTTTTGTTGAAGTAGTGCCTCCTGCAACAAAGCTTCGTCCGCATTCAGGACATACTTCTGTTTTTAAGGAAACATTAGCAGCAATTACTTTTCCGTTCTTCGAAGCCGCTTCTTTGTAGGCATTGCTGACGTGTTCCTGCTCATGGGCACGGACTCTGGATGCAGAAGCCTGAGGAGAAATATGGGATGCTGATTTAAAAGAAACCATTTCATCAGAACCATCCTGATATTTCCGGTTTTTGCAGGTCTCACATTCTGCAGGAGAGGACTTGCGTCCGGGAGAGACTTTGGTAGATTCCCCGGGATTGACAACCGGCCTGCTTGCTGTGGCATATGTATTTGTATATCCGTAGTTAGAACCGCTGATTCCGATCATGACATTATTCCTTTCTGATGTATAGTAAATAATAATATTTTATTAACGAAACAAATTAGAATATTCTTCCATGATGTCTTCGAAAGAATATCCGTAAAGATCTTCTGTTGACTGGCCATAAGTATCTTCAATAATTGCATCATATTCTCTGGCTTTTTCCATAATGATCGAAGGGTCGCTGACAAGCAGCAATATAGAAGAAAAGAACATCATGGCAATAGCGCACAATCCGCCGATGCCGCATGCCAGACCGATCTTTGCCTGGATGATCATCTTTTTNCCATAACCTTTGGAAAGTAGGGCAAATATAATAGCAAGGCCGCCAAGCACTAAGGGCAGAAAAACGGTCAGTGCCGTAAATATAGAAGCTACTCCCAGGGCAAGGGAGACAGTGGCCATNGTCATTCCCTGATTATAAAAGGAGGAATTAGTTTCGTCCATACAATTTCACCCGCTTTACATAGTAATAATGCTATTTTATCACTTGTTTGCAGATAATACAATAAGACAAATCTTGAAAAAATATTCAAAATCCCATATACTTATTAGTTGGAAGACAGTGGGATAAGTTCCCTATACCGAGGCAAGGAGAAAGTTAACTATGGATATCATACTGAAACTGAAAGAAGAACTGAATGTAGAAAAATGGCAGGTAGAAGCCGCGATAAAGCTGATCGATGAAGGAAATACCATTCCCTTTATTTCACGTTATCGTAAGGAAGTTACCGGGTCGCTGAATGACGAGCAGCTCCGTAACCTGAATGAAAGACTTACCTATCTGCGCAACTTAGAGGAAAAGAAAGAGCAGGTAATCGGAAGTATAGAAGAACAGGGGAAATTGACAGAGGAATTGAAAGAGAAGATACTGGCAGCGGAAACGCTGGTAGTGGTTGAGGATCTTTACCGTCCTTACAGACCCAAACGTAAGACCAGAGCCAGTGTGGCCAGGGAAAAAGGTCTTGACGGTCTGGCACAGTATATCCTTGAGCAGAATGCTTCACAGCCTGTTGAAATAGAGGCAGAGAAATATGTAAGTGAAGAAAAAGAAGTCGGGAGCATCAAGGAAGCCCTTCAGGGAGCAAAGGACATTATTGCGGAAAGTATTTCTGATGAAGCCGATTATCGTATCTATATCAGAAATATCACTATGGAGGAAGGTATCCTGACCAGTACTGCCAAGGATGAAAAGGCAGAAAGTGTCTATGAAATGTATTATNCCTATGAGGAGCCTGTAAAGAAGGCGGCAGGACACAGGATCCTGGCCCTGAACCGGGGAGAAAATGAGAAATTCCTGACTGTCAAGGTAACAGCTCCTGTAGAAAGAATTCTTCAGTATCTTGCCAAAAAGACCATTACCTCTGAAAATGAGTATACTACGCCAATCCTTCATGAGGTGATCGAAGATGCTTATGACAGACTGATCGCACCGGCCATTGAAAGAGAGATCAGAAATGAACTGACAGAAAAAGCAGAAGACGGAGCGATATCCGTGTTTGGAAAAAATCTGGAGCAGCTTCTTATGCAGCCTCCCATTGCAGGTAAGGTAGTGCTTGGATGGGATCCGGCTTTCCGTACTGGCTGTAAGCTTGCTGTAGTGAATGCAACCGGTAAGGTCCTTGATACCAAGGTGATCTATCCTACCGCTCCTCAGAATAAGGTTGAGGAAGCTAAGAAAGAATTAAAGCGCCTGATCAGCAAATACAATGTTTCCCTTATCAGTGTAGGGAACGGAACGGCTTCCCGGGAATCGGAGCAGGTCATTGTGGAACTGATCAAAGAACTGGATACCAGGGTGCAGTATGTGATCGTCAACGAAGCAGGAGCTTCCGTCTACTCGGCAAGTAAACTGGCAACTGAAGAATTCCCCAACTTTGATGTGGGACAAAGAAGTGCGGCCTCCATTGCCAGAAGACTTCAGGATCCTTTGGCCGAGCTTGTGAAGATCGATCCCAAGTCCATCGGTGTAGGCCAGTATCAGCATGATATGAATCAGAAAAAGCTCAGCGAAGCATTGGGCGGCGTAGTTGAGGATTGTGTGAATAAAGTAGGCGTGGATCTGAATACGGCTTCCGCATCACTCTTAGAATATATTTCCGGTATTTCC
The DNA here is from genome assembly GCA_014803415.1 of Lachnospiraceae bacterium. GTDB lineage: Bacteria > Bacillota > Clostridia > Lachnospirales > Lachnospiraceae > Suilimivivens. The sequence goes on from JAAVBZ010000008.1 coordinate 116,563, forward strand.
AAAGCGATCGCCAGGAATATTGTGGATTACAGGGAAACAAACGGACGCTTCAGAAATCGTGCCCAGCTGCTTAAAGTTCCCAAATTGGGACCGAAAGCTTTTGAACAATGCGCCGGTTTTATGAGAATATTGGATGGAGACAATCCACTAGATGCTACCAGCGTTCATCCCGAAAGCTATGAAGCTGCAGAAAAGCTTCTTGAAAAAATGGGACTTACCATGGAAGACGTAAAAAATGCCCAGAAACAGGCAGCTAAGAGCAAAGGTACTGTTACCAAAAAAGAAAATGCAGCCGGTAAGGCAGAGAGAAAACCCAAGGCTCCTAAAGTAGTCATCAGAAATACCAATACTGCCATGGGGCAGGCACTTGCGGCAGCGATGGGCGGCATGGTGCTGGAAAATTCCGGTGCAGATCAAAGTAAAGAAAAGAAAGCAGCGAGCGCACCGGGGACAGGAAGCGTATCGGCAGTCAGTACCTTAGAGCGCAAGATCACGGATAAGAAAAAACTGGCCCAGGAACTTGGAATCGGAGAAATCACATTGACAGATATCTTAAAGGAACTGGAAAAGCCTGCCAGGGATCCCAGAGAGGATATGCCCGCTCCCATTCTCCGCAGTGATGTTCTTGATATGGAAGATTTAAAACCGGGAATGATCCTTAAGGGTACTGTCCGCAATGTCATTGATTTCGGCGTATTTGTGGATATCGGCGTACACCAGGATGGACTGGTGCATATTTCACAGATCACGGACCGCTTTATCAAGCATCCCCTGGAGGCTGTCAGTGTAGGAGATATTGTAGATGTGCAGGTACTTTCCGTAGATGTTGCCAAAAAGAGGATCAGCCTTACTATGAAGCTCAACGATAAAAATAATAAAAAGAATTCATAAATATCCATAAAACCATGATCCCTCCTGCGTATCTTTAACATGATACAAAGGGAGGGATTTTTTATGAGAAAGAAAATGTTTGCTATGTTACTGTCAATGGCAATTCTGGCTGGGATGCTTGCCGGATGCGGAGGAAGCTCCAAATCTCCTGATATGTCAACAACAGAATACGCAGAGGCATCAGCAGATGAGATGAGCGGAGCGGCAGCAGACGAAAGCTACAGAGTAGCGACCACGGAGGAAGAAGAAGGAAATTATCTGGAGACTTGCTATGAGTTTGACTATGTTCCGGAAGGGGGCGGAGAGGAATACAGCGAATGGGAAGAAAAAGGATATTCATCCGTGTTGAAAGCGCCTTTATCCACTTTTTCCGCTGATGTGGACACAGCTTCTTACAGTAATTTAAGAAGAATGATAAATGACGGATACATGCTCGATGAGATTCCGGAGGGTGCGGTCAGGATTGAAGAAATGCTGAATTATTTTACATATGATTATAAAGAGCCGGAAGGGAGTGAGCCATTCGGGGTCACTACACAGATCGGCAGCTGTCCATGGAATGAAGAGGCAGAGCTTTTGATGATCGGACTTAAGACGGAGGACATTGATTATGAAAATGCACCGCCTTCCAATCTTGTTTTTCTGCTGGATGTATCAGGATCTATGTTTTCTGATGACAAACTGCCTCTTTTGCAGACATCTTTCTGTATGCTTGTAGATAATCTGTCCGAAAGAGATAAGGTTTCTATTGTGACTTATGCAGGGGAAGACACTGTGGTACTTAAGGGTGTCAGCGGAAAGAACAAAAGTAAGATCAAAAAAGCTATCCAGGGTTTGGAAGCAGGAGGCGGCACCAATGGAAGCAGAGGGATTGAAACAGCATACGCTTTGGCAGAAAAGAACTTTATTGAAGGCGGGAACAACAGAATTATCCTGGCCACGGATGGAGATCTGAATATCGGGCTTACCTCCCAGGAGGAACTGGAAGAGCTGATCACAGAGAAAAAGGAATCCGGAATATTCCTGTCTGTTCTGGGATTTGGAACAGGAAATATCAAGGACAATAAGATGGAGACTCTGGCAGATAAGGGCAACGGAAATTACGCCTATATTGATTCACAGCGGGAAGCGAAGAAAGTTCTGGTAAAAGAAATGTCATCAACCCTTCTTACTATCTGCAAAGATGTAAAATTCCAGGTAGAATTTAATCCGGCTGTGGTTTCTGAATATCGATTGATCGGTTATGAAAACAGGACGTTAAATAAAGAAGACTTCAATGATGATAAAAAAGACGCAGGAGAGATCGGTGCCGGACACAGCGTCACTGCTCTTTATGAAATTATTTTAAAGGAGCCCCTTTCCGCACTGCCTGAAGATGAGATCGCGGACCTGAAATACAGCGATAATTATAAAGAAGAGCTTGGAAAATCGGAAGAAAACCCGGCGCTTTCCCAGGAATGGCTTACTATCAGTATCCGTTATAAGAAGCCGGCGGAGGAGGAAAGCAACCTTCTGCAGTATCCGGTAAGCTATGACAGCTACAGACAGGAGCCTTCCCATGATTTTAAATTTGCATCTGCAGTGGCAGAGTTTGGACTGCTGGCTTCTCATAGTGAATATGCAGGCGAAGCTTCTGTTTCCCATGTAAAGAAAGTATTAAAGGAAACAGAGCTTGAGGATGAGTACAAAGAAGAATTCTTCGAGCTGGTGAAAGCNGTGGATTAAATTTTACAGAAAACTGTAAAAATGCATGATATTCATGTCGGCTGGTATGTTTTTACCATGATTTCCAAGGAATCCGCATACTTTGTGGCAGCCATGATCCGGCGCGAAAACAAGCGACGTTTGATGTGCTGCCCAATGTTCTTTGATCTGGGACTTAAGCTGCAGATATGTCGCAATATTTTCCTGAAGGGCTTTTAAAGATTTTTTCCCTTCAGGCGTATGGCGATGCATTTGATGATCATAGTCTCCATTGTAAAGTACGATCAGATCGTGTGCATCCTGAACTATCAGTTCCATGGCTTTTTGATTGCACTCTTCTTTGGTGGGATAAATATAATAATCAACATTACGTTCCAAAAAGATTTTGGAGATACTGTCGTCTTCGGTGGAAACGATGGCGGCTTTTTTTCCGGCCTGCGGCAGAATGTCAAAAACAGTAGGTACTTTCAGAATGGGCTTTTCATATTTTTGAATGCCGTGCTCAGCCGGTGTAAGGCCGCTGTACATGGAGCCGAAACATACCGGTGTGACAGGAGGTATCACCGAAAGCATGGGAAGTTTCAGCGAGATTTCTTTTTCCATTTCCGTAAAATAGTACTGATATTTTTCATAGATCCACATGGCAATTGCATCCGGATTATACAGAAAGACACGATCACATCTGGGGTATTGCTGCAATACCTGCTCAATAGGGGCGGCCATTTTGGCGGAAGGTGCGATACCCAGTAAGGTTAAAATTGTGGAAGCTGTCTGAGTAATGCATATATCGTTAAAATCATTTGATTGAAATATCGTCTTATCTTTATTCATAACTTTATTCCTCACAAAAGCAGAATTCTCGTTTTGACTTAATATACATGGAGCAGTGATCCGATGGTAGAAAACAGGGATCCGGCAACTACCAGGAGCTGAAAAGGCAAAGTACCAAGTCTGCCGCAGATGGGACTGCCGTCTGAATGTTTGCGGGAACGATTATAGGCAATAATGATACCGATACCCGTCAGAATCTGAACAACTCCTGCAAGCCGGGTAAATCCTACGAAACTCTGTACTCCCAGCAAAGCAATGAGCAGACAGGGAAGTGTGGCAATAAGCCAGCTTAGTTTTTTCCCCAGTCTGGTCTGTTCATGAACAATATCGCGCAGATTTAAAGTGTTGGCCCAAAAAGAGGTGGAGAGTGCCAGCAGAGAGAACAAGTAGCCTATCATGCTGACCCAGCCGCCGAGATGGAAGGACAGATCTACCAGGGCGCCGTTTTCTGAGATATTCTCACCGGCACCAAGGAGAGTCATAAAAGTGATGAGGAAAATAAGTCCCACATTGACGCCGGTACCGAGAGCGATGGAGCCCCGTACCTTTTTGCGGTCGCCGTTCAGCCCTTTTACTACCTGGGGAACGGACATGACGGCAGAAAGGGAAAAGGCCGCCATACTATATAGTGCCATTACATTATTAGCGGCTACAAATCTGGTGGGAAGGGGGCTAAGGTCGGATAAAAGGGTTGCAATAAAAAGAATGCCGATAACGCCTACCATGGAAAAAACAGCGATCTTTTCACAGATACCCACAAATTTCATGCCAATGTAAACGACACTTGCCGCCAGTATGTAGTAAAGGATCATACCGATACTGACAGGCAGGGAAAACCAGGCAGAAAACACAGCGGCAGCACCGGAGATGAACCCGCTGACATTGACCAGAACGGAAAAACCTAAAAAGCCAAAAGCGATCCAGGTGGCAATAGTTTTCATCTTGCCTGTAAACAGTTCATTTTCAAAGCATTTAATAAATTGTGCTCCGTTATTATTATAGGATAACTCTGCGATCATAAAATGCATGATCAGGTTGATCCCATAGGCAAGAACGAGGATCCACAGAAAATCATACCATCGGTTGCGGGAGGCCAGGTAAGGAACGGCCAGGATGCCGGAACCGACTCCGTGCCCTACGATAATGCTGGCAGCCTCTGAAAATGTCAATCTGGATTCACTTGCAATGTCTTTCATGGAATAGCCCTCTTTCTGATATTTTATGTAATAAAATTATAACCATAAACAGGGTTTTTGCAAGTTAAAACAGGAAAAGACAGAGAAGATATTCTTGTATAATCCCCGGGTTCTGTTAAAATAGAAAGAGTAGAGGAAAGGAGAGTATCGGTATGGGAATGTTTTTGAATAGTAATGTACCATATGAAGGGTTTAAAGAAGTGTTGCGCGACACATATTTTGTAGATAAATCTTTACTTTTAAACGAATTGATACCTTCTTTTGAAAAGAGAAATCGTTATTTCTGCATTACCAGGCCTCGTCGTTTCGGGAAAACTGTAATGGCAAATATGGTGGGGGCTTTCTTTGGGAAAACGAATAAAAATGACAGGATATTTGATGGTCTGTCTATATCCCAAAAAGAGGCATATGAAGTTCATCTAAACAAGCATGATATTATTTATATTGATTTCAGTAAAACGCCGGGCGGGTGTAAAAATTATGAGCAGTTTATAGCACGTATTCAGGATGGTATCGTGGAAGATCTGATCACAGAATATCCTGAGTGCAATGTCAATAAAAGTGATTCTGTGTGGGATGCATTCCAGAAGATTTATGAAAAAACAGAGAATAAATTTCTGTTTGTGATGGACGAGTGGGATGCGCTATTTCACATGTCATTTGCTGTTGAAGAAGATAAGCGGGAATATCTTCTGTTTTTAAAGAATATGCTGAAAGATCAGCCTTATGTGGAACTTGCATATATGACAGGCATTCTTCCCATAGCCAAGTATTCCAGTGGATCGGAACTGAATATGTTTGTGGAATATGATATGGTCACTTCCGAAAAATTCAGTGAATATTTCGGATTCTTGGATATGGAAGTTGATTGCCTCTATGAGATTTATCAAGGCGAAACGGGAATACCCAGATTCAGCCGTGAGGATCTCCGCATTTGGTATGATGGTTACAATACAGCAGTGGGCAGCAGGCTTTATAATCCCCGTTCCGTAGTGCTGGCACTGACGGATAATCAGCTTAGAAATTACTGGACCGGTTCGGGCCCGTATGATGAGCTTTTTTACTATATTCGAAATAATATAGAAGAGGTAAGAGACGATCTGGTTCTTATGGTGTCAGGAGAACGGGTCGCATCGGATATCGGGCAGTTTACAGCTGCATCTATGGAAATGAATTCCAGGGAACAGATATATTCAGCGATGGTAGTTTACGGACTGCTGACTTATGAAGCGGGAGAAGTACGGATTCCCAACAAAGAATTGATGGATAAGTTCAATGAACTGTTGTTGTCTAAAGATTCTTTGGGATATGTATATTCACTGGCCAGAAAATCCGAACAAATGCTAAAGGCCACAATAGCAGGTGAAACCGGAGTAATGGAAGAAATTCTTCAGTTTGCACATGATACGGAAGCACCTATCTTGTCTTATAGCAATGAAACTGAACTGTCAGCAGTGGTAAACCTGTGTTATCTTTCTGCNCGAAACAGGTATCGTGTGGAACGGGAAGATAAGGCAGGAAAGGGTTTTGCAGATTTCATTTTTTATCCGGAACGAAAAAGCGATGACTGCATAATCCTTGAGCTTAAAGTGGATAGTACTGCGAAAGAGGCAATTGCGCAGATTAAGGAAAAGCAATATGCGCTTCGCTTTAAAGGAAAGTTGGGGGAGAGCCCTAAGTATACCGGGCGCATACTGGCTGTAGGGATTAGTTATAGTAAAGAAACAAAAGAGCATCAATGTGAAGTAGAAGTGCTATAGAGGTTTAACTTTTTCTTAAATATTGACATTTATATTCGGCAAGTGTAGAATGTATTCATATTCTACACTTGCCGAATNTGTTTNTATAGAGATTTTTTATTNAGAGGAAAGGAAATAAACTGATGAAAAGACTACCGGATTCGGAACTGGAAATTATGATGATCATATGGGATTTGGGCAAACCTGTTACAAGGTTTGAGATTGAAGAGCAGATGGAAGAGGATAGAAAGCTGTCACCAACGACAGTGCTTTCTTTTCTTTCGAGGCTTCAGGAAAAGGGATTCCTTAATGTACAAAAATCAGGTAAGAACAATGTTTACATAGCGCTGATCGATAAAGANAGCTATATGCAGGCTGAAAGCAGAAACATTCTGAATCGCCTGTATCGTAATTCTGCCAGGAATTTTCTGGCAGCGTTATATGACGGAAATAATCTGTCCGACGAGGATCTTGAGGAACTGGAAGAGTATATCAGCCAAAAAAGGAAGGAAAGGCAATGACGGGAATATTTTTAAATCTGCTGGAAGTCAATATTGCTATGTCCGTGGTCATTTTGCTGTTATGCTTATTTGCGGAGAAGCTGAGAAAAAGATATGGGGCAGGCTGGATGAAGACAGTCTGGATCTTGACAGCGATCCGTCTTTTGATCCCTTACAATTTTACATTGAACGCTGTAGAAATGCCGGTTATCAATATACCGGTGATCGAGATAGACAGCGATATAACAGAAAACACAAAGATCACGTCTGATCTCACTATTAATAACAAAATGCAGAATAACGTAATGGGTAACGAGCCATTTGGTCTGCCTGTGATCAATACGAATGATCATATGCTGCCGCAAAATACGGAATTAATGGTCAAACCTGTTGAGCAGAAAGCATCGGATGAGGCAGCTTTGTCACAGGCAGACATAGCGCCTAAAATGAATCCGGCAAAGCAGCCCCCGCTTTCTTTAGCAAAGATCGTATCGGAGATATGGATTGCAGGAACTGTTATCTTTATGTTGTATTTTCTGACTGGTTATCTGCTTTTTTACGGAAAATGCAGAAGGAGCCTTCGTCCGGTCAAAGATAAAGAACTAGAGAGAAGGATCCTTAAAATAGAAAAGAAGCGGACAGGAAAATCGAATATACCCGTTTATCAGAGCAGACGTATTTCAAGCCCTATGCTGGTAGGCATTTTGCGTCCCCGATTAGAGATACCTGCTTTTAAGAAACAGTGGAACGAAACGGAGCTGGAACTGGTGATAGGACATGAACTTTGCCATTATGAAAAGAAAGACATTTTTCTTAAGCTGCTTATGACGGCAGCAGGCTGTATGAACTGGTTCAATCCTGTTGTTTACTTTATGAAGAGGCAGTTTTTCTATGATATGGAGCTTTCGTGCGATGAGTGTGTTCTTCAGGGGCGTGATCCTAAGGAAAGGGAAGCTTATGCACGTATTATGCTCGTTTTTGCGGGAAAGAAAAATAAAACGCTGTATTTTTCTGCCGGCTTTGGAGGAAATAAGAGCAAAATGAAAAAACGTATCGATCATATGCTGGATGCAGGAATGAAGAAAAAAGGAATACTGAGTATCGTAGTGACCGGTGTGGTCATTTTGGCTGTAAGTACGATTGTTTCATGCGGCTATAAACCGGAGGTGACGGATCAAGATGAAATATCCGATCAGAGTGATTCAGTGACAAACACTTTCGATGAGGGAGCGGCACAGGAAGAAATGGGTACGGAGGACTCAGATCAGCAGGAAAAACAGGAATTTGACTATAATCATGAATACAATGAAATGATCCGTGTTTATGGCGATGATATTTATCTGTCCAGAGAAGACGGAATCTATTGCATCAAAGGAGGCAATGGCGAAGAAGAGCTTATTTTTGCCAATGATTATGGATTGCGAAGAGGGATGGAGATTTATCAGGATTCTATCTATTTTTGCGGATCGGCAGTAAGAGGAGAGAACACGGCGGCTACGATCTACCGGCTGTATTTGGATACCGGCCGGGTAGAGGACGCTCTTGCAGTGTTCTCCGGGATATATGATGCTTTATACGGCATATCCGTATATGAAGATCAATTGTATGTGTCAAACGGATATCAGGTGATAGGCTTTGATCTGAATGAGAAAGGAGAGATCATCAGCCAGCTTGACGAAACGGCAGATGATTTCCTTTATAAAGAATACAATGATTATATGGAATTGGAACTGAAAAAATGGAATACGGGGGACGATCAGGATGAATATTGGAGATTAGTGGAAGAGCAGGAGGATAAATACCGGGCCATGACAGATGTGGCCGCATGCAAAAAAATGCTTCAGGCAAAGCAGGTAGTCAGCAAATACAAGGATGAACTGTATAGAAGTATTTATCTGGAATCGGAAGAGGGAACTTATGAGTACTTATGCGACGCCGTAGGATTTCCGCTGATCGTTACCCCAACGGGGCTGTATTACGCCGCCTATGAAAACGGAGAGATCTGGTATGCGGATTTTGAAACAAAAAATCTCAGTGCATTTTATGAGCAGGGCAGCGAATGGGGCGAAGTGATCCTGTTAAATTATGATGCCGATTATGTTTATCTGCTGAAAAAGAGAAGGATCGGCTATGATATGGAAAATATGACGGTATCGGAAACATATCTGATACGTGTCAACAGGTTGAGCGGACAGGCAGAGAAGGTATATCAGCTTGAAGGAGAAGAGAGTGCTTACGGATTAAATAAATGGTACCGGCACTGCGGCGTATATGAAGGCAGGATGTATTTCGATGATCGTGAAAGCATAAGCCTGGATCCGGAGGTAAACGGTATGCAGCGAGTTAACAGCGGAGAATTGTCTGAGGATGCAAAAAAGATTGTAGAGGCAGTAGAAGCTTTTACCGCCGAATATTTCGGGGAAGCCGAAAACTACTCTGAACAGATAGCCTCCATTCAGGGATTGCCGGAAGGTGAGGTGGCTGAGGGAGTTACCTGCTATATCAATTATGTGTATAAAGGACATGAGGACGAAGATTGGAAAAATTTGTCCATAGAAGTGCTGAAAACACAGGAAGGCTGGGAAGTGAAAGGGTATGAGCCCGAAATGGAATAAAAAAGTATTTGGAAATTAATTTGACTGTTTGTAAAGCATGAAGTAAACTGTATAAGATTGGGGAAAACGAATTTTATAGAGGGCAGGCCTTTGGGTCTGCCTGTCTGAATGAGGTGAAGAAGTGGAGATAAGCGACAGATCTGATCTTACTACAGGCAATCCGTTAAAAAAGATTGTGATATTTATGATACCAATACTGATAGGAAATGTTTTTCAGCAGTTATATTCTACAGTAGATACTATTATTGTTGGAAGAACACTGGGACCCGATGCGCTGGCGGCAGTAGGCGGAACCGGAGCCATCCAGTTTATGGTATTTGGATTTTCAAGCGGACTGGCCAGCGGGGTCACAGTCCTGACTTCACAGTACATAGGGGCTCAGGATAAGGAGAAGGCTTCGCGCTCAGCCGGAGTTATTTATACGCTTGCCGTATCCATTATTGTTGTTTGTTCAGCGGGGGGCATGCTTTTGCTGCCATGGCTCTTGCGTTTATTAAATATTCCGCCGGAATTGTATGACAGAGCTTATTCATACCAATTTATCTGTTTTGCAGGATTGGCAGGAATGCTTCTTTATAATCTGGAATCCAGTTTGATCAGAGCATTAGGAGACAGCATTACGCCATTGTTCTTTTTGATCATTTCTTCTGTGATGAATATTATTCTGGATTTTCTATTTATTCTGCATTTTCATATGGATGTAGCCGGAGCGGCACTGGCTACTGTGTTGTCACAGGCCTTTTCCGGAGCTGCCTGTATGATATACAGTATGAAAAAGTATGAACTGCTTCGTATCAGACGGGAGTCATTTCATTTTGACAGCTTTTTTTTCTGGAGACATTTAAAAGTCGGTCTGCCCATATCTATCCAGAATTCCATTACAGGCATCGGTATGGCGGTATTCCAGAGTGCACTGAATTCTATGGGCGCCAGCGCCATTGCCGCTTATGCGGCCTGCCAGAAAATAGAGACTTTTTCCACTATGCCAATGTTTGCAAGCAGTATGGCGCTGGTAACTTATGCGGCACAGAATTATGGAGCCGGGAAGTATTCCAGGATCAAAAAAGGAGTAAGAGCTATCTTTATAGTTGATTTGATCATAAGCATAGCAGGTGGTGCACTTATTGTCATAGGTGCTGAACCGCTTATCGCTATTTTTGTGGGAAGAGAAGCAGTGGAAGTCATCAGTCTGGCGAAGGTATATATCATGATCAATGCAGGAAGTCTTTGGTGTGCAGCGCTTTTGTTTGTATATCGGGCGGCAGTGCAGGGAACCGGAGAAACCGGAATTCCTATGTTGGGAGGTTTTTTGGAATTGCTGATGAGAATCTTTGCAGCGATCGTTCTTTCCCGGATATGGGGATTTACAGGTCTTGCAACAGCTTATCCGCTGGCATGGCTCTCTGCCGCGATTCTAAATATTGGTTATTATATTTTCCTGTGCAGAACAGGATTAAAAGAAAAGTTTAGCAACGAAAGTTGATAAAAATTTGATATTTACATATTACACTGATAATATTGCATAGAGGTGGTGAATATGTACAAAATATTGATCGTAGATGATGAAAAAGATGTAGTCAGTCTGTTAAAGGATTATTTTGATCTGAACGGTTATGAGACTTTTACTGCATATGACGGAGCCCAGGCTATAAGCGGGATATCTGTAAAGCCGGATCTTATCCTGCTGGATGTCAATATGCCGGATATGGATGGAACAGCGGTCTGTCAGAGGATACGAGATNACGTGAGCTGTCCCATTCTGTTTCTCACGGCAAAAGTGGAAGACAGCGATAAGATCAGGGGATTTGCGGCAGGGGCGGATGATTATATTATCAAACCCTTTTCCATAGACGAGCTGGGTGCAAGAGTGGCGGCCCATATCAGAAGGGATCATAGGAATGCGGCAGANNCGAATGTCAGGTTTTATGGAAAGCTGGTCATTGATTACTCAGCCAAAACAGTTTCTGCTGAGGGAGAGAAGATCACATTTGCCAGGAAAGAGTATGAGATCATAGAATTATTGTCACTGAATCAGGGGCAGGTCTTTGACAAAGAACGTATTTATGAAAAGCTTTGGGGATATGATGCTGAAGGAGACAGCAGCGTCGTTGCAGAACATATCAGAAGGATCAGGGCAAAGCTGAANGACTTTGAAGAGGANTATCATCTGGAAACAGTCTGGGGGATGGGNTATAAATGGGTAAAATAAGAAAAACCGGTATTCATTCCTTAAAATGGAGCTTTTTAAAGTATATACCGGTCTGCCTGATCCTGGCCTGGCTTGGCGCTATGGCTATTGGCATTGGTACCAACAATCTGCAGGACTGGTATCGGCATAAATATCCAAAGGCCGATTCCAGGCGCGTTACAGCATATGAGATCCGTAAAAGTGTTGATGAAACATTAAGTTTTTATAGTAAGGAGAATGTGGGTGTCCAACTGGAATCTTTCCGGCAGAGGCTGGTTTATGGTATCATCAGTTATGCGCAGGTGCTTTTGGTGCCTCTATGGGTATTTCTGTGTGTGGGCGGAACAGGAGTCTTTTATTACAAAAGAGAAATGGAAAAGTCAATCGCAGCTCTGCAGGAGGCCTCCGATAAAATATCGAAAAATTATCTGGATTTTCATTTAGAACCGGGAAAGCCCAATGAGCTTTCGCAGCTATGCGGATCCTTTGAAAAAATGAGAGAAGCTCTGTACAGGAATAATCAGGAGACCTGGAGAATGTTAGAAGAACGCAAACGGCTGAATGCAGCTTTTTCCCATGATATTCGGACGCCCATTACCGTATTAAAAGGATATGCCGACTTGTTGGGAAAATATATACCGGATGGCAGGATATCGGAAGAGAAGCTGATGGGGATACTGGAAATGATGAGCGGACAGATCACCAGACTGGAAGATTATACCCGGAAAATGAGCGCAGTTCATAAGCTGGAAGATCTGGAAATGGAGATAAGACCTGTGTCTGTTAATGAACTTTCAGAAAAACTTCGGGGAATCAGCAGCGTACTGGCGCCGTCACGGAAAATTGATTATACCTGTGAATCGGACAGGGAAAATGTTTTTATAGATGAAGGAATAATCTTGGAGGTCTATGAGAATCTCGTTTCAAATGCGGTTCGTTATGCAGAGCTTATGGTAAAGATCACTGTCAAAGTAAAGGGGGATCGGTTGGAAATTTCGGTGGAGGATGACGGAAACGGCTTTACAAGAGATGCATTAAAATGTGCCGCAGATCCTTTTTTCAGGGATGAAAAAGATAAAGACAAGGTACATTTCGGACTTGGTCTTTACATCAGCCGGATCATCTGTGAGAAACTTCAGGGTGATCTGATCATTGAAAACGGCACAATGGGCGGAAAAGTGACCGCAAATTTTGAAGGAATTACAAAAGAGTAGATAAAAAGTTGAAAATTATTTTTTAGGATAAGGGTGCAGCGAAAGCTGCACCGTTTTTTCGTGTAAAGCGACATGGCGGTATGACAGAAATATTTTGANAGGACGGAAAAAATGGACAATGTAATTGAAATCAGTCATGTAAACAAATTTTATGGAAGGAAACAGGCTCTTAAAGATGTAAATCTTACCATAGAGCAGGGCATGTTCGGCCTGCTTGGGAGAAACGGGGCCGGGAAAACAACCCTTATGAAGGCGCTGGCTACTCTTCATGGGAAGCAGTCCGGTGAAATAACGGTATGCGGTATCCCTATTAAGAAGTCAAGGGAGATCAGAAGTATAACGGGTTATTTACCTCAGGACTTTTCCATGTATCCTTCCATGACAGTCTGTGAATGTCTTGACTATCTGGGAATACTTTCCGGCATGGAAAAGGAAACAAGAAAAAAGAGGATTGACATGCTGATAAAAAAAGTCAATCTGACAGAGAAAAGAAACAGTAAAGTAAAGAGTCTATCAGGAGGTATGAAAAGAAGGCTGGGCATTGCGCAGGCGCTCTTGCATGATCCGAAGGTACTGATCGTAGATGAGCCTACGGCGGGGCTGGATCCGGAAGAAAGAATCCGGTTTAGAAATTTATTGTGTGAAGTTGCAGAAGAGAGGATTGTTATTTTATCAACACATATCGTAGGGGATATTGAAGCCACCTGTGAGCAGATAGCTATTATGAATGAAGGGGAAATCCTTTGGAAAGGCAGTGTAACGGAGCTTGTGGATAACGCCAGAGGTAAAGTATTTACAGCGCAGATCCCCAAAGGAATGTTAAGCCAGGTGAAAAAGGAATATATTGTGACAGCAATGCTGAAACAGAAAGAAGAAACGAGTGTCCGGATCATCGCAGGCAAACGTCCCGATCTGCCGGGATTAAGGTCGGCGGAGCCTAACTGTGAGGATGCATATATGTACTGCCTGTATCAGAACGGCTGTGAAATAGAGGGAGGGGAAGAATAATGCTGTTTTTGAAGGAATGTAAAAAAATAATCTGTTCCCTGATCTTCGTCCTATATACGGCAGCACTGATCATCATGTATGCTTCCCAGCTTGGAACGGAAAGAGAACCTGTGGTGAAACCCCAGGCAGGACAGGAAGATTACGGGATGGTGGAAAGAGAAGTGCCGGAGATCCTGATGCCGGCGGCCATAGAAAGTCTGAAAAGGGAATATGAATCGGAAAGCTATATTGCTTATCCATTTTTACTCTACAAAGAAGTTAAACTGAATGAAGCTGATACGGAAAAGATAGCAGAGGTGATCGCAAAGCTGTCCGTTGATATGCCCTATGATGAATTCAGGGAACTGATGAGACAGGCAGATAAGATCATTGGCGGAGGCTCCAAATACTGTGATGAATTTATAGTGGGCAATTTTTCCATGGTGCCGGAAACTTATGAAGAAGCCTTAAAGGATTATGAAGAAACCATAGAGGAAGGAAATATCGGGGAAAGCTATACGCGTCTTTACTGTGATTATCTGGGTATTACATTGGCGATACTGCCGGTCTTTTTATGTGCATTTTTGTGGCAGCTGGACCGGAAATCCCAGATGGAAGAACTGATCTACAGCAGAAAAATCTCTTCTTTTAAAATAGTGGGAATAAGATATCTGGCGTTAGTAAGCTGCATGATGATTCCTGTGATATTGACCTTCCTGCATATAATGGCCGGAGTAATAGGTCTTTATCCGGGACAGGATATAGGCATTTCAAAAGCAATCGGAATAGGAGCGCTTTGGCTGATACCGGAAATCATGATCGTGGCCGGAGTGGGAATTTTAATATCGGAAACAGTTTCGCCGCTGCCCGCCATCTTTGTGCAGGGAATATGGTGGTATACATGTCTGGTAAAAAATCAGCTTACGGGCAGTATTACTAAATGGACGTTGATCGTGCGTCATAATAATCTGGGGAAAACGGAGCTGTTTCGAAAGCAGTTTGCAGATTTTCTCTTTAACAGAACTGCTTATGCGGTACTGGCGCTTATCTGCCTTGGATTAACAGTATTTGTATATGAAAAAAAGAGGAAGGGGGTATACGGCCAAAATGGGTTCATTTGGAAGAATCATGTGCGTAAATCTGAAGCATAATTTCGGCGCTCCCTTTGTNTCGGCAGCAGTGATCGTAATCCTGACGTTTCTGCTTTTTAATGTTACCGGACTTAAAGGAAATGAAGCGGCAAAGCCCATTGAGCTTTTGCTTTGCTGGGTGGGAGTAATGTTTTTGACACCTATATTTTTGCCGGAGCAGGACAGGGCGATCAGGGATGTGATCTGCTCTAAAAAAACAGATTATCTGAAAGTATGCATCATCAGAGTTTTTTATTCTGTAATTGCAACAAGTGTAATGATCGCATTGTTTGCAGGAATCATGAAAATAAGTGAAAGTGAAATGGATATGCGATACCTTTTCGGCGGTATTGCAACAGCGCTGTTTCTGGGAGCGCTTGGATTTGCGGTATCCGGACTAAGCGGAAATACTACGGCAGGATACATGGCAGTCACTCTTTACTATCTGGCCAATTACGGATTAAAGGAAAAGCTTGGAAGGTTCTATCTTTTTTCCATGAGCGCAGGAAGCTTTATGGAAAAATGGTGGCTTCTGGCAGGGGCAGCGGTGCTTATTGCAGTTACGTTTGCGGTCATGAAAGTGAGGCAGAAATTCAGTTGATTTATGTGTAAGCAAAGTTNATAAATGGATAGTAAACGNATAAAATCCCTGAATTTCCGTATGCTAAGAAAAGGAATTTAACAGGAAATTCAAGGAGGCTTTATGACGGAAGTATTATATATTATTGTGCTTTCTTTAGCATCTATTATTACTATTTTTATTCTGACCAAATTAATGGGATACAGGCAGATGTCCCAAATGAGCATGTTTGATTATGTTAACGGTATTACCATCGGTTCCATAGCAGCAGAAATGGCTACTTCTCTGGAAGACAGTTTTGTGCAGCCGCTGACGGCAATGATCGTATATGCACTGGCAGCAGTTCTTTTATCATGGACTTCTTCCAGATCGATCAAAGCACGCAGGATCATAGAGGGCAGGCCGTTGGTGCTTATGAATAACGGAGAACTTTATCGGGAAAATCTGAAAAAAGCCAAGATCAATGTAACGGAATTTCTGTCCCAGTGCAGAATAAGCGGATATTTTGATGTTTCAAAGCTTGAAACTGCCATATTGGAAGAAAACGGAAAGATCAGCTTCCTTCCAAAGGTGGCAGACCGGCCGCTTACGCCTTCCGATATGCAGCTTTCTCCGAAGCAGGATTATATGGTAGCCAATGTGATCCTGGATGGAAAGATAATGGAAAAAAATCTAAAGCATACGGGTAAGGACGAAAAATGGCTGCAAAATCAAATTAAGGGACTGGGTGCAAAGCGGATCGAAGATGTTCTTTTAGCTACCTGCGATGCAGCGGATCAGGTAACAGTTTATCTGAAAAGCAATAAAAAGGAAACAAAAGATATTCTGACGTAACGGCTGAGTTCTTTTTAAAAGGTTTTGTTAAGAGAAGTGGGTCCGGCAAGGACTTCTCTCGCAGCATAAAGACTCATATCGGGTCTGACTTCCAGTGTCCATTTAACCAGTCTGATCTGCATGTATTCAATTTCAAGGCATGTAATACAGAATGGATGGACACAGCTTCCACTGTTGTAATAGTAAGGATCGTCTTCGGAAAGTGTGGGGCGGTGAGTATGTCCTGTGATAAGGATATGGTTTTCCTGCCGGGCCCAGTGATGAAGCCGTTCTTCCGTTTTTTGTTTTCTGGTGTAATTTTTAGCAGCACTGGTAGGGTCAAGAACGCCATAACGTTCCAGCGGCTTCCAGAAGTACCTGACCAGGAAGCGGGAAAAACGCCAGAAGGTGGAATTAAATAAATCGGCCTGATGTCCGTGAGTCAGGTAGACATTTCTGGAATAGGGAACGGAAGTATTTTCAAGAATGATTCCGGCATGAAATCTTATATCCGGAAAAAGAGGCCGTCTTTCTAAATAAGCGTTACTGCCGCAGCAGCGGGGATAGGTGGTGCAGCTTCTGGCTGTATAACGACTGTCCTTTTTGACGATATCATGGTTTCCGTAGAGCATATGGAGACGTCCCTGTTCATGAAAGCGGGAAAGCAGCCGGAATATATTACTGTGGGTTTCTATAATTTGTTCCATGCTGCGGTTTTCCCACAATTCGTCACCGTCCCCCAGCTCGATATAGGTGTATCCCATGCGGTAATAGTACTGCAGAGCAGCGGTATACAGATTTTGATTTTTTAAAAAATTGTCATTAGAGCTGCCTGTGCCTCGATGACAGTCGCTGATCAGAACATATTTGGTACAGTTATTCAGAGGGAGCCTTAAGGCTCCCTCAAATGATTTATTGAGACGGGAATAATAACTCATATTTACCTCCTGTCCGGTTTATATCTTTTGTATTTTCGGATACGAAGCATTTTGCGGAAAGCGAAAGGCAGATAATAATATAAGTAGAGAAGTCTGTCTATAGACAGATCAAAGGGTCTGGTAACAAATAAATATATTTTGCAAAAGAAGCGGTTCATCCATTGAACCATGCGGATCCTTATTTTCTGAAACGTACTGTAAGTGTTCCCGGACTTATCAAAGATAAATCTGACCGTATTGCAGCAGATGCAGATGCTTTCTCTGCTATACCCGGCGTCGATCAGCCCGTTAAAAAAGGCATTGGCCATTTCAGAGGACTTAAAGGAAATGGAAGCCTGCAGGGACAGATCCGCAGGCTCAGAAAAGCAGCCCATGCGAAAAGCTGTAAGCCACCAGTGCTTTGCATAAAGATCTGCAAGCCGGTCATTATTTCGTGTGAGCGTAAAGGAAAGCTTTAGCATATTTTCGTTATCTGCGCACTGGAAAAGAGTGCGCTGCAATTCATCTTTGCTCAATATGCGGTCTGCATAGTATACACCGATCTCACAGCCGGTATTAATGCCATACTGGCCTTTCCAGAATTCAATGAGCCATGTTCTGCCCTGATAATCAAAGTAAACAGGCAGACAATCAAAGACCATACTGAAATGGGATGCTGCCTTATCATAGAGTGCACAGTACCCGAAGTCCCGCTGCCAGGCGTCAATACGGGAAGTGAAAATATCCTGGGACAGAACATAGGAATAACCGAAAGGCGCGATGATGCCATTCAGTATGCGGCATTTTTCATCCATACACATGGAACAGATCTTTTTGATGATCTTCTTTCTGCGCCAGTGATTTATACAGAAGAAGAAAAGAAGGATCAGAAATAAAATACCGAAGAAAAAATACATAAATTGATTCCTTAAGTTATATTTTGTTATATTTTATGATTAATTGTCAAAAAAAGTGTATTAAGTGAAACAAAATTTAATTCTGTTACGTTAAATAAGTAGAATAAGATACAGAGGTTTATTTTTAGGAAAAGGAGTTTGGTTAATATGAGAGACTTAAGAGCCGGAAGCGTAAAATCCCAGATCCGCATTAAAGGGATCATAATTCTGGCAGCAGTTCTTACTTTTGCCCTTGGAACAGTGGGAGTTGCATACTTTATGAATTGGATCAGAAGACCGGCAGATTTCCAGGAGCAGTCGGTTCTGGTGAATGGCGTTAAAATAACGGCAAAGCAGAGTATTGTTGACAGTTCTTATGCTTACCTGGCATTTGAAGTAAAAGGCTATGATCTGCCACAGGGAGCGAAGCCCGGATTTGATTGCGTAGATGTTACAGTAGATGGACAGGCTGTGAATATGAGCGCCAGCTTTTATGACACCATTTCAGCAGGAGAAGACAAAACCCTGAAATATCAGATCAGCCTGGCATTAGTATATGAAGACGATACTTTTATCAATAAGCCTGTTCATGTAGTGCTGAAGGATCTTGGAGTTTATGCGGGCAAAGCAATGTCTGCTGCGGCAGATATGGAATGCGAGTGGGTATTTGACTGGATTTTACAGGAAAGTAATGAAATTTATAAAACAAAACTGAATGAAAAGCTGGAAGGAACAGATGTGACCGTGATCGGCGCGGAAGTATCACCGATTTCCCTGAAAGCCATTTATCATGCACCGAGAGTAAGCATAACAAAACAGGGAGTGGATGAAAAGGGAGAATGCTTTTACTATGAAACCTGTGCAGAGCCGCCCGGACTTGCAGGCGTAAAGATGAAAGACGGAAGTTTTTACCCGAATCTTTATAGGGGCCCCGGAAGGTCTGGTTATAAAGATGAAGACAGTGATACATATGTGGAGATGTTTGCGATAGACAGGATTTTGGAGGTGGATCAGGTAGAGGCTTTACTTTTCCACAGAGGCAATACTGGAAACGAAGAAGGCGCAGGAATGGAAGACAGATATTATATAGTGAATATCAGATAAAAGAGTTCCCAGTAAGCCTGGCTGTAGTTAGTTCGTGAAATGAAGTCATTCTCTGATTTTTGCAATGTTCATGGTCATAATATGTCGTCCGATATGAGTGTATAAAAAACATTTGATGATACACATTTCCTGCTTATGCTGCAAAAAGAATTCGTCTGGCGACGCAAACAAGCCATAATCAAAACCATGCTGTTCCATAATAAACTTCTACCCATGTATGCAAGATATAGTGCGGCGCCAGTTTTGCAACCATCCCACTTGTTGCACCTTTTTGGAAATCTTTTGTGACTTTAGATGCATGTAAACGACATGGAATATTGACAGCTCTTAATAGAGCCATAAGCAAAGTGGATTTTGTATTGCATTGTCCGATACCATCCTTTAAGACTTCGGCAGCAGAAAGAGTATCATCAGCATTATACCCAAATAGTATCTTGTTCTGCACAAAGTCATAAATAGCACCTATTTTGGAGAAATCATCAAGTTTATCCCAACCGTTTTCTTGAACAAGAGATTTTATCGTATCCGAGTTGTAGTTAACCATTTTCGTTTCCTGTAAAAATTGTTGTTCTATCATTGGTTCACCTCCTGGCTAAAATGATACTCCCATCAAACCTCCTTTACTTTCAAAAATTCGCTATCTTTTGCCGATAACGAGGCTGGCATTCCCATTATACGCTTAATAGTAGCCGAAAAATGTGATGGACTATCAAATCCGGCATCTAATGCTGCCTGTGTTATACTCTTTCCGTTCAGATACGCTTCAAACGCACACTCAACTTGATGGAGCATGATATAACTTTTTAACGGTATTCCTACTTCAGTTTTAAATAAGTGGGATAGTCGACTGGCAGATAATGAAATTTGATGTGCATAAGATGAAATCGTATGATCATCGCAGTTACAATTTTCAATTAACTGGAGCAGCATGCTGATCCTTGGATCAAATGGTTTAGCTGCAGGGTTTATATTGAGGTGCTCATTTAGCTTTTGTAAGAAAATAAAATATTGTTCGATGCTGTTAGATAAAACTAATTTTTGAGCTTCGGATTGTACAGCTGTAAGATTTCCAGTATCACATATCCAGTATCCACATGAATGGATATGGGGTTCGATTACCGTTGCGATTGCCGAAGTTGGAGCGATCAGCATCGTAAAAATTGTCTTTTGCTTAGTATCAATAGAATGGGATATGTTTTTCCCGACAATGATGCAGCTGCCATTAAGTTTTTTGCCAGCTACATCAATTTCTATTAGTCCATCTAAGCTCAAAAAAGCTGCAGCATCCAGTGACTATGGTTTTCTGCATTTATAAGATTTGTAAGTACCCCTATTCTGTCAGTATGCCAATATATATAATTCACAAGAACATTATCCTTCCTTTGAGGGTTGTCTTTTTACACACCACAAATTATAATTCCATTTGCGATGTTTTTCAATGTTCTCATGCCTGTTCCAGAAATGTAAAATAATATAGGGGTGATATGAAATTTCATATTAATATATATTAACAAAACAGAGATANTATGGTANACTNTGNTTATGCTGTTGTCTGCATTGGGGGATGTGCGAAGCGAATATGGTTATAAAGGAGGTTTTTATGGAAGCAATGAATATGACAGGCAAAAATGATTCTTCTTATGCCATAAATAACGCTATGAATGTACTTTTTACGAAACTGGACGAAGCTATTGATGATATGGAAAATGGGAGAGTTTTAACAATCGAAGAGGCATGGAAGGAAATCGATGCTGTTTAAACAGGGCTGTGTATTTATTAGGAATTGAGAAAGTTTAAAGTTGTTATAGCTCGAAGTGCTTTAAGAGATATTAAGATGATGAAGCAATATATCATGAATCATTTTAAATATCCCGAGTTGGGTAATAGTTTTTCAATGAAAATGAAAAGGGCAGCTTTAGAATTAGAAATATCTCCAACCGGATATAGTACGACAGGTTTCTCTTTAAGAGGATACGATATCTATTTGAAACCATATCGTACATATCTTTTATTCTACACAATAGATGAAGATGCCGGTATAGTAACAATACTAAGAGTGTTAAAGGATGGTATGAACTGGCAGTATATATTAAAGCGTTGGTTAATTGAAAACGGATAGGGGAAAACCGCAATTTCTGGGAAATCAGGGATTGCGGTTTGTTTTTCAAAATCTCTTGACTGTGACACNGTGTCGCAGTTTAAGATGNATCTGGAGGTTATNGAANTATGGAAATTATGACAATAAGTGAAGTGTCGAAGCAATTTAATATATCCACCAGGATGCTGNGGTATTATGAGAAGGAAGGACTTATTACCAGCACTCGCATAGAAGATTATTCTTACCGGGTGTATGATATGGAAGCCGTAAAGCGTCTGCAGCAGATTCTTGTGTTCAGAAAGCTGCGGATTCCTGTAAAGCAGATCGCCGCTATTCTTGACGATNAAGAGCAGAGGCAGACGCTTGAGATCATGCAGAAGAATTTATGGGAGTTAAATGAGGAAATTTCTGCTTTAACTGTCATACAGGATATTCTTAAAACATTGGTGTCGAAATTGGATGAAAATATCAGAAAGAAAATCAGGCTTAACATGCTTGAAGATACTGAACTTNTGGATATTGTGCATGTTCTTAATCCTNCCAAAACAAATTTAAAGGAGGAACATACTATGGAGGAACTGGTCAAAGCAGGCAGGGCATTAGAGAAAAAAATGGATATAAGGATCGTATATCTTCCGCCGGCAGCGGTGGCNGCATGTCAGTATACGGGAGAAAATCCTGAGGATGTGGTAGANGNGGCAATCTGTAATTTTATTAAAGAATCCGATCTTTTGGTTCTTAAACCCGATTTCAGAAGATATGGATTTAATAATCCTTCTCCGTCGGAGGGACAAAAGTATTATGGGTATGAGCTATGGGTCACGATACCGGCTGATATGGAGGTGAAAGAACCGCTTGTAAAGAAACAATTTGCAGGGGGATTATATGCGGCTCACAGCATTAAATTCGGAGATTTTCATGAGTGGGAAATGTTTTTCAGGCAGATGCAGGAAAATGAGGAATATGAAATCGATTTTAGAGAACCGGAGGGAATGGGCGGCTGCATGGAAGAAACTTTGAATATTTATACCAATATTCAGGAGGGATTAAAGAAACCGGATCAACTGGATCTGCTGATTCCCATTAAAAGGAAAACGGAAGCATGAAGTAAAATCGCGGGTATGGGAGCCGCTGTGAGATTCCAGAATGGGCGGCTCCTAACAATTCAATATACAATTATTTAGTTCCTTAATTTTATATCCGACATCTTCTGGACAATGTGCATCAGATGACGTAATGATTTTCACATTATTCTTTTTCAATATTCTAAGCAGCTCTTCATCCATGCCAAGTGAAGCTGTGTCAGGGCATCTTCTGGCTACTCCGCTATTTTGATCTGCATACATATGACTTTTCGAAAGCTCCTTAGCTAAACTCTCATAGTATTCTGTAAGTGAATATGATGGCTTATGACCAAAAAGCTTAATTGCGTCCGGATGTCCTATACCATCAAATATCTTACTTTTTGCCAGAGAAATAGAATCTTCAAAATATCTGCGATATATCTTATCTACATCAATTCCGGTCCAGTGTTCTGCCTTATGGTCAAAGGCAAAATCATCAACAAAATGAATACTACCCAATAAAAAGTCAAAGCCTTTGTCTTTTGTTAGTTCTGAAGTGAAGGCTTCGAACTCTTTGAAATAGCATATTTCAAGACCGAACTTAATCTCAACAGGAAACTGCTCGTTTCTAACTTGCCTGATCAGTTCCAAATAATCCTCAAGCTTTAATGCACCAGCCTGTCTATGGAACCATGCATCTACATATTCGCTGTAGGCACACACAGAATCGTACATAGGAACAAATTCCTCAAATCGATAACAATGTTCAAGTAACCAAATTTCATCAATCTGCATTTCAACCGCTCTGTTAACAAATTGATTTATCCAATCCAGCGTATACGCTCCACGCTCAATGTGAATATGACCATCTATCATGTTATCTCTCTCCAATCCATTTCAACACTACTGGTTTGTCAACGCTATTATAACCTATTAATCAGCAGGTACACAACTTCAAAAAAGAATTTTTACTTATTTTTTTATCCATTGATCTTTTTTCTGTTTATTATAGTTATATAAGTATCAGGCGTATACGTGGAGAGGAAGAAGCAGGTGACAGACAAAGAACTAATCCGGAAAGTTCATAGCGGCGACAGGAAAGCCTTTAGTCTTATTGCCGAAAGATATTATGATGAGATATACCGCTTCTGCCGTTACTACACCGGACATGAGGAGGATGCCTACGATATTACGCAGGAAGTATTTCTAAGGTTTATAAAATATGCAGACTCTTATCGGCATCGGAATTTAAAAGGATATCTGCTTATGATCGCCCGCAACTTGTGCAGGGATTACTTTTTTCATAAAACAGAAATTCTGCAGTTAGAGGCTGTACCGGATCATGGTGAATATGACAAAGCAATTGAGGAACTGGCTGATCAGCTGCATTTACAAAAAATACTGATGGAGCTGCCTGATCAGCAAAAAGAAGTTATAGTTCTTAAGACAATTGGAGAATTGAAGTTTCGGGAAATTGCGCAGATCACAGGCTGCAATCTTTCAACTGTAAAATCAAGATACAGAATAGGGATCGCTGCTGTCAAAAAGCGAATGGAGGATGAGGATGAGAAAAAAGGATAATAAACCGGAACATATATTTGAAACTGTTACAATGGCTATGGAGATCAATGCAGGAAAAAAGGCTGAAGCTTTGAAGGCCATAAATAATGCAGCATATAACACAAGGATGCCTGTTTTACATAGCAAAAAGCAGATACTGAAAAATCATTTCCTATACATGGATAAGATAGTACCCGGTTTTCAGATACTGCTCTATACAATCATGGCCATAAGCGTCATGTGTTTGTACAAAGAAGGATTAGGAAAGCAGGAGGTCATTATCGCAGCTATGCTCTTGTCGGGAATCATGGGCATGATCTCTATCATAGAAATCTGCCGTATGTTTTTTTCGGATCTGGCGGAGCTGGGAGAAAGCTGTTATTTCAATATTTATCAGATGACAGCGCTCCATATGGTGTATTCCGGAATTATTAACCTGACAGCTCTTTTATCAGGAATCCTGTTTGTGGGGGGAAAATGGAAAACAGATCTTTTACAGACAGGATTGTATATTCTGGTTCCTTTTGTCTTTGCTGAGTGTGGCTGCCTGACTGTTCTGCTGACGAGAGCGGGCAGAAGGAACCCCTATATTGCCTGCACAGCCGGAATCTTTACAACATTATTTTTTGGCATTTTGGCCACAATGCCGCAGGTATATCATGTATCTGCATCAGTTTTCTGGGGCGGAGCATTTATTCTGGGGATACTGCTGCTTGGAATGCAGATAAAAAAATTATTTGTTGAAATAGAAAAGGGGGACATATTATGCACAAATTAGAACTGATCGATGTTCAGAAATCATATAAGGACAAAATAGCGGTGGGCAATACAAATGTATGTTTTGAGCATGGAGTCTACGGCCTGCTTGGAGAAAACGGAGCAGGGAAAACAACACTGATGCGGATGATCTGTGGAATCTTAAGGCCGGATCGGGGAAGTATTATGTGTGATGGTCTTCCCATTATACAGCTGCAGGGAGAGTACAGGAAGCTGCTTGGATATCTGCCTCAGGATTTTGGATATTATAAGGAATTCACGGCCTGGCGCTTTTTAAATTATATTGCGGCCCTGAAGGCTATACCTGAGGATTATGCCAAGATGAAGATCAATGAACTGCTTCAAACGGTGGATCTGATGCAGGTAAAAGATAAGAAGCTGAAAACTTATTCAGGAGGAATGATAAGGCGGATAGGAATTGCTCAGGCCCTATTAAACGAACCGGAAATACTGGTGCTGGACGAACCCACGTCAGGTCTTGATCCCAAAGAAAGAGTACGATTCCGGAATATTATAAGCTCACTGGGAAAGCAGAGAATAGTTATACTGTCTACTCATATCGTTTCGGATGTGGAATATATTGCGGATAAAATTATGATCATGAAAAGCGGGAAACTGATACAGATGGGAACAGCGCAGCAGATATTGAAATCCGTTGAGAACTGCGTATGGAAATGTGCGGTCAGTGAACGAGAGGCAGAAGAATTAAATAAGAAATATATTGTAAGCAATCTGAAAAACCGTGATGATAAGGTAGAACTTCGTATCGTAGCAAAAGAAAAGCCTATTCCCGATGCGGTGACGGAGGAATGCTCACTGGAAGATGCCTATTTATACTATAGTTTAATCGGACAGGAAGGGGAAGACTATGCGCTTATATAAAATGGAAATTTATAAATTGTGTTCCAGAAAAATATTTATAATAGGAACAGTGTCATTGTTTTTATTGATGTTGTTTACGTTCTGGTCCTGCATAGCAGGAACGGAAACAACGGTAAACGGAATGTACTATACAGGCTACAAGGCCGTTTTAAAAGACAGGGAGATCACGGAGGAATTTAAAGGAACCCTTACAGACG
The DNA here is from genome assembly GCA_014803415.1 of Lachnospiraceae bacterium. Lineage (GTDB taxonomy): Bacteria > Bacillota > Clostridia > Lachnospirales > Lachnospiraceae > Suilimivivens. The sequence continues at coordinate 142,446 of JAAVBZ010000008.1, forward strand.
AAAAAGCCAGGCAGATCATCGAAAAATATGGTTTTCCCCATAAGGTCGCAAGAAATTACAGATCATTTCAAGATACCAATTTTTTAAATGAATTTATTATGGAATATTTATCGGATGGCTATATCGAGAATTCTGAAAACTATAAAATAGCAACTCAGATCTATCCCATAGAGGAGACTGAGATCGGAGAAATAAGTAATAATACCGGAAGAGAGATCATACTGGAATATACTGATGGGTGGGAAGCATTTTTTTCTGTCCTGACTGTAGGACTGGGAGCTTTAAGCATTTTGATCCTGTTTGGGATTACACCTGTTTTTTCCGAAGAAAGTCAGACAGGGATGCTGCCTGTCCTGTTTACCACGAAGGAAGGCAAAAATAAGGATATTTCTGCAAAAATTGCGGCAGTTCTTACCGTAACAGTCGTTCTTTTTCTGGCCATTGTGTTGCTGGCTCTTTTTTTGTGCCGTGCAGTTTTCGGATTGGATGGTCTGGACTGTCTTACAGGAACTATTTATTGCTTCAGCAATGCTTTAAGGGCCACTATGCTGCCCCTTAAAACATTTATAGTTTTTTATGTGATAACAGGTTTTTTGGGAATTTTGCTTTTATGTTCTGTTACCATGTATATTTCAGCCAGCTTTCAAAGTTCTTTTCATGCCATAGCCATGGCGGTATTATATTGGATGTCACCCATACTGATACGGCTGCTGATGAATTTGTTTTTATTTATTTTATATGCAACGCCTCTTTATATGATCATGCCGGATGTGGTTATTGAGATTTATAATAATTGTTTTATAATTGGTATCATAGTGATCCTTGTTACAACAGTATGTCTGATCAGAGGATATGAAAAATATAAAACGCTGGAATAGAGGTATTTTTTGCTTTTGAAACACAAAGTTGACCGTATGCAACGGCCGGTTGGTGGTATTTTACACCGGGGAAAGCTATTCTTAGTGGCAGAAGGAGGAAATGAAAATGACGTTTGGAGAAAAACTGAAAGCGCTGCTAAAGGAAAAGGGAATGACACAGGAAGAGCTTTCCGAAAGGCTGGATGTATCCCGGCAGGCAGTAGGTAAATGGGCAAATGACAAGGGACTGCCAGAAGTGGATAAGCTGATCCAGATCAGTAATATCTTTGGAGTATCACTGGACTATCTGCTGAAAGAGGAGCAGATAGAAAATGTTCAGCAATGGGAAGGCTATTATGTCAGTAAAGAAACCATAGACGGTTTCCTTTCCTATAAGCAGCAGGGAGCAAAAAGGATCGTGATAGGGATAAGCCTTTTGATCCTGTCTAATCTGGTGGATTGCTTTTTGGATTCCGGAAAGCTCTCGTCAATGATTTACTGGCTGATGACTGCAACAGGAATTGCAGTTCTTCTGTGGAATTATTTTCTGCCTAAAAAATATCAGGAAATCAGGACAAAGCAGCTGCTGTTCGATGATGCAGTTATTAAAGAGTTTCGAATAAAATATGAAAAAAGAAGAAAAATGTATGCAGCCATGATCATTGCAGGAGTTGTAGTTCTTTTTTTGTCTTCGGAGATTACATTATTTATAGGTGATTATTTTGAACGTAATGTGGCAGAGGCAATGGAATGGATCCTGAATACAGTCTGGGTAGATCTGTTTATAGCAGCAGGAATTTCCATGCGGGCGGAAAGTCTGATCGCCAATAATGGTGAGCATGCATTGAAATCTGAAAAACGCGGTAAGCATGCATGGATCTACGCGGCGCTTCCGGTTACGGCATTACTGGTAGTGATAGGATTGCTGACAAATGCGTGGAGGCCGGTTGTGCCTATTATTGTTTTATTCTGTGCATTACTGGTCACCGTGTGCAAATTGATCATAGAAAGCAGAGGTATGAAATAGTGAAAAAATATATTTTAGCATTTACTTTTATTCTGGCTGTGATGTGGATCGGCGGATGCAGCTGGGAAAACCACAGGAATGAGGAAGAAGATCTGCAAAGACTTGTCAGGCTCCAGGTATACTCGGCAGATGACAATACATTGATAAATACCGTTGAAGAAAAGGAATTGCTGATCCGGTTTAATAAATGGACAGGTTCGGACTTTTCTTATTCGGAAGAGGCGCAGGAACGACTGAAACAGGAGGCGGAAAACAGCGGTGCATCTTACTACATTGTTTCTTTTAACTCGCCGGCAGCGAAAATAAACGATGGTACACTGGAAAAAGGAATAACCATCACCGTATTTAAAGATTCAAATATCATTGAAATGCTGGTAGATCCGGGGAATATAAAGAATTTTAAGATTCCGGAAGAATTTTTGACATTTTACGATGAGATCTCCGATGAAGACATGGAATTTCTGCGGATTTTGACAGGAGAGGAATAAAAAATATTAATATTATAAAGACATGTTCCTTATTGCTTGTTATAATAAAATATTAGGGATAGAGTTTAAGCATTAGAAAAGGAACATAAAAGATGAAAGAAAATAACTTAACCGAAGGAAATATTTTAAAAACATTGCTTTTATTTGCGGTTCCGTTTTTGATTGCCAATATTCTGCAGTCACTTTACGGAGCCGTTGATTTATTTGTGGTGGGAAGGTACTGCAGTGCGGAAAGTGTGGCGGCGGTTTCTACAGGAACACAGGTAACACAGATCATAACCAGTCTGGTAACGGGACTTACTCTTGGCAGCACGATCCTGATCGGACAGGCCATGGGCAGCGGGAATCGGGAAAAAGCAAAGAAGATCATAGGGACTACTCTGACGGTATTTGCNATGGTTGCCATTTTGCTTACAGTTATCATGCTGGTATTTGAAAGATGGCTTTTGACAATACTAAAGGCTCCGGAAGAATCTTTTGAACTAACTATGCAGTATGTTGCAATCTGCATGCTGGGCAATATTTTTATCTGCGGTTACAATGCCATCAGCGCTGTTCTTCGCGGTTACGGGGATTCCAAACGCCCTATGGTATTTGTGGGCGTTGCCTGTGTCATTAATATAATTCTGGATTTTGTATTTGTGAAATATTGCGGTCTGGATGTTTCGGGAACCGCCCTGGCCACAGTCATATCCCAGGGTGCAAGTATGATCATAGCCATTATTTATCTGAAGAAAAAGCAGTTTATCTTTGATTTCAGATTAAGGAGCTTTAAGCCTGTGGGCAGCATAGCGGGGGAACTTGCCCGGGTAGGTATTCCTATTTCTTTTCAGGAGCTTATGGTAAGGATCTCATTTCTTTACCTGATGACTGTGATGAATAACTGTGGGGTATATGCGGCTGCTGTAGTGGGGATCAGTTCCAAGTATGATGTTTTTGCCATGCTTTCAGCAACCTCCATGGCAGGTGCGCTTGCTGCCATTACGGCTCAGAATATGGGGGCAGGCAAATGGGACAGGGCCAGAAGATCTTTATGGTACGGNCTTGGTATTGCGCTTTTTATTTCCTGCTTATTCTTTATCTGGGCACAGATAAGTCCGCAGTCTATGATCCGGGTTTTTGCCGGTGATGAAAATATTATTGCAGCGGGAGTACCCTTCTTTAAATCCTGCAGTTATGATTATTTTATGGTCACGATCGTCTTTTGTCTGAACGGTTATCTGAACGGAAGGGAAAAGACCGTCTGGACAATGATAAGCTGCAGCGCCGGTGCACTTCTGCTTCGTATCCCTATGGTGTATCTTTTCGGCAGATATTTTGGAGATGACCTTGGAATGCTGGGGAGGATCGCACCTATTGTATCAGGGATCATGGCATTTTACACATTGATCTATGTACTTTATGACGGCCGAAAAAGTAAGAAAGCGAGAGTCTGATTCTCGTTGAATTGCATAATCCAGGCAAAATATCTTTCCAGGAATACTTGACATGTTGGTTTACATTTAGTAAACTCGAAGAAAGGTTTACTAATTGTAAACTAGAAGGGAGAGGTTATGGCAGAGTATAAGCTTGGTGCAATAGAAAAGCAGTTTGCGGACATTATCTGGAAGAACGAGCCGCTGCAATCGGGAGAGCTGGTAAAATTATGTGAGAAAGAACTACACTGGAAGAAATCCACAACATATACNATTTTAAGGAGGCTGTGTGAGCGGGGAATCTTCCGGAATGCAGAGGGCAGAGTCACTTCTTTGGTATCAAAAGAAGAATTTGCAGCCAGAGCGAGCGAAGAATTTGTAGAGGAAGCTTTTGCAGGTTCTCTTCCTAAATTTCTGGCAGCCTTTACGACAAGGAAAAAGTTATCGGATCAGGAAATTCAGGAGCTTCAAAAAATAATTGAAAAAAGCAGGAGGGAATAGCTTATGTGCTTAAATGGTCTTCTGCTTCAGATATTGAATATGAGCCTTACAGCAAGTATAGTGATCTTGTTTGTGCTTCCGGTAAGGTTTCTTTTGAAAAGAGCTCCCAGGATATACAGCTACCTGCTGTGGGGAGTTGTTTTATTTAGATTATTGTGTCCCGTATCTTTTTCCGGGAGTCTTTCTTTATTGAGGATTGCCAATGTGCCTGTTACGGAAGAAGGCAGTATTGAATATATCAGAAATGAAACGGAAGATCCCTATCCGGCGGAAACTGATCTGTCAGTGGATAAAACGCAGGGATTCGTTTCCNACCCCAGGACAGATGACAGGACGGACATGAAAGAAACTGCTGTAAAGATCATGACTTTGATCTGGCTTATGGGAATGACGGTTATGCTGACCATAAGTCTGGCGGAACTGTTCCGTATCAGAAAAGAGTTGACAGGGAAAGTGCTCCTTAAAGAGAATATTTATCTGTCAGACTATGTTGAATTCCCTTTTGTACTGGGGATATTCAGACCTTGTATCTANCTTCCCAGNACTCTTTCCGAAAAAGAACAGGGGTATATTATTCTGCATGAGAAGACTCATATTAAAAGAGGAGATCACATCATCAAGCTGATCGCTTATTTTGCTCTTATGATCCACTGGTTTAATCCTCTTATCTGGGTGGTCTTTAAGCTGGCTGAAAAGGATATGGAAATGTCCTGTGATGAAGCGGTCATAAAGAAAAGAGGAGAAAGCATCAGAGCAGACTATTCGGCGTTACTTTTGAATCTTGCCGCAGGACGGAGGTTCGTAACGGGAACGCCGCTGGCATTCGGCGGAGGGAATGTGGGCAGCAGGATAAAGAATGTTCTGGGTTATAAGAAAGCGGCATCCTGGGTCATAGCAGTGAGTGCAGCGTCAGTGCTAATTATCACGCTTAGTCTGATGGCGAATCCTGTCGGGAGCAGCGCCGAAAATTTGATAAAAGGCAGGACACAGGAAAAACCTGCCGGAAATGAAATTTCCGAAGTAAAAGAAAAATGGAAGCCCTGGGATAATATTCCTTATGCAGAAAAGTGGGCAGGCGCTTTCTGTGACAGGGATGGACAGACTATTCTTTCCATGAGTTCTCAGGAACTTAGAGCTTTTTTTGAAGAAGAAGGAATGACTGATACCGGCAGCAGTGATTTCGGGTGGTCCAGCCCATGGCCCTGGGATAAAGAAACAGACTATCTGATGGCCATTAACGGCCGTGGTGCGGAAATATGGTATTATGCATGGACATCGGATCCCCATGTTACCGTGTGGAAGGAATATCTGACATTCCAAATAGAAAATGAAGAATGGGTCTGCGTTACAGAGGATGATCTGAAGGTGCTGGACTATATTTGTGTCGCAGAGGAATTCTATGAAGCTTATCCGGAGGGGAAAATAAGCGATACCCCCATGGATTATCTCTATAACGGCGCAGGAGAAACACTGAATCGTAATGCCACGAAAAACAGGAAAAGTCAGTTTTATACCAGGCTTTTCAGGCCGGAAACGGCAGCAGAATATCTCTTGAATCTTTTGGATAATGAGAATAAAGTACAGATAACGGCAGATATGCAGGAAGCGGGCAGAGCAGAGATCACGATTCATTTTACAGAGAATGACAGTTATGCTTATGTTACTATGATACAGCCTTATGGTGAAGACGGGATATGGATACCGCAGACATACGGAGGATGAATAAATGGAAAAATGTGCATGGTGCAAAGATGGAGGCATGAATGAGGAATATCATGACAAAGAGTGGGGAATTCCTTTGCATGATGACAGAAAGCAGTTTGAATTTTTGATGATGGAGGTCATGCAGTGCGGCTTAAGCTGGAGCCTGATGCTTAAAAAGCGGGATATTTTCCGAAAGTGTTTCGATGATTTTGATTATGATAANNTAGCCGGATATGATGAGGNAAAAATCCNNAGTATNATGGANACACCGGGNATGATCNGATCAGTAAGGAAAATTCAGGCAGTTATCAGCAATGCGGCNGCTTTTCAGAAGATCAGGCAGGAATTTGGCTCTTTTGATGAATTTTTGTGGAAATACAGTGATCATAAAACNCTGGTTTANAAAAGTCATCANAAGAAGGCAGTTGCAAGCAATGAATTGTCAGATCAGATTGCAAAGGAGCTTAAAAAGCGAGGATTCAAATATCTGGGATCNATAACTGTNTATTCCCATTTACAGGCATGCGGCATGATCAATGATCACGAGGAAAAATGCTTTATGTACCGTCAGATCATGGAAAAATATCCCATTCATATCAAGGCATAAATANAGTNANNGNAAATTGCCATGCAGAAAGATATGTGCTATACTNTTTANTNTNTGAATATACTTCAGAAAAGAATATGTGGGAAAGGGAGAGAACCATGCTGGAGAAACTTAAGAAAAAAAGTATNAAAAAATCAATATCTGGAATAATCATTCTTCTTATTATAGGTATTGTACTGATCGGGATTGAATTTTCTGCTGTCATATCANTGATCAAAGGACATGTCANATTTGAAACATTAGANCCTGATGAGATCCGGGCTGATCTGATCGTAGATGCTTCCATTGATGTGAATTTTGGTGGATTTATGGAAGAGTATGAGGAAAACACTAGCACCCATTTTAAGCGTACTACGGATATTTATTATGTTATCTGGACCGGTGATGAAGACAGTGAAGATTATAAATATATGGGTATTAAAGTACCTGCATCTGATGAACGCAAGATGGAAGCCATGGCAGAAGCTACCTATAATTATGAATATTCGGATCCTGTCAAATATACCGGAGCAATCAATAAGATGTCTTCTACGGAATTAAAATATTTTAAAGAATATTTCCAGGAATCCGGCTGGTCCGATGAAGAAATTGAAGAATATACACTGCCCTATTTCATTAATGTAGGTGCACTTACGGGCGGCGCTGCAGCAACAGCTTTTTTCATTTTTGTTCTTGGTGTGGTATTGGCGGTTATCGGGATTGTCATGCTGATCTCTGCATTTTTGGGAGGTAAGCTGAAAGCATTTAAGAAGGAAATACAGGCTACCGGTTTTACCGAGATGGATGTAGAGTATGAATATGAAAGCGCCAGAACATTCGATAAGAAAGATGACTTGCGCATCGGCGGACGATTTATCTTTTATATGGCAGGAAATAAGCCTCATTTACTTGTAAAAGATCAGATCGTATGGGTTTACCAGCAGAATACCACGCATAGAACCAATGGTATTAAAACAGGCACGACTTATGAGCTGCTTGTTTATTGTCTGAATGATAATAAAGTGAAAAGTATTTATGTTCCCAATGAGAATACAGGCAGAGAAGTGCTGCAGTATCTGAATGAGACTATGCCCAGGGCTGTTGTTGGATTTTCAGATGAGCTGTTAAAAATGTTCAAAAAAGATTATCAGAACTTCCTGCAGCTTCGTTATTACAGACCGCAGGATTCCTCACAGACGGTAAGTCAGGAGTCATCGCAGCTGGAAGAATAAACAGGAATTTAGAATAGAAGAGAAAATAATATCCCATATGCAGATTATGAATCCGCATGTGGGATATTTGTGTTACAATGGTGATAATAAAATGTGAAATTGAGGTGAATGAGTATGAAATTATCTGCAGGAGAAAAGGTTACTTATGGGCTCGGTGCAGTGGGAAAAGACATGGTCTATATGCTTTCGGCCAGCTATATTCTTTACTATTATCAGGATATTCTGGGAGTCAGTGCAATTGCCATGGGAATCATTCTGATGGCGGCCCGGGTATTCGATGCTTTCAATGATCCGATCATGGGGGTTGTGGTAGCCAAAACAAAGACAAAATGGGGAAAATTCCGTCCCTGGCTTTTCATAGGCACGGTATTAAATGCCATCGTACTGTATTTTATGTTTGCAGCGCCTCCCACCCTTGACGGCAAAGGTCTGGTGGCTTATGCCGCAATTACTTATGTGCTTTGGGGAGTTACCTATACCATGATGGATATTCCTTTCTGGTCCATGATACCTGCTTTTACGGAGGGGGGAAAAGAAAGAGAAAGCCTGTCTACCCTTGCACGTTCTTGTGCCGGAGTGGGTTCCGCGATTGTGACGATCATCACTATGAAATGCGTGTATGTTTTGGGACAGGGAAATGAGCGGGCAGGTTTCAAGTGGTTTGCAACAATCATAGCTGTGCTTTTTGTAGTCTTTATTCTGATCGCCTGCATGACGATCAGGGAAAAATCTACGGTGGATGTGGATTCTCCTTCCGTAGGAGAGATGTTCCGGGCACTTTTGCAAAATGATCAGGCAATGACAGTAGTTATAGCGATCGTATTGATCAACTGCTCGTTGTATATTACATCGAATCTTCTTATTTACTTTTTTAAATACGATTTTGGCGGGGCGGAATGGTACAACAGTTATACACTGTTCAACACCTTTGGCGGAGCTATTCAGATTTTGTCCATGATGATCTTCTTTCCCCTTATAAGAAAATTTATCAGCGCCATTCAGGTATTTTATGTGAGTTTTGTGATGGCCATCGGAGGATATGCAGTGCTTCTGATCCTGGCCTTTGTTAATATGAGTAATCTTTTGCTTTTGTTCATACCGGGATTTTTTATCTTTACCGCTTTTGGTATGCTGACAGTACTTACCACAGTGTTTCTTGCCAATACGGTAGATTATGGTGAGTTGAAAAATAACAGAAGAGATGAAAGTGTTATTTTCTCCATGCAGACTTTTGTGGTAAAGCTTGCTTCCGGCGTTGCGGCATTGATCGCATCGATCTGTCTTACAGTATGTAATCTCAGCAATGATACAGAAAACATGGAAGCAGCGGCGGATTCATCAGTATTTGGCCTTCGGCTGACCATGACGGTGCTGCCCATTGCAGGGTTACTGGCAGCCATCTTTCTGTTTGGTAAAAAATATATTCTTACAGAAGAAAAGATCAGAGAAATAACACAGAAAATTGAGGAGAAGCGCAGATGAAAGCCTTAAGTGCAAGAACGGCGGATTTTACGGATTCGGTGATCCGAAGGATGACAAGGATTTCAGGCCGGTACGGGGCTATTAATTTATCCCAGGGATTTCCGGACTTTGATCCGCCAAAGGAGATTACTGATAGATTAAGTGAAGTGGCGAAAGAGGGACCCCATCAGTATGCCCTGACATGGGGTGCACAGAATTTCAGAGAAGCACTGGCCGGAAAGCAGGAGCATTTTTCAGGCATGAAAATTGATCCGGATACGGAGATCGTAGTGACCTGCGGCAGTACGGAAGCCATGATGGCTTCCATGATGAGTGTCTGCAATCCGGGAGATAAAGTGGTTATCTTTTCTCCTTTCTATGAAAATTACGGAGCAGATACTATTTTAAGCGGAGCGGAGCCGATCTATGTGCCATTAAAGCCTCCGGCTTTTGATTTCGATCCGGATGAACTTGAGGCGGCTGTCAGACAGGAGAGGGTAAAGGCGCTTATCCTGTGCAATCCCTCCAATCCCTGCGGAAAGGTATTCACCAGACAGGAACTTACGGTCATTGNGGATATGGCAAAGAAATATGATATTTATGTCATTACAGACGAAGTATATGAGCATATTCTTTATAAGCCCAATGAACATGTNTANATGGCTTCCCTGCCGGGAATGAGGGAACGGACTATCATGTGNAANTCATTATCCAAGACNTACTCCATAACAGGNTGGCGGCTTGGTTATGTGATNGCNCCGCCNGAAATTACAGACAGNGTCAANAAGGTNCANGACTTTCTGACNGTNGGTGCNGCAGCGCCGCTNATGGAAGCAGCNGTNGTGGGACTGAAATTTGGTGATGACTATTACAGGAAACTGCAGGAGCACTATACNCATATGANGNATNTGTTTGTNGGCGGTCTGAAAGACTTAGGCCTTAGCTTTACTGAGCCTATGGGNGCTTATTATGTGCTGATGGATATCNGTGAATTCGGGTATGAAAGCGATCTGGTCTTTTGCGAAAAGCTGGCAGANAAAGTNGGAGTAGGTGCGGTNCCGGGGTCNAGTTTTTTCAGGGAAAACGTAAATCACCTGATCCGTTTTCACTTTGCAAAGCAGGATGAAACACTGATCAAGGCGTTGGACAGACTGGCAGATATCAGAAAAAAGATGAAATAGAGTCAGATAAGGAGATTATAAAATATGCCGTTGGTAAGCATTATTGTTCCCATTTATAATGCAGAGAAGACTATAGACAGATGCATAACAAGTATCTTAAACCAGACATACAAGGACTTTGAGTTGCTGCTTCTGGATGACGGAAGTGCAGACAATTCAGGAATGATCTGTGATACTTATGCACAGAAAGATCAGCGTGTTCATGTAGTACACAAAGAAAATTCAGGGGTTTCCGATACCCGTAATCAGGGAATTGCAATGGCGAAAGGCGAATATCTGCAATTTCTCGACAGCGATGACTGGATCACNCCNGATGCNACTGATTTATTTGTGCGGACGGTCGCAGAACATCAATGTGATATGGTCATTNCGGACTTTTACAGAGTGATNGGGGAACGTGTTTCACAAAAAGGTGATATTGAAGAAGANGGNNTTATGGANCGGNCCGATTACGCTGCCAATATGATGAGGAATCCTGCNGANTTTTATTACGGGGTTTTGTGGAATAAGTTTTATAAACGTTCTGTAGTAGAAGAATATCAGATGAAAATGGACAGTTCCGTCAGTTGGTGTGAGGACTTTATGTTTAATCTGGAATATATTCGGCATATTCATTCTATTTATGCGCTAAANGTTCCCGTNTATTACTATGTAAAAACAAAAGGATCTTTGGTNTCTCAGGGAATGAGCATGAAAAAGACGATTCAGATGAANCGTACGGTTTTTACATATTATAAGGATTTTTATAAAGATGTTTTTGATGANGAAGATTATGAAAAAATAAGAAGACAGGTATATAAGTTCCTGTTTGATGCNGCAGGCGACGGANCAGTATCTCTTTTAGGCATACCGGGNAATTACAGACTGGGTGACGAGAGGACTAAGGTAAGNGAAGGAGTGCAGGAAGGAGAGGGAATCTTCTTTGACATATACAGAGAAAGAAANCTGCAGGAAAAAATGTTTGATATTGTGGCCATTAGAAATAATCTNANGACTATTGATGTGATGNTGCTGCATTATTTAAGCCAGCCCCATGAAAAGTGTACNGCTAAAGAAATGGCAGATATGTTGAATGTTTCCGGAAGAAGACTCACTGCAGCGACTCAGCGACTGGCTGCAAGGGAATTNATAGNAGTACCNGAAAAAGAAAAGGGCAGGGAAAAAACCAANATCGGAANAANAAAATATGCGATAACGCAGGAAGCGGAAACTATTTTGTCAGAGATGCTGTTAGTGCTATGTGATCTGGAGCAGATTCAATATGAAGGCTTTTCTCAGGAAGAGATCGAGATTTATGAAAAGCTGAACGAGAAGAGAAGAGAGAATATACGAAATGAACTCAGAAAACAGTGAAATAATAATGAAAAAATTTAAAAGTATTTATTGGCTGTCCGCGATGGCACTGCTTCTGGCCGGGTGTTGCGGATCCGGCAAAGTAATCAATGTGAATAGTTCTGATGTTGAATCACACGCTCCCTATACGGAGCAGTCGGATTCTTTCGTAGTGCCTGTGTCGAAAACTGTTTCTGTACCGGAGCCGGAATCTTCATCTGAGCCCGTGCCCACACCGGAGCCGGAGGTCATCAGTCTTACTGTTTCCGCTGCCGGTGATGTTTCCCTGGGTATTCTGCAGATTCACGGCTATGAGGGAACATTTCGGGAAATGTATGACTTACAGGGACCTTCCTACTTTTTTCAAAATGTGAAAGATATCTTTGATGCAGATGATATGACCATTGTGAATTTTGAAGGCGTTCTCACGGAATCAACAGATTTGGTAGAAAAGCAGTATAATATTAAGGGATCCCCCGATTATATTCAAATTCTGCCGCTTGGAAGTATAGAAGCAGTCAGCTTCGGCAACAACCATCGCATGGATTACGGGCAGCAGGGGAGNGANGATACAGTGGCTCTCTTTGAGGAAAATAATATTCCCTATGCNTANGACGATAANATTGGTATCTANGAAACTCAGGGAATTCGCATCGGCTTTGTTTCCGTAAATGAAGTTTATGACGGCGAGACAGTGGAGGTCTGGCTGGAGGATGGAATAAAGCAACTGCAGGAAGAAAATGTGAATCTGATCATTGCCTGCTGCCACTGGGGCATTGAGATGGAAAGCTATCCTAATGACTACCAGCAGGAACTGGGTAAAAAATGTATTGACTGGGGTGCAGACATGGTGCTTGGCTGCCACCCGCACATTCTTCAGGGTATCGAGATTTACAACGGAAAATTTATCATATATAGCATGGGGAATTTTTGCTTTGGAGGCAACCGGAATCCAAAGGATAAAGAGACAATGATTTTTCAGCAGACATTTACCTTTATCGACGGTGTAAAGCAGGAGAATCTGGATGCAAGGATAATTCCCTGTTATATCAGTTCAGTCATGTCCCGAAATGACTACTGTCCCACTCCTGCGGAGGGCAGCGGCTATTTATCCATACTGGATAGAATTAATACCCTGAGTGAACCTTTTGGTACGAGATTCGCCGAAGACGGAAGCTGTCTTTGGCCGGAACAGTAGCAAAATTTGTTTCATTGATCATTGATGCCTGTTTTGAGAGAGGTAAATATAGTAATTATGGTTGAGATACATAGAATTGTAAGCGGTAATGTAAATTGTTATATTGTGGCTGATAAGGACAAGGCGATATTAATTGATACAGGCAGAAAGAAGTATTGTGAGAAGATATTAGAAAAATGTAAAGAATTCCATGTAAGTTTGATCGTACTAACACATGGACATATGGATCATTGCCAGAATGCCGCCTATCTTGCCAAGGCTTTGCAGATACCGATCGCTATGAGTGAAAAAGATATGAATATGATACCTGATAATAGAAAACAATCTTTATCTGCAAAAACGCTTTTAGGAAAAATTGTATTATCTGTTTCTTTAAGCAGCTTTGAAAAAGATAGCCTGGAAATGTTTGAACCGGCAATTTATTTGAAAAACGGGGATGACTTGAGCAGCTATGGCATAGATGCAAAGATTGTAGAATTGCCGGGACATACGAAAGGTTCTATCGGAGTAAATATAGAAGATAATTTATTTGTTGGAGATGCGTTAATGAACATGTTTTATCCAACGGTATCCATGCTGTATACAGATGAGCAAGAAATGCTTGAAAGTGCTGAATATATCAGTGAACTAGGAGAGAAAACAATTCATTTTGGTCATGGAAAGCCTAAAAGAAACCGGAAGTGGGTAAGATAGAACAGGCATATTACACTAAAATGCGATCAATAAATTAATCGGAACTGAAGGAGGAGGAACATGAGATTTGGTCCCATAGAAGTTGTAGACAAATTAGGAAGAACAGTTATTTTACGAAATGCAGAAATTTCTGATGCCGATGAGTTGATTAAATATTTGAGAATCACAGCCGGAGAAACCCCATATTTGATCAGGGAACTGGGAGAGATTTGCTTAACGCGTGAACAAGAGGAGAGTTTCATAAAGAATCGCATAGATGCAAAACGAGAATTGATGTTGATCGCAACAATGGAAGGAAAACACATCGGTAATTGTTCGCTGATGAGTGTTGGCTCGTACAAAAGGTATTCTCATCGATGTGAAATAGCTATTGCTCTATATCAGAATTTTTGCGGATATGGCATTGGAAAAATAATGATGCAGACCATACTGGATTTAGCGAAAAATATTGGCTATGAACAGGCAGAACTGGAAGTGATATCTGAAAATAAAGGAGCGATTGCTTTATATAAAATGTTGGGATTTGAGAAATACGGCAGCTTTCCAAGAAGTATGAAATACACAGATGGAAAATATGCAGACGCAGATTGGATGATGAAGCGGTTATGATCCGTACAACTTCTGTAAGAATGAGTGTTACAAACCTGACAATGAATAAAAAATGATAGCTATGAAGATTGTAAACAATTACCATCGGAGGCAGATTTGTGGATATTAAAAAAGTGGACATAATAAACGATATGGAGTTTACTTCTTTATTTGAAAAATCAAAAAAGTTGATTGACAATGCCCGAAGCAATATGGGACAGATGGCAAATACCATTACAGTCATTACAAGTTTTTTGTTAGGACATTATATTGTCGAACAAGAACAGCAGGGGAAGGAACGTGCAAAATACGGTTCTAAAGTGATTGACTCCTTATCTTCGTATCTTACAAAAGAATATGGAAGAGGATTTTCAAGAAGTAATGTTGCGGGAATGCGACAGTTCTACTTGGCTTATAAGGACAGGGAAAATGAAATTATCCAATCGCAAATTGGACAATTGGGACAGGAAATCGGAATTGTCCAATCGGGAATTGGACAATTGGACATAGCATATTCTAATCTGCCATTTAGCCTGAGTTGGACGCATTATTACTGCTTTGCAAAAAGAGTGATGAAGCACTGGTTGATTTGACATTGCCAGAAGATGCCAATATTTATGCAAAAGAGTATGAATTATACCTGCCAGACAAAAAAGTATTGCAACGAAAGTTAAAAGAATGGCTTGACGAAGAACAAGACAAAAACAGTGAGGTATAGATGATTTTTGTGAAATTTTCCACAGTTCCAAGGAATCTTCAGCGTTGACCCATGTCTGCATATTACCTTCAAGTTCAAGTCGGGCATATTCAAGGGGCGTCGTTGCCAGGGCATTTAAGCCATATTCTGAGCCGGGAGTAGTCTTTAGCTCTTTCTCTGCTTACCAACAGTCAGTTTGCAAAAGATATCCTGCGGCAGTTGCATGGAAAGGGAGAGGTATAAATTTGAGAATAGAAAGAGGACAACATGTTTCAAGGATTTAATGAATCTACCATAAGGTATTATGAAGCAATCCGTAAAGAAAATTGTAAAAAGGTATATCAAGAGAATGAACAGCTATATCTTGAAGGTGTAAAATTCCCTTTGAATGAACTATATTTTGAATTGTATAACTATTTTAATGGAGTTGACAGGGATTTATTAAGTAATAGAAGAAGATGTGTTTCTTCTGCGTATAATGACGCACGTTTCTGTTGTGGAACACCTATAAAGGAATATTTCTACATACGATTTAAATTGAATAAAATGAACAAGAAAAATGCGCTAGGCTTCTTTTTTGATGCATCTTTAGATGGGTATAAATATGGATTGAATATCTATGATCCCGATGCAAGCGGAATGAATAAAATCCGAGATTATATATTGGATAACAAGCATTTTGCCAAGAAAGTAATTGAAGCTTTTAACGAGACAAGCTTATTAGAAATTCAAGGGGAAAAATATAAAAGGACTTATTATCCGAAAGAAGATATTATTTTACAAGAATGGTTGGAACGCAAAAGGATTTCTTTCACACATGAAGAGAATCTTAGCGCCGTTTTTTATCAAAGAGAAATTTTAGATCATATCTTTTCCGCTTTTGACAGTGTAAAGGAAGTGTATTTTATGTTGAAGGAAGCATTATAGTTGATGAATGACCCGGATTTTCAAGATTACTAAAATAACTTCAAAAACTACAAAAATAAAGAGAGGGACTGGTTATGGCACGAACTGAAAAGGTTGAATTGACAGCATTATGTTTAGTGCACAGTGAAGATGCTTATTTGTTGCAGAATCGAGTAAAAGAAGATTGGAAAGGATATACCTTACCCGGCGGACATGTTGAAATCGGAGAGTCGATAGTTGATGCCATAGTTCGTGAAATGAAAGAAGAAACAGGATTGACGATTTTAAATCCCAGACTTTGCGGAGTAAAACAATTTCCTATAGAAGAGGGGAGGTATATTGTCTTTCTCTTTAGTGCGGATGAATATGAAGGGGAACTTATTTCTTCTGAAGAAGGGGATATGTACTGGATTAAAAAACAAGAATTGTCAAATGTGAATCTTGTAAGTGATTTTCATGAGCTGTTACAAGTAATGTTGTCTGATAACTTAAATGAATTTCAATATATAATTGAAGGTGATCAATGGAAAATTGTATTGAAATAATTCTGTTTATATTTCCATGCGCAATTTTAGATTATGCAATTTCTATTGAGATAGGGAGATAGTAAAGTGGTTCGAGAAGTAATGAAAGAAGATTTGGATGAGGTATTGCAATTATATTTGTCTTTACATGAGGAATCAATTCCTGAGCCATCAGAGCATTTGACAGTTACGTGGAATCAGATTGTGGAAGATGAAAACCACCATCTTTTGGTCAATGTAATTGACAATAAAGTTGTTTCCTCTTGTGTATGTGTGATAATCCCCAATTTAACCAGAAATGTAAGACCTTATGCATTTGTGGAAAATGTTGTTACACATAGGGACTACAGAGGGAAAGGATATGCAACAGAATGCTTAAATTATGCAAAGGAGATAGCAGTCAAAGAAAACTGTTATAAGATGATGCTGCTTACCGGTTCAAAGGAGCAGAGAACATTGGATTTTTATCAGAATGCAGGGTATAACAGCACTGATAAAACAGCTTTTATCCAGTGGATAGATATATAAAGACACAAGAGGAGGATCATAAAATGCAGGAGCAAAGTAAAAAGATATCTATTACGATCGTAGGTATGGGCGCATTGGGAATTCTGTACGGAGATATGATGACCGATGCTTTGGGACAGGAGGCAGTTACCTTTTTAGCAGATGAAAAGCGTATTAAGAAATACAGGGAAGAGGGCGTTTTCTGTAACGGAAAGAAGTGTGAGTTCCAAATGACTTCTCATGCAGAAACCGCGGATCTTCTGATATTTGCGGTTAAGGGTACGGCGCTTAAGGAAGCCATGGAGCTGGCAGAAGATGCAGTGGGAGAAGATACCATCATTTTATCCCTGTTAAACGGTATCAGCAGTGAAGAGATCCTGTCGGAATATTATCAAAAGGGACATATAATCCACTGTATTGCCCAGGGAATGGATGCGGTCAAGCTTGGAAATAAACTGACTTATTCTCATAAAGGAGAACTGCGTATCGGCACACCTGATGAGAAATTAAAGCCTTTCCTTGATAAGACGGTAGAGATTCTAAAGCAGGCAGGTGTTCCTTATATTGTGGAAGAAGATATTATGCACCGTCTTTGGGGGAAATGGATGCTGAATGTAGGGGTCAATCAGGTGGTCATGGTATCAGAGGGTACATACGGTACCATTCAAAAGCCAGGGAAAGCCAGAGAAACAATGCTGGAGGCTATGGAAGAAGTAAGAAAACTTTCCGAGCTTGCGGGCACAGGAGTAACAAAGGAAGATCTGGATTCCTATGTGGCGCTGGTAGATACCTTAAATCCCGAGGGTATGCCTTCCATGCGTCAGGATGGTATTTCCAGGCGGCCTTCGGAAGTTGATTTTTTTGCAGGCACTGTGATCGCCAAAGCAGAAAAATACGGTATTCCTGTACCGATAAATCAGATGCTCTATGAAAAAGTAAAAGCCATGGAGGCAGAATACTAAATGGCAGATAGAATAACTTTGATCAGACCTGTGAAAGAATACGCAGATGATATTATGAAGTACCGTCAGGAATTTATAGAACATGATCCAAAAGAAAATATGGGAGGGGCTGGCAGTCTTCCTGAATGTAAAAGTGCTGAAGAATGGATAAAGAGCGTTGAAGCCATGCGGCATAGGGAGACTTGCCCCGGGGATCTGGTGGATTCGGATATTTATATTGCAGTAAGAGAATCGGATAATAAGATAGTGGGAATTACAGAGTTCAGACATCATATTAACCACCCGATCTTGGGAACATGGGGAGGTCATATCGGATATTGTGTAAGACCTTCGGAAAGGCGGAAAGGATATGCCAAAGAGATGCTGCGTCAGAATCTGGTTAACTGTAAAAATTATGGCCTAAGTGAAGTGATGGTAACTTGCAGTGAAAACAATATTGCAAGTGAAAAAACGATTTTGGCTAATGGGGGAAAATATGAGAAAACAGTTTTTGCAGAACAGTTAAACAGCAATATGAAAAGATTTTGGATCCGGTTATAGGGCAAATTGATGACATTTTTTCATCTGTTTAATACATTTTCCTCAGGTTTATCCTTTTTTTAACCGATAACATTAATAAGATAAAGGAGTATCTTGCTGTAAAGGAGATGGAGCGATGAAAGTAAATAATACCACAATTTTTATGGGTGACACCAGCAGAGATGAGAGACACGGAACGGTCAGAAACGGTCAGGGGCAGGGAAATACTATTTTTGCAGGAAATTTAAGCAAGAATTTTGATCCTATTGCAGAGAAAAGGAAACAAGCCCAGAAGCAGGCCATGAAGATCGTTACCGATACATGGGCCGGCGACCGGAAAATAGATGATGATATAGAGGGAAGAAGACAGAGGATCTCACAGCTTCAGGAAGAGATAGGCATGGCTAAGAAAGAAGCCATGGATATTGAGAAGATGAGAGAAGAGCTTCGGGCGAGCTGCGGAATAGATCCTGACAGCCAGGAAGAACAGGATCTGAAACTTCTGGAAAAAGAAAAGGAAGCCCGCATGCCCGGAAGTAATGTCCATATTTCTGATGAAGAAGCGGAAAGGATCAAAGAGATCAAAGCGGCAGGACTGACAGAATATCAGGAAAGATCTCTGGAGATGAAGGACTATGCTGTTGATTGGGAGAAGCAGGCTTACGAAATGAAAAAAGAAGCCGAGACAGAAAGGGCTGTTATTACCGCAACCAAGCTGGAACGTCTGAAAAAAGATCCCATGGTGGGAGCGCAGAGACAGGCCGAAGAGATCATGGAAGCTGCCAGCAAGGAAATCATCGGTATGTTGATGGATGAAGCTAAAGATCATATCGACGAAGAGATGGAAGAAATGAAAGAGGCGGCCGAAAAGAAAGCGGAAGAAGAGGAAGAACAGGAAGAGAAGCTGGAAAAGATCAAGGAGAAAAAAGAGGAGCAGGAAGAACTGACAGAAGATATTCTTGAGGTGACGCAGCAGCTCACAGAAATGAGCAGCACCCAGCTTGATATTCAGGACGAGTTAAAGGAAATGATGCAGAAGATGAAGCTTCTTGAGGAAGATATCAAAGGAGCGGCAGTAGATAATAAAATTTAAAAATCAATGAAACTTTTTGCCCCATATATTTATCTAATGATATATGGGGTCAGTTTTTGCATATGTTCTTGACAAAGAAGGTCTATAATTATAGACTAACTATAAAGGTCTATGAGTATAGACCATCAATTGTGTTAAAGGAAGAAACCCAATATGGTATATCATGTAAATGAAAGCGAATACCGTTTTATGGAGATTTTATGGGAATCAGAACCGGTAAACTCCATGGAACTGGTACATTTATGTCAGGAAAAGCTGGGCTGGAAGAAATCCACTACTTATACTGTGATCCGAAAACTAAGCGATAAAGGCATCGTTTGCAATAAAGAGACTGTAGTGAGAACTCTGGTATCGAGAGACAGCATGCAGAAGCAGGAAAGCAATGAGTTTCTGGATAAAAAGTTTGGCGGAAGCCTGCCATCGTTTGTAACAGCATTTTTGCAGGATAGAAAGCTGACAAGGGAAGAAGCGGAATATCTGAAGAAACTGATTCAGGAAAAAACGGAGGAAGATTAAAATGATAGGAAATCTTTGGCGGATGAGTCTGCAGTCATGTATTCTGATCCCGGTAGTACTGTTGATAAGGAGAATATTCCGTAAGTTTCCCAGATCTTATACATATGGTCTGTGGTTATTAGTGCTTTTACGGCTTTTATGTCCTGTATTTATTGAAAGCTCCTTTAGCCTGCAGCCGGATATGGAGGTATTTCGGAAGATTTCCGGTGAAAATGAATCTGTCGTGGCAGCCGGTCAATTGGGATATCAGCAGGAAAGTGCAGAAGAAAAGGAAGCAATGACTGTTTCCAAGTCAGTGTTCAGTGAAACAACAGCGCTAAACAGTACGGATCAGGAGAAAATTACAAAAACGAAGCAAAAGCCGGCACTGCGCCCGGATCTTCTTAAGGCCATACTTGAAATTCTGTATATTACAGGAGTTTCCATTGTTGCAGTATATTATCTGATACAGCTTGTATTGATGAAAGCAAGGGTAAAAACTGCGGTGCATGAGAAAGGGAATATCTGGATCTGTGATGAAGTGAGTTCCCCTTTTGTAATGGGGATCCTGAACCCTAAAATTTATCTTCCTTACGATATTGAAGAAAAGGACAAGAATTTTATTTTGCGGCATGAAAGCGCTCATTTAAAGCGAGGAGACCTTTTGGTCCGCAGTCTTTGGGCAATGGCATCCTGCCTGCATTTCTGGAATCCTTTAGTCTGGTATGCATTTTTTAAGATGAACCAGGATATGGAAATATGCTGTGATGAAACCTTTCTGCTTAGTGCACCTTTATCAGAACGAAAGGCCTATGCGGATACCCTGGTCCGTTTTGCCATAAAGCAAAGCGGTATGTCCGTTACCTTGTCTTTTGGGGAATCGAATACTGTAAAACGGGTAAAAAATATTCTTGGTAATAAGAAAAGAAGCGCAGCAGCGGCGGGCATTGCTGTTTTTATGGCAGTGGTCTGTGCCATGGTGTTTTTAACAGTACCTGTAATAGAGGTAAGGGCGAACGCGGAAATGGAAAAACTCAGCAGGATATTGATTGAGGATCAGACATTTGATGTAAATTTAAACCCTCTGGGGGATGTTACTTTTTCTTCCTATAGTGTAGGCATAGATGCGGATCCACACGCAGAGGTGATGTTTACACTGACAGATGAAAACGGAAATGAATATGTTCTGGAGTCTGTNCATAACGGTAATGTCCGGGAGGATGAAAAGCAGTTTCAGGAAGTTGAGGCAGTTTCTTTTCCGGATTATAACGGTGACGGTTATGAAGATGTGATCACGATCACAAGTTATCAATTTCTTACTTCTGAATTTACCGAAGCCGGGGTCTATACCGGAACAGCAGATGGAACATTTCGATATGAAGAGTATCTTTCGGAAGAGATCAACAATGCCATGGAAAAAAAGACCATTGCCGATATTGTTGAGTTTGCCCAAAGTGAGAGAGGATATCAGCTGATGGAAGGGCATTTCATTTACGGAACATGGAAGATTGAGGATGTGGCAGGAACCACGAAAGTTTACGCTATGTCACCAGAAGAAATCGAAAACACCGTAGGCGTTGAATTGGAATACGGAAGATACTGGTATGGCGAAATAGAAGGGGAATCCTATGGTCTTGAAAATTATGACAGAAAAACAGTCGATGCGGAAGATTTTAAAGAAGAATGGGGCATCCCTTTATCTAATCTGAACGTCGATGCGGATCTGGTCATTTCTATTGATGCAAAGGAACTGAAAACAGGCCTGAATCCTGTGGGAAAGTATATCTATATGATAGACAGTGATACGGCGCTTATTTATCATGAAGGGGTATTTTTCCGTGCAATAAGGGTAAAAGAATAAGAAAGAATTAAGAATAGGCAGTTACCCCATTTCTGTTTACCAAAATGAAATGCTATGCTATGATGATTTGAGTGGTGGAAATGAAAGACAAAAAGAAATTGACTCCGTTTCAAATAAATATTATATTTTTTGCAATATTCCTTCTCTTAACGATATGCTACTATGCTAGCGCAGCTTTTTTTGAAGAAAGAGAACTGTATTACCGGACATGGATCACGGTGATAGGAGATATTCTGGCTTTTCTTATAGTACCAGCCTCTTTCGTTTCCCTGTTCATAACAGGAAAGCCNGAGAGACTGAGGAAGGAAAANGGAANAGTAGGAAAGATNGCTTATACGCTGGTGGTATTTTTGTTCGGCGGCCTTCTTTTTCTGTATATCCGTACAGGGAGTACTTACCTCTGGGGAAGAGACAGNTGGGAGAAAGAAACATATATTTCTGCCCACATGATAGAAGGCGTTGCGCCTGTTGATATAGCAAAGAATATAGTAACCAATTATTACCTGGCCTATTCTNCTTTTCTGAAAGAGAANATTNCCTATAGCAGNGAAATAGGACTGATNCAGGAAGATACNGCTTTCAGNGAAGNCAGGGAGCNGACAGAAAGAGAGCTTNTNCCGGAATCTCAAAAGGAAGAAGACACGATGCTCAGCGTGGAGGAAGCTTATGNCCTTCTGTANCATAAAGTCTTTGAACCTTTGGGAGATGNCTATGACTGCCGCTACAATGCNAAAGGAAATTTTTACGGATTTCTTTCGGAAGGAAAGGGTAAGTTAAATGATGAAACGCCGGAAATGGACACCGTACGTACGGTAGTTTACGACCGGATATCAAAAAATAATAAATGCCATATATTTGTCTATTATGAAACGTATCTTAATCAGGATGGCTCTGANTATACAACGGCCATCAGNAATACTTATGCAGTTGACATGACTACCGGTGAAGTAACGGAATCAGGAAAGCATGCATGGGCAGATACAGGCAGCACCGCTTATCAGGAGGCGGCAGGAGAACTATGAAGGAACAGGAGAAAAATATGAAACACAGAATACTTGTGGCAGAAGATGACAGGGATATAGCAGAATTTATTAAGCTGTATCTGGAAAATGAAGGATATGACGTGGCTTTGGCCGAGGACGGGATCATTGCATATAACGAGATGAACAACCGGAAGGTTGATCTTGCGGTAGTGGATATCATGCTTCCGGGAATGAACGGATATGATCTGATCAAGAAGATCAGGGAAAAAAGTAATATTCCNATNATNATCCTTTCNGCTAAGAATCTGGACAGCGATAAGATACTGGGACTTGATCTGGGGGCGGATGATTATCTTACCAAGCCCTTTAATCCATTGGAATTGATGGCCAGGATNAAATCCAATATCAGAAGATATTACAGCCTGGGAAGTCAGACAGATGCAGANGAGGATAAGGAAAGCCATATTATCAGGGTAGGGGATCTGACGCTGGATGAAGAAGCTGTTACTTTGAAAAAGGGAAATGATATCATCACNATTACGCCTACNGAATATAAAATGATGCTGCTGTTTATGAAATCTCCNGGGAAGGTATTTACGAAAATGCAGATCTATCAGGCTGTAAACGGAGAATGCTATGTAAATGATGACAATACNCTNATGGTGCATATTTCCAATCTCAGGGATAAGATCGAGGATAANCCGAGAGAACCTAAATATATNAANAATATCAGAGGTATAGGTTACAAAATTGAAAAGCTATAAAAGAAAAGAGAAAAGTCTATACGAACTNCTGGTCAAGAACTATATTATTTTTACTTTAGTTCTGGCCCTGTTAATGCTGGGAATTTATTTTATAGAGATGGTNGTGGAAAACAGTATTCTGCAGCCTCCTAAGGTGGACAGGCCTATCGGCGGGCAGGAACTGTTAAAAGCAGGANACTATGAAAAGCTCAATCTGAAAATATTGCTTGGCAGCTCAGGATATTTTGAAATTCTGGATAAAGATGCATCCCTGATCTATACAGACTATACGGGGAGCAGGGAAAACTATACNAAAGAGGAGATCCGGTATATACCGGAGTATAATTCCAATAAAAATTTTTTNGCTACGGTATATCTTACAGAAGATGGAAAACAGCAGACCCTTGTTACAGAGACTCTTTACGAACGGGATACAGGATATTGGGAGAATATTGCCTATCTGGTCCTGGATGAAGATCTTAAAGTAGTCCAAAGCAATCTTTCCTTGGATAAAGACCGATTTACGGAAAGAGAACTGGACTTTCTGACCATGAAATCGGATGCAGGATATTATATATACAGATATTCCTTTGAGGATCAAGATGGAGAAGNAAGAAATCTGATCATGCATATAAAGAAGATGGATGGACGCAGATACAAAAAATTATCTTCTTTGTGGAAGATATTTATCCCCGTCTATATACTTGCTTACGGCATCATCACATTGGTGTTTACCATTTGGATGCACAGAAAAGTGAAAGAACCCCTTTCCATGCTAAATAAGGGGATACTTGCGCTGGCAGACGGAAAAAGAGATGCGGAAATCAATTATAAGGGGCCCAAGGAGTTTGAAGCTATATTTGACAGCTTNAATAAAACGGCCAGCCTGCTTAAGGAAAGTGAAAGCTCCAAGGAGCGCCTTATTGTGGAAAAACAGAAAATGCTGGCGGATATTTCTCATGATCTGAAGACCCCTATTACCGTTATCCGTGGATATGCAAAAGCAGTATCTGACGGACTTACGGATCCGGAGACAGAAAAGCAGTATCTGAATACCATTTTTATCAAAACAGAGAATCTTACGGAAATGATCAATACTTTTTACGAGTACAGCAAACTGGAGCATCCNGAGTTCCGGCTGGTCAAAGAGAAGCAGGATCTGGCAGAATTTGTCCGGGAATATCTGGCGGATAAATATGATGAGATCGAACTGATGGGGTTTGAGCTGGAGGTAGAGATACCGGAAGAAATAGTGGAATACAGTTTCGACGGTGTACAGCTTCGGAGGGTGTTTGATAATATCATATCCAATGCATTTAAACACAATCCCAGCGGAACCACTATCTATGTGACCTTCTGGCAGACAGAGAGGAGCATTCGNATGGAGATCGGNGACAACGGAGTAGGGATTCCTGAAGAGATCCGGGAAAATCTTTTTGAACCTTTTACGGTAGGAGACGATTCCAGGAATAATAAGCAGGGATCAGGTCTGGGACTTGCTGTTGCCAGGAAGATCGTGGAACTTCATGGCGGAGCGCTCTTTCTGGAAAAAGCGGAAAATCCCGCTATCAGTACGCTTTTTGTAATAAAACTGATGAAATCAGGAATCAGTTAGGGAAAGGCAGCAGGGAAGGAATGAAAAAGCTTACAGTATCATTAATTATCATAGATGCCATTCAGCTTATTATCGGGATCGGTATCTGGATCTATATAGGGATTGCCAGAGGCGATGAGGTAAATAATACCTTATACCTGGCAGTCTTTTTCATGTTATTATGCAGTGTGGCAACTATGGCGGGCCTTTATATTGTGATGAAATACAGGAACCATGATATGGTGGAAAGTCTCCACAATTTAGAGAAGCTCAATACTACCCTGCGTGCCCAGCGTCATGATTATCTGAACCATTTTCAGGTCATTTACGGACTGATGGAGCTTTCTGAATATGAAGAGGCCAAGAAGTATCTGGATCCTGTTTTTAAAGATATTATGAAAGTGAGCCGGGCTCTTAAGACGAAGGAGCCTGCGGTGAATGCCTTGATACAGGTCAAAATGGAAGCATCGGAACGCAGCGGCATTGATTTCTACCCAGAGATCCGGTCAGAGCTTGGAGCCTTGCCTATAGAGGTATGGAATCTGTGCAAGATACTCTCCAACCTGATCGATAACAGTATTGACATTCTGGTCAAGACGCATCAGGAAGAAAAGAAGATCAATCTGGATATTTTCGAGGATATGGAATATTACTGCTTTATTGTGAGTAATAATGGACCGGCTATCCCTGCGGAAATGCAGACAGAAATTTTTAAAGTGGGTGTTTCTTCCAAAAAGGAAGAGGGACACGGTATGGGACTTTATATTGTATCCCAGATCGTAAAAGAAGCCTTTGGTGAAATCGAACTGATCTCGACAAAAGAGAGAACATCCTTCAGCATCAGGATACCCAAAAAGCATAAATGACATTTGGAAGGCCAAAATGTATATTTGGTGGATTATGTATTTTAATTTATCATCTTACGGCTTATAGTGTGACTATACAAGGAAACACTATTTGGCGAAAGGAGGAAAAAAGTGGAGATACTATCAATCGTAGCGATCGTATTGCTGATAGCAGGTTTTATACTTATTGGGATTGAAATGGTAGTGCCGGGTTTTTCCCTGCCGGGGATCAGCGGAATTGCCTGTCTGGTAGCGGGAGTGTTCCTGGCTTCTGACAGTATAGAAGAGGGGGTTATCATTACCCTGATCGTACTGGCGCTGCTTGGTATCATGTTTGTCATATTACTTTTTTTGTTATCCAGCGGAAAACTGAAGTCGCCCATTATCTTAAAAGAAGAGCAGAAGACGGAGCAGGGCTATATCAGTTCCAATGATCTTGAGTATCTGCTTGGCAAAGAGGGAATAGCAGCTACAGATTTACGGCCCAGCGGCATGGGAGATTTTGACGGCGTGGTGTTGGATGTGATTTCGGGCGGAACCTACATAGATAAGGGAACCCCTCTTATCATTGACAAGGTAAAAGGTTCCAAACTGATCGTGAAGGAAAAAACGATTAAATAATGGAGGAAGAGATGGATAAGATTGGATTGATTGTCTTAATAGGCGTTATTGGATTACTGATAGTATTGTTTTTTGTTTTTGTTCCTGTGGGGCTTTGGATATCCTCACTGGCAGCAAATGTAAGAGTAAGCATCTTTAACCTGATCGGTATGCGGCTTCGGAGGGTAGTACCGTCGAAGATAGTAATGCCGCTCATTAAAGCTACCAAAGCAGGGCTTAAGGTAAATGTCAATCAGCTGGAAGCCCATTATCTGGCAGGAGGAAATATCGACAGTGTGGTAAACGCATTGATCGCGGCGGAAAGGGCAGGCATCGAGCTTTCCTTTGAGAAGGCTGCCGCTATTGATCTGGCGGGAAGGAACGTGCTGGAAGCAGTGCGTATGAGCGTAAATCCCAAGGTTATCGAAACGCCTAATGTATCGGCAGTGGCAAAAGACGGTATTGAACTTCTGGTGAAAGCAAGAGTAACGGTGCGTGCAGACTTAGAGCGTCTGGTAGGCGGCGCCGGAGAAGAAACAGTACTTGCCAGGATCGGGGAAGGAATCGTTACAACAGTAGGTTCGGCAGCTTCCCACAAAGAAGTGCTGGAGAATCCGGATGATATTTCTAAGTTGGTATTAAGTAAAGGACTGGATTCTGGTACCGCTTTTGAAATCCTGTCTATCGATGTAGCGGATATTGATGTTGGCAGGAACATCGGTGCCCAGCTGCAAAGTCTCCAGGCAGAGGCCGATAAGAATATTGCCCAGGCCAAGGCAGAGGAGAGAAGAGCTATGGCCGTTGCCAAAGAGCAGGAAATGCGCGCTTATGTAGTAGAGGCTGAGGCAGAGGTGCCTAAAGCCATGGCTTTTGCCCTTCGGGAAGGAAAAATGAGCGTTATGGATTATTATGATCTGCAGAATATCAAAGCAGATACCATGATGCGTGAAAAGATCGGTGAAGCTAAGCCGGAAAAAATCGGAGAGGATGCAGGTGAATAAAAGGTTATTGCTATGGGGTGCAAGGAGCGCCAAAGGAAAGATAAATCAGCTTTTTTCGCAGGGCAGGGGAGCCTTACCGGGAGAAAAGCTGACAGAAGAATTGATCGGGGAAAGAGAACAGAAGCAGGAGCAGCTTAAGGAAGCAGGCAAACAGGTTGAACAGACCCGGACGAATACTTCTTATGCTTTTTCAGGGAAGGAACTGGAAAAGGCAATGGTCATGAGTGTCATTTTGGGGCCGCCCGCCTGCAGAAGAAGGAAGAGATATGAAGGTAATATTAGTAGAAGATGAGAGCGGCGTGCGTCTCCTTCTTCGTAAGATCATAGAAAAGAATAAGGAATTCCAGGTGGTTGGAGAAGCTGATAATCTAACGGATGCAGTAACTCTTTTTAACAGGACCAGACCGGATGTGGTCTTTCTGGATATTGAGATCAGCGGTGAAAGCGGCCTTCAGTGTGCCAGGATCATAGCGGACTTAAACCCTAAGACCAAGATCATCTTTGCGACAGCCCATGGAGAATATATGTCCAATGCTTTTGAGGTATATGCATTTGACTATCTGTTAAAGCCCTTTAACGTGGAAAGAGTGGATCAGACCCTTCAGAGAATACTTGACTTAAGTAAGCAGAAAGAAGCCGAGTCTTTGGAGAAGATCGTAAAATACGAAAAGGGCCTCAACAAGCTTCTGGTAAAAGGCAAGGAAAGCATGAGCTTTGTGGATATTAAGGACATTATTCTGGTACAGCGTGAAAACAGCAGTACCGTGATCTATACGGCAAGGGACAGCTTTACCACATCTGCGGGACTTCGAGAGATCGAGGAAAAGCTGGATGAAGAACAGTTTATGCGAAGTCATAAATCCTATATCATCAATGTTTCTCAAATACGAAAGATCGAGCCTTACGGCAGATGGACTTATATCGTTACCTTCAAGGATCTGAAACAGGACGCCCTGATGACTCAGGAAAAATATGAAGAGATAAAGAAAAGATTTTTATAGCCAAGAAAACCGGTCACTTCTTTTTTGAAATGGCCGGTTTTAGCTTTCATGACAATAGAATCCTTGCGAAGCATAGATTCTATTGTAGGTTATTTGTATATTTTTCGGACTGTTCAGCGATCAGTGCATGGTCATCAAAATAGTTGATCTTCATGGACTTCTTGACATCGCTCAGTGTGGCTGCGGCAACTTCCCTGGCAGCAATGCTTCCCTTTTGCAGAATATCGTAAACTTCGGGAATCTTCTTTTCCCATTCTTTTCTGCTTGTACGGATAGGAGACAGCTGCTCCTGCAATACATTGTTCAGGAATTTCTTGACTTTAACATCTCCAAGACCGCCTCTTGTATAGTGTGCTTTCAATTCTTCCAGATTTGCATAATCAGGAAGGTATTCGGCAAACATGTCGTCTTTGCAGAAAGCATCCAGATAGATAAAGACAGGGTTGCCCTCTACCTGCCCGGGATCGGAAACCTGCAAATGATTGGGATCGGTGAACATGGACATAACCTTTTTACGAACCTCTTCTTCTGTATCCGATAAGTAGATGCAGTTGTTTAAAGATTTGCTCATTTTGGCTTTGCCGTCAATACCAGGCAGACGAAGGCAGGCCTTATTGTCAGGCAGGAGTACGTCGGGCTCTACAAGAGTATCCCCGTATACGGAGTTGAATTTGCGGACGATCTCCTTGGTCTGCTCGATCATGGGAAGCTGATCTTCCCCTACAGGAACGGTGGTAGCCTTAAAGGCGGTTATATCTGCAGCCTGGCTGATCGGATAGGTAAAGAAACCTACAGGAATGCTGGCTTCAAAGTTACGCATCTGAATTTCGGATTTAACGGTAGGATTTCTCTGCAGACGGGAAACCGTGACCAGATTCATATAGTAAAAACTCAGTTCCGTAAGTTCCGGAATCTGTGACTGGATCAGCAGAGTGGACTTTTCGGGATCAAGACCGCAGGATAAGTAGTCAAGCGCCACTTCTACAATATTCTGGCGTACTTTTTCAGGATTCTCTGCGTTGTCGGTCAGCGCCTGTGCGTCGGCGATCATAATGAAAATTTTATCAAATTCACCGGAATTTTGAAGCTCCACCCGTCTTCGCAGGGATCCCACATAGTGTCCTACATGAAGACGGCCGGTAGGTCTGTCACCGGTTAAAATAATTTTAGACATAATATACTGCTCCTTCTACATATTTCTTTCGATATATTAACACGATTGAAACAAATTTTCCATACTTCTTTTCGATTTCTTTGCTCCCTTCCTTGCAAGAATTATAAAACAGAATAAATTGGGCAGGAAGAACTGATTGAAATGCTTTCACAATATTTTAGGGAAAGGGCAAATAAGATGAATGTCATAAATGCAGAATACAATACACATCACTATCTTTTGCAAATTGACTGTTGGGAAGCAGAGAAAAGGCTAAAGACTACACCCGGCTCGGAATATGTTTTAAATACTCTGGCAATCGACGAACCTCTTGAATATGCCTGTCTTTACCTTGAGGGTAATATGTAAATGTGGGTGGATGCAGAAGATTCTTTGGAATTGTGGTAATACCGTACTTGCGCACTTATAAAGAGAGGTTCAGTTTGTGCTGCTCTTTATTTTTGAATTATATTTCTTACATTCTGATTCTAATTTAAGAAAATTCAAACAGCGGTTTCTGCCTGCAAATGGCTCATTGGAAATATATTTCTTATACAAGACATTTGCTTTATTACAGATTACTTCACTATTGTTCCGACACCATTCTAATTCCTGAACACACAATCGCTTATAATATTTGATGTTTTCCCTATCTCTCTTAAAAATGGTTGTATCAACAAGCTGTAATTGTTCTTCTTCAATAGGTATCATCAGATTAAAATTCAGGACGCCTAATAGCTCCCCATTTATCTCAATCTTTGAAAAATCCATAGAGTTCTTCATTTTTTTATGTTTTTCTTTTGGCGATGAAAGTGGTATACAATATTTATAAGTGCCGCAAATAATAACAATTCCAACGAAAACTCTGTTATCTTTTCCCGTCTGTGGGGAAACAGAAAGCACTTTATCATCTATATTATGTAGATTACGGATATATTTCATATCCACCTTGTATAATTTGAAATCTGTCTGCATATATCTCCTCGTTAAAAATGGCTATGCGTTTCCACATAGCCATTTGTGTAGTAACTCCATTAGAGTTGCTAACGCTTTTAGCAGTCCACTTTGCGGTAGGACTCACCACTAATAGTATAATACCATAATCCTGAAAATAGTCAAATTTTTTCAGGAACTTTCTCAACGATAAATGCAGTTGCTGAGGATTTATTGGAAGAATGACAAAATTTTTAAAATCCAGAGGTATAAAACCGTGTTAAATAATCTTATTTTTTGAATATCACGTAAGGCTGTTGGCACAACATTGTGGTAAAATCAGAATACAGGAGGAACTCCGCAACTGCACTCATGAGGATTGTTCCAAACCGTTCCGGCTGACTGCTAAATATATCAATGGATTCTTTGATTCGGTCAGAGATGAGCTCCTTTTTTATTTGTCTGTATCTGTTTTGCTTTTGGGTTATCATTCTGTTCAATAGTGATATTGTCAATATTGCTATTTCCACAACCGGCTAATAAGCATATGCCAACAATACCGATCACATACAGTTTATATTTTACCATTTTTCATACCTCTTTACTTAAAATACTGATTGCTATTTCTTTCGCCTTATTTCCCGATACAATATCTTTATTTTGCATATCTTCAAGATAAACAGCAAAATAAATCTTTCTGTCACTTTCTTCAATAAAACCAACAAACCATGCTTTCCCAGTTCCCGAACCTGTCTTACCATATAAACTGCCATTATCAAGTTCTGTTATATACATTATTTTTTTCAATTCTTCCAAATTTTCAGCATTAAAATTATTCTCCCTGCCAAAAATATAATCCAATATGACTACTTGCTGTTTTGGCGAGATTTCCAGTGATGATTCCAACCAAAATCCATTAAGCTCTGGCAATGAATTAATTTCACTACCGTTCCATTCGGATATATCACAATTTCCATATTGTATTTCTTTCAGAATTGTACGAATAGCTTCCTGCCCAACCATATCCACAACTTGTCGAAAATACCATACACATGAAGTCTCAAATGCTTCTTTTAATGTTAAATTTGAATTCCATGTGTCAATAGGGTATTTCACTCCGCTATATTCCATTGTAGAAGTTTCATTTTCAAGTACGTTATTTTCCAAACCTGCCAATGCAGATATGATCTTGAATGTTGACAATGGTGAAACTTCCATTTCACAGTTCTCTTTGTTATAAAAAGAATAAGTATTAGATGCTTCATCATATATTACGGCACAACCACTAATTCCTTGAAAATACTCAGAATATTCAACAATATTATCTGTCGCAACAGATGTTTCAATTTCTTTAGCTATGTCTGTGCTCTGTATACTTTGGCTTTCATCCTCTGTTTGCTGTTCTATCACAATACCGCTGTCTTCCTGCTGTTCACTATTTTTGTTTGAACACCCCGCAACCATAACAGATAATAGCACTATCATTATACTTTTAACCTTTTTCATGATTCCTCCTCAAATATTCCAAACAGCTATGCAGCTTTTTCATGCTATCATATATCCTCTTTTATTTCTATAAAAAAATTCTTAATCTTTTTTTGTGCTATTCCATTCAATTATCAGCAAACAATCTTGAAGAAATAATTGCTTGACAAATATTTTCATTTATGTTTATAATGAACTCAATTTCATATTCAAGTGATTTGATTAAGAAAAGCAATGATAAGAAGAAGTAGCATAAGGNNAAACATACAGAAAGCAGCCGGTTGATNAGAGGCGCATGGGAAGCCTTGTGTGAATACATCTTTGAGCTTCGCACCAAATTCTGCAAGACTGTGGATAGTAGGCTGCGACGGTTCCTGCACCCGTTAACGTGCTAGAGTATAAGCCGCAAGGTCGTACTCGAAGAGGTAGACAGTGTGAGCTGTCTATAAACATTAGGTGGTATCACGAGATGTAAGACTCTCGTCCTTTTGAAGGACGGGAGTTTTTTGTGCGTGCGAGTACTGTCAAGACAGTAGCATTCATTGGTTGTCTTAGTCTCACTGGAAATGAAAGAAACAATAAAGTCGTAGAAGGTATAGGACCTCAGAAAGGAAGAAAAAATGACAACCAATGAAGCGATCGATCAACAGGTAAAACATCAGATGCGCATTATTAAGCAGGGAGCGGCAAAGCTGGTGGGAGAGGAGGAACTAAAGGCAAAGTTGGAGAATAGTATTCTCACAGGTAAGCCCCTTACCGTGAAATTCGGCATGGATCCCAGTGCCCCGGATATTCACATTGGACACGCAGTAATACTTCGCAAGTTGAAGCAACTACAGGATATGGGGCATACGATTGTTATTATTATCGGCGATTTTACAGCCAAGATCGGAGACCCCACGGGCAGATCTAAGGGACGTAAAGCCATGACGAATCAAGAGGTACTGGTGAATGCCCAGACATATCAGGAACAGATCTTTCACATATTGAACCGTGAAAAAACTCAGGTACGCTACAATGGGGAATGGCTGGAGCAACTACAGATGGATGAGGTGCTGAAGCTGGCGTCTACCATTACAGTGGCAAGAATGTTGGAGCGAGATGATTTTGAGAATCGCTTCCGCAACAATGTACCCATCGGTCTGCATGAGTTCTTTTACCCGTTGATGCAAGCATATGATTCTGTGGTGCTGAAAGCGGATTTAGAGCTTGGAGGAACCGATCAAACATTCAATATCCTGATGGGAAGAAGTCTTCAAAAGGATCGGGGAATGGAACCACAGTCTGCATTGTTTATGCCGATTTTGGAGGGGATCGACGGTGTGGAGAAGATGAGTAAGAGTCTGGGAAATTATATCGGTATTTACGAGGATGCCAAGACCATGTTCCGAAAGGTCATGCAGATACCGGATTCCATCATTATAAAATATTTTGAGTTGACCACGGATATTCTGCCGGAAGAATTGGATGAGATAAAGGCCGCTCTGGCAGCAGGGCAGAATCCCAAGGAGAGTAAGCTTTTGCTGGCTAGAACTGTCACCTCCCTATACCACACACCGGAAGAAACTGCGGCGGGAGAAAGATTTTTTGAGGAAGCTTTTACCAAAAAGGAGATTCCACAGGAGGTAGAAAGCCTTGAAATTGTAGCGCAGCAGAGAAATCTGTTTGATTGCCTTATTCCGTTTGTGGAGAGTGGATTGGTGAACAGCGGAAGTGAACTGCGAAGACTGGTTGCACAAGGCGGAGTTCGCAAAAATGGTGTTCCTGTCACTGGTATGGAAGACTCCGTTGAAAACGGTGACGTAATCCGCATTGGCAAGAAGAAATTTGTGAAACTGATATTGATTTAGTTGGTTACTTTTCACGGGTAACTTTAGTTGTAACACAAATGAGGGATTTCTTTTATAAAGGTGGATTTAGGAAAGATTTTGAGATACAATAATCTAATGAAAAAGGAAAAATTTAAAGCCGCCGGCGAGCGGATCTTCAAAGATATAAAAGAATACAGTCCGGCAGTTATGGTATTTTTCGGATATTATCTGCTGATACATTTTACCAGAGGCGCATTCTGTCCTTTTCTGAATGTGACGGGAGTGCCCTGTGCAGGATGCGGCCTTACCAGAGCATTTTTATTTATTGCGAAAGGTCAGCTGGCAAGAGCCGCCTATATGAATCCCATGGCTTTTCCCATTATTGCATTTGTATTGTATTGCGCCTACTTTCGATATATAAAAGGAACCGGGATCAAAGGATTTAAGATGCTTTTTATTACGCTGGTGGTCTGTATGCTGATCTTTTACCTGATCAGAATGTATCTCTATTTTCCGGACAGAGTACCCTATGTGTACAGAAAGAACAACCTGTTCGCCAGATTTATTCCAGGCTATCAGGATATAGTAGAAAGACTGATTCATTAGTAAATTTTGCGCAATCTATCCATATCAATTTCTAATGACTGCCTTTCATCCAGCGTCCGGAGGCTCCGCAGGGCAGAACAAGTCCGCTGGCGCTGACAGGAAGTCCGATCTCTGCAGCTTCCACAGATCCCCCGGCTTTTTTGACTACGGTGGTATTTAACATATAGGAAAGTACCGCCGGCTGCAGCCCGGTGGTATAGGAGTTGATCAGGAAAAAGAGGGGATCATCCGATAGCAGTCTGGTGGTCAATTCAATAAAGGGATAAATACTTTCTTCGATCTTCCATATCTCCCCTTTGGGTCCTCTTCCGTAGGAGGGAGGGTCCATAATGATACCGTCATAAGTGTTGCCGCGGCGTATTTCCCGTTCTACAAATTTAACACAATCGTCTACCAGGTATCGGATGGGAGCGCCTGCAAGACCGGAAGAAGCGGCGTTTTCCTTAGCCCAGGCGACCATACCCTTGGAAGCGTCTACATGGGTAACACTGGCGCCCGCCTTGGCAGATGCCAAAGTGGCGCCGCCTGTATAAGCAAAGAGATTCAGGACTTTGACGGGACGGTCTGCTTTTCTGATCAGATCAGAGAACCAGTCCCAGTTGGCAGCCTGTTCCGGAAAAAGACCGGTATGTTTGAAACTGAAGGGTTTCAGGTTAAATGTAAGCTCCTTGTAGCGGATGCTCCATTCATTCGGAAGGTTAAAAAATTCCCATTCCCCGCCGCCTTTGCTGCTGCGGTGATAGTGTCCGTTCAGTTTTTTCCATTCTTTTATTTTCTTTGGGGTACTCCAGATGACTTGGGGATCGGGCCGAAGGAGTATATATTTGCCCCATCTTTCTAATTTTTCCCCATCTGAGGTATCCAGTACTTCATAATCTTTCCATTTATCTGCTATCCACATGATCGTTTCCTTTAATATTGCGCTATTTCAGTTCTTCTTATGATAATAGATAAAAACAGTTAAAAAATCAAGAAAATTGTGATATTCTATGTTGTGAAGCAGTTCAGCCGTGGGATAAAGATAAAAGAGCGTGGGAGCTTGCTCACAAAGCGTTCTTATGGATTGGAAGCTGAACTGCTGTAAGGAGAATCCCTATGAAAAAATGTGCAGGATGTAAAAAGGAGACTTGTAACGGCTGCAGTTTAAATCCCGGAAGTGAAATAAAATCAAGTAAGGGGCAGTTATCCTTATTTCCGGAAAACTTTACGGCCGATGAGCAAAAAGGCTTTGGAATTGCCTTTGATATTGGCACCACTACCATAGCGGCCATGTTATTCGACCTTGAAAAGCAGGAGCAGATAGATACGGAAACCTGTGTAAATCCTCAGCGAGCAGCAGGAAGTGATGTGATCAGCAGAATTACCTATTGCCGTAAAAGCAGGGAAAACAATGAGCGATTGAAATATCTGACAGTAAAAAAGATGGACGAACTGGCGGAGAAAATGTGCACTCGCACAGAGGCGGAAGTTTCAGAGCCTATCCGGATACAAAAGGTAATGGCCGTGGGAAATACTGCTATGTGTGAAATATTGCTCGGACTTTCGCTGGAAGGACTGGCAGCGGCGCCTTTTCACAAAGAATACGGCGGCAGTGTGACTGGGCCAGGAAAGGGATTTGGATTTTCCTTTTTGAAAGAGGCACAGATTACGGTACTTCCTTCCATAGGCGGCTATATAGGGGCGGACGCACTGGCGGTTTACACCTATGTGAAAAAGAAAGATGAGAGGAAAAATATACTGGCAGTGGATATCGGAACCAATGGGGAAATATTACTGCTGGGAGAGAAGATGACGTATGCATGTTCTGCGGCGGCAGGGCCTGCTTTAGAAGGTGCGGCTGTGTTTCAGGGAATGGGAGCTGCACCGGGAGCCATTGAAGAAGTAAGGATCCTTGGAAATTTTCCCAGGCAGGATATTTCCTGTAAGGTGATCGGAGGAGGTATTCCCAAAGGAATCTGTGGATCGGGGCTTGTGGATGCACTTGCAGTTCTAACCAGACTTAAGGTGATAGACAGTTCAGGATATCTTTTAAATTCCCGGGAAGCAAGAAAGAAAGGCGTGCCTGAAATGGTATGCAGACGGCTTTTTACAGAAGGGGAAGAAAACAGGATCTTATTGACAGATAAAGACTCTCCGGTCTATCTGACAGCAGGGGACATCAGGCAGTTACAGCTTGCCAAGGGCGCTATCCGGGCGGGAATAGAAATATTGCTGAAAAAAGAAGGAATTGAAAAAGAGAAGCTATCCCATATTTATCTGGCTGGGGCGTTCGGAAGTTATATCAAAATAGAGAATGCAGCCGCAATCGGGCTTTTACCTAATATTTCAAGGGAAAGAATGACTCACACAGGAAATTGTGCAGGAACGGGAGCAGCCATGGCACTGCTTTCGGAAAAGACTGTCAAGGAAATGGAAAGCTATGCCGGTAAGATCAGTCATGTAGAGCTGGCCGGGGAAGAAGCATTTCAGGAATATTTTTTAAGGTTTATGGAAATACAGGAGGATAAATAACGTGGACAGAAGCTTTTTAAAGGATAAAAAGAGAATTGTGGTAAAGATCGGCACTTCTACCATCACACATATGAATACTGGCAGCCTGAATCTGGAGAAACTGGAGCGTTTTGTCAGGGTCCTGACAGACATAAGGAACCAGGACAAAGAGGTGGTAGTAGTTTCTTCCGGAGCTATCGGTGCAGGAAGAAAAGCACTTGGCATCAAGGAAAAGCCCAGGACGCTTTCCATTAAGCAGGCGTGTGCCGCAGTGGGGCAGGCAAGGCTTATGATGATCTACCAGAGATTATTTTCCGAGTATAACCAGACCATCGCCCAGATCCTGATCACGAAAAGGATCATGTTAAATGAGATCAGTAAGACCAACGCGGAAAATACGTTTAAAGAGCTTTTTGATATGGGAGTGATTCCTATCGTCAATGAAAATGACCCGATTTCCACGGATCAGATCCAGGAGGAGAACTTTGGAGATAACGATACCCTTTCCGCCAATGTTGCGGAGCTGGTAGGGGCAGATCTGTTGATCCTTTTATCGGATATTGACGGGCTCTATACGGATGATCCCAGGAAAAACAAAGATGCCAGGTTTATCAGTTATGTGGAAAGTATCGATGAAAACCTGGAAGCCATGGCCAAGGGAGCGGCTACCGTCTTTGGAACCGGAGGGATGGCGACCAAGATCTCAGCGGCCAGAATCGCAGTAGGTGCAGGAGCGGATATGGTCATTGCCAACGGCGATGATGTGAGTAATATAGGAAGGATTTTACGTGGAGAAGATATAGGAACGCTTTTCAAAGCATAAGGGAAAGCCCGGAGATTTTCAAGATGAAGATCTTCGGGCTTTGTGATCTATATTTGGGAGAGGCTGTGAATAAACAGACCGCTTCTGAGCTTAGGTTCAAACCAGGTGGATTTGGGAGGCATTAAAAGTCCTGCATCCGCCACGCCAAGAAGCTCTTCAATAGAAGTAGAATACATGGAAAAAGCAATTTTCATATCCTCATTTACTCTTTTCTCCAGTTCGGAAAGTCCCCTGATACCGCCTACAAAATCAATTCGTTTATCAGTTCTGGGATCCCCGATGCCAAGTATGGGACCAAGCAGATGATTCTGCAAAACAGAAACGTCAAGCCCTTCTACCGGATCTTCTGAAAGAAGGGAAGGATCGGCAGTCAGCAGATACCATCCGTCAGCAAGGTACATGCCAAAAGTACCTTTTTCTTTAGGCGAAACAGGCTCTTTGCCGGAAAATGAGATGCGGAAGCCGGCTTTTTTTACAGCTTCAATAAATTCATCTCTTGTAAGGCCGTTCAGATCTTTAACGACCCTGTTATAAGGCAGAATGGCAAGCTGGTCATCGGGAAAGAGAACGGACAAAAATCGGTTGAATTCTTCTTTTCCTGTATAATCAGGATGTTCCATGCGGCGCTTTAAACCTACTTTTACGGCCGAAGCGCATCTATGATGGCCGTCCGCAATGTAAGTATAAGGAATTTCTTCAAACAATTGTCTGAGCTTCTCAATGGTCTCCTGGTCGCTGATACGCCATACCCGATGTGTCACACTGTCTTCGGAAGTAAATTCATAAAGTGTATCAAGGCGCTTTATGGCAGATACGATCTCATTGATCTCTGCTTTGGAACGATAGGCAAGGAAAATGGGACCTGTATGGGCATCGGTGGTATCCACGTGGCGGATGCGGTCAATTTCTTTGTCTTCTCTGGTGTTTTCATGTTTTTTAATGATCTGGTTCTGATAATCATCAATATCAGAGCAGGCTGCAATACCTGTCTGGGAACGTCCATCCATGGTCAGCTCATAGATATAGTAACAGGGAGTTTCTTCTATAATAAAGTGACCGTCGGCGATGGACTGATCCAGAAGCTCCTTTGCTTTTTGATAGACTTTTGTATCATAGGTATCCACATCATCGTCAAACCAGGTCTCTGCCCGGTCGATTCCAAGGAATGACAGAGGCTCCCGCTTTACTTCAGCAGCAGCTTCCTTTCGGTTATATACATCATAGGGCAGGGCGGCGATCCTCGCTGCCAGCTCCGGAACAGGACGAATGCTTTTAAAGGGAGTTACTTTGGGCATGACTTTTCCTCCTTAGTATCTATTTATATTCTGTNATCAGNCTGAATAGTTATGATAAATTATACTGAGGGGAAAGAAGAGTGTCAAATGCTTTATGNTCACANATCAGNATGCTAACACTGCATTACTGNNCTATGATAAAATTTCTTGTTGACGGCAGGGANCAACTCCTTTATATTNAGTAGAGGTGCTTTTNGGCNCCNTTAGNATAAGGGGATTTCCCTTAACGAACGAGGAGGAGAGATTATGAGNGGAAATTCATTAGGCTGGATNATTCTGGCGTTTGCACTGTATCTNCTGATGATGGTGGTTATCGGTGCACTTTATGCCAAAAAGAATTCCAGCACAGAAGATTATTTTCTTGGAGGAAGAAGTCTGGGCGGATTTGTGGCAGCGCTGTCTGCACAGGCATCTGATATGAGCGGATGGCTTTTAATGGGGCTTCCGGGTTCCATTTATGCCCTTGGTACAGGACAGGCGTGGATCGCTATCGGATTGTTTATCGGAACAGTCCTTAACTGGATCTTTATTTCAGGCAGGCTTCGCCGTTATACCATCAGAGCCAACAATTCTCTGACGCTGCCCACATTTTTTGAGAACAGATTCCACGATAAGAAAAGGATCCTGTTATTTATTTCATCTGTTACTATTGTAGTATTTTTCCTGGTATATACTGCTTCTGCACTGGCAGCAGGAGGCAAGCTTTTTAATTCTGTATTCAATGTGGATTATAAGCTGGCGCTTACCATCGGCGCAGTGGTGATTCTTACCTATACNTTTTTAGGAGGATTTCTTGCAGTATGTGTAACCGACTTTATACAGGGAACATTAATGCTGGTAGCGCTTTTGACGGTGCCTGTTCTGGCATATGTTCTTGTAGGGCCCTCTAATGTAATGGATTATATCGAAGCAAGCGGCGTGGCAGGCGGATCAGCTGCTTTCTTAAGCCTGTTCTCGAATGGAGGGGAGGCTTACAGGGCAGTAGATATTATCTCCGGGCTGGCCTGGGGCCTTGGTTACTGTGGCATGCCTCATATTCTGGTGCGTTTNATGGCTGTCAGAAACGAAAAAGAATTGAATAAGTCAAAAGGCGTGGCTATTATATGGGTATTTCTTTCTCTTGCTTTTGCATGCATCATCGGCATTATAGGAAGAGCATATCTATATCCTGAGGTATTGTCAGGCGGTGAAGAAGAAAAGGTATTCATCCATATGATCCTGAAACTGTTCAACGAGGATGTTGCGATTCCCATTATTGGAGGNATCTTCCTTTGCGGTATTCTGGCTGCGATCATGTCAACGGCAGATTCACAGCTTCTGGTCAGCGCTTCCAGCGTAGCAGAGGATATTGTGAAAGGAATCATTAAAAAAGATGCTAAAGACGAAACAGTATTCAGAATCAGCAGAATTACGGTTCTTGTCATTGCGGTACTGGCTTATCTGATCGCATTAAACCCCAATAGTTCCATTATGGGACTGGTATCCAATGCATGGGCGGGACTTGGCGCTGCATTTGGACCTACAGTATTACTTTCCCTGTATTGGAGACGCACTAATTTCCAGGGAGCAGTTGCAGGTATTTTAAGCGGTGCGTTAACTGTGATCGTATGGGATTATCTTCCTATTATAAACGGACAGACCATCGGAGGGGTAACAGGGCTTTATTCTCTGGCAGTAGGATTTCCGGTAAGCCTTATCTTCATCATGGCGGTAAGCCTTCTTACACCGGCGCCTACAGATGGGATGTATGAGGAGTTTGATGATGTCAGCAAGAAGAGGATCAATTTTGATGAAGAGTGATAAAGAAAGTAAAAGGACAGCCGGAAGAGTCGGCTGTCCGCTTCTTGTTCTTGCAGCGGGAAGCCTTTGGGGATTAATGGGGCTTTTGGTACGGAGCCTGAACGAAGCAGGGCTTTCTTCCATGGAGATTTGCTTTGTGCGGGCAATCATAGCCTTTATATGTATGCTGGCAGGACTTCTTTTGCTTGACCGAAAGGCGCTGAAAATCCGGCTGAAGGATATTTGGTGCTTTGTGGGAACCGGGGCGTTTAGTGTTACCTTTTTTAATTATTGTTATTTTAAGACAATGACGCTTACGTCGCTGTCTGTAGCGGCGGTTCTTCTGTATACATCTCCGGCGTTTGTTATGCTTTTGTCAGCAGTATTGTTTAAGGAAAAGCTTACTCGGCAAAAGGCGGCGGCACTTATTCTTGCTTTTGCGGGCTGCTGCTTTGTGTCCGGAATTGTAGGAGGAGCCGGAGCACTGTCGCTTAAAGG
The DNA here is from genome assembly GCA_014803415.1 of Lachnospiraceae bacterium. Classification (GTDB taxonomy): domain Bacteria; phylum Bacillota; class Clostridia; order Lachnospirales; family Lachnospiraceae; genus Suilimivivens. Next base: position 183,913 of record JAAVBZ010000008.1, read on the forward strand.
AATTCTCTATGGACTGGGAGCAGGATTTGGCTACGCGCTTTACAGCATTTTCGGCAGATATGCATTGGAGAGAAATTATAGTTCTATAACGATTTCCTTTTACACTTTTTTGNTTGCAGCGCTCTCTTCGGTCTTTTTTGTGGATAGCGGGAAAGTGCTTTCTACAGTGGGAAGCAGTNTTCAGTTTGGNGTNAGGACGGTTTTTCTTGTTCTGCTGGTAACGTTGATCCCCTATCTGAGTTATACCNGAGGACTTAAGGGGATGGAAAATGGTACGGCGTCGGTGCTGGCGTCTATAGAGCCGGTAGTGGCNACGCTGGTGGGNATTNTGNTTTANNANGAGAAAATGAANATATGGAANCTNTTGGGAATTTGTCTGGTATTAGGNTCCATTGTGCTGATCAATATNCGGTTTGGAAAAAGAAATGAGAGGGGATCAGAAGCATGAATCCGGATACAGACGAAGCATGTCTGACTGAAGTGCTTCGGGAAACTTATAACAGTCCGTATGCGGTGACGAAGGAGGAGCTGCCGGTTTTGTATTAAGGTGGAAAAGTTATTGTTTACTNGCTACAATCGTAAACTCTCCCGGTATCTTCTCATTTGTCCATGCAGGATGCTCATCAAACTTTCTTAGAGTAAAGCCGCTGCTTATGACGGAATTGATAATCTCACTGATGGTATACTTTCGATAACTGCATTTGGGCATCTGCGCTCGAATACTTTCTTCGAAAANGCGGGCGTGTGCCATTTCACCTTCAAAAACTTCCGTGGAAAAGTAACTCATAGTCGGCTGNTCAAAATTCAATATATCTGATATTTTTGTAAATGGATGAAAATCGCTGCATATCATCTTGCCGCCATCTTTTAACAANGAGTGCATAATGCNCATGAACTCATCAATGTCATGAAAATAATGCAGTACGCCGCCTTCCATAAAAACGACATCAAAATAGTTTCCGTACTTCCTGGTATCGATTTCCAATATATCACATACTTCAAAATTTAAGTTAACTTTTGCGGCGGCCGCGACTTCAAGTGCATATCGTTTATTATCTTCTGAGATATCAAAGACAGTAACTTCTGCTCCTAAAACAGCTAAAGGGACAGCTTTCTTTCCGCAAGAGCCACATATATTTGCTATTTTGATACCGCTATAAGTATCAAAATAATCAGAATATTTTCTCAACATTCCTATAGGATTTTCCAGATCCATTTTTGCTCTGTCAACTGGCGTGCCTGAATTTTTCAGCCAGAACTCATATGCGTTATATTCCCATGCTTTTTTATTTTGAATGCTATAATCTGTCATCTTTGAATATCCTCATGTTTTTTACTTTATATTTCTAATTGATTCGCAATTCCGAAAGGGGAGAAACATAATTATTCAGGAAAAGGATCCTAAAATAATGGAATCCATTCAAACTCCATAGGCTCTGTGACATATTTTTCCTGGATCCGCAGGTATTCCTCCTTAGTTATTTCCGTGTCAAGATACCCATTTACCCAGTTTCCTCCATAATATGCATCTTCTATAAGATCAACAGCAATTGTGTCTATCACGACCCATGCATCTACATCTTCCTGAAACTGTACGTAAGTTGTTGAGGAATACATTCCGGCGCTGACATATTCAACAATACCGTTTTGATAGATTGTCATACCAAAATATGAGGTGAGGCATTCCATTCCGATTCCATTGGCGTCGCTGTAATAGTAAATAACATCGGGCGTGTTCCCCAAGGCCATGATCATTTCCGGAAAACCATCACCTGTCAGATCTGCCAGGGTATAGTTGATTTCTCTGTTATTAGGCCAGTGATTATCCCGGTAGGAGGTCAAGTGCGCGCACAGTTCATTATGCAGATACTTCCATTCCCCGCCCCAGAGCTTAGCAAGTACGTCCTCATCGTTGATATCATGAACATCTGCATTCATAAATTGCTCATACTGCTTAAGAACCTCTATATAAGGCTGTGGCATATCAGGACATATGTATACCTGCCATTGCATTTGCTCTGATGAGATGTCTTCAAAGATTTCCGTTTTTGGGGCTTCGGATAAAGCCAGAGGCGTAGAAATTGGCTCTATTTCCTGTGCGATATTTTCTTTTTTTTCGACTTTTGCACATGCACATAAACTGAGAATGCATAAAAGCGTTATTTTTAAAATAAATATTTTTGATAATGTTATCTTTTTCAATTTTATTTCCTTTTTCTGTACAAGTATCTACTAAAATAGTATGAACTTTGAAAAGGGAAAAGGCAAGAATATCGTGATGATTGATTCTTTTTTTCTATATTAATGGCAGCAATTATGTTAAAATGAGCATGATAATGAATTTACACATTAAGGAGGAAACGAAATGGGATACGAAATGACGAAACTAATTGTTGACATTGTTTTTGGGGCATGCATGTTTGGATTAGGGCTTAGTTATCTTATAACTCCCTATGAAAAACTGAAAGAAAAGTATCCAAAAATAAAATCCGAAAAAATGATCAAGACCTGCGGAGTACTGCTTGTGATTCTTGGTGCTATTATTGTTGTGGTGGGGATATTGGGGCTAATCTAAGAAACTGAAAAGGCGAAAAAGAATAAAAAGCTGCATGGAACATTCCGTGCAGTTTTTTGCGGTGGCAGTAGCGGCAGTGGCGTGTGGAAAAAGAGATCTGGCGGCATAGGAAGGAGAATGTGATAATGATAAAATTAGGGTATGCAGAAACTGATATAACACCTAATATCCCGTTGCAGTTAGTTGGATTTAATAGAGCAGACAATACATCTAAAGGGGTATTGAAACCATTGCTTGCGCAAGTGTCAATATGGGAAAGTGAAGACCGCCATTGCTTGATTACAATTGATAGTATTGGATTTAAGAAGGAATTGGCTGACATATTGCGAAATAAAGTGGGCAATATGTTGAAGATTTCGCGTGATAAAGTAATGTTATGTTTTTCACATTGCCATTCTGCGCCAGATGCAGATAATTCGAAAGAATACTTTGAAATGGTATGCAGAAACGTATTGGCGGCTGTAGATAGTGCAGCGGCTAATACATATCATGTCTCCGTTGGGTGGGACAATGTAGAGGTTGACATTGGAGTTAACAGGCGGGAAGATAATGTAAGTTTGGATAAAAGGGCTGGGATATTAAAAGTATGCGGTCTGGAAAAAGAAGAAAGCTGCTTTTGATTCGGGTAACAGCTCATTGTAATGTATTGAAACGGGACAACTATTTAATATCACCGGATTATTTTGGAAGTATAAGAGAAATGTTACAGGAAAAATATGGATGTCCGGTAATGGTGATTCAGGGGGCAGCAGGAAATATTGCTCCTAAGTATTTTGATTCTTTAGAAACTCCAATAGATGCAAGAGGCCCACAGTATGTTAGATCGAATACAGCTTTAGAAGATATGGCAACTGTTGTTTGTGAAAAATTGTCACAGAAGATAGCGCCAATTGAAATGGCGGATACGTTGTCTGTTAATATGTATTCGAAAGAAATGTTTTGCTATGCTGATGTACCGTCACTTGCGGCGGCAGAAAAAATTGCAGAAGAAGCAAAGTGTAATTGTGGAATAGATGGTACGGCGTGGTTAGAGGAAATAAGAAAGCTGCATAATGCTGGGGTGTGCAGCCAACAGGAAAAGATAGAAGTTCAATATTTTGCAATTGGAAAATGGTGTATTTGCGGAGTCCCATACGAATTAATGGTTGAATTTTCTCTTGAACCAATGGAAAAATTAAGTAATGAATTCTTTTATGTAAATGGATATACAAATGGATGCTTGTCGTATTTTCCCACGGAAGAAGAATACGATAAAGGCGGCTACGAGGTTTATTGGTCTATATTAATATATTATAAATACTTTAATAGAGTTTTCCCTTTTGAAAGAAATTCGGCAAGTAAACTTATTGAGTTCATTATCAGAAATGCACCGCTTGCGGGGGATTGCTTGTGATAGTTGGCATCATTATTGTTGTGGTGGGCATATCTGGCGGCATAGGGAGTGAAGTATATGAAAGAGGTATTGACAATCAATGTGCAGATAGCAGGAATGTCCGGAATGGAACGGAAAGAGGGAAATGTGAATATGATCTGCTTCATCGGAAGTAGCAATTGCAGGAACTTTCAAGGGAAGATTATGGATGACGGTGTGGATACCCAGGTGCTGAGAGCAGATGGGTCAGGTGCGCTGTCTGCGCGCTATTTGATGGAGGGAATGGATTGCGAAGGGAAGCCCTGCAAGCTATATGTGGAAAACAACGGAACGCTGGGGGAAAATGGAAATATTACCACAACGCCTAAAATTCTTACGAACAGCAGTGCACTTAAATGGCTGGAAACAGCAGAATTGTCAGGAACAGTGGAGGGAGCAGGAGAAGGAAAGATCTTGATCAGGATTTATGAGAGAAACAGTGAGGACAGAAGAGAAATCTACCATAATCTCCAAAGAGCTGAAGATAATCCTTACAGTATAGATTTTCATACAAAGCTCGAAAAGAGTTGGTGTGATTTTACGGTGTCAGAGTAAATTTAGCTATATCAATGGCAGCAGTTATGGTAGAATAGACTTGATCAATGAATTCACGCATTTAGGAGGAAACGAAATGGGATACGAAATAACGAAACTGGTCATTGATATTATTTTTGGGGCATGCGCACTTGGAATAGGACTGAATTATCTTATCACTCCCTATGAAAAACTAAAAGAAAAAAATCCAAAACTGAAATCTGAAAAAATGATCAAGGCCTGTGGAGTAGTGCTTGTGATATGTGGTGTTATGCTTATTGTGATGGGGATACTTGGTCTGGTCTGAGAAATTAAGCCTTGTAACAGTTCAGCCATGGAATAGTGATAAAAGTGCTTAGTGTGCAAGCTCCCACGCCCTCTTATCACTATCCCATGGCTGAACTGTTAAAAAAAATTAAAAATATACTTGCATGTTTTCAAAACATCATGTATACTATCTAGTGCTGTGGCATGATAGCTGTGAAACGTGAGGTTGCTGCAGGGCCGAAAGGCGTTGCAGGTTTTCCGTGGAGCGAATGTCAAGAGGTCAGTAAAGACCTAAGAACCTGACGACAAGTCACTGTACAAGCATATGTCTGTTAAATATGACAGAGACACGTGTGTTAAGAATGTTTTTTTGAAGGAATGCGGTATGAACCGCAATTATCCTGTAAGAAAACAGGACACACACGGAAGAGTGTACAGTCACCGCTTGTCGTACTTATGAATTTGAAAAGTGCGAAAAGGAGGCGACTTTTTTTATGGCAAGTCAAGTAATGAGAATCACACTCAAGGCTTATGATCATCAGTTAGTAGATGCATCTGCCAAAAAGATTATCGAAACAGTTAAGAAGAATGGATCACAGGTGAGCGGACCGGTACCCCTTCCTACCAAGAAGGAAGTTGTTACTATTTTAAGAGCTGTTCACAAGTACAAAGATTCCAGAGAGCAGTTCGAACAAAGAACTCACAAGAGACTGATCGATATCATCTCACCCACACCCAAGACGGTAGATGCTCTTCAGAGATTAGAGATGCCCGCAGGTGTGTACATTGACATCAAAATGAAGAACAAATAAGTTTTTCAACCATTACACTAGNATGGCCCGATAGAGGCCCGCTGTAGAATTAAATGGAGGTAAAGAAATGAAAAAAGCTATTTTAGCTACCAAAGTCGGAATGACTCAAATCTTCAACGAAGACGGAACTTTGGTTCCNGTAACAGTACTTCAGGCTGGNCCTTGTGTAGTAACACAGGTAAAGACCGTTGAAAATGACGGTTACAGCGCAGTGCAGGTTGGCTTTGTAGACAAGAAAGAAAGAATTGTCAACAGAGACAAGAGCGGTAAGAAAGAAGTNATTCACAGACATGGCGTTAATAAGGCTCAGAAGGGACATTTCGACAAAGCAGGCGTTTCCTGCAAGAGATATGTCAGAGAGCTGAAGCTTGACAATGCAGAGGAATATGCACTTGGAAGCGAAATTAAAGCCGATATGTTTGCAGCCGGAGATAAGATCGATGCAACTGCTATTTCCAAAGGTAAAGGATTCCAGGGCGCGATCAAGAGACTCGGACAGCACAGAGGTCCCATGGCCCATGGTTCTAAGTTCCATCGCCATCAGGGTTCTAACGGTGCCTGCTCTTCACCGAGCCGTGTATTCAAAGGCAAAGGGATGCCCGGTCATATGGGCTGTGTAAAGGTTACAGTACAGAACCTTGAAATCGTAAGAGTAGATGCAGAAAATAATCTGCTTCTTGTAAAGGGTGCAGTACCCGGACCTAAGAAAGCCTTAGTGACAATCAAAGAAACTGTAAAGACTATTGCATAATCAGTCTTAAGATGAAAGGAGGACCATTCAGATGGCAAACGTATCTGTTTATAATATGGAAGGCAAAGAAGTTGGCACAATTGAATTAAACGATGCGGTATTCGGTGTAAAAGTAAATGAACACCTTGTACACATGGCAGTTGTNCAGCAGCTTGCTAACAATCGTCAGGGAACACAGAAAGCAAAAACACGTTCTGAAGTTTCCGGTGGCGGTAGAAAACCTTGGAGACAGAAAGGAACCGGTCATGCAAGACAGGGTTCAACCAGAGCTCCCCANTGGACAGGAGGCGGCGTTGTATTCGCTCCCGTACCGAGAGATTATTCTTTCAAATTAAATAAAAAGGAAAAGAGAGCAGCGCTTAANTCCGCTCTTACAAGCAGAGTNCAGGAGAACAAANTGATCGTTGTTGATGAACTTAANTTTGATGAGATCAAGACCAAGAANTTTAAGGCAGTTCTTGACAACCTGAAGGTAAGCAAGGCNCTTGTTGTTCTGGCTGACAAAGATGAAAAGGTCATTATGTCNGCTAGAAATATTCCCAAGGTTAAGACAGCATTAACAAATACGATCAATGTTTATGATATTTTAAAGGGCGATACGGTTATCCTTACCAAGGATGCAGTAGCCAAGATTGAGGAGGTGTATGCATAATGGCAGCAATCCAGTATTATGACGTGATCCTCAAACCGGTTATCACAGANAANAGTATGGCTGGTATGAGCGAAAAGAAATATACTTTTTTGGTTCATCCCGAAGCAAATAAGACAATGATCAAAGAAGCTGTTGAAAAAATGTTCGATGGAGCAAAAGTGAAAAAGGTAAACACCATGAATCTTGACGGNAAGACCAAGAGNCGCGGAATGGTTTACGGTAAGACAGCCAAAACAAAGAAAGCTATCGTATGGCTGACAGATGACAGCAAGGATATTGAAATATTTGCAGGTCTCTAATAANGACCANAAGTAANGNCTATGCACATGAAAAGTGCGATATTAAATGAAACTCGAAAGGAGATAAAGTCATGGGAATTAAGACTTATAACCCATATACACCTTCCAGAAGAAATATGACCGGTTCNGACTTTGCTGAGATCACAAAGTCAACACCTGAGAAATCACTGTGTGTTTCACTGAACAAAAATGCCGGTCGTAATAATCAGGGTAANATCACTGTAAGACACCGTGGAGGCGGTGCNAAGAGAAAATACAGAATCATTGATTTCAAGAGAAACAAAAAGGATGGAATTCCTGCAACAGTAGTGGGAATCGAATATGATCCTAACAGAACAGCTAATATTGCATTGATCTGCTATGCAGACGGCGAAAAAGCATATATCATCGCTCCCGAAGGCTTGACGGACGGNATGAAGNTCATGAACGGACCCGAAGCTGAAGTGAGAGTAGGAAACTGCCTNCCGTTATCTGCTATTCCCGTTGGTACTCAGGTACACAACATTGAGTTATATCCCGGAAAGGGCGGACAGCTTGTTCGTTCTGCTGGTAACAGCGCNCAGCTGATGGCTAAGGAAGGCAAATATGCAACACTCAGACTTCCNTCTGGCGAAATGAGAATGGTTCCCATNGAATGCAGAGCTACAGTGGGAATCGTAGGTAATGTTGATCACAGCCTNNTAAATGTNGGTAAGGCAGGACGTAAGCGCAATATGGGTATCCGNCCTACAGTCCGCGGTTCTGTAATGAACCCCAACGACCATCCTCANGGNGGTGGTGAAGGNAAGACCGGTATCGGACGTCCNGGNCCGNNTACACCTTGGGGCAAGCCNGCTCTTGGTCTTAAGACCCGTAAGAAGAAAAAAGCTTCTAACAAGNTGATCGTAAGAAGAAGAGACGGCAAGGCCATCAAATAATTAAGGAGGAGAGAAAATGGCTAGATCACTTAAAAAAGGACCCTTTGCAGACGAAAGTTTACTGAAAAAAGTAGATGCAATGAATGCAGCAGGACAAAAGCAGGTTATTAAGACCTGGTCACGTCGTTCTACAATCTTCCCCTCTTTTGTGGGACATACGTTTGCAGTACACGACGGAAGAAAGCATGTTCCTGTATATGTAACAGAAGACATGGTTGGACACAAGTTAGGCGAGTTCGTGGCAACCAGGACTTATAGAGGACACGGTAAAGACGAAAAGAAGTCTAAAGTAAGATAGGAGGTTTTAGCAATGGCAAAAGGACATAGATCCCAGATTAAAAGAGAGAGAAATGCGCAGAAAGATACAAGACCTTCAGCTAAGCTGTCTTACGCAAGAGTGTCTGTTCAGAAAGCATGTTTCGTTTTAGATGCTATCAGGGGCAAAGATGTTACAACTGCCCTGGCAATTTTAGAGTATAATCCCAGATATGCTTCCAGCATTATCAAGAAGTTATTACAGTCTGCAATNGCAAATGCAGAAAACAATAACGGAATGAATGTAGAGAACCTTTATGTTGCAGAATGCTACGCAAACAAGGGACCTACAATGAAGAGAGTAAAACCGAGAGCACAGGGCNGGGCTTANAGGATCGAAAAGAGAATGAGCCACATTACAATTGTGCTTGATGAAAGATAGGAGGTAAATTATGGGACAGAAAGTTAATCCTCACGGCATTAGAGTCGGTATTATTAAGGATTGGGATTCTAAATGGTATGCAGATGCAGAATTTTCTGAGTATCTTGTAGAAGATTATGACATCAGAAAATTTCTGAAGAAGAAATTATACAGTGCCGGCGTTTCCAAGATCGAGATCGAAAGAGCTGCAGGCAGAGTAAAGGTCATCATTTATACAGCTAAGCCCGGTGTTGTGATCGGCAAGGGCGGCGCCGAAATCGAAGTGACCAAGAAAGAACTTTCCAAATTAACAGGTAAGAAGATANTGGTAGATATTAAAGAGATCAANAGACCTGACAGAGATGCACAGCTTGTTGCAGAGAATATCGCACAGCAGCTTGAGAACCGTGTATCTTTCAGACGTGCTATGAAGTCCTGCATGGGCAGAACCATGAAGGCCGGTGCGCTTGGTATCAAAACTTCCTGCTCAGGACGTCTTGGCGGTGCTGATATGGCCCGTACAGAGTTCTACAGCGAAGGAACTATTCCGCTTCAGACATTGCGTGCAGATATTGATTACGGTTTTGCAGAAGCAGATACAACCTACGGTAAAGTAGGCGTAAAAGTATGGATCTACAAGGGTGAAGTACTTCCTACTAAGAAGAATGAAGAAAAGACAGTGCAGGAAGGGAGCGATAAATAATGTTAATGCCTAAAAGAGTTAAGCGTCGTAAACAGTTCCGTGGCACCATGAGAGGAAAAGCTACACGTGGTAACACAATTACTTACGGTGAATACGGTATTGTTGCATTAGAGCCATGTTGGATCAAGTCAAACCAGATCGAAGCTGCCCGTATCGCAGTAACACGTTATGTAAAGCGTGGCGGTAAAGTCTGGATTAAGATTTTCCCTGATAAACCAGTAACAGCAAAACCGGCAGAAACACGTATGGGTTCCGGAAAAGGAACACTGGAGTACTGGGTAGCAGTTGTTAAACCCGGCCGTGTATTGTTTGAGATTTCAGGAGTACCTGAAGAAACAGCCAGAGAAGCATTGAGGCTTGCAACTTATAAACTTCCCTGCAAGTGCAAGATTGTTTCTAAAGCAGACTTGGAAGGCGGTGTGTCAAATGAAAACTAACAAGTATGTAGAAGATTTAAAAACAAAATCAGCTGCGCAGTTAGCACAGGATTTAGTAGCTGCTAAAAAAGAACTTTTCAATTTGAGATTCCAGAATGCAACCAATCAGCTGGATAATACAGCAAGAATTAAAGAAGTAAGAAAGAACATTGCAAGAATTCAGACAGTTATTACCCAGAAGCAGAAAGAAGCTTAAGGTTGTTTTTAGTGAATGTCAAAGAAAGGAGACTTAAGTCGTGGAAAGAAATTTAAGAAAAACACGTACCGGTAAAGTTATCAGTGATAAAATGGATAAGACAATCGTTGTTGCTATTGAAGAGCATGTTAAACATCCGCTTTACAAAAAGGTCGTTAAGAGTACCTACAAATTAAAAGCACATGATGAAAACAATGAATGTCATATCGGTGATACCGTAAAAGTAATGGAAACAAGACCCTTATCAAAGGATAAGAGATGGAGACTTGTTGAGATTATTGAAAGAGCCAAATAGGTAAATTTCAAGTTAAATTTGGAAGGAGAATTAGCATGATTCAACAAGAAAGCAGACTTAAGGTTGCTGATAACACAGGTGCTAAGGAAATCCTCTGCATCAGAGTTATGGGTGGATCTACAAGAAGATATGCACAGATCGGCGATATAATCGTTGCTACCGTTAAAGATGCAACACCAGGCGGCGTTGTAAAGAAGGGCGACGTAGTAAAGGCTGTAGTTGTTCGTACTGTAAAAGGCGCACGTCGCAAAGACGGATCTTATATTAGATTTGACGAAAATGCTGCTGTTATCATTAAAGATGATAAGACTCCCAGAGGAACCCGTATTTTTGGACCTGTAGCAAGAGAGCTTCGTGAAAAACAGTTTATGAAAATTGTTTCTCTGGCTCCGGAAGTATTATAGGAGGTAAGGCATGGCAACTTTAAAGATTAAAAAGGGCGATACCGTTAAGGTGATTGCCGGTAAAGATAATGGAAAAGAAGGCAAGGTACTTTCTGTAGACGCTAAAAACCATAAGGTTACCGTAGAGGGCGTCGGAATTGTTACCAAACATACAAAGCCTTCAGCAGCTAACCAGAATGGTGGAATTATTCAGAAGGAAGCTCCCATTGATATTTCAAACGTAATGTACGTTCACAAGGGAAAAGCTACGAGAGTAGGTTTCAAGGTGGAGAACGACAAAAAAGTGCGTTATGCAAAATCAACCGGCGAAGTGATTGATTAATTCTAGGAAAGGAGAACTGGAAGCGTGAGCAGACTTAAAACAGTATATAATGATGAGATCGTAGATGCTATGATCAAAAAGTTCGGATATAAGAACATCATGGAAGTTCCGAAGCTTGACAAGATTGTTGTTAACATGGGCGTTGGCGAAGCAAAAGATAATGCAAAGTTGCTTGAATCCGCTGTTAAAGATCTTGAAACAATCACAGGACAGAAGGCTGTAACTACAAAAGCTAAAAAGTCCATCGCTAATTTCAAGATCAGAGAAGGTTTACCTATCGGATGTAAAGTTACTTTGCGTGGCGAGAGAATGTATGAGTTCCTGGATCGTCTTGTAAACCTGGCGCTGCCCCGTGTTCGTGACTTCAGAGGCGTTAATCCAAACGCATTTGACGGAAGAGGCAACTATTCCCTTGGTATTAAGGAACAGCTTATTTTCCCTGAAATCGAATATGATAAGATCGATAAAGTAAGAGGAATGGATATCATCTTTGTTACAACAGCAAAAACAGATGAAGAAGGCCGCGAATTATTGAGATTATTTAATATGCCATTCGCAAAGTAAAAGGAGGTAAATAGAATCCATGGCTAAAACTTCAATGAAGATTAAACAACAGCGTAAACCTAAATTCTCTACAAGAGAATATACTCGTTGTAAGATTTGTGGACGTCCACATTCTGTATTAAAGAAGTACGGAATCTGCAGAATTTGCTTCCGTGAATTGGCATATAAGGGTCAGATTCCCGGTGTCAAAAAAGCGAGCTGGTAACCGGTTCAGCAGAACTGAACCTTTGGAAGTTTGCAAAGCAAACTTCTGTAAATTTTAAGGAGGAAATAGAAAATGACAATGAGCGATCCTATTGCAGATATGCTTACAAGAATCCGTAATGCAAATACTGCAAAACACGATACAGTAGATGTTCCCTCTTCCAAAATGAAGCTGGCAATTGCAGATATTCTTGTAGAGGAAGGATACATTAAAAAATATGATCTGATTGATGAAGGAAGTTTCAAGACTATCCGCATCGCATTGAAATACGGTGCTGACAGAAATGAAAAGATCATCACAGGTTTGAAGAGAATTTCCAAGCCCGGTTTACGTATTTATGCCGGAAAGGATGAACTTCCCAGAGTTCTTGGCGGCCTCGGAATTGCGATCATTTCCACAAACCAGGGCGTTGTAACTGATAAAAAGGCCAGAGAACTGCAGGTAGGCGGAGAAGTATTAGCCTACATTTGGTAAAAGGCAACAGTTGATTATTCAAAAAATATAGGAGGTACGGGCATGTCACGTATAGGAAGAATGCCAATCGCGATTCCTGCAGGCGTTACTGTAGAAATTGCAGAAAATAATAAGGTGACTGTAAAAGGTCCTAAAGGAACACTGGAAAGAGTGCTTCCGGCAGAAATGGAAATTAAGTTAGAAGGCGCAGAAGTAACAGTCAGCAGACCTAATGATTTAAAGAAAATGAAGTCTTTACATGGTCTTACAAGAACACTGATCAGCAATATGGTAATCGGTGTAACGCAGGGTTATGAAAAGAAACTGGAAGTAAACGGTGTTGGTTACAGAGCAGCAAAATCCGGAAACAAGTTAACCTTATCTTTAGGATATTCACATCCGGTAGAGATGACCGATCCCGAAGGAATTGAAACAGTTCTTGAAGGACAGAACGTCATCATTGTAAAAGGTATCGATAAAGAAAAAGTTGGCCAATTCGCAGCTGAAATCAGAGATAAGAGAAGACCTGAACCTTATAAGGGCAAAGGTATCAAGTATGCTGATGAAGTGATCAGACGTAAAGTTGGTAAGACTGGTAAGAAATAATAGATAAGGAGAGTGTAAAAATGGTTAGTAAAGAATCAAGACAGAAAGTCCGTGTTAAGAAGCACATGAAAATACGTAACCGTTTCAGCGGAACAGCGCAGAGACCTCGTTTAGCTGTGTTTAGAAGCAATAATCATATGTATGCTCAAATTATTGACGATACAGTTGGAAATACTTTAGTTGCAGCTTCTACAGTAGAAAAAGAAGTAAAAGCTGAGCTTGATAAGACCAATAACGTTGATGCAGCAGCATANTTAGGAACAGTAATTGCCAAGAGAGCAATTGAAAAAGGTATTGATACCGTAGTCTTTGACAGAGGNGGCTTTATATACCAGGGTAAAATCGAAGCATTAGCTGAGGCAGCCAGAGAAGCTGGCTTGAAATTCTAGGAAAGGAAGAAGTAGATCATGAAGAATATCATAGATGTAAGCCAGTTAGAGTTAAGCGATAAGGTTGTTGCCATCAAGCGTGTAACCAAGACTGTAAAAGGTGGACGTAATATGAGATTTACTGCACTTGTAGTTGTAGGTGACGGTAACGGCCATGTNGGAGCAGGACTTGGAAAGGCAGTGGAAATTCCNGAAGCTATCCGNAAAGGAAAAGAAGANGCCATGAAGCATATCGTANANATCGCACTTGATGATAACAATTCCATTACACATGACTTTATTGGTAAGTTCGGTTCTGCAAACGTTCTTTTAAAGAAGGCTCCCGANGGTACCGGTATTATNGCCGGNGGNCCTGCCCGTGTCGTTTGNGAACTTGCAGGTATTAAAAATATTCGTACCAAATCACTTGGTTCCAATAATAAGCAGAATGTAGTTCTNGCAACTATTGCAGGTCTTAGTCAGTTAAAGACTCCTGAAGAGGTTGCTAAGAATCGTGGCAAATCTGTAGAAGAAGTAACNGCATAGGAGGGAATNGTAAGATGGCAGAGCAGAAAATGTTAAAGATTACATTAGTAAAATCTCCTATCGGAGCAGTTCCCAAGCACAAAGCTACAGTTGAATCTATGGGACTNAGAAAGCTGAATAAGACGATTGTACTGCCTGATAATGCAGCTACAAGAGGACAGATCCAGCAGATCAGACATTTAATTAAAGTTGAAGAAGNTTAATAGAGATAAGGAGGTGTCACAAAGATGGAATTATCTAATTTAAGGCCTGCAGAAGGTTCTACAAAGAGCGATAATTTTAGAAGAGGTCGTGGACACGGTTCAGGAAATGGTAAGACAGCCGGTAAGGGCCACAAAGGTCAGAAGGCTCGTTCAGGAGCACCCAGACCAGGTTTTGAAGGTGGTCAGATGCCCTTATACAGAAGAATTCCTAAGAGAGGCTTTACATGCCCTAANCATAAAGAAATTGTAGGAATCAATATAAGTGCACTTAACAGATTTGAAGACGGAGCTGTTGTTGANATTGATGCATTAGTCGANACAGGAATCGTCAGAACACCTAAAGATGGCGTTAAGATCCTCGGAAACGGAGAAATTACCAAGAAGCTTACAGTAAAAGCAAATGCATTCAGTGAATCTGCAAAAGAAAAAATTGAGGCTATTGGTGGAACTGTAGAGGTGATTTAATGTTTGAAACCTTAAAAAACGCATTTAAAATTAAAGAGTTAAGAAAAAAGATATTATTTACATTTGCCATGNTGGTTGTGATCCGTNTNGGATCACAGCTGCCTGTGCCAGGTGTAGACAGNAATTATTTTTCTAATTGGTTTGCACAGCAGACAGGGGATGCGTTCAACTTTTTCGATGCATTTACGGGCGGNTCATTTNNAAATATGTCCATTCTTGCATTAAATATTACGCCCTACATTACATCTTCCATTATCATGCAGCTTTTGACAATTGCNATTCCAAAGTTGGAAGANATGCAGAAGGAAGGGGAAGACGGACGNAAGAANATAGCTTCNATNACCCGATATGTAACTGTAGGACTTGCATTAATTGAATCAACNGCAATNGCAGTAGGATTCGGACGCAGCGGACTGCTTCAGAATTATAATGCATTGAATGTGATCACAGTTATTGCAGCACTTACGGCCGGAAGTGCATTCCTTATGTGGATCGGTGAACGGATTACCGAAAACGGAGTAGGAAACGGTATTTCAATTGTCTTGGTGATCAACATTATTTCCAGGATCCCTCAGGATATTGCTGGACTGTTTGAGCAGTTTGTATTCGGTAAACCAATTGCAACAGCAGTAGTTGCTGCAGCTGTTATTTTTGCAATCATTGTCGGCATGGTGGTGCTGGTTATCATTCTTAATGACGGAGTACGCAAGATACCCGTTCAGTATGCCAAGAAAGTGCAGGGAAGAAAAATGGTAGGNGGACAGNCATCTTCGATNCCCTTAAAGGTGAANACAGCAGGTGTTATTCCNATNATNTTTGCATCTTCAATTATGCAGCTTCCCATTATTATCTGCGGTTTCTTTAACTATAGCGGTACAGGAGTATGGGCACACATTTTAAGAGGTTTGAATTCATCAAACTGGTGTAATCCTAAAGATCCCGTATATTCCATTGGTCTTGTGGTGTATATNNTAATGGTTNTTTTCTTNGCTTATTTCTATACATCCATTACCTTCAATCCTCTTGAGATTGCAGAGAATATGAAAAAATCCGGTGGATTTATACCNGGTATCAGACCCGGTAAGCCCACCAGTGATTATTTATCAAAAATCCTTAATTACATTATCTTCATCGGTGCAGTAGGCCTTACGATTGTTTGTGTAATACCTTATTTCTTCAATGGTATNTTCAATGCTTCTGTATCCTTTGGAGGAACCAGTCTGATCATTATCGTAAGCGTTGTTCTTGAAACCATGAAGCAGATCGAATCTCAGATGCTGGTACGTAATTACAAAGGTTTTTTAAATGATTAGTTTTTGTAACGATTAGAGGTTGGGGGAAATTCATNTGGATTTCCCTGACCTCTTTTGTGTTAAATTAAGANGACAGCAGACAGGAGAGCNATTATGAAAATCATTATGTTAGGTGCNCCNGGNGCAGGAAAAGGTACNCAGGCTAAAATGATAGCAGAGAAGTACAGNATTCCGCATATTTCAACAGGTGACATTTTCAGGGCNAACATTAAAAACGGTACAGAACTTGGAATGGAAGCAAANAAATATATGGATCAGGGNCTTCTNGTTCCCGATGAACTGACAGTTAAGATACTGCTTGACAGAGTAGCNNNTGANGACTGCAAAAACGGATATGTGCTGGATGGATTCCCNAGAACGATNCCACAGGCAGAAGTTCTNGATAAGGCATTATCAGAACTTGGAGACAAGATNGATTATGCTGTCAATGTAGAGGTGCCCGATGAAAATATCATAAACAGAATGAGCGGCAGACGTGCNTGCCTTAGCTGTGGGGCAACTTATCATATCGAGCATATTCCGCCTAAAAAGGAAGGAATCTGTGATNCATGCGGTAAGGACCTGATACTTCGTGANGATGATAAGCCNGAAACGGTAAAGAACCGTCTTGATGTTTATCATAAACAGACTCAGCCTTTGATCGACTTCTACAGCCNGAAGGGCGTGCTTAAGAGTGTTGACGGTACTGCGGATATGAAAGATGTATTTGCAGCNATCGCNGANCGTCTTNGGTTGAATGTCTTTTGCTTTGCGAAGATGAGCAGACTTATACGGAGGCTATAGTATGGCAGTAACAATCAAATCTGCAAGAGAAATAGAGCTTATGCGGGAATCCTGCANAATTCTCTCCGAAGTACATGCGAGACTGGGCGAAGAAATAAAACCGGGTATTTCTACATGGGATATTGATGCCTTNGGAGAAAAACTGATAAGAAGTTATGGATGCGTACCTAATTTTCTTAATTATAACGGATACCCGGCATCTATNTGTGTATCTGTAAATGANGAGGTAGTTCACGGTATTCCTAAAAANGAGCATATATTAAAAGAGGGCGATATTGTCAGTCTGGATGCAGGACTTATNTATAAAGGATATCANTCAGATGCGGCCAGNACTTATCCGGTAGGACAGATTTCAGATAAAGCCAGACAACTGATAGAGGTGACAANNCAAAGCTTTTTTGAAGGNGTCAAATATGCCAGAGCNGGAAATCATCTTTACGATATTTCCAATGCAATAGACAGGTATGTCAGNCAATTTGGTTATGGCGTGGTAAGAGATCTGGTAGGGCATGGTATAGGAACTCATCTGCATGAGGATCCGCAGATTCCAAANTACAGACANTGGAAACGGGGGATCAGGCTGCGGCCGGGGATGACGCTGGCCATAGAACCTATGATCAATATGGGAGGCTATCGTGTAGANTGGCTTTCAGATGACTGGACGGTNGTAACACAGGACGGCTCNCTTTCNGCACATTATGAGAATACAGTGCTGATCACTGATGGAGANCCGGAAATCCTTACCCTGCCGAAAAGCGAGAGAGGTAGATTATGACAGGAATGTTTGCAATTTCCAGNGCNGGCCATGATAAAGGACGGCTGTATCTGGTAGTGAAAGAAGAAGGCGAATATGTCTATCTTGCTGATGGAANAATAAGGACGATTGAGAACCCCAAAAAAAAGAAAAGAAAACATGTACAGCCGGTGACAACCGGTATCGATAAGGCACTTGCAGAAAAAATCAGTAGTGCACAGACTGTATATAATGAAGAAATCAAGTTTGCAATTAAAATCAGAGCAAAATAAGGAGGTAGCAAATGTCAAAAGCTGATGTAATTGAAATTGAAGGAACAGTAGTNGAGAAACTTCCCAATACAATGTTTCAGGTAGAATTNGAGAATGGCCATAGGGTACTGGCACATATCAGCGGCAAGTTAAGACAGAATTTTATCCGTATATTACCCGGTGATAAAGTGACGNTGGAATTGTCACCTTACGATCTGTCAAAGGGACGTATTATATGGAGAGATAAATAAAAGTATGAAAACAAATGCAATATGGTATTGCATTTGTTGTGTNNNCATGCTATAATGTAAAACGGTCTTTTTTGAAAGGAGGGTTTAACATGAAGGTTAGATCATCAGTAAAACCGATTTGCGAAAAATGCAAAATCATCAAGAGAAAAGGACGTATCAGAGTAATCTGCGAGAATCCGAAACACAAACAGAGACAAGGATAATCCACTGCTGATAAGGCAGAAGGGTTCTTGTCCATTTATTATGAAAGCGGCTGCAGTGTGATTTGATAAAGAAATCAGACTGATTATTCTAATAAATAGTACGAAGGAGCCTTTAGTGATTACTTGTTGATACCAACGCAAAATCGAAGATTTTGCTATTGAAAAATTTTCTGAGAAAATTTTTCTCCCGATATAACCGGGCTAAATACAGAACAAGATNTGCAGTTGGAAAGNTCGGAACGTCCGGTTGGGCATGGACCATGCCTCAATCAATTAGTAACAGGTATGCATAAGCATACAAAAGCAGGTATCTTTTAAGGTACTTTGCCAGTAAAGAAAATGGAGGAAACGTAAATGGCTCGTATTGCAGGTGTTGACTTACCTAGAGAAAAGCGTGTAGAAATCGGCTTAACTTATGTTTATGGAATCGGCAGAGTAAGCGCTAACAAGATTCTTGAAAAGGCAAAGGTTAATCCCGATACTCGTGTCAGAGAACTTACAGATGATGAAGTNAAGAGAATCAGTGAAGTGATCGATGCTGAGTACATGGTTGAAGGTGACTTAAGAAGAGAAGTTGCTCTTAATATTAAGAGACTTCAGGAAATCGGATGCTACAGAGGAATCCGTCATAGAAAAGGACTTCCTGTTCGTGGTCAGAAGACAAAGACAAACGCAAGAACCAGAAAAGGTCCTAAGAGAACAGTTGCTAATAAGAAGAAATAAACTATTTGCAGAATTCTTAAATAGGATGAAATCTCTTGAGATTTGCAGCAAATTCAGATGAAAATTGTAACAGAGTAAAATTATTGAGAAAGTAGGTTAGTTTAAATGGCAGCAAAAAAGGTTACAAAAAAAGTGACAAAGAAACGTGTCAAGAAAAACGTTGAACGCGGACAGGCACATATCCAGTCTTCATTTAANAATACGATCGTTACATTGACAGATAACGAAGGTAATGCATTGAGCTGGGCAAGTGCAGGTGGTCTTGGTTTTAGAGGTTCAAGGAAATCTACTCCATATGCAGCACAGATGGCAGCTGAAACAGCTACTAAGGCAGCTCTTATTCATGGCCTTAAATCTGTAGACGTTATGGTAAAGGGACCCGGATCAGGACGTGAAGCAGCAATTCGTGCTCTTCAGGCTTGTGGACTTGAGGTAACAAGTATCAGAGACGTTACGCCTGTACCTCATAACGGATGCCGCCCGCCTAAGCGTCGTCGTGTATAACCACGAAAAGTCACGTTCTAAGGCGTCAGAATACGCCGCCTAAGAACGACTAAGTTTCGTGGAGAAGAACAGCTCCGCTGTTCTTCTGATTGAAAGAATCATTAATTAAAAGTTGGAAGAAGGCGCGGCAGCGCTGTAAACAATATCAGGAGGAAATTTATAATGGCAGTAAACAGAGTTCCAGTATTAAAAAGATGTAGATCTCTTGGTCTTGAACCTGCATATTTAGGATATGACAAGAAGTCTAACAGAACTAACAGCAGAGCCGGTAAGAAAGTCAGTGAATATGGTCTTCAGTTAAGAGAAAAGCAGAAGGCTAAATTTATCTATGGCGTGCTTGAGAAACCTTTCAGAAATTATTATGAAAAAGCTGACAGAATGAAGGGTATGACCGGTGAAAATCTTATGGTCATGCTTGAAAGCAGACTGGACAGTGTTGTTTTCAGAATGGGATTTGCAAGAACCAGAAGAGAAGCAAGACAGGTTGTTGGTCATAAGCACGTATTGGTAAATGGCAAGCAGGTTACTATTCCTTCTTACTTAGTTAAAGCAGGAGACGTAATTGAAATCAGAGAAAAATCCAGATCCCTGCAGAGATACAAAGATATCCTTGAAGTAACAGCAGGCAGATTGGTTCCTGAATGGATGGAAGTTGATCAGGAAGCATTAAAGGGAACTGTTAAGAACCTTCCTACAAGAGAAATGATAGATGTTCCTGTAAACGAAATGCTTATCGTCGAATTATATTCCAAATAATACCATGTGAAGATGTTCTGAGACAGCGGATTACGCTGTCTAAGAATGTTTATGTCAAAATGTTTCACTATGTTCGTAAAGGAGGGTATTTGCAGTGTTTGATTTTGAAAGACCAAATATTGAGGTGGCAGAAATCTCTGATGACAAGAAATATGGCAGATTTGTGGTAGAACCTCTTGAGAGAGGCTACGGAATCACTCTTGGTAATTCACTTAGAAGAATCATGCTTTCTTCACTTCCCGGCGCAGCGGTAAGCCAGGTTAAGATTGAAGGAGTGCTTCATGAATTCAGTTCTATCGAAGGGGTTAAAGAAGATGTTACTGAAATTATCATGAACATCAAGAGCCTTGCTATCAAAAATAACAGCGATACAAATGAGCCTAAGACGGCATATATCGAATATGAAGGGGAAGGTGTAGTGAAAGCCTCCGATATTCAGGCAGATCAGGATATCGAAATTCTGAACCCTGATCTTACTATCGCAACCTTAAGTGGTAAGAATACCAAGCTCTACATGGAGCTTATCATTACTAAGGGAAGAGGATATGTAAGCGCAGACAAGAATAAGAGTGAAGATTTACCTATTGGTGTTATTGCAGTAGATTCGATCTATACACCTGTTGAAAGAGTAAATGTAACTGTAGAAAACACTCGTGTTGGTCAGATCACAGATTTTGATAAACTGACATTGGATGTTTATACAAACGGAACACTGGTTCCCGATGAAGCGGTTAGCTTAGCTGCTAAAGTACTTAGTGAACACTTAAGCCTTTTCATTGACTTATCTGAAAATGCCAAGACTGCTGAAATCATGGTAGAGAAGGAAGAAGATGAAAAAGAAAAAGTATTGGAAATGAGCATTGACGAATTAGAGCTGTCCGTTCGTTCCTATAACTGCTTAAAGAGAGCTGGTATTAATACAGTTGAAGAGTTAACAAACAAGACTTCTGAAGATATGATGAAAGTTCGCAATCTTGGACGTAAGTCACTGGAAGAAGTTCTTGCTAAATTGAAAGAACTGGGACTGCAGTTAAATCCCAGCGAGGAATAACAGTACAGTAATTCCGAAGGGTGTGTACTGTATTCTCATGAATGGAGTCTGCATCGGCAGACCGGTAACTGCATTCGGCAAGTAAGTCCAAAGAGCGTAGCCGGATGTACCATATTGGGCAGGAATGCCACAATGAGAAAGGAGCCTAAAATGGCAAAATACAGAAAACTTGGAAAAACATCAGATCAAAGAAAAGCATTACTTAGAAATCAGGTAACAGCACTTATCTATAACGGTAAGATCGTTACTACTCAGGCAAGAGCAAAAGAAGTTCAGAAGATTGTTGACGGCCTGATCGCACTTGGAGTAAAAGAAAAAGATAACTATGAAACAGTTAAGGTTGCAGCTAAGGTTCCTGTAAAGGACAAAGACGGCAAGAGAGTTAAAGAAGTAGTAGACGGTAAGAAAATTACAAAATACGAAACTGTTGAAAAGGAGATCAAGAAAGACCTTCCTTCCAGAATGAATGCAAGAAGAAAGATGATCAAAGTATTATATCCTGTAACTGAGGTCCCTTCTACTGCAGCAGGAAAGAAGAAAGGCACCAAGGAAGTTGATCTTGTAGCTAAGATCTTTGATGAGTATGGCGTTAAATATGCTAACCGCAACGGTGGTTATACAAGAATTGTAAAGATTGGCCAGCGTAAGGGCGATGGAGCAATGGAAGTTGTTCTTGAGTTAGTTTAATATGTCAGTTTAAAATCCCGCATGTGAATGCGGGATTTTTTGACAGATTATTCTATTACCTTCTGAAAATGCTGATAATCTTTACAGGAATTCCAATCACCGCCCCATGTGAAGCCGTGCTCCTTAAAAAGTTTGTAACACAGATCATTTTCATCAATTTTATAGGGGAAATTTTGAGAGCGGTCAACGTATATCTCACTGCCTTCAGGCGAAATATGATCATTACCGTTTCCGGTTTTGTCAAATACAATGTATGGATTATAAAAAGGATTAATATCGATAGCACACCCAAAAGCATGTTTGCTTAAGGAACTGGTGCCGTCAACTACACGGTAATTAAAGCAGGAAGTATTATTGTATTCCATGGATAAAGTATCATCTCCGTTAAATTCGTCGATCAAACGGATACTTTCAATCCGGTATTCATTTTGATACAATTCATAAAAAATTTCAACAAGATCATCGGCAATACCTTTATTGCAGATCAATTCTCCGGTCTTAATTTCTCCGTCAAAGTTATAGTAAAGCACCTGCATATAGCATAGATCATCATAAGAAACAGCCAGTTCACTCATTTCCTTTTCGGATACGACATTGACAGCTGTATTCGCAAGGGCAGGAGCTATCGTTTCGGATACAGGATATGAGATACCTGTAATTTTCTTTATTACGGGTTCTGTCAGAGGCTGATAGAAAAATCCATCTTCATAATGTGTACTTTCTTCTGATTCTGCTGCAAGGAGCAGATCAAAAATGGCAGAAGGTTCAGCTTCAGGTTCCGTAGAAGGTTCAGCGGAAGGTGATAACGGGAGCTCGGATGCGGATGGAACCGGAACCTCTGCAATTGCAGGAGAACCTGCCGGTGTCTGAGTAGCATAAGCTATTTCGGGATTCTTTTCCCCGTATTCGTACAGGGTCTCGGAATCCGAAGCAACCCTTGCAATAACAGAACAACATAAAATTAATACAATTATAAATCCCAATGATTTCAACAATTTATTCATAATTTACCTCTATTGTCTGGGCTTATTATTACCTGTGAAGGTGACTATATATAAGATGATACCCCGAAAATCCTTCTATTGCAAATAAAAGCAATATTTAGTACAATAAATGGCAGGTGTGAATTGTAAACCTATTATGTTTGTGAGGTAAACAAATGTCAATTATAGAAACCAAAGATTTGGTGTTTGAGTATATCAGAAGAGATGAAGAAGGCAATGTTGAAGGGATCACACGAGCTGTGGATGAGGTGTCTCTTTCTATCAGGCAGGGTGATTTCGTAGCGATACTGGGCCATAACGGTTCCGGCAAGTCCACATTGGCCAAACACATCAATGCAATTCTTTATCCTACGGAAGGAACTGTGTGGGTGGACGGCATGGATACTACTGATGATAGCAAGTTATGGGATATCAGGCAGGAAGCAGGGATGGTATTCCAGAATCCTGATAATCAGATCATTGGTCAGGTGGTAGAAGAGGACGTAGGTTTCGGCCCCGAAAATTTAGGAGTGCCTACAAAGGAAATATGGGAGCGTGTGGAAGAGAGTCTGAAAGCTGTGGGGATGTATGAATTTAGAAAACATTCGCCAAACAAGCTTTCCGGAGGACAGAAACAAAGGGTTTCCATTGCCGGCGTTATTGCCATGCACCCTAAATGTATTGTTTTAGATGAGCCTACGGCCATGCTGGATCCTAACGGGCGTAAAGATGTGATCCGTGCTGTCCGGGCATTGAATGATGTGGAAGGAATTACGGTCATTCTGATCACTCATTATATGGAAGAAATTGTTCATGCTGATAAAGTCTTTGTTATGGACAGTGGCAAAGTAGCCATGGAGGGGACGCCCAGGGAAATTTTCAGTCAGGTGGATAAGCTGAAAAGTTTAAGACTGGATGTTCCGCAGGTAACGCTGCTTGCCCATGAGCTTAAGAAAAGCGGATTGAATATGCCGGACGGAATACTGACAACAGACGAGCTTGTAAAAGCTCTGGGATTATAAAGAGGTTATAGAAATGTCAATTATTTTAGATCATGTGAGTCATGTATATGAGGCTGATACCAATATGGCTTTTTCGGCCCTTACCGATATAAATCTGGTAATTCCGGATGGACAGTTCATAGGTCTGATCGGTCATACCGGATCTGGAAAATCAACGCTGGTACAGCATTTGAACGGACTATTAAAGCCTACAAGCGGCAATATCTATTATAATGGTGCTGATATTAATGATAGGGACTATGATAAAAAGGAATTGCGGAGCAAGGTAGGACTTGTTTTTCAATATCCGGAACACCAGTTGTTTGAAATCGATGTTTTCAAGGATGTGTGCTTTGGACCTAAGAATCTTGGACTAGACAGAAAAGAAACAGAACTTCGGGCTTATGCTGCTTTGAAACAGGTAGGGCTGGAAGATGAATATTTTTATCAGTCTCCTTTTGATCTGTCAGGGGGGCAGAAAAGGCGTGTGGCGATAGCGGGAGTACTTGCTATGAAACCGGAAGTGCTGATCCTGGATGAGCCTACTGCGGGTCTGGATCCCAAAGGAAGAGATGAGATCCTGGAGCAAATAGCAAAGCTTCGGAAGGAAACAGGTATGACGGTCATTCTGGTTTCTCACAGCATGGAAGATGTGGCCAAATATGTGGATAGGATCATCGTTATGAACAAGAGCCGGGTAATGTTTGATGATGAACCAAGGGAAGTGTTCAGACATTACAAAGAACTGGAGGAGATAGGCCTTGCAGCACCTCAGATCACTTATATCATGCAGACATTAAAAGCAAAGGGACTTGATGTGGATGCGGATATTACCGGCGTGGAAGAGGCAAAAGCGGCTATTTTAAGAGCGCTTGCAGGTAAAAGGCAGAGCGGATTGGATAGAGGGCTATTATGTTAAGAGATATTACATTAGGACAATATTATCAGGCAGATTCTGTGATACACAGACTTGATCCAAGAGTAAAACTGGTGACTACACTTTGTTATATCATTTCACTTTTTATAGTAGACAGTGCAGTAGGTTATGTGATAGCCGGTCTGTTTCTGGTGCTTATTATCAAACTTTCTAAAGTACCTGTCAAATTTATGGTGCGGGGAATGAAATCCATAGTCTTTCTGCTTATCATGGCAGTGGTCTTTAATTTGTTTTTAACTCCGGGTGAGGCAGTAGTATCTTTTTGGAAACTGAAGATCACTAAGGAAGGTATTGCGCTGGCAGGGATGATGGCTGTGAGGCTTGTGTTTCTTATTATGGGATCTTCACTTATGACACTGACCACGACACCCAATAATCTGACGGACGGACTGGAAAGTTTAATGAAGCCCTTAAAGGTGATCAAAGTGCCGGTACATGAAATTGCCATGATGATGTCTATTGCCCTGAGATTTATACCGATCTTACTGGAAGAAACAGATAAGATCATGAAAGCGCAGATCGCAAGAGGAGCTGACTTTGAAAGCGGAAATCTGATCAAGAAGGTCAAGAGCATGGTGCCATTGCTGGTTCCACTGTTTATTTCCGCATTCAGGCGTGCCAATGATCTGGCGACAGCCATGGAGGCAAGATGCTACAGAGGCGGTGATCACCGTACAAAGATGAAGCCTCTTATTTATAAAAAGAGAGATTTTCTGGCATATGGAACGGTATGCATCTATCTGGCTATGTGCATTGGAATCGGCAGGATTTTATTTTAGCTAAAATGCTTCATAAGTATGTGAGGAACAGGATGAAACGGATCAAATTAGTGGTGGCATATGACGGTACTGCTTATAACGGGTGGCAGATCCAGCCGGGGGTAAGGACCATAGAGGGAGAACTGAACAAGTGCCTTTCAGAATTGCTTCGTGAAGAGATTCAGGTAGTTGGGGCAAGCCGTACTGATTCAGGGGTTCATGCGCTTTGCAACGTGGCGGTTTTTGATACGGATACACGTATTCCCGCAGAAAAGATTTCTTATGCCTTAAATCAGCGTCTGCCCGAAGATATACGAATACAGGAATCCTGCGAAGCTGACCGTGATTTTCATCCCAGACACTGTACCAGCAGAAAGACCTATGAATACAGGATCTTCAATGCGCCTTTTCCCTCACCTACAAGAAGACTTTATACTCACTTTACTTACGTGCCGCTGGATATAGGTCTGATGAAAAAGGGCGCGGCCTATTTGATCGGAGAGCATGACTTTAAAAGTTTTTGTTCTACAGCGGCAGTGGTGGAATCAACAGTGCGGACCATTTTGGATATTCAAATAGATAAAGAAGGAAATGAGGTCAGCATCAGGGTCTGCGGAACAGGTTTTCTCTATAATATGGTAAGGATCATAGTCGGAACGCTGATGGAAATCGGACGAGGCAGTTATCCGCCGGAACATATGCAGGAGATCCTTATGGCAAAGGACAGGCAGGCCGCAGGGCCCACGGCGCCGGCAAACGGACTGACGCTTATTGATTATAATTTTGAAATTTGATATTGACACGTATGAATACGTATAATATAATAATTCAGTGCGAAAAAGTTTATTAATGCCATGCGAAATCTCCTTAGCAGGCATTATAAATATAGTACCTATCAGTGTATTTGAAAGTCAGAAGGGCGGCCCGGACATCCGCGTGGAAGATATAAGAGTACCAAGAGGAAATGTGCATCTAGCGCATATACGAGTTTAATGGAGGGAATGTAATGAAAACATTTATGGCTAGTCCTGCTACAATCGAAAGAAAATGGTATGTAGTAGACGCTACAAATATGACACTTGGACGTTTGGCTTCAGAAGTAGCTAAGGTTTTAAGAGGCAAGAATAAACCGATTTTTACTCCTCACATTGATACAGGTGATTACGTGATCGTGATCAATGCAGAGAAGATCAAAGTAACCGGCAGAAAATTAGATCAGAAGATTTATTATCATCATTCAGATTATGTAGGCGGTATGAAAGAAACTACATTGAAGGAAATGTTAAAGAAGAAACCTGAGAAGGTTGTCGAGCTTGCTGTTAAAGGCATGCTTCCCAAGGGACCTTTAGGAAGACAGATGTATACAAAGCTTCACGTATATGCAGGTCCTGAGCATCAGCATGCGGCTCAGAAACCCGAAGTATTAACATTTTAATCAAGGGACTGAAAGGAGAAAATAAAATGGCTAAAGCAGCAAACAAATGCTACGGAACAGGTAGAAGGAAAAAATCAATTGCCAGAGTATATTTAGTACCCGGTAACGGCAAGATTACAATTAATAAAAGAGACATTGACGATTATTTTGGACTGGAGACATTAAAGGTTATCGTTCGCCAGCCTTTGGCAGCTACTGATACAGTTGACAAGTTTGATGTTCTCGTTAATGTACACGGCGGCGGATATACAGGCCAGGCAGGCGCTATCAGACATGGTATTGCCAGAGCATTACTTCAGGCTGATGCAGATTACAGACCTGTACTTAAGAAAGCAGGATACCTGACAAGAGACCCTCGTATGAAGGAAAGAAAGAAATATGGTCTCAAAGCAGCGAGAAGAGCACCCCAGTTTTCAAAGAGATAAGCAGTTATCTGCGAATAAAGACGCATATACAAAGCCCCCGAATGCTTGCATTCAAGGGGCTTTTGTTATGCGGATTTGTTCATAGGAACGCAAGGATGACCGAGATGAAGCGAAGCGGAATCGAGGTTCTTCTTGCGTTCGCAGATAACGAGTGGAAATGTTTGGTGACTTTCTCCTGAGGGGAAAATAGCACTTTTTATTAAGACGTATACCATGAAACTTGCTATAATAGTGAACGAAGCAAGGAGGGTATGCGATGAAAGATCAAAAAGAAGTTGTCCAAAAAGTTATAGACTATATTGAGAGAAATTTAGAGAAGGAAATCAATTTAGATGATATAGCAAAAAATATCGGCTATTCCAAATTCCATCTCAATCGGATTTTTACAGAACAGACAGGAATTACGATTTATAAATATCTGCAAAACCGCAGACTTACGATCGCAGCTGAAAAACTGGTCAATACAGATAAGCCGATAACGCAAATTGCATATGAAGCCGGATATGATACACAACAAGCATTTTCATTTGCTTTTAAGCAAGTTTATTTATATCCGCCTAAAACTTATAGGAATATTGGAGTCTTCATACCAAAACAAAACAGAATTTCTTTGTGCTGTTCTTATATGTTCCAATACTACAAATTTAATGTGGAAATTAAGGGGGGTGCAGCATGAGTACGATTCCTTATGTAATTGAACAGAACAGTCGTGGAGAAAGAAGCTATGATATTTTTTCACGGCTGCTGGCCGATAGAATTATTTTTTTAGGGGAAGAAGTCAATGACTCTTCTGCAAGTTTGATCATAGCACAAATGCTCTTTTTGGAAGCGCAAGATCCGGAGAAAGATATACAGTTTTATATTAACAGCCCCGGAGGTTCCGTAACAGCCGGATTTGCAATTTATGATACTATGCAGTATATCAAATGCGATGTTTCTACGATTTGTGTAGGACTTGCTGCAAGCTTTGGCGCTTTTTTACTGGCAGGTGGTACACATGGAAAACGCAGGGCATTAGCTAATTCTGAAATCATGATACATCAGCCGGCTATACATGGTAATGGTATTCAGGGGCAAGCCAGTGATATACGAATCATGTCAGACCATATACAAAAAAACAAGCAGAGATTAAATCGCATTTTAGCCAAGAATACAGGCCATAGCATTGAAGAAATTGAAAGAGATACAGACAGAGATAATTTTATGAGTGCAGAAGAAGCTTTAGAATACGGGCTGATTGATTCTGTTATCTCAAAAAGACAGTAAAATACGCCATTGACATTCAAGGGTGCTGCTAAAAAAGGAGGCACTCTTGAATGTTTTCAATTATTGCATTTTCGTCATTATTTATTCTTTAGAACATTGCTTGGCAAATGAATATCATTGACAAAAGCTTATATTTGATATATGATTAGCTTATCGGAAAATTCAAGACAGTGTGCAATTCGCATATTCAGGCAGTTTCTGCCAGATTTTTCTCTTATTATTTTAAATATGGCAGGAACTAAAAACGATTTAGTATCCTGCATTTTTGGAGGATACTATATGAAAAATTATTTAAGTATTTTTTACAATCGTCACGGCAAGAAGAAACACAAAGTTCAACGGCAGATAAAGGATAGGCTTTTCCGTTTTCTTTTTGATAAGGACAGAGAAGCTTTATTAGAGCTGTATAATGCTTTAAATGGAACAGATTATAAGGATGCATCTATGCTCAATGTAGTCACAATTGAGAGTGCTGTTTATTGTTAATATGTCAGGTACCAGTCTGTATGGAACGAAACAGATAGTTCTTCCGACACCTCACTGTATTGTTTTTTATAATGGAGATAAGGAAATTCCAGAAGAGCAGATTCTTAAGTTGTCTGATGCATTTGAGAATAAGGATAAGGAAGCAGATGCAGAACTGAAGGTTAAGGTGTTGAATATCAATTATGGACATAATATGCAATTGATGGAAAAATGTAAAGCCCTTGAAGAATATGCGGAATTTGTGACAGTTTCAAAGCAGTTTGTTGCAAATTATGATGATAAAGAGAAGGCATTGAATGATGCTATAGAATATTGTATTAAAAATCATATTTTGGAGCTTTTTTTGAAAAGATACCGGCAGGAGGTACTTGGAATGTTATTGGAAGAATTTGATGTAGAAAAATATGAACATTGAAAGAAGAAGGACGTGAAGAAGGACGTGAAGAGGGCATATGTGCTTTGGTGAATACCTGCCATCGCCTAGGAGTATCAGAAGAAGATACTGTAAATGCTTTAATAAGGGAATTTTCATTGACCAGAGAGAAGGCAGAAGAATATAATAAAAATGCTAAATATTTAAGCAGGAGAGGAAAATAAAATGAGCAATTACAAAATCAATACCAAATGTGTTCAGGCGGGCTATACACCTGGCAACGGAGAACCCCGTCAGATACCGATCATTCAGTCTACCACATTTAAGTATGCTACCAGTGAAGATATGGGAAAGCTCTTTGACTTGGAAGCAAGCGGATACTTTTATTCCAGACTGCAGAACCCTACAAATGATCATGTGGCAGCAAAAATAGCTGAGTTAGAGGGCGGAACAGCAGCCATGCTGACATCCTCGGGACAGGCCGCCAACTTCTTTGCACTGTTCAATATCTGTGAATGCGGAAGTCATATTGTATCATCCTCATCTATTTACGGAGGTACCTATAATCTGATTTCAGTGACTATGGCTAAGATGGGGGTAGAAGTTACCTTTGTTTCTCCCGACTGCACAGAAGCAGAGCTGGATGCGGCTTTTAAGGACAATACAAGAGCTGTATTTGGAGAGACCATTGCCAATCCAGCCCTCACGGTACTGGATATTGAAAAATTTGCAAAAGCAGCGCATAAGCATGGCGTGCCTTTTGTTGTGGACAATACATTCCCTACGCCCGTAAACTGCAGGCCGATTGAATGGGGAGCTGATATTGTGACCCATTCCACAACCAAGTATATGGATGGGCATGGAGCCGCTGTCGGCGGAGCCATTGTTGATTCCGGCAGATTTGACTGGATGGCATATGCTGATAAGTTTCCGGGACTTTGCACGCCGGATGAATCTTATCATGGCATTACATATGCTGAGAAGTTTGGAAAGGAAGGCGCATTCATTACCAAATGCACTTCTCAGCTGATGAGGGATCTGGGCTGTATACAGTCTCCGCAGAGTGCTTTTATATTAAATCTGGGATTGGAATCTCTTCACGTAAGAATGCCCCGACATGTGGAAAACGGGCAGGCTGTGGCTGAATTCNTGGANAAACATCCCAAGGTATCTTATGTGAATTATCCGGGACTGCCCGGCAATAAATATTATGAGACTGCCNAAAAATATCTGCCNGNCGGCGGNTGCGGNGTNGTGTCTTTTGANNTGAANGGAGGACGTGCTGCAGCGGAAACATTTATGAAGAACCTGAAGCTGGCGGCCATTGAGACCCACGTAGCAGATGCAAGAACCTGCTGCTTAAATCCTGCAACTTCCACTCACAGGCAGATGACNGAAGAACAGTTGATAGAAGCAGGNGTTCCGGCAGGACTGATTCGTATTTCCTGCGGNCTTGAGGATAAAGAGGATNTGATCGCAGACCTTGCACAAGCCCTGGAAATGATATAATGAGCGTTAGCGNGGAAAGCATGCTTGCATGTTTGACGAGCGGCGAATGCCGATCATAAATCTATGATTTATGATATAAAGAAAGGTTGGAGGATACAATGAATAAGAAGATTTTAGTTATTTTTCTTNCAGGGCTGCTTTTTGCAGCAGGTATAATGGGGTGCNGCAGCAGTCCNTCTGAAAAAGAGGAAGCAGAAGTTCAGGAAAAAGATAAGGACACGGAAACAGGAGAGCAGAAAGAAGAAGCGGAATCCGGGCTTTTAAGCGGAAAACACTATGTGAATATTAATATTAAGGATAAAGGGACCATTAAGGTAGAGCTGGATGCGGACAGTGCACCGATCTCGGTAACGAATTTTGTAAATCTTGCAAAAAGCGGTTTTTATGACGGAGTTGTTTTTCATCGCATTATAGAAGGATTCATGATGCAGGGCGGTGATCCCACAGGAACCGGAATGGGCGGAGCCGATGAAAAGATCAAAGGAGAGTTTTCAAGCAACGGTATTGATAATCCTTTGTCCCATACAAGAGGTGCAATCTCCATGGCACGCGCCCAGGATCCGGATAGTGCCAGTTCCCAGTTTTTTATCGTCCATCAGGACAGTCAGTTTTTGGATGGAGATTATGCCGCATTCGGATATGTGATCGAGGGCATGGAGATCGTGGATGACATTTGCGAAAATGCGGTTGTCCAGGATAACAACGGAAGCGTACCGGAAGAAAACAGGCCGGTGATTGAGAGCATAGAATATTTGGGAGAAAGCAGTGAAAAGTAGATACCATTATGAAACGCCGATCGGCACGGTATGCATCGAGGAGAATGGGACTGCCATTACCGGACTTCATTTCGATAATGAGCAGTTCGGAAATGAAAAAGAAACACCTTTATTAAAAGAGGCGCACAGACAGCTGACAGAATATTTTCAGAAAAAAAGGAAAAGCTTTGAACTGCCGCTTATGCCGGAGGGAACCGANTTNCAGAAAAAGGTATGGGAAGCNTTNTGTGCAATTCCTTATGGAGAAACCAGAAGCTATGGNGAGATCGCGCGNNGGATCGGNAATGAAAAGGCGTGCAGAGCAGTGGGCGGAGCCAACAATAAAAANCCCATTATGATATTGATACCATGCCACAGNGTGATCGGAGCAGACGGTTCTCTGACAGGCTTTGGCGGGGGACTGCCGGCCAAGAAATACATGCTGGAACTTGAGAAGAATGAAGCTTAAATGAGGAATACAGATGGAACGTGATATAGACCTGAAGGAAATATCGGATGGGAGACTTTATACTTCCAATGATATGGTCAAAATAGGATGCAATGACTGCGCAGGCTGCTCAGAATGCTGCCGGGTGGTAGAGGATACCATTATTTTGGATCCNTATGATATTTTCCAGTTGGAGAAAAGCCTTAATACAGACTTTGAAACATTGCTTGCAGAAAGAATGGAGCTTTCCGTGGTGGATGGCGTTATTTTGCCTCATTTACGGATTCGCCCTGATGGTAACGGATGCACCTTTTTAAGAGAGGATGGAAGATGCACGATTCATGACAGCAGGCCGGGATTCTGCCGGATGTATCCTATGGGAAGAATTTATGAGGGAGAAGACTTTAAATACTTTTTACAGGTGCATGAATGCAGTTANCCCGATAAGACCAAGGTCAAGCTTAAAAAATGGCTGGGTATTCCTCAGCTTGCGCGCTACGAGCAGTATATCAAAGACTGGCACTTTTTTCTTAAAAAGATACAGGAAACTTTAAGTGATACGGAAAATCAGGAGATCGTCAAAAGTATCAATATGCATCTTCTGAATCAATTTTATGTGAAGTTATATGAAGAGATGGATTTTTATGAACAATTCTACTACAGGCTTTCGGAAAGCCGTCAGGTATTTGGGATTTAAAAAGAGGTGTTAGGGTTATGGACAAGCTGGCAGGATCAAAGTTGTTTCATGCAATCACAAGAGAAGAAACGGATAGAATCTTAAAGTGTTCTAAATCCAGGATTAACCGGGCGAAAGCCGGAACTTATATTTTTGANCAGGGAGAAAAGCCAAGCAGATTGTTTCTTTTGCTGGAGGGACAGGTGCATATCTGCAAAGATTTCACATCAGGAAAAAGAGATGTACTGTATCTGGTGGAAGAAGGGAATGTATTCGGAGAGATATTTCTTTTCGGAAACAGAGAGAAGTACTGGTATGATGCAATTGCAGTGACTGATGTAAGCTTTTTGGAAATGCCTTGGGATTTCTTTTACCATTTCTGTTCTAATGCCTGTGATCATCATAAACAGCTGACTCAGAATATGCTTGAGATCTTATCGGAGGATAATTTTAAAATTACCAGAAAGCTCCACATTATCAGTACTTCGTCGTTAAGAGAACGGATAGCGATCTGGCTGATCGATTCCATGGATGAGGAAGGCAGGATAGAACTTAAGATGAACAGGGAACAGATGGCAGATTTCCTTGGAGTAGCAAGACCTTCACTGTCAAGAGAGCTGATGAAGATGCAGGCAGACGGTTTGATTCAGGTATCCAGAAAAGAAATTATGGTAATGGACAGAGAAGCTGTGGAACTTTTGTATGAGTAATTTTGATATAAATTAAAAAAATTTTAAAATGGTAACTTAAGTTACGGATTTTTCCTTTGTAACAAGATATTATAATAGCAACAAAAGAACTTATAATCAAAATAGCAATAAGGGATATAATGAAAGGAGTCTTAATTATGGCAGCAAGTTCATCACAGGTTGATAATTTAGTAGGTTTATTAGACGGATATGCATCCAAGGGAGGACATCATCTGAATGTTAATGTTTTAAACAGAGATACTCTGTTAGATGCACAGAAGAATCCTGAGAAATATCCTCAGTTAACAATTCGTGTNTCAGGATATGCAGTAAACTTNATCAAGCTTACTCCTGAACAGCAGGCTGATGTTATTTCCAGAACTTTCCATGAAGCTGTATAATAGAATCTGTATTATGAAGTGAGCGTTTAAAGGGCTGTCAATGACGGCCCTTTTATCGTGGCANNATTCATTTCAAAAAGCTTCTTGCATTAGCCTGNTCATCCATGTAAAATTAGCGTATCAACAGTGGAAGAGCGTTTAAANGTAAGGAGTTACTGTATATGCAATTATATTTGGCCAGACATGGGGAAACGGACTGGAATCTGTCGAATCGTATTCAGGGGCAGACGGATATCCCTTTAAACGAAAGTGGCAGAAAACAGGCAGTAGAGCTTGTGAATACCATTAAAGAAAGAGGACTTCATTTTGATAAAATATATACCAGCAAAATGATGCGGGCAATGGAAACGGCAAAAATCGTAGCCGNAGAGCTGGGANNGAAGGCTCAGATACTGGAAGGNATCGAAGAGATTTCATTTGGTGAATGGGAAGGNTANACATGGCGGCAGGTAAGAGAAANATTTCCGGAAGAATATGGGATATGGCATAAAAACAGACGCTATCAGATCCCGCCGGGAGGCGAATCTTATGAACAGCTTCTTAAAAGGGCGATTCCGGCAATGAAATGTGCGGTAAAAGAAAGTAAAGGAGCAGTGCTGATGGTTACTCATAGTGCGGTAATTATGACGATGCTGTCATTTCTATACGAAAAGCCCTTTGAGGATATGGTAAAGAATTTTAANACCCACAATGCGGAAATTGTTGAGATNGAAGAGAAGATATTTGAGAAATNATNNGTGAGTTACATANAAAAACACTGTCTGACCAATATTTCACGGNCAGACAGTGTTTTTCGTTACTTTGATCTATTGCTTATTTTTTTCTTTGGATTTATGGCCTACCATGGTGAAGCAGATAATGGCGGCAACAATATAAAGGGCAAAGGTTACATATAGAACAGCCTGGTATCCGGTAGGATTAACTTTAATGATTTCAGTACTTCCGTCAGATAAGGCATGTGCCAGTTCAACTTCGGAGTCTTTAAAACGGCCGACGATAAAAGTAGCCATCTGGTTGCCGGTAAGGCCTGCAAATGCCCATGCAGAAAGTGTGATTCCGTGAATGGCGCTGATGTTCTTCATACCGTAATGATCGGAAAGAAGNGTNGGCACATTACTGAATCCNCCGCCGTATCCGGCATTTACGATAAACAGCAGGATCAGTACCANGATCATTACGAAGGAGTTTGCTCCCATGTTAGTGATGCCCTGTGTAACAATGACAAGGCCTGTTGCAGCTATGGAAAGAATAAATATGATCTTATAAATAGAGTTTCTATCCTTAAAGGTATCTGCCCATGCAGAGAATCCCAAACGTCCGCCGGCGTTGAAAATTGCGGTTACAGAAGAGAGCACACCGACAGCTCCTACAAGGCCGAGGCATTTTATGATCGCCTTTTCCTGAGAAATTAATGCCAGTCCGCATGTAATATTAAGATAGAACATGAGCCAGATGCCAATGAAGGTTATAGGTTTTTCCTTGATAACATCAATTGCGCTGGCACCTTTTTCATTGGAAGCAGGTTCATGCCATCCGGCAGGTTTTGCCAGAAGGAGATGTCCTACGAACATCATGATAAAATATACAACTGCCAAGATTAG
This sequence comes from Lachnospiraceae bacterium, assembly GCA_014803415.1. Taxonomy (GTDB): domain Bacteria; phylum Bacillota; class Clostridia; order Lachnospirales; family Lachnospiraceae; genus Suilimivivens. The sequence continues at coordinate 219,593 of JAAVBZ010000008.1, forward strand.
GAACATTTTGTAAATTCCGCCTTCGCCCAGAGAATCCAGAAGGAACTGCATTATGGGGCTGGCGATCGCTTTTGCGGCGCCGAAACCGGCTACGGCAAGTCCGGTAGCAAGGCCTTTGCGGTCNTTGAACCAAAGCATCAGCGTTTTAACAGGTGACAGGTAACCGGTTCCGAGGCCGATTCCCATAATAAATCCATAACATATGTAGATACCGATCAGTGCCAGTGCACTTCCGCGATGCGCTCCGCCGTACCAGATAAAGAATCCGGTGCCGGCCATACCGGCAGCAAAGCATATAGCCGCGATCAATGAAGATTTGTGAATGTCTCTTTCCACGATGTTGCCCAGAAAAGCGGCAGACATACCAAGAAAGAAGATGGCGAAACTGAAAGCCCATTCGGTAGCACCCTTTGAAAAACCGATATATTCGGCAATTTCCTGACTGAAAATGGACCAGCAGTAAACAGTACCGATGCTGCAGTGCAGTAATAATGCGGGTATGGCAGCGCGTACCCATTTGTTGTTTGAAAGATTGTTCATCTCGTGTCCAACTCCTCATTTTAGTATTTTAATGAAATATGAAATTTCTTTCATTATTATACAATAGGAAGCGCGTTTTTCCAAGTTTTTTTAAAAACAAAACAGCTTTTATATATTCGAAAAACATGTTATACTATTCGAAAAGAGTTATGAGGGGAAATTATGATAAAGCGGGTATTCAGATGAAAAAGAAATTAAATATTAGAATAACAGTATTGATAATAACTGCTCTTCTGCTTTCTGCGCTGCCGATTACGGCTTTTGCAGAAAATGAATATGAAATAACCCAGATGTCTGCACAGGGTGAGATCATCAGTGATGTGAACGTACGCAGCGGTCCCGGTACGGACTATGATAAGATAGGTGCTGTCAGAGAGAAGGAAATAGTTGTCATTACAGGCGTAAGCGCCGACGGTTGGTATCAGATTGAATATGACGGTGCAGAGGGATTTATTTATGGGAAATATGTGACGGTTGCTGAAACGAAAGAGGAAGAGCCGGGAACAGAAGATGAGGGAGAAGAGCCGGTTTCTGAAGAGGCAGAATCCGATGAGGAGGAAGTGAAAACTTCTCGTCCGGTCAGCAAAATTCTGAAACCCATAGCTGTTGTAGTAATCATTGCGGTTATCGTGATCATGATATTTCTTACGATCCGGAGTCTCCGTCAGTCTGATGACAGCGAAAGTGATGACGAAGATGACTATGATGATACAGAATATGAATATGAAGAAGATGATGAGTACTGCGAGGATGAATATGAACAAGAAGACGAGGATGACGATGAGGATGACGAAGAAATTGTAAAAACTGTAAAAACAGATCCGCAGACCATTATCATCAGAGAAGAAGATTATCAGCTGCATATTGATCCCAAGTATTTTGAAGAGGAACCCATTACACAGCCGGCGTTTGTAACGGGATATTTGAAGGAGAAGCAGGAACAGGAAAAAGAGGAAGAAAAACAAAAGGTTCATACCGGTGATCTGCAGAAGGCCATGGATAAACTGCAGGAGCTGCAGGAAGAAATAGAAAAGCTGAAAAAGAACCAGTAAATAATAAAATATACAAGGATAAGGAGATTTGATTATGTTATTAGGAGCATTGGAAGCAGGCGGCACAAAAATGGTATGTGCTATAGGCAATGAAAAAGGTGAGATTTTTGAACAGGTATCCATTCCTACGGAAACGCCGGAGATCACAATTCCCAAGATGATATCTTACTTTAAGGAGAAAAAGGTAGAGGCATTAGGTATCGCTTGTTTTGGTCCTATTGATCCCGATAAAAAATCAGCCACATATGGATATATTACAAGTACGCCCAAGCTGGCCTGGACCAATTGCAATATTGTAGGAGCATTCGAAGAAGCGCTTGGCTGCCCTGTAGGTTTTGACACTGACGTTAACGGTTCTGTGCTTGGAGAGGTTACTTTCGGACAGGCGAAAGGCAAAAGCTCTGTAATTTATATTACCATTGGCACAGGCGTCGGCGCCGGAATTTATATTGAGGGAAATCTCCTTCATGGGATGCTTCATCCGGAAGCAGGACATGTGCTGATGCGAAAGAGAAATGATGATACTTATGAGGGAAAATGTCCTTATCACAAGGCCTGTCTGGAAGGCCTGGCTGCGGGACCTGCCATAGAGGAACGCTGGGGTGTAAGTGCCAGGGAATTAAAGGACAGAGCAGAAGTATGGGATCTGGAGGCTTATTACATTGCGCAGGCGCTGACTGGCTATATTTTAACAGTATCACCGGAAATGATCATTTTAGGCGGCGGCGTGATGCATCAGGAGCAGTTGTTCCCTATGATACGCAGTTATGTAAAAGAAATGCTGAATGGTTATATTAAAACAGAGGAAATAGATGATCTGGATCACTATATCGTACCGGCCAGCCTGAATGATGATCAGGGAATCATGGGCTGCCTGGAACTTGCAAGACAGGCCCTATAAATAATGTACAATAAGAGGTTTTTTTATGGGCGAACAGGCGGGAGAAGGAAAATCCGGGAAACATATTTGTGCGGGTCTGCTGGCCCATGTAGATGCAGGAAAAACAACTTTATCTGAGGCATTNTTATATACNTGCGGTGAAATACGAAGACTTGGAAGAGTGGACAATAAGGACGCATTTCTNGANACTTATGAGNTNGAACGGGCAAGAGGNATCACTATTTTTTCCAAACAGGCGCGCCTTGGCTATGAAGATCTGAAGATCACACTNTTAGACACGCCGGGACATGTGGATTTCTCCGCNGAGATGGANNGGACTCTTCAGGTGCTGGATATGGCAGTGCTTGTGATCAGTGCATCGGATGGAGTTCAGGGCCATACCAAAACGCTATGGCAGCTGTTATCCAGGTATGGTGTTCCCGTTTTTATCTTTATCAATAAAATGGATATGCAGGGGACAGACAGGAAAGCGATTTTACAGGAACTTACCAGGCAGCTTGACGATGGATGCGCAGACTTTACAGATGAGGGAACAGAAAGCTTTTTTGAAAGCCTTGCCATGTGTGATGAAGAACTTTTGAACAGCTTTTTGGAAAAGGGAATAATAAGCACCGATGACATTAAAAAGAAAATAGCAGAAAGAAAGATATTTCCCTGCTTTTTCGGCTCTGCCTTAAAACTTTTCGGAATCAGGGAATTTTTGCAGGGAATCAGGAAATATGTTTCCATACCTGTTTATCCCGATGAATTTGGAGCCAGAGTTTATAAGATCACCAGAGATAATCAGGGGAACAGGCTGACACATATGAAAATTACGGGCGGGTGCTTGAAAGCCAGAGAAGAGCTTCCATCAGAAGAAAAGGTGAATCAGATCCGCATTTATTCAGGAGAAAAATTTGAAGCGGTAAGTCAAGCTGTGGCGGGAGATATCTGTGCAGTGACGGGACTTTTAAAAACACTTCCGGGGCAGGGACTTGGCAGAGAGAAGATTTCAGAGATCCCTGTCCTTGAACCGGTACTCAGCTACTGTGTTAAGCTGCCGGAAGGGAGCGATCCGGCAGTGATGATGCCTAAGCTTTTACAGCTTCAGGAAGAGGATCCCATGCTTCATATTCTGTGGGATGAAGAACTTGGGGAAATTCATGCCAAGGTCATGGGTGAAGTACAGACAGAGGTTTTAAAAAGCATTATTAAAGAACGTTTTGATGTGGAAGTATCTTTTGGCACAGGACGTATCGTATATAAAGAAACTATAGCAGACAAAGTGGAAGGAGTAGGACATTTTGAGCCTTTGCGGCATTATGCGGAGGTACATCTCTTGATGGAGCCGGGAGAACCGGGCAGCGGGCTTAATTTTACCTCTGACTGCAGCGAGGATATTCTGGCAAAGAACTGGCAGAGACTGGTACTAACTCATCTGGAAGAGCGGGAACACAGAGGCGTGCTCACAGGTTCGCCGATCACGGATATGAAGATCACTCTGGTTTCNGGCCGTGCCCATATAAAGCATACAGAGGGCGGGGATTTCAGGCAGGCCACATACCGTGCGGTACGCCAGGGCCTGATGGAAGCATCTTCAGTATTGCTTGAGCCAGTCTATGAATTCAGACTGGAAATTCCGGAGGAAAGCATTGGACGGGCCATGACAGATATAGAAAAGCTTCACGGCAGCTTTGCGCTGGATGAGAGAAAAGGCACTCTGGCAGTCCTTAAGGGGACAGCTCCGGTAGCCACGTTTCGGGACTATCAAAAAGAAGTAACGGCCTATACCAGAGGTCATGGACGTCTGTTCTGTAATCTGAAAGGATATGCTCCCTGCCACAATGCCCGGGAGGTAATAGAGTTAAGAGGATATGATCCGGAGGCTGATGTAAGAAATCCAACTGGATCTGTATTCTGTGCCCACGGCGCTGGTTTTGTGGTGCCATGGGATCAGGTAAAGGATTATATGCATCTGGAAAGCTGCTTTGCTGGAGACAGTAAGACCATCATGCAAAGTGCTTTTGAAGAAGAATTGTTAATGCGAAGGCAGGCAGCTCTTAACCGTCAGGAAATGCTTGATCAGCATGACGGAGAGATGTTTATCGGAACGGATGAGATAGATTCTATTCTTGATCGTACAGCTGGTGCTAACAGAAGAACGCAGGGAAGTCGGAAAAAAGAAGGCTGGCAGAGGGAAAAAAGAATCGGAAGCGGCCGGGCTGGCTCTTCTGTTACCCGTGTCTATAAAGGGCAGGAAAAAAGAGAAGAATATCTTCTGGTAGACGGTTACAATGTGATCTTTGCATGGGAGGATCTAAGGGAGCTGGCTGGGATAAATCTGGATGGCGCCAGAGGGAAGCTGCTTGATATTCTGTGCAATTATCAGGCTGTAAAGAAATGCAGTCTGATCGTAGTCTTTGACGCTTACAGGCTGAAAGGACACCCTGTGGAAATTTTTGATNATTACAATATCCATGTAGTGTATACGAAAGAAGCGGAGACCGCAGACAGATTTATTGAGAAATTTGCCCATGATAACAAGAAGAAATATGATATTACCGTGGCGACCTCAGACGGGGTTGAACAGATCATTATCCGCGGACAAGGGTGCAGGCTGTTATCTGCCAAAGATCTGCAGGAAGATGTTAATCGCTCTGCAGGAATCTTGCAGGAAGAATATCTGCAGAGCAAAAGCAGTAATAAGACCTATCTTCTGGATGGCATTTCCGAAGAAACGGCACAGCAGATAGAAAATCTGAAAAATCAGGGAAATAAAGATGATTTTCTTCAGTAAACAGCAGTCACGTCTAAGATTTTGTTGTCTGCTATCTTAAAACTCCAGATGGAATGCCCCGGCAGACGGTGTTCCGTCAGATACCAGGTATCATCGATACAGGTTATGTAGTAAGGGGTTCCTCCGCCGATAAAGTTCTCATAGATATCTTCATAGTTTCCTTTTGCCAGGTCTTTAAGATTTTTGGTGCGGATCATGGTAGCGTAGTCCTGATTGCCTGTAATATCTGTAGAAATCGTGATGTAATAATAATCTTCAATAGGAGTAAGCTGAATCATCCCGGAAAGTTCATCGGGAACGGCGTATTCTTTTTTGATCTTAAAGGTATCAAGATCGGCTTCTATAATGGAGGAATTACCGGACACAAAATAAACGGTATCTCCCACGATGGTAAAGGAGCGTACATAGGTGTCGGCAAGCGATGGAATGGAGCGGATTTCTGTCAGATACAGGGTAGTGTCATTTGCAGGATGACGCAGCAGATACATTTCTCCGCTTTGTGAACTCCAGACAAAGAAAGTATCTGTGGATTTATCGTAAATGATATAGTGTGGTCTGTTGCCTATCCCGGTAAACTCCTGGGTAGGGATATAAACAGACTGTCCGTTTTCATTCACGCCTTTTTCCATAATAAGGATCCTGTTATTTTCCGTATCATCAATGACATATACGGTTCCGTCTCCTGCAATGGTATGAGGCATAGAGACATCATTTGTCATAACCTGCCATTCGTAGAGCGGGTCTGTAAGGTTATCATGATAAATGATCTGGTTATTATAGCAATCCACAATAAAATAGGTATCTTCTATTTTAGTTATATAAGTGGGGACGCTCAAAGCGGGATTAGGATTATCGGGTATTGCATTTAATAAGGACAGATCAAAGTTAATGGAAGATGACTGTCGGATAAAGCCGTTCTCCGGAATAAACGGTGAGACAGGTTTTTCCTTGCCGCAGCCTATGGTCAGGGGAAAAAGCAGGAAACTGAACAAAAATAAGTTCCGGAGTAAAAATTTATTTTTTATGTGTAGGTTTGATATCGAATTTTTCATAAGGTTATTATAAATATTTTGCTTTCTTTATACAATGATTTTTTGTATACTATTATCAAAAAATAGCTGTGAGGATAAAAATGAGCTATAAAGAGAATAAAGAATTTCGTATTTTATCTGCTATCGGTATTATTTTAGTGACAGCAGGACATCTGGGCTTTAATCTGTTTGATCTGGGCGGTTTGTTTCCCTATTATTCTTTTCATGTGTTTATTTTCCTTTTTGTTTCCGGATATTTCTATAAGGAAGAATCCAGGGACAATATCTTGAGTTATATGATCGGTAAATGTGTTACTCTTTTGCTGCCTTATTATGCATGGAATCTTTTTTATGGGATTCTGACCATGATTCTTCATAAAGCAGGATTTGGCATTGGACAGGATCTGTCATTGTATACGCTGTTTATTGCGCCCTTTGAAGGAGGGCACCAGTTTATGTATCAGTTCCCGGCCTGGTTTGTCCCTGCTCTTTTTATGGTGGAAGCGATAAACGTATGTGGGCGGAAAGTACTGTCTCTGATCCGGCTTGAGTATGAATGGCTGATCTTTACAGGCAGTCTTGTTCTTGGAATTCTTACGGTATGGCTTGCCATAGGAGGGCATGTCTGGGGGCTTTATAAGATTCCGGGGAGAATCTTATTTATGATGCCCGGTTTTCAGTTGGGATGCATTTATAAGAGATATCTGGAAAAATATGATACGATATCTGATGGTCTGTATTTTTTGATCGTAATGGGAATCCAGCTTTTGATCACCATATACAGCGGAGGTCTTGCATTCAGCACAGTATGGGTGAGCAGCTTTGCCAACGGTCCCGTTATTCCTTACCTGACCATTTTGACAGGCATTGCTTTCTGGCTCCGGGTAGCAAAGATCATGAAAAATATTCCTTATATTTCCGGTAAAATGGTTCATATAGGGAGAAATACATATGCGATCATGATGCATCATATCCTGGCCTTTTTCGTAGTAAAATCTGTTTTCTACGCTGTGCATGTTCTGACACCCCTTTGTGTGGAATTTGATGTAGAAATGTTTCTGTCGGAAATCAATTTTGTCTATCTGCCCGGCGGAACAGAAGCCGGAAAATGGATTTATCTGTTTGCGGGAATCGGAATCCCTCTGATGATAGCTAATCTGCAAAGAGCAGGGGGAAGAATGATTGGAAAAGTTTTCCCCTTTTTTAGCAGGAAAAAGAAAGGAAAGGATTGACATAAATAAGAACATGTGCTAAGCTGGTAACACTTACCGCTTATGATGAAAAGTGAATAGAAATACAGGTGCCTGTCTGTGGAGATCCATGGACAGGTTTTTTGTGCTCAGGGGAAGGAACCTTCCCTGCTCAATAGTATTTTTTCATAATAATAAGCGAAAGGAAAAGAGAATGAGAAAGGTAAAATTATTTAGTTTAAAGAAGAAGATCTGCAAAGGTCTGGGAAAAGCAGTGGCAGCAGCGCTGCTGATTGGGATGGCCGGGCCATGTATAAGCCAGGTATCTGCAGCGGAAGGAAATCAAACCGTAAGCTGGATATATCATCAGCATATAGGAAGTATGCAGGAGGAGGGCGGATGTTATCATACGCCTGTATACCATTCCCATACAGGAAATGAATCAGATGGGAGCGGATGTTATCATACCCCTGTCTATCACGTTCATACAGGGGATGAGACTTTAGGTGGAAACTGTTATGGGACAGCGGTCCTGCATGAGCATACGGGAGACGATGCATCAGGCGGCGGGTGTTTTGTTCCTGTCACTCACAGCCATGTGGAAGGCTGCTACAAAAAGGTAGGCGGCAGCGAATATGGCTGTTATATATTGGAGTGGCATGATACCGTTGATGGAGATTATGAAGGTCACGATTTTAAAATTTACTATATGTCCTGCGGTCAGGTGGTTCACGGAACCAATTCCGGTCATACACATGAAATTGTTATTTGCGGAAAGGAAAATGAGATTGAAGGATATATTTTAGGCTGTAATAAGACAGAAGAGAGTATAGAAAAATATCTTTTTGACTGCAGCAAAACAGAAGGAGAGAGCATTGATTCCTATGCGCTGGGCTGCAATAAAACAACGTCAGATATTGACAATTACACTTTAAGCTGTGGTAAGGATAAGGAGACTCCCATTGGAAAAATAACTGTAACAGAGAAGATGGAAAGCGGAAAAGAAGAATCTCAGATCACAGCCAGTTTCGAGGATCTGTCAGGCGGAGAACTTGAACTTACGGAAAATCCCTTTACATGGTATAGTTCCGGCGGCAGTGTGATCGGAACGGGAGATACGATACGCGTTTCACAAAACGGTACCTACAGTGTGGTTATTGGTGTCACAAACGAAGATGTAGATAAAAACAGTTTAAGATCCCAGATCAGCATTAATAGCATTGTAAAAAAGGATCAGAANAATAANGGCAATAGCGGCGGTAAAGGAGACGGTGATANCNNCGGGAATNATGATAACNATNATAGCGGTGANAATGACAGTAATACCAATGATTCCACAAATGATCAGAAAAATGCTGNTTCACCNNCTGNNACNCCTACGCCTNCAGNTNCGCCGGNAATNCCCAAGACAGNCTTGANNAGCAATAAAAGGAATACGACAGGCGTAAAGAGCACGNNAGAAAACGANANAGCAGATGNANTGCCGNAAAAGACGNCGTCTCCTACNCCTAAACTGACANANAAGACCGANAGTATTAAGCTTCCNGAAAAGAATAGCCAGCCTGAAGCNGCAGAGATTNAAGTAAAAGAGCAGAAAAAAGGNTTTTTTGATTCTCCNGCAGTTAAGATGATCACGATTACGGCAGGANCTTTACTGACATTTGGAGGACTNTTNCTGCTTTTNTATTTCTTCCGAATGAGTGTGGGNNTCTACAATGATGACGGTAATGGGAAAATGATCTACCTGGGAAGGTGCAGAGTGAAACTTGCAGATGAGGGATATATGATNGAAATTTCCGATGATATGGAGGAAAAAGCAGTTACTAACAGATATTGCATCAAACCAGGAATGTTCCGGTTCTTAAGAGGAGAGGACACGGAGCTTTTGGTATGCAGGAGACAGAAGAGAATTTCTGTATACTTAAACAAAGAAATGATTGTTATAATCTAAAAAATGATATTAGTAGTATAAATGACTTGATTTTGCGCTATAAAAGTGATAGACTACGAAATGATTTAGAGCAAACGACTGCATAAATATGCAGTTAAAAATTCATGAGGAGAGATATTATGAAAAGATTTTTAACAATCGGAATTGCACTTGCAATGACCATGACCATGCTTACGGCATGCGGCAGTAAGAAAGCAGAAGATCAGNCAGTAAGCCCAGCTTTNNCAGACGGCGTTTTAACNGTGGGNACNAACGCAGANTTCCCGCCCTTTGAGTACGTGGATGATAACGGTGAAGTTGATGGATTCGANATGGCGTTTGTGAAAGCGATCGGAGAGAAATTAGGCGTGGAAGTTAAANTNGANAATATGGAATTTGCATCGCTTGTTTCTTCGATCGGCAGCAAGATCGACATTTCGGCAGCAGGTATGACCGTAACAGAAGAGAGAGAAAAAACAGTTGATTTTTCAGATGCTTACTATGAAGCGGTTCAATATGTGATCCTTCCTGTTGATTCCGATATTGCAACAGCAGATGATCTGAAAGACAAGACTATCGGCGTTCAGCTTGGAACGACAGGCGACATTATGGCAGAAGATTTTACAACTAATGTAGCACAGTACAATAAAGCTGTAGATGCTGTTAACGATCTGGTAAATGGAAGAGTGGACTGTGTGATCATCGACAAAAATCCTGCACTCGTATTTGAAAGCAAGTTTGAGGGTCAGGTAGTAGTAGTTGACGGCGCTCAGTTTGATTTTGAAGTGGAGAATTATGCAATTGCGCTTCCCAAGGGAGATACAGTTTTGGCTGATCAGATTAATGCAGCTATTGCAGAGATTAAGGCTGACGGTACTTTTGATGAATTGGTAAAAACTTATATTGAAGCTGAATAGAATGCAGTACGATTGAGGAAAAGCTTATGCAGAAATGGTTAGGAGAAGTCAGCGAGAAGTTTGTCATGGCATTTATAGAAGGGGACAGATGGAAGCTGTACTTAAGAGGACTTGGTGTTACAATAGAAATTGCGATTTTAGCAGCGATTATAGGTATGGCCATCGGTACAGTGGTGGCGCTTATGAGGCTTTCGGTAAAAAGAAACGGGAAAAAGACCATATGGTCTCTCATTGCCGGCGCTTATATTGATATTATCAGAGGCACGCCTTCTGTATTGCAGCTGCTCATTATGTGGTTCATTATTATGAAAAACTCTAATAACGGAGTCCTTGTTGCAGTGCTTTCCTTTGGTATCAACAGCGGAGCATATGTTTCGGAAATTGTGCGTGCCGGTATTTTGGCAGTTGACAAGGGACAGACGGAAGCAGGACGCAGTCTTGGTCTTTCCAAAGCACAGACTATGATCTACATAGTAATTCCTCAGGCGATCAAAAACGTACTGCCGCCTATCGGCAATGAATTTATTGTTCTTCTTAAGGAGACAGCTATAGTTGGTTATGTGAGCTTAACGGATCTTACAAGAGCTGCCAATCAGATAACCTCAAGAACTTATGAAGCGTTTATGCCTCTCATCGGAGCGGCGGTCATTTATTTTACACTTATAAAAATATTGACAATATTACTGGATAAGTTGGAGAGGAGGCTTCGTAAGAGTGATAATCGTTAAGGATCTTCACAAAACATTTGAAAATAATCAGGTACTTAAAGGAGTGAATTATCACATTCATCCGGGTGAAAAGATCGTAGTGATAGGACCTTCCGGTTCCGGAAAGAGTACATTCTTAAGATGCCTGAACCTGCTTGAGATTCCTACAAGCGGCGAGATCTGGTTTGACGGTCAGCTGATCACGGATCCCAAAGTAAATATTGATAAAGTAAGACAGCATATGGGTATGGTTTTTCAGAATTTCAATCTCTTTAACAATCATACGATCATGGAAAATATTACATTGGCACCGGTTAAACTGAAAGTCATGAATAAAGAAGAAGCATCTGAAAATGCATTAAAGCTTCTTGAGAGGGTAGGTCTTAAAGATAAGGCAGACGCCTATCCCAGCCAGCTTTCCGGCGGTCAGAAGCAGAGAATAGCTATCGTACGTTCCCTTGCCATGAATCCGAGAGTCATGCTCTTTGATGAGCCTACCTCAGCGCTTGATCCCGAAATGGTGGGAGAGGTTCTTGAAGTTATGAAGGAACTTGCCGAGTCAGGTATGACAATGGTAGTGGTCACCCATGAAATGGGATTTGCCAGGGAAGTAGGTACCAAAGTACTCTTTATGGATGAAGGAAACATCATGGAGGAGAATACTCCGGCGGAGTTCTTCGGTAATCCCCAAAGTCCGCGTCTTAAGGAGTTTCTGTCCAAGGTACTGTAAGGACTGGGCGGGCTACAGCGCTTCGTTTTCAAACAGAGCCGTTATCAGGTAAAACGGCAGGGAAAATATCATAAAGTATACATAACGGAATTCGGTAGCCACTGGAGTGGCGATCATGACCGTAAGATACAGGGCAAGGCTGGGAAGATAATAGATCAGCTTTGCCCTTTCCTTTCGTATAAAAGCATTTCCAATACAGAAGATCAGGAACCAGAAAGCGATTCCCATGCTCCACAAAAGACTGTAAATAGGAAGCATACTGCCAAGCTTGACAGCAATTTCTTTGCCTTTTACAACAATAGGACCTCTGATAAGAGGGGTATGGGAAATGCCAAGGCTGGTAGCGCTTATCCCTTCAGCTTCTGCCACCAGATAAAAGGAATCAGGATACCAGTAACCGTAAGTCTGNNCGATATAAGCCTTAACATAATCGNCCGGATAGGNAAGGCCAAGCTCTGCCCAGAGGGATAGAAATTCCTTTTTGTGCGCAGCAAGATAAGACTGGTCNCCNGCNCGGACCAGTTCTTTCATGTTNTCTGCAAAGGTAGGATTGTANAGATCTTTTATATAAGTAAGGTCCACTACATTTTCGATCAGATCAAGCTGNTCATCNGTTAATTCCCTGTCGTTACAGATGACCGCNGCAATCTGCTGGGTAGGAATGGAAAGGGATTCGATCAGATCGGGCTGAATAACATGAGCGGAATTCATGACAGGATATTTGATGATCACAGCTGTCAAAAGGATTCCGGCAATAGCGGGAAACATGACCNTTGNCTGCTTCCGATAGTAAAAAAGCAGGAAAGGAACACAANTAAGAAAGCCATACCAGCCGTTGGANCGAAACAGNCAGATCATAATGCCGCTTAANAGGAACATGNNTANCGTTCTGAAAGTCATACCTTTNNTCAGNCTTANNAGGGAACAGCCAAAAAGAAGAACAGCTCCTGCAAACATAATGTCCTTCCAGACTGTNACGGAAAAAACNGCATGATAAGGNACAAGGGCATAAAACAAAGTCAGAATAAAACGGATCAGAGGTCTTATATGAAATAATTCTGTGGTCTTGATAAAATAAGAAACAGCAAAGGCCATAAAGCACATTTGGAAAAAAGTATAGAAGGAAAAGGCCACTACCATATTGGAAGTGAATAAAAGCCCTATATGGTAGAACAGCTTAATGACCAGTGTATGAACCAGCGGGTGATGGTTGCTGTAAGGGATGACACCAAGAACCTGCTCTAACTGATTGATGCTGTCAGGAGTCATAATACCGGGGTACTGGTATAGGAAATAAGGCAGCCAGCAGAGCATACAGAGCAGGAAACCACACAGAGCACTGTGTTTTCCGTAGTGATCAATGATCCGGATGCGGCTGTTTTCTTTCTTATATAAATATGTGCGTAATGCTTCCTTATCTCCTGTATAAGAAAAAAGAAGCATTAACAGATGATGGAACAATACAAAGAAGCCAATAGACACGGCCAGAAGCACGATGGATCGATATAATCTGCTGCTTAACGCTTCCACATATCTATGACCGTCAACTGCCAGATAGAGCAGAGAAAAAAAGACAGACATAACAGCGCAGGTCCATTTTGCCGAAGGGGTGTTCATAAAAGACTTATCGCTTACTCTGTAATGGATGCGCCGGTAAAGAAAAAAGGAGAGTAAAAAGAAAACGCCGGTAAAAATATTCCCGGGTTCCAGTCTAGCTGCTTTCATAAGGGCCCATGTGGTAAAGAAGCTTTCGAGTATATGAATAAATAATGTCCTGATTCTGCCTGACTGCATGAATATCTCCTGTTCTTATACAAAAATATATGATATACTTCATTTGATTATATAAATATACCCACAGAGTTGTCAATCAGGGAGAAATATTTTATGATAACTATCAGCTTATGTATGATCGTAAAGAATGAAGAAAAGATTCTTAGAAGATGCCTTGACAGCATTAAAGACCTGATGGATGAGATTATTATTGTAGATACCGGTTCATCGGACAGGACTAAAGAAATCGCATCCGGGTACACAGAGCAGGTTTATGATTTTAAATGGATAGACGATTTTTCCGCAGCCAGAAATTTTGCTTTTTCCAAGGCTTCCTGCGATTATATTTATTCAGCGGATGCAGATGAAGTGGTAAATGAAGAGAACCGGAAGAAATTTAAGGCTCTGAAAGCTAAATTGTTGCCGGAGATCGAGATCGTTCAGATGTATTATGGAAATCAGCTCTCTTTTGGAACAATTTATAATTTTGACAGGGAGCTTCGGCCCAAGCTCTTTAAGAGAATACGTACTTTTGTATGGGAAGAGCCTATTCATGAGATGGTGCGTCTTTCCCCTGTGATTTATGACAGTGATATTGAAATTACCCATCTGCCGGAAAACAGCCATGCAGCCAGAGATCTGAAAGCTTTCAGAAGGCAGACAGAAAATGGAGAAGGATTATCTGCAAGGCTTGCCAATATCTACGCCAAAGAATTGTTCATCTCAGGGGAGGATACAGATTTTTTACAGGCGGAGGAGTTTTTTACCGAAGTGGCAGATTCTGAACTTGTTTCCATGGATCAGATGAAAGAAGCAATCTGTGTTATTACAAAAGCGGCGAGACTTCGCAGAGATTATCTGAAAATGTACCGTTATGCCATGAAGGATATTGCCAGTGAAGGAGTCAGCGAGGTATGCTTTGAACTTGGGGAATATTATTATGAGTCAGAAATTTATGATGAAGCCATTATGTGGTTCTATAACGCCTTTCATGAATCACAGAGTATATTAAATATTCATTATTCGGGTGATCTGCCTCTTTACCGGCTTTCGGACTGCTATGATAAAATGGGGCAGGAAGATATGGCGCAGGAATATAGAAAGCAGGCTCAGGATTTTATAGAAAGTACAGGGAGAGAATGATGAACTGGGAAAGAAATGTCAGAAAAACAGAACCTTATATTGCGGGTGAACAGCCAAAATGTCAGGATATTATTAAGCTCAACACCAATGAAAGTCCCTATCCGCCATCCCCAAGAGTGGCAAAGAAGGCAGAAAATCTGCAGTGGGCTGATCTGCGGCTTTATCCGGATATGAATGCAGAGAAACTGGTCGATGCACTGGCCGGATATTACCATGTAGAACCTTCTCAGGTTTTTGTGGGAGTAGGATCGGATGATGTACTTTCTATGGCTTTTATGACCTTTTTTAATTCCGAAAAACCCATACTGTTTCCCGATATCACTTATTCCTTTTATGACGTGTGGGCACAGCTGCACAGAATTCCTTATAAACAGTGCCCTCTTACAGAAGATTTTCATATCAATAAGGAAGATTATATGGTGCCAAACGGCGGGATCATTTTTCCCAATCCCAATGCACCTACTGGCGTGCTGGAATCGGCGGATATGATAGAAGAGATCATCAGGGCCAATCAGGATGTGGTGGTGATCAT
Organism: Lachnospiraceae bacterium; assembly: GCA_014803415.1. GTDB lineage: Bacteria > Bacillota > Clostridia > Lachnospirales > Lachnospiraceae > Suilimivivens. Next base: position 234,815 of record JAAVBZ010000008.1, read on the forward strand.
TGATGAAGCTTATATTGATTTCGGAGGGGAGAGCGTGCTTCCCCTGATCCGGAAATATGATAATCTGCTGGTAGTACAGACCTTTTCCAAGTCGCGGGCCATGGCAGGTATGCGGATCGGCTTTGCTATGGGAAATGAAAAGCTGATCGGTTATTTGAAGGATGTCAAATTCTCTTTTAATTCCTATACCATGAATATGCCGACTATCGAAATGGGCGTGGAAGCCGTACAAGATGATATCTATTTTAAGGAAACGGTAGGTAAGATCATAAAAACCAGGGAAAGGGTAAAGAAGGAGCTCAGAGAGCTTGGATTTGAGTTTACGGACTCAAAGAGTAATTTCCTTTTTGCTGCACACAGGACAGTGCCTGCTGCCGAAATCTTCAAAGCCCTTAGGGACAATGGAATCTACGTAAGATACTGGNATAAGCCCAGGATCGATAACCGTCTTCGTATCACGATCGGTACGGANGCGCAGATGGACAGNCTGATTNCGTTTTTAAAAGNTTTTTTAAAATAAATAAATTAATTTGATAGGAGAGAGAACAATGATNAAGAATTTATTAAAGGGNATGGTAATGGGACTTGCCAACATCATTCCGGGAGTCAGCGGAGGTACCATGGCGGTTTCCATGGGGATTTATGACAAACTGATCCACTGCCTGACCCATCTGTTCAAGGAATTCAANGAAAGCATTAAATTTGTACTGCCTATACTGATCGGTATGGGAATAGCNCTTGTGGGNCTGTCTTTTGTGATCACACCGGCTTTTGAGCATTTNCCNCTGCAGACCAACGGTCTTTTTATCGGNCTTATCGTGGGAGGTCTTCCCGCTGTATGGAAAAAGGTAAAGGGAAATACGATCAGGGTAAGNTATGTGCTTTCTTTTCTGGTCTTCTTTGCTTTAGTGATCGGTATGGCAGCCGTAGGNGAAACAGAAGGGAAATCAGCAGATATGACATTAAGTTTCCTTTCCGTGATCAAACTGTTTTTTGTGGGAGTGATCGCTTCCGCTACNATGGTCATTCCGGGAGTGAGCGGTTCCATGGTGCTTCTTGTNATCGGATATTACAATCCCATCGTGGCNACTATCAAGGAGCTGGTCGAGGCACTGGTGGCCTTCAATATGTCTGAAATCTTGAGATGCTGCGGAATTTTAATACCTATGGGAATCGGAGTCATTGTCGGTATTTTTGCCATAGCAAAGCTGATAGAGATTATTTTTGAGAAATTTCCCCTGCAGGCATTCTGGGCTATNATCGGNCTGATCGCTGCTTCACCCTTTGCCATTTTAATGGTTTCCGAGCTGGGAGTGATCACTGCTTTAGCGGTTCTTACCAGTATTGTTACCTTCGCAGCAGGATTTGTCATTGCNATGAAGCTTGGTGAATGATATGGAAGCCTATACGGATTTTGCACAGGTATATGATATATTTATGGATGAGACTCCNTATCAGGAATGGGCAGATTTTATNGCCGGTCTGATTGAGAAATANGGTNTTTCCAGGCCGNTGNGAACCTTTNAAGGCNGCNGGGAAGCGGTAGAAAANNNGGATATCCTGGAATCGGAGCGNAATCTGGTACTNGATCTGGGCTGCGGCACAGGGACATTGTCAGAACTTCTTTATGAAAAAGGGTATGATATGATCGGNATTGATAATTCCCAGGAGATGCTGAATATTGCTATGGAGAAAAAGCAGGAGTCGGGAAGCGAGATCCTGTATCTGTGTCAGGATATGCGGGATATAGATCTGTACAGTACCGTAGGAACCGTAGTCAGCGTCTGTGACAGNGTGAACTATCTGACAGAGAATGAAGATGTGGAAGATACNTTNGCGCTGGTGGAGAANTATCTTTATCCCGGAGGNATTTTTATCTTTGANTTTAACACGGTATACAAATATGAAACGGTGATCGGTGATNCGACGATAGCAGANAANCGTGATGACTGCAGCTTTATCTGGGAAAATTATTATCATGCAGATGAACATATTAATGAATATGATCTGACCATTTTTGTAAAAGAAAATGAAAAAAGAGAATTGTTCAGGCGCTTTAGTGAAACACATTATCAGAGGGGATATACCCTTAANGAAATGNAAGAATTTNTANANAAAGCGGGAATGGAAATCGTGCTTTCCCTGGATGCGGACACCCATAAAGCACCGGGAGAAGAAAGCGAAAGAATTTACATGATCGCTCGAAAGAAGGCATAAAGATGGATTATATTGTAAGAGCAACAGCGGCNAATGCACAGATCAGGGCTTTTGCCGCAACNACCAGAGATCTGGTGGAAAAAGCAAGACAGGCACATGATACAAGCCCCGTGGTATCGGCAGGACTGGGAAGACTTCTTACCGGCGGCGTTATGATGGGNAGTATGTTAAAAGGAGAAAAAGATTTATTGACCNTGCAGGTCAGNGGAGACGGACCCGTAAAAGGAATGACNGTAACGGCAGACAGCCAGGGCAATGTAAAGGGATANGCCATAAACCCTTCNGTCTGCCTGCCTCCCAATTCTTTGGGGAAACTGGATGTGGGCGGCGCCATCGGGCAGGGGAGCCTCCGGNTCATTAAGGATATGGGATTAAAAGAACCTTACATTGGACAGACTGTTTTACAGACAGGAGAGATCGCGGAGGATCTGACCTATTATTTTGCAGCTTCAGAACAGGTGCCATCCAGTGTAGGACTTGGNGTNCTGATGGANAAGAANAATACCGTAAANCAGGCAGGCGGNTTTATCATACAGCTGATGCCTTTTGCAGATGATGAAGTCATTGCAAAGCTGGAAAAGAATCTTTCTGCTTTTTCCTCTGTAACAACGGTCCTTAATGAAGGAAAAAGTCCCGAAGAAATGCTGGAAATGCTGCTGAAAGATCTGAATCTTNGNATTACGGATACCATGCCCTGNCGTTTTTATTGTAACTGTGATAAGAGGCGTGTGGAAAAGGCGATCATCAGTATCGGCAAAAANGATATTGAAGAGATGATAAATGAGGGTAAGGAGATTGAAGTGAACTGTCAGTTCTGCAATTCTTCTTACAAATTTTCGGTGGATGAATTAAGAAACATGTTAAAAAATGCGAGGTAGAATGTGAAACATGGATTTATAAAAGCAGCTGCGGTGACNCCGGATGTGAAAGTGGCGGATACGGTATTTAATGCACAGCAGATCTGTAACAAAATGGATGAAGCAGTAAAAGAAGGNGCCCGGATCATAGTATTTCCNGANCTTGGTTTAAGCGGATATACCTGTGAAGATCTGTTTTTGCAGGAAATGCTGCTTACTTCCTGCAGAAAGCAGCTNTTANAAATAGCAGAGCATACCAGNGGAAAGGACTCTCTCATTTTTGTGGGGCTTCCTTTGGAAAGGNGNGGNAAGCTTTATAATGTAGCGGCTGTGCTTCATGANGGAGATATCCTTGCNTTTATTCCCAAGACCTTTATTCCNGCCTATGGAGAGTTTTATGAAGCCAGNCATTTTNAGCCGGGAAACAAAAAAGCTGTTTTCATGGATTTTGAAGGNAAAAAGNTTCCCTTTGGCACCCATATTCTGTTTCAGGCAGAGGGAATGGAAGGACTGATCGTGGGATGTGAGATCTGCGAAGATATCTGGGTACCGGATTCACCGGCCACTNCNGCAGCCANGGCNGGAGCTACAGTACTTGTGAATTTATCGGCTTCCAATGAGACCATCGGCAAAGATACCTACAGAGAACTTTTGGTAAAATCCGCCAGCGCCAGGCTGATCGCAGGTTATGTTTATACCAGTGCAGGCGAGGGAGAGTCCACACAGGANCTGGTTTTCGGAGGCCACAATATCATTGCGGAAAATGGTACTGTGTTAAGCCAGGCGAAGCGTTTTGAAAATCNGACNGTATATGGAGATATTGATATTCACAGNCTGCGTATGGANCGCAGAAGAATGAATACCTTTGCNGNGGAGANAAGNGAAGATTATTTATACGTGCCTTTTGCAATAAANGAAGANGATACGAANTTAAGCAGGAGNTTTTCNGCNTTGCCCTTTGTTCCTGATGACNGGAAAGAAAGNGATAAAAGNTGTAATGAGATCTTATCGATTCAGGCNTTNGGACTTAAGAAGCGCTATATGCATACCGGTTTAAAGAAAGCGGTCATAGGGGTATCGGGNGGTCTTGATTCCACNCTGGCGCTGCTTGTGACGGCACGTACTTTTGATATGCTGGGANTTCCNAGGGAAAATATCATTGCNGTGACTATGCCCTGTTTTGGCACNACGGACAGNACTTATGACAATGCCTGCAAGCTGGCGGAGACGCTGAAAACCACGTTGGAAGAAATCAATATTAAGGAAGCAGTTACCCTCCACTTCCGTGACATTAAACAGGATATGGAAAACCATGATGTGACCTATGAGAACGGACAGGCGCGGGAAAGGACGCAGATTCTGATGGATATATCCAACAGGGAAAACGGACTTGTGATCGGGACCGGCGATATGTCNGAGCTGGCGCTGGGNTGGGCTACTTATAACGGAGATCATATGTCCATGTATGGCGTAAACGCAGGAGTCCCTAAGACGTTGGTGCGTCATCTGGTCAGNTATTATGCGGATACCTGTGAAAATGAAGAACTTAAGGAAGTATTNCTGGATGTGCTGGATACGCCTGTAAGTCCCGAGCTTTTACCGCCTGTAAGCGGAGAGATCTCACAAAGGACCGAGGATCTGGTAGGACCTTATGAGCTGCATGACTTTTTCCTGTATTATATGCTCCGCTGCGGTTTTGAACCTTCCAAGGTCTACAGGATTGCCAGAGATTCTTTTAAAGGGCAGTATGAAGATGAAGTGATCTTAAAATGGCTTAAGACTTTTTACCGAAGATTTTTCTCCCAGCAATTCAAACGTTCCTGTCTGCCGGATGGGCCGAANGTGGGAAGNGTNGCATTNTCNCCNAGNGGAGATCTGCGTATGCCNTCNGATGCCTGNGTGGGGATATGGATGGAACAGATAGAAACTTTATAGTACAAAATGAGCAGCGTATNAGACACTGCTCATTTTTTGCNCTTTATGATGCAGGNGAAGGAGAGGGACTTNCCTGCGGGGATACGGTAGGTANTGCAGCTTTTTCCAGGGATGATTTTATGGCATCAAAGAGAACCATGGAAGTATATTTATTGTCATCGGAATAAGTAATATTTTCCAGCGACTGATTTGATTTGATCTGGTTGGCCAGATTATCAAAGGCAGGCTCTAAGAGAGGAAACATGGTAGTCACTGCTTCATCCAGATTGACNATGCGGATATCATTGATATTTGTTTCATCCACGGTAACCTCTACATCTACAACATTATCATTGATGATCAGAGAGGTGGTGTAGATACCGGGTACATAAGTTGCTGCAGGTGTTTCTACGGAAGCCTCTTCTTTTTTGTTCTTGGGCACGAACATAATGATCAGCATGATAATAAATAGAATGCCGAACAATACGAAGATTCCCGTATATATTAATTCTTTCAGATGGAGTACAACAATTTTGGTCTTGGAGCTCATGAATATCACCGTTTCGTTCTTTTTACTATACTATTAATGTTTGCGGGATTTTATGCATGGGAAAGAGAAAAGGCTGTTGACAAAAAGGAGAGAGNGTTGTTATTATTAGATAGGACAAAGGCGTCCTTATAATTGTAGGTAATGAGAGATTGCTTATGATTGTAAGGGTGTCTTTTTTAGAATAGGGAAAGAGAGGGATTTTTATGCATAAGAATTATTCCAGAGAGGATATCATGGAACTTGTGCAGGATGAAGATGTAGAATTNATCCGTCTGCAGTTCACNGATATGTTCGGTATGCTCAAAAATGTGGCGATCACAGTGAACCAGCTGGAAAAAGCACTGAATAATAAGTGTATGTTTGATGGTTCCTCCATTGAAGGATTTGTCAGGATCGAAGAATCAGATATGTATCTGTATCCGGATTTAAGCACGCTGGAGATTTTCCCCTGGAGGCCCCAGCAGGGCAAGGTCGCCAGGCTGATCTGTGATGTTTACAGACCGAGCGGNGAGCCTTTTGAAGGAGATCCCAGGTATATTTTAAAGCGTGCGGTAAAGGAAGCAGCCGAACTTGGATACACCTTTGAAGTGGGACCGGAGTGTGAATTCTTTTTGTTCCACACAGATGAAAATGGACTGCCGACCACNATTTCCCATGAAAAGGCCGGATATTTNGACTTAGGACCGNTNGATCTGGGGGAAAACGCCAGAAGGGATATGATACTTACTTTGGAGGAAATGGGATTTGTAGTGGAATCNTCCCATCATGAAGTAGCGCCTGCACAGCATGAAATAGATTTTAAATATGATGAAGTNNTNAAAACTGCCGACAATATTATGACTTTTAAACTGGCAGTAAAGACGATTGCCAAAAGGCACGGNCTCCATGCAACCTTTATGCCCAANCCGAAATTCGGGATCAACGGTTCAGGTATGCATATCAACATGTCCATGACNAANGACGGAAAAAATATTTTTACAGATCCNGCAGATGAANTGGGACTCAGTAAGGAAGCNTACTATTTTATAGGCGGTATCATGAAACATATNAAGGGCATGACCGCCATCACCAATCCCCTTGTCAATTCCTATAAGAGNCTGGTTCCNGGATATGAAGCGCCNGTTCATATTGCNTGGAGNGCAACCAGCAGAAGTCCTCTGATCCGNATACCGGTAGCAAGNGGAGAGCATACCAGGATCGAACTNAGAAATCCGGATCCNTCCGCCAANCCATATCTGGCTCTGGCNGTGTGCCTGCGNGCAGGACTTGACGGCATTATCAATAAAATCGAGCCGCCCTCAAGTGTGGATTACAATATCCTCACCCTTTCNGACAGNCGNAAGAAAGAACTGGGCATNGAAGAGCTTCCCTGCAATTTAAGAGAAGCGGTTGCGGAACTGGAAAAAGATACTTTTATTCAGGAAGTATTGGGCAGGCATGTTTCTGCAAAATATATTGAGGCAAAGAAAGCTGAATGGGCCAGGTATACTGCTCAGGTTACAGATTGGGAGATAAATCAATATTTAAATGAATATTAATNNNGATGATCTGTAAACGAGAGGAGGTGTGCCNGTGATCAACGTAATTGTTGCCCTCCCCAAAATCGATGATGCGAGAAATATCAAAAATCTGCTGGTCAAAAGCGGTATTCCAGTGGCGGGAGTATGCACTTCCGGTGCACAGGCGCTGGCACTTGCGGATGGACTTGCGTATGGTATTGTTATCTGCGGATACAAAGTAGCAGATATGATCTATTCACAGCTATATGATGATCTCCCGCCGGGATTTGAAATGCTTCTTATGGCCTCTCAGCATATATTAGGAGGCGGCATGGTGGATAAAGAGATCATGTGCTTATCCACGCCGCTTAAAGTCCATGATCTGATAGATACAGTAGACATGATGATCCAGGTTGTTGAGAGGAAGAAAAAGAAACAGAAGTTAAAACCAAAAGAGCGCAGACCGGAGGAAATGGCGCTGATAAAAGAGGCAAAAGAGGTTTTGATGAGCCGCAATCATATGTCGGAAGAAGAGGCCCACAGATATATTCAGAAATGCAGTATGGACAGCGGGACCAATATAGTGGAAACGGCCCGGATGGTACTGACTATGATGAAGAATTAAAAACGTATTAGTGATCTTAGGATCATTGATACGTTTTTTTTGTTTTTCTTAAGAAATTCTTTGGAAATATGAAAAGACTTTATTCAGTTTTGACCGTTATAGTATATAAAAGAAAGATGTGGTAAAAGAGGAGGCCGCTTATGACAATTGAAATTATTACGGAATATTTTACAAGATACGGGGCCATTGCAATTTTTGTTATCGTACTGCTGGAATATATGAATCTGCCGGGATTTCCAGCCGGAGTGATCATGCCTCTTGCCGGAATCTGGGCAGCCAAGGGGAATATTAATTTTATGATCGCTCTGCTCATTACCATTTTAGCGGGGCTTACCGGCAGTATGATCCTGTACTATATGGGATATAAAGGNGGAGATCTGTTTTTGGAAAAATATCTGAATAAGTTTCCGAAACAGAGACCAGTCATTGAGGAAAAACTAAAGTGGGTCCGGGAGAAAGGCAGCATGGGTATTTTTGTCAGCAAGCTGATACCTATGATCAGGACACTGATCTCTATACCTGCGGGAGTATCCAAAATGCGTCTTTTCCCTTATATTGTCAGTTCAACTCTGGGTATTCTGGTATGGAATCTTGTCTTTGTGGGAGCAGGATATTGGTGCGGAGATGCGATTTTTCAGTATTTGGGATAAAGGGAGGGCAGAAAAATGAAGATTGCNATGATGACGAATAATTATAAACCCTTTGTGGCGGGCGTCCCCATCTCTATTGAAAGACTGACAGAGAGCCTGAGAAGGCAGGGCCATCAGGTGGTAGTGTTTGCACCCAGCTATGCCGGACAGCAGGAAGAAGAGGATGTGGTCAGGTATCGTGCACTNNTAAAAGGTGTGGCATGTGGGTTTTCCGTACCGGACAGTCTGGATCCGGTGATCGAACGGAAATTCAGGGAAGGACATTTTGATGTGATCCATGTNCATCACCCCATGATGATAGGAAATATGGCAAGATATCTGTCCAAAAAGTATCAGGTNNCTATGGTATTTACTTATCACACCAGGTATGAGCAGTATTTGCACTATATAGGGCTTGCAGCTTTGAAAGACGTAATGCCTGCTTATACCAGATATTTTACGAAAGCCTGCGATCTGGTAATAGCGCCTACGCCCAAAATGAAACAGTATCTTCAGGAAATTGACGTGGAAGCCAAAATAGATGTTCTTCCTACGGGNATACCGGATGACAGCTTTACGCCGGATAANGAAAAAGCAAAAGAGATCAGGCAAAGAATGACAGGAGACAGAAAATATCTGTTTTTAAGTGTGGCAAGGCTGGCGAAAGAAAAGAACATNGATTTTCTCATCCGCAGTATGAANATAAGAAAGGATAAGTGNGGGGCTGACTTTAAGCTNATGCTGATCGGGGAGGGNCCATATCGAANGCAGCTGGAGGACCTTACAAAAGAGCTGGGATTAACAGATGAAATTGNATTTGCAGGAAGTGTGCCCAATGAGGAGATCAAGAATTATTGCCATGCCGGAGATCTGTTCCTTTTTGCATCNGAATCAGAGACTCAGGGNATAGTACTGCTTGAGTCAATGGCAGCCGGCACGCCTGTACTTGCAGTGAAGGCAACAGGAACNGAGGANATCGTAATTGACGGGATTAANGGATATATGACAAGNNCGTCAGAAAGTGAATTNGAAAAGAAGCTGATGGATATTCTGGAAAAGAAAGAGCCNGAAATATTGACTGANNAAGTCATANAGGAAGCATGGAAATATAAATGCGAAGAAGTGGGAAGAAAAGCGGCAGATATTTATGAGGAGGCCATTAAGAACAGAAACGAAAAAATAAAATGGAAGTATTATGGGCATAGGAAAAACAGGAGGGACATGTTATACTCACAGGGATAGATAAGTGAACAAGGGAGAGAATGAGGATGGAAGCTAATCGCATTTTAATTGTNGAAGATGATAAGGAGATCAGGGAAGGNATTGAAATATATCTCAAAAATCAGGGCTATANAGTCTTTCAGGCCCAGGATGGTATTGAGGGGCTTGCAGTGATTGAAAGTGAGGANATACACCTTGCCATTGTAGATGTTATGATGCCCCGGATGGATGGNATTACTATGATGATGAAAGTCAGAGAAAAGGGATATGAATTTCCGGTCATCATGCTTTCNGCCAAGTCAGAAGAGGTGGATAAGATCATGGGTCTTAATATGGGGGCGGATGATTATGTGACCAAACCTTTTACCACCATGGAGCTTCTGGCAAGGGTCAATTCCCATTTGAGAAGATATTCCAAATTTTTAAAGGCGGTGGGAGATAATCAGAAAAATGACAAAGTTTATGTGATNGGCGGCCTGGAATTGAATGAAGTGACTGTAGAAGTCAATGTAGATGGAAGGCCTGCAAAGCTGACGCCTCTGGAGTTTAAGATACTGGCGCTGCTTATGAAAAATCCCGGCAGGGTATTTTCGGCAGATGAGATTTATGAAAGAGTGTGGAATGAGCAGGCGATCAATACGGATACGATCATGGTGCATATCAGAAAAATTCGGGAAAAGATAGAGATCAATCCGAAGGAACCAAAATATTTAAAGGTGGTGTGGGGCGTTGGATACAAAATTGAAAAGCAGTAAAAAATTCAGTTTTATAATTGCAGGGACCTTGATCGCACTTGCGGTAATAGCTTATATGGCATGCTATCCTGTCTGTAAAGGACAGATAAATAGTTATTTNTCCGAAAGCTTTCGAAATGAGCAGCTGCTTTATTGTATTTATCAAAGCAATCTGGTGCTTTACAAGGATATTTCCGATAAGGCGGAAAAAACAAATTATAGTTTTTCGGATCTTTATCTGAGGTTGGAAGAAAAAAATCTGCCCGAGGAGACAGATTATTCTGTCAGGGATTATGAAGAAACTAGAAATGAAGAATTGAAAGCGGATCTGGAAAACGGAGTGAATACTCTGCTGGNTGAATGGAAGAGCGAAATGCTNTCAGGACTGGCAAAGGGAATGGATTATCTGGCAGTGGATCACAAAACAGGAGAAATGATCAAAAATACGGAAAGGGATATTCAAAAGCTATATGAGGGNACCATGACGGAAGAAGAAAATCCCTATGTATATTATGTAAAAATNGCCTATGACAAGGCAGGAAATATATTTGATATCTCAGTACTTGATGAAAAGCCTGATGAACTCCTTAAAAATGTACAGAGCGTAATGGCAAGCGAGGCTCTTACTAAAATTCTGAAAAACCGGAGCAGTCTGTTTAGTGAATATTATATATATGATGATGCGGGAAATCCGAAAAAACTATCCGCTTCCATAGATGAAAATCCTAAAGATGTAACCTTTATTTATGCGCTTACCAAAGAACAGAAGGCGAACATTAATTCTTCAAGAAGCGGTTATAATTTTGTTACAGGCAGTATACAGAATGCAAGAATGGAATATATTGAGGCCGGTGCGGGAAGCATTTATGCACTTATCCTGATCGTACTTGGGATTGCGGCCCTGCTTTTGACCAGATCTAAAAGATACTGTCTGCATGAACTGACGGGGTGCAGGATGCACCTGGAGATAAGTTTATGCGCCTGCTTCTGCCTGGTAGGATTTGGGACGATAGCAGTGGATCTGATGGCTGCTACCAATAATAATTACTTTCCGCAATTTTACAGTACTTACGCCGAATTTCTGCCTGCAGTATTTTATCCGGTCGTGACTGTATTAGTCAATGTAGTGATCCTTGCACTTGTCTTTGGTGCCTGGTATTATCTGATCACTACTTTTGGAGAACTTTTTTCTTTGGGATTCAAATCATTTCTAAGGGAAAGAAGTCTGATCGTGCAGTTTCTCTCATGGGCAGTAAATGGAATGCGAAGCAGAAAGGATAAATTAAAAGAGGAGCTTCTTCATACAGATTTAGGAGGGGATGTAGACCAAACTTTGAGAAAGTTCCTTTTGATCAATTACTTTATACTGGCAGTGATCAGTTTCATGTGGGCATTTGGCTGGGCAATACTGGTTGTTTATTCTGTTCTGCTCTATATCGCCATTAAAAAATATATCGGGAAAATACAGCAGCAGTACAGGAAACTGCTTGCGGCCACAGGTTCCATAGCAGAGGGGAATTTAAACACCACGCTGAGTGATGATCTGGGAGTTTTCGAATCTTATAAAGGAGAACTGAACAAGATTCAGGATGGTTTCCGGAAAGCGGTTGATGAAGAAGTGAAAAGCCAGAAGATGAAGACAGAACTGATCACCAATGTTTCTCATGACCTGAAAACACCTCTTACAGCCATAACTACTTATATAGAGCTGCTGGAAGATGAAACCATATCGGAAGAACAGAGAAAGGAATACCTTGGGGTACTGAAAAAGAAATCCGCAAGACTGAAATTCCTGATAGAAGATCTGTTTGAAGTCAGTAAAGCAAGTAGCGGCAATGTGGTCTTAAATCCGGTGGATGTGGATATCTGCAACCTGATGCGCCAGGTTTATCTGGAATATGAGGATAAGGCCTGCGATGCCAATCTGATCTTTCGATTTACCATGCCGGAAGAAAAGGTGATCTTAAAGCTGGACAGCCAAAAGACATATCGGGTGTTTGAAAACCTCTATATTAATATCATTAAATACGCCATGCCGAAGACCAGGGTATACGTGAAACTGGAACGGACAGAAAAAGCCGGACAGAAGAAAGGAATCAGGATAGAACTGAAAAATATGTCGGCCATGGAGCTGAATGTTGCGCCGGATGAGCTGACGGAGCGTTTCGTAAGAGGAGACAGCTCGCGAAATACGGAAGGAAGCGGACTGGGGCTTGCCATTGCAAGAAGCTTTGTGGAGCTTCAGGGCGGTGAGCTGAAGATAGAGATTGACGGAGATCTGTTTAAGGTTGTTATTGAGTGGTAGGTAGGATTTTAAAATATTTGATGGCATAATGCACAAAAGAGATGTTCTTTTTGTGCCGGTGTACAGGGTTAAGAAATTCTAAGCACCCCTGGCAAAAGACTGGCAGCGCACACAAACGGCGTAAAGCGCCCTCCATGGCTCATTACGCCTTCATCGGACATCGTGTCCGATGATTGCTGGCAGTTAAAGGGGTGCTAAGAATTTCTAATCCCTTCCCACAGGCACAAATGCGAATATCTCTTTTGCGTATTATGCAGGCAAAGTTTAAAATAGGAAAGTGTATACTTAGGACTGGTCGTCACGCTGGCAATTTGGTACAATGGACATAACCCATATGCTTTAGGTATGGAAAACAATCGGGATTGGAGGATTTGTCAGATGATTATTTTGATAACGGGGGCATCTCACACAGGAAAGACGGCGCTTGCCCAAAAATTGTTGGAAAAATATAAATATCCTTATTTGTCCATAGATCATTTAAAGATGGGGCTCATCCGCAGCGGATATACCACGCTTACGCCCTTGAGTGATGATAAAGCATTAACAGATTATTTATGGCCGATCGTGCGTGAAATGATAAAAACGGCTATTGAGAATGAGCAGAATCTTATTGTCGAAGGCTGCTATATTCCCTTTGAGTGGTCGAAAGATTTCGCAGAGGAATATCTGGAGAATATAAAGTATTGTTGCTTAGTTATGAGTAATAAATATATTGTGGATCATTTCAGCGATATAAAAAAGTATGCAAGTATTGTGGAAAACAGAATGGATGATGAAGACTGTACAATGGAAACAGTGCTTAGAGATAACGCTGAGATATTGGAGCAGAGTCAGAAATACAAGACGGGTTATCTTCTTATTAATGATGAATATCAGGTTGACATTGAAATTTATCCATAAATTAAGATACATTATTAATTGAAAGAGGAATTAGTAAACTTTTGCAGAGAAAATGGTATTCCTGCTTCAGGTGGGAAAATAGAAATAACAGACAGGATTGCTTATTTTCTTGATACAGGAAAAATATTATCTGCTCCAATGACAAGAAAAAAAGCAACAGAAATATCCGACATTAGCGAAGATACAAAAATTGAAGCAAACTTTGTATGTTCGGAAAAACATAGAGCATTTTTCAGAGAACATATTGGAAGTGGTTTTTCATTCAATGTGGCTTTTCAAAAATGGTTAAAAAGCAATAAAGGAAAAGCTTTAGACGAAGCAATTAAGTGCTGGAAATACAAAAAGCAATTACAAGGACATAATCGCTATGAAAGAACAGACCTTGTTGCAATAGAATGACAAATGGGGAGTTGAGGGCGTTATTATGGAGGAATTGTTGGTTTATGCGATTTTGCTTTATGAGGAATTAGTAACAGAAAATGAGTACAGTAAACGGCTTGATGAATTATTTCTCAAAAACCCCGAAAACGATGATTTGCTCTATTTAGAATGGGAAGCGGACATAAAAAAAGCTATTATTTATATGAGGACACATAGTGATCACAAAAATCTGGATATTGAACGGTTTGGCAGAATTTTAATGAACAAATTAAAGATGTTTTATGTAAATTGTTCGGACATAAAATATTTTGCAAGTCGAATGCATAATTTATGGAAAAGTCTTCCTGAGAGCATTCAGAACTTAGAACCATTTTGGGCACTATCCTATGCTGATGAACCTTTATCATGGAGCGATGAAGAACAGACCAGAAAAATTTATGAGCATATGCTGAGTTATTATGGGGATTAAGTTAATATAATGATTCCCGGACCCGAAAAACAAAATGATTTTAGTTAAGATACTCCCTTTTCGGAAAAGTATTCCTATTAACTATTCCACAAGCTGGAAGTTATTGAATCCCAAACGTTTTTGCAGGAATGTCAATTCCTAGCATTTTTCCGAAAGCCAATGCCCATTTGACAAAGTTGTATGATATTGATGTAATTATATTGCCGGTTATAATATATCCTGCCTCAACTGGTTTGCTTAAATTGTCATCCCATCCCACCATTTCGGCCAAATCATTCTCTGAGAAGCCTTCTTCAAAAATCTCCTCTTTATTGATACCGGCCATGAAAGGTTTTCCATTAAGTAATCCTGCTCTGACAAGCAACAGGGGTGCAATTGAAATCGCTCCTATTGTCTTGCCATCAAACTTCTTGATGAAATCTATTATTTTTTCATTTTCAATACTTTCTCTGATATCCATTGCACCAGGTAATATCAAGCTGTCATACGCATCCAAATCGAGATTATCAATAGTATCATCGGGAACTACTGACAACCCATCTTCGCTTCGGATTGCCTGTTTTGTAATCCCGAAAACTGTGATCGGTTTTTCAGCGAGTGCCAATATCTCAAGTGCAGGACTGATTTCAAAATTACAAAATGAATCATATAACAATACGGCTGTTTTTTTCATGCCAATTTACCTCCACACACACAAATCTTGATTTGTTAACGTTATTATAACCTATTTTTTATGGGTACACAGTTCCGAATAGGGAGATAAGATATTGCATCGCAGTCAATCAATTTTTTCTGCTTGATTTATTCTGTGTTATCATTTTTGCTTGGCAGAATTTTAATGAGCAAATATCATGGGGAGACGAAGAACAGACCCGAAAAACTAAAAAGTGAGGGAACCGCCAGATAGCATATTTACCGCTGATAATTTCCAATTTACACTACTTGCCAAGCAGACAAGCTTTTACTTTTTATTACAATTTGTGAGTATGTTTTTTTCAATCCAATAGGCCACTCCATCCTCATCATTTGACAATGTGACACAATCTGCAGCAGCTTTTACATCCATAACAGCATTGGAAACAGCAACTCCTATGCCACAAATTTTGAGCATCTCCATATCATTTATATCATCACCAAAAGATACAATATCACCTAAAGATATATTCAACAACTTTGCTAATTCGATAATTGCTTGTATCTTACCTGATTCTTCTGGTAGGAAAGCATACCAATTCTCTCCCCGATAGCCTTGCAGTCGACAGTGATTTTTATTTGCAATTTCTATAGCTATATTATTGTCAAAAAGTTCTGCTACAATTTTATTTATCGGGCAGCATAAAGGCTTTTCATAATCATTATAAACCGCTTTATGCAATTTCTCGGATTCTGATATGTGGTCACTATTCCAAAAAACCTGACGTCCTGATGCCACAGTTATTTCTGTATTTGGATTTTGTTCTATCAAATCCTGTATGATTTGATTTGCATCAATCATATCCATGCTGCAACTATAAATTTGTTTTCCACACTGATGAATAAGAGTTCCATCTGTTGTAATTTCATAATCGGGTTGAATTTCTTCTATGTAACGTTCTGCCCCTATCCAATATCGGGCAGTAGCAATCACAATAAGAATTCCGCGACTCTGACATTCTTTTAAAATCTGTTTTGTATACTCTGATATGCTGCCATCAGAACGAAGCAGCGTATGATCAAGGTCTGCCAAAATCATTTTGGCATTCATGATTAAAGTCCCCACAAAAAACTTAGATATTATTGCAAAACTCAATAATTTCGCACTTTCTCGGCTCAACTGCTTCTTTATTTTCTACAGAGCATAAACCAAGACTGTTACAGCACTCAATTTCTAAATGACCATAAAAATGCTCAATGCTTTCAATAATACGGTTGCATTCTCTCATACTTGGACCTGTTCTTAAAGCAATAGTATATCCCTTTTTTCCATCGCTAATAGTTGCATGTGGTTCATGCGTATTACACCACGGTGTACATCTGTCGATAAAGACTTTGAATTGTCCCGGCACATCTGCCCAATAAGAAGGAGCGACAGCAATAATTATGTCTGCCCATTCAAATTGATTTATTACAATATCCACATCATCATGTTGAATGCATTTTGCCGTATTATGACAAGTTCTGCATCCTTTACAAAATCTAATATCAAAATCATCTATACAGATGGTTTTCACTTCATACCTATCTCTTAAACAATCAGATACTAAATTCACAATTTCAGCAGTGGCTCCATTTCTAACCGGACTGCAATTCATCACTAATGTATTCATTTTTTGACCATCTCCAATTCTTGTTTTACATAGGGGCATTTGCTCCTATTACAGCAAAATCTGAATTAATTCATGGATACTACCGACCTCATAATCGACTAATACGTTTTCAGGTATTCTTTTGCGTTTTGCATTATAATAGCATACATCCATTCCTATTGCTTTAGCACCTAGCATGTCATTGGTGATAGAATCACCTATCATTAAGCACTCCTCTGATCTACACTTTAGATCGTTCATGACATAGTCATAAAAATCTTCTGTAGGTTTAATAAATCCTATTTCCTCAGAAATATAAAGCCTATATGTATATGGCAGAAAATCAGATAATCTTTCTTTTTGTACCCGTTCTATTCCGTTTGTAGCTAACACTAATTTATATCTTTCAGATAATTGCATATAGATAGACAATGCATCAGGTTCTTTCATTACTTTTGATGATGAAATGCTTTTCAGATAGCAATCCACAAGTTCTTGCACATCACAAACTTTTCCGTATGTCTCCAATAAATATTCAAAGTGTTTTCTTAAATATTGATAATAAAGCACATGATAATTCTCTTGTACGTCTTTTTCTTCTGTTTTATCTAAACCGCTTTCCTCCCACGCTTTGAGGCCGCATTTTTCATCCATTTCTAAATATTCTTTAGAGGGTTCAATCCCCAATTTTTCAGCTATATTTCTTTGTGCGGTTGAAAACGCAGGGTAAAAATCAAGCAGTGTATCATCCACATCAAAAATTAAATATTTGTAGATTGGCATAAATGTTCTCCTTTTTTATTTCAAAATGATAGCAAAACTAACCGAAGCAGTCAACGGTAAAATAAACGGGCTTTGCCCGCTATTGACAGCTTCGTCCAGTTTTGCTAGTGGTGATCAAGGAGTTATTCTTTATGTCTTATCTATATTGTGTTATAATTTTTGACAAGGAAAACTTGTGCAGCAAGTTTTTCCTTTCCCGTATTTTGCCTATATGAGGGTTTTGTAACAAAAACAATCCGTTGGATTGTTTGAAAAAAGGATATTTAAAGCTTATGGAGGAAATAGCAACAGTGGAATATATAAGAGTCACCAAAGAAAATATTGACAAGGAGCATATTTGTTGTGCGATATCTAATAACAAAGATATACAGGTTTCGTCTAAAAAAGATTGGATGACGCAATGTTTGGATGACGGACTTGTTTTTCTAAAAAGTACAGAGAGAGGAAAATGCTTTATTGAGTATATTCCGGCAGAAAATGCGTGGGTCCCTATCATTGCAGAAAATTATATGTATATAGATTGTTTTTGGGTATCGGGCTCATTCAAGGGACATGGATATTCAAATGATTTATTAAATGAGTGTATAAAGGATTCTAAAGAAAAAGGTAAATCGGGGCTTTGCATTCTTTCCTCTTCAAAGAAGAAACCATTTTTGTCTGATCCCCAATATTTACTGCATAAAGGGTTTAAAGTTGCTGATGTATCAGATGCGGGGATTAATTTAATGTATTTTTCTTTTGATGAAAAGGCGATGGTTCCGCAATTTACAGAATCGGCAAGGCATCCGCATATTGAAGAAAAAGGCTATGTTTTGTACTATACAAACCAGTGCCCTTTTAATGGCAAATATGTACCAGTAGTTGAACAAACTGCTTTGGAAAATAACATTCCGTTTAAAGCAATCCATATTGAAACAAAAGAACAAGCACAGACTGCACCAAGTCCATGTACCACTTATGCAATGTTCTATAATGGAAAATTTCTTACAAATGAACAATTTAATGATAAGAAGTTTTTGAAAATTTTAGGAAAGGAAAAGATTGCGGTGATTTCTTGAAATTAATCTTGACAAGGAGTCATTTGATAACAACGTGTATATATGGAAGAACAGACGAAGAAAAAATCAGTAGTGAATATGATTATTGATGGAATATCAGGAATTTTCCTTCCTATCGTAAATCTGCTCAGTGCAGCCGGTATCTTAAAGGGCATACTGGCAATTCTGATTACGGCGTCACTGTTGGCTGCTGACAGCGAAACATACCTCGTATTAAATGCTATGGCAGACAGTTTATTCTATTTTCTTCCCATACTGCTGGCATTTACTGCGGCAAGAAAATTCGGCGCAAATCCATTTACAGCCGTAGTGATTGCAGGAGTACTGCTGTATCCTTCACTTACCACTCTTTTAGAGCAGGGAATCACAGTCCACTTTTTAGGTCTGCCCCTCAAAGGAGTAGCATACCATTCCAGTGTGATCCCGATCATTCTTGCTGCAGGTCTCCTTTATTTCGTAGAACGTTTTCTAAATAGAATGCTGCCGGATATGGTAAAAGGATTTCTCACACCATTATTATCCATATTGATCGTCGGATCTATAACACTGCTTTTGTTTGGCCCGTTTGGTGCGGTAGTCGGAGATATCCTTGCAGCAGGCTATGAATTTGTATATAAGCTTTCTCCGGTTATAGCAGGACTGCTTCTTGGGGCAATTGTGCAGCCAATGGTAATTTTCGGGTTCCATTGGAGTTTTATTCTGATCGGCATGAATAATATCACGGTAAGCGGTCATGATACCGTTCTGGCGCTTATGGGACCGGCAGTGTTTGCACAGGCGGGAGCAGCTTTAGCCGTCATGTTCAAAAGCAAAGATAAAGCCTTTAGGTCAATCTGTGCGTCAGCTGCACTTTCCGCCATATTTGGTATCACAGAACCAGCCATGTTCGGCGTGAATTTCCCCAGAAAAAAGCCAATGGCTGCCGTTTGCATCGGTGGGGGAATCGGCGGCGCACTTGCCGGTTTTTCAAGAGCACAGGCAATGTCATTTGCCTTTCCAAGCATTGCGTCTTTCCCGGTTTTCTATGGGGACGGTTTTGTGCTTTATATGGTCAGTTGTCTGGTAGGTTTTGCGGCGGCGTTTCTGGTTACAATGTTTCTTAAATTTGATGCGGATGGTCCGGCAGCGCAGAAACCAGCCTGACATGATATAAGGAAAAGAGTTTTAATTGGCGGTTTTATATCATTAATAGGAAGTATGTCCGAATTATATATAATGCCTATGTTTATCATTTCGGTTGTGTTTGTTGTTTTAGGTATTATCATAATGGCAATCGAATATTTCAGAAAAGATTATTAAATTTGCTGAACGCAGAAAGCGGTGGAGGTTGAGATGCCGAAGGCGATTGTGTTTGATCTGGGCGGAACATTAATGGAATATGTAGGAATGCCACTGAATTGGAGCGATTATTATATTTATGGATTTGAAAAATTGAATGAAGTTTTAAGATTAAACTTGTCAGAAAATGACTTGCAAGAATCTGTGAATAAGCTAAAATCATATAATCCTCGTACCAGTAATCGAGAATATGAAATAAAGCCGGAAGTTATTTTTAGTGACGTTATATCAAACTGGGAGGAAAAACCCAATATTAACAAAGTAATAGAAATATTTTTTGAAGGCTTGAGCTTAAAGGCAAATATATATGGGTATTCCACAGAATTATTAAAGGAATGTCGAAATTTGGGATTTAAAATAGCCTGTTTGACAGACTTGCCAAACGGAATGCCGGACTATATATTTAAACCTGCAATAGAAGAAATTCTTCCGTATTTTGATTTATATGTATCATCACAAATATGTGGCGTAAGAAAACCTAATAAAGGTGGAATATGCTATATAGCAGATGTATTTGATATTCGGGAAGAAGAGCTATTATTTGTCGGCGATGAGGAAAAAGACTTTTTAACAGCGGTGAATGCTGGATGTGATTTCGCATATATCACCGATTTATGCTTTAGGGCATGATACTATAAATTCATATGAGAAAAAGGGAGGCAGACAGAATATGAATGTAATAATACTTGGATCCGGCGGTTGTGTCAGCACGCCAAGAGCATGTTGTAACTGTCGTGTATGTACAGAAGCGCGACTGAAAGGATTCCCTTATGCAAGAACAGGATGCAGTTTGTTTATTGAAGAAGCGAATATATTGATTGATACACCAGAAGATATCAATACTGCGTTGAATAATTCCGGCGTACAGAAAGTTGAACATATTTTATACAGTCATTGCGATCCCGATCACACAATGGGAATGCGTGTGATTGAACAATTGAAAATGGATTGGCTCGCCGATTCGCTGGGAAAGAAACCGGATAATCCGATAGAAATTGCTTCTTTACCTGCCATTCTCGAAGATATTAAAAAGCAAGGTACAAAGTATGGTTCATTTATAAATTATTATGAATTAAAAGGTCTTGTATGTACAAAAGAAATTCGTGTTTTCAAAAAAGATAATGTTTTGGTTGAGCTGGTTCCGGTAGATGAACAAGAGCATGTGGCGATATTTCTTATTTCTTCTAACAATAAGAAAATAATTTATGCCCCATGCGATGTAAAGCCGTTTCCTAAATCAGAGAAATTTCATGATGCTGATGTTTTGATTATTGGTAATACAATTGTTGGGGACGTATTAAAAGACGATTTTGTATTAAATGAAGATAACCCGCTGAGAAAAGAATTATTTACTTTAGATGAAATTGAGGCCATACGAAAGCAGTATGGTATCAAAGAAGTTATTATTACACATTTGGAGGAGGACTGGGGAAAATCATATGACGATTATAGAGAATTGGAGAAAAAATTGAACTTCACACATTTTGCTTATGACGGCTTGAAAATACAATTATAGTGGCGTTATATCAAATTAAGGAGCTGCATTATGATAGAAGTATTATTTGGAGAAAATGAAGCGGAATCAATGAAGGTTGCAAAAAATACCGTCATTACAAGAAAAGATGATGGTCCCACGTCTGTATGGACAGCCGGAAAAAAGAAACCGCCAGAAAGGGAAAATTACGGCTGGATCAAGGGAACAGCAAAAGAGGTTATATGCCTCGGTTTCTTATTGGACATTGGCGATATCAGGGAGGATGCAAGCAGTGAGTACCGTAAACAACTGATTTATACCATGTATAAACGGGAGCAGTGGGGAAATGATGAGAAAATAGATACTAAGTTAATGCAGTTATTTGATTACTATTGTACTGAAATGGAGCGCCTTGGGGCATATTTGGAAGATGGGGAAGCAATCAGAGTGTGGTATAGCGATGCACCGTATTCAAGGTGTGGATTTTATCATTTTTGCGCCAGTTTTCAAAAATACCAGAATGAGATAAGTGTCGTAAAATTACCTGAATATAGAATCCGGTCTGATAATTCTGTCATTTCTAATAAAAATTGGGGTGAGATCGCCGCAGAAGAATTTGCTTACTTTTTAAGCTATGAAAAGAAATTATCTGGGGAAGAAATTCGGATGTATGCTGCATTATGGGGCATTCTGCAAGAAGACAACAGTCCTTTGCGGGCAGTCGTCAATGGTAAATTGATAGGAGTGGCGGAAGACTTTTATGATTTTCTGATTTGGAAAAGAATTACCCCAAAGCCGATAAAAGAAGGAAAATTGATTGGCAATATCCTTGGAGACGATCAGCTTGGAGTAGGAGACTGGTGGTATGCAAAAAGGATAGATTACTTTATTCAAACTGGAAAGATCAAAATCGTTGAAGATTCGGAAGATAATTACGCAAGAACAATATGTTTGGCATAGATTGCAGTTTATCAATAAGTTGTGCAAAGCGGATAAACAAAATTTATGGAGATATTAGAATGGAAGAAATTGCATTAATAGAGCCTCAAAAGAAATATGTGGATGAAATATGGAAATTCCGCCAGGAAATTTTAGAGTGTGACGCAGAAAGTGAAGACCAGTTTGCAGGTTGTATTTCGCTTGATGTAAGTAAGTCTGCTGAAGAATGGATCAAAATATGTGAACTTAGAAAAAGTGAAGAAACGTGTGGCGAGGCAGGAACAACAGTTCCTTCGCATATGTACTTAGCCATCCGCAAGAGAGATGACAAAGTTGTAGGTGTGATCGATTTGCGTCATCATATAAATCATCCTATTCTTGGAACATGGGGAGGACATTGCGGGTATTCAGTGCGTCCTTCTGAACGAGGCAAAGGTTATGCAAAGGAAATGCTCCGTTTAAATATACAAAATGCAAAATCAATGGGAATAGAAAAACTTCTTATTACTTGTGATGTTAAGAATGCAGCCAGTGAAAAAACAATACTTGCTAATGGTGGAGTTTATGAGAAAACCATAGATGTTGACGGATGCAAAATGAAAAGATACTGGATTGCAGTTTAAGAAGCAGATAGCGTGCCATTCTGGTTAACAGACGAATTGACAAAAAAAATAAGTTGTGATAAAGTACCATCAATAACATAAGAAAAGCACCCATAAGGCCATGATCATATAGCCTTAAGGGTGCACTTAGCACGGTTCCACCTTAACTTTTCACTTCAGATTCTATCAAATCCTATCCTTTAACGCAGGCATA
>JAAVBZ010000009.1 GCA_014803415.1 Lachnospiraceae bacterium
CAGATTCGGATTTGTGGGGATGAATGATAAATGGAAAAAGTGAAAATTGGAGAATTAACTAAGATACGAACTGGAAAATTAGATGCCAATGCTGCATCAGAAGCTGGAAAATATCCCTTTTTTACTTGCTCAAAAGAACCATTAAAGATATCGACGTATTCATATGAGTGTGAATGTGTTTTAGTGGCTGGAAACGGTGATTTGAACGTAAAATATTATAATGGTAAATTTGATGCATACCAAAGAACATACATTATTGAGAGCAATGGAAGTGGTAAACTTTATATGCCATATCTTTACTATTTTATGGAAGGATATATAGAGGAACTTCGTAACCAGTCTATAGGTGGGGTTATAAAATATATTAAGCTCAGCAATTTAACGGAAGCGGTAATGGAATTGCCAAGTGTTGAAGTTCAAAAAAAGGTTGTTGAGATATTAGAAAAATTAAAAGGAGTAATTAAATTAGAATACGAACAGATAAGCAGATTAGATGAAAGTATCAAATCCAGATTTGTCGAACTTTTTGGAAACATATATGAAGAGCGTTTTGAAACCAAAACGCTTTCACAAATTGTAATAGAAGACAAAAACGCTATTAAACGTGGTCCATTTGGTGGAGCTTTGAAGAAAGATGATTTCGTTGAGCATGGTTATCTAGTTTATGAACAGCGACATGCTATTCACGACGATTTTCAGTATGAAAAATATTATATTACAAAAGAAAAATATGAGGATATGATTGGATTTAAGGTTGTTCCTGGTGATTTGCTTGTTAGTTGCTCAGGAGTAACACTTGGACGAATAGCAGAAGTTCCACAGGGGGCTAAAGAAGGAATCATAAATCAGGCATTACTTAAATTGACATTAGATCAATCAATTATGATGAATACATTTTTCATAAATCAATTTAGAAGTGATGAGATACAGGAAGTATTATTTGGGTTTAGCAGGGGGAGTGGAATTCCCAATATGCCATCTATGAGTGAAGTAAAGTCGGTCAGATTTATTTGCCCACCAATAGAACTTCAAAAACAGTATTGTTCTTTCGTCCACCAAGTCGACAAATTGAAAGTTGAGGTACAGGGGAATTTGGAAAAAACACAACTTTTGTTTGATAGTCTTATGCAACAATATTTTGGATAAATGGTTACTGAGTTCAGAGAAGGGAATACTTTTGATGGGACGGTATTGATTGGAAAATAAAAGGAGAAGGT
Organism: Lachnospiraceae bacterium; assembly: GCA_014803415.1. Taxonomy (GTDB): domain Bacteria; phylum Bacillota; class Clostridia; order Lachnospirales; family Lachnospiraceae; genus Suilimivivens. The sequence goes on from JAAVBZ010000009.1 coordinate 1,218, forward strand.
TCATGACAATAGAAATGTTGAAAAGTAATGTATTAACGATTGTAAATGACTACCCTATTAAAAGGATTACTCTTTTTGGGTCAAGAGCGGCAGGTACGGAACGTGAAGACAGCGATGTGGATTTGATTATGGAGTTTTCAATACCGATTTCGTTACTCACGTTGTCAATAATAAAACTAAAACTTGAGGAGATTTTGAAAGTGGGCGTAGATATTGTGCATGGTCCAATTGTGGAATCTGATTTGATTGAAATTGGTAAGGTGGTTGAATTGTATGCAGCATAGAGATGAAATAATTCTTCGTAAGGTGATTTCGGAAATTAATATTGCTCATGATATGTTAGGTATAACTACTTTAGAGGAATTTGTAAATGACGAGAAACTGAAAAGAGCTGTCAGTATGACGGTCATTAATATTGGAGAATTAATAAAGAGTATTACTGATGATACAAGGAGAGAATATCCCCAAATACCATGGAAAGCTATAGCAGGGATGCGGGATATTGCAGCGCATAAATATCAAACATTAAGAATGGAAGATGTTTATAATACAGCCTATACGGATTTCATTGCATTAAAGGAACAACTGGAAAGACTGATTCAGGATAACTAATGTGATATATAATGTGTTTTCCATTTGATATACTGGTAATCAAAAAGGAGTATTGTAGGATGGATAACCAGATTTATAACATTATTAATGATATGTCTGAGGTTCTTAATGTTGCCCAGATGAAAAAATTACAGGAAGTACTTATTGAAAGGCTGGTTACACAGCAGGCAAAGAAGGAAGAGAACGATAATAATGCGTATCTGGATATGTTTTTAACAGCAAAAAGAATAGAAGGCTGCTCCGAAAGAACAATAGAATATTACAGAAGTACCATAAAAACGATGCTGGATAAGATAAAAACGCCAGTGCGGCAGATGACTACAGAAATGTTAAGGGATTATCTATCACAATATCAGAGAGTCAATAATTGTGGTAAGGTTACGATAGATAACGTTCGCCGAAATCTGTCAAGTTTCTTCTCATGGCTAGAAGAAGAGGATTATATATTAAAAAGTCCTATACGGAGAATACATAAGATTAAGACAAAGAAGGTTGTGAAAGAGACAATTTCTGATGAAAATATGGAAGTATTGCGTGACGGATGCTGTGAAATACGAGACTTGGCGATGATAGATATACTCGCATCTACTGGCATCAGGGTTGGGGAGTTAGTAAATCTGGATATTGCAGATCTGAACTTTGAAGAAAGAGAATGTATTGTTTTTGGCAAGGGCGATAAGGAACGCAAGGTGTATTTTGATGCAAGAACCAAGTTGCATATCCAAAAATATCTTGAAACGAGAAATGATGATAATCCGGCGTTGTTTGTTTCCTTGAACTCACCTTATGAAAGGTTGCGGATTAGTGGTGTAGAAATAAGACTTAGAGAATTAGGAAGACAATTGGGTATATGTAATATCCATCCTCATAAGTTTCGCCGAACAATGGCAACAAGGGCAATAGATAAAGGAATGCCTATTGAGCAAGTACAGAAATTACTTGGACATCAGCAGATAGATACCACGATGCAGTACGCAATGGTTAATCAAAGTAATGTGAAATCATCCCACAGGAAGTATATAGCTTGATATGCAGATTCGGATTTGTGGGGATGATGAGATGTTATATAGTCTTGAAGAATTGTTTGATTTACAAATGGGAAAGACACCGTCGAGAAATGTTCCTAATTATTGGAATACGAATGATAATAAGTGGATATCAATAGGTGATTTATCTCAGTCAGGGAAGTATATATATGAAACAAAAGAATACCTTTCTGATATTGCTGTTGCAGAAAGCGGAATAAGAATAATACCTGCCAATACAGTTATTATGAGTTTCAAACTTTCTATAGGGAAAGTTGCTATTACAAAGGAAGAGATATATTCCAATGAGGCAATAATGGCATTCAATGATAAGCAAGTTATAGAATTATTGCCAGAGTATATCTATTACTTGTTTAGACAAAAAGATTGGAGTGTAGGAACAAATAAGGCGGTAATGGGAAAAACTTTAAATAAAGCAACGCTTTCGCAAATGAAAATAAATGTGTGTCCAATGCATATGCAGAGAGAAATTGTTACTATACTAAATAAAGTATCTGAAATACTTGATAATTTAAAAGAACAGATAACGAGATGTGATAAATTAATCAAATCCAGATTTGTGGAGATGTTCGGGGATACAGTAACTAATTCCTTGAATTGGGAAGAACATCGTTTAGACGAGTACATTGAATTTCTTACATCAGGATCACGAGGTTGGGCCAAATATTTTGTTGATGAAGAAAATGAGTTGTTCATAACAATAAAAAATGTTAAAAATAATCATATTTCACTTAATGAGATTCAATACATAAATGCACCAGATAATAAGGAGGCAGAAAGAACAAAGGTAAAAACGGGAGATTTGTTAATTAGTATAACAGCAGATTTGGGTAGGACGGGAGTTGTTGATAAAGAGATAGCAGATAAAGGAGCATATATTAATCAGCATTTATCTTTAGTGCGCTTAGATCAGAAGAAAGTTAATCCGCTGTATATATCTCATTTTCTTGAAACTGATGGGGGCAAAAGGCAATTTGAAAGCAAGAATCAGAATGGTGTAAAAGCTGGACTCAATTTTGAAGCGATAAAATCTTTAAATATTTTGGTTCCGCCTTTGGAGATGCAAAATGAATATTTAGCNTTCGTCCNCCANNNCGACAAATTGAAANCTGATGNACAAAAAAATGGNATCANCTATGCAAGTTTNATTTAAAATATTATTGTNGGATATATAANAAGNCATAAAGAAAATGATAGATTTCAAAAGCCTGTAAAGAGAGGTGATTTGGATGATAACAAATTTNGATTATCTNAAAACCGAANTAAAATTCGCCACATTTGCAGATGTTGCNATTTCTGCCGAAAAGATTATNCTTNTGGATCCGGAAGCCAGCATTATTAATAGCCGCCGGGCGATGGAATTTGCNGTTAAATGGATGTATTCAGTTGATGCAGAGCTTGAAANGCCNTATCAGGATAATTTGCAGAGTCTGATGAATGCAGAAGAATACAGACAAATTATAGGTCCNGATCTTTGGAAAAGAATGGATTATATTCGCAGATGNGGTAATAATGNGGCGCATAGTAATAAGAGGCTTGGAAGAGACGAAGCAATGCTNTGNCTGGAAAATCTGTTTATTTATCTTGATTACATTGCATNTTGTTACTCGGATCAGTATGAGGAAAGAACTTTTGATAAAGGNACTATTACNGCAAGANTTGAGAAAGCCAAAGAGTCAAAAGAAGCTGCCAATGCTATAAAAGANGAATTGACAAGAGAACAGGAAAAGTCTGCGCAGAAGGAGATTGATTTACAAAAGCTGATTGCNGAAAATGCTTCTTTGAAAGAGGAANTATCTGTTCGNAGNCAGGAACAACAGCATACGTATGTACCNAAACCGCTTGATCTTTCGGAGTATNANACCNGAAAATTATACATTGATTCAATGCTTATGGATGCTGGCTGGACGGAAGGNAAGGANTGGATGAATGAGGTTGAACTTCCGGGNATGCCTAATAAATCCGAAGTGGGTTATGCGGATTATGTTCTTTATGACGATACNCATCGNCCNCTTGCATTAATAGAGGCAAANCGTACNTGCGTGGATGTTTCAAAAGGCAGACATCAGGCNAAATTATATGCTGACTTGTTGGAGCAGAAATATAAAAGAAGACCNGTTATTTTTCTGACTAACGGGTTTGAAACACATATTATTGATGGTCAGTATCCGGAGAGNAAATGNGCANTCATATATTCAAAGAGGGACTTGGAGAAGTGGTTTAATTTATTAACTATGAGGACAAGCCTTAAGCATGTTACNGTGAATAAAGATATTGCAGNCCGTTATTATCAGGAATCAGCAATTAAGNCTGTNTGTAATAGCTTTGATGANAAAAATCGAAGAAAAGCCTTGNTTGTTATGGCNACCGGTTCGGGNAAGACAAGAACNGTGNTTGCTTTGTGTGATATTCTTTTGAAAGCAGGCTGGGTAAAGAATATTCTATTNTTAGCAGACAGAAATTCGCTTGTTACACAGGCGAAGAGAAGCTTTGTGAATATGCTCCCAAANCTTTCTTGNACAAANCTTGTGGAAGAAAANGATAATTACAATGCACATTGTGTTTTNTCTACTTATCAGACTATGATTCACTGTATTGACACAGTAAATGATGANGAAGGAAAACTCTTTACGTGNGGACATTTTGACCTTGTAATNTGCGATGANGCNCATAGATCTATTTACAATAAGTANAGAAATATCTTTACATATTTTGATGCCCCGCTTGTAGGACTTACNGCGACGCCAAAAGATGANATTGATAAGAANACTTATGAAATATTTGAATTAGACAATGGAGTGCCNACCTATGGATATGACTTGGCTCAGGCNGTAAAAGATGGNTATCTGGTAGANTATGTTTCTGTAGAATCGAGGCTTAAATTCATAGAGCAGGGNATTGTNTATGATGAATTGTCAGAAGAGGANAAGGTAGCGTACGAGGAAACCTTTGAAGATGAGNANGGTAATTTGCCNGATGCTATAGGTTCATCTGCACTTAATACNTGGATATTNAATGAGGACACCATTAAGCANGTNCTGAATATTTTGATGACAGATGGAATTAAGATAGACTACGGTCAGAAACTTGGAAAGACAATTATTTTTGCTAAGAATCATGANCATGCCGAAAAGATATTAGAGGTGTTNAATAAGGAATATCCTCATTTACCNAATTNTGCAAAAGTTATTGATAATTACATGACCTATGCACAGAGCGCAATCGATGAATTTTCNGATTCAANAAAGATGCCGCAGATTGCCATNTCAGTTGATATGCTNGATACNGGTATAGACGTACCGGANGTGTTAAATCTTGTATTTTTCAAGAAGGTTATGAGTAAAGCTAAATTTTGGCAGATGATTGGAAGAGGTACGCGACTTTGTCCAGGATTACTTGATGGTGAAGATAAGCANAAGTTTTACATTTTTGATTTTTGTGGAAATTTTGAATTCTTCCGTATGAACAAAGGAAAAGCAACCGCTAATATGATTGCTCTTCAAGGTGCAATTTTTAATCTTAAATTTGAGATTACATATAAGTTACAAGACCTTGAATATCAGATTGANCGANTGANTGCATACAGAAACGCGTTAGTTAAGCAAATGAGTGAAAAGGTACAGGAGCTGCCAAGGGATAATTTTGCTGTGCGTCAGCACTTGAAATATGTTGATTTATATTCNATAGAATCTAATTATCAGGCGCTTACGTACGAGGATACGCTAATTGTGCGTGAAGAAGTTGCGCCTCTTATTCTTCCNGATGGAGATGAAGCAAGTGCAGTGCGTTTTGATGCCCTTATGTATGGCATTGAACTGGCATACTTAATAGGAAAGAAATATACAAAAGCAAGAAGNGANTTATATAAAAAGGTGGCAGGAATAGCAAGTGTTGCNAATATTCCAGAGATTCAGGCGCAGTCTGATCTTATTAATNTGATTCTTAATACAGATTATGTNGATAATGCNGGCATTAATGAATTTGAAGAAATCAGAGAAAAATTGCGTGATTTGATGAAGTATATTCCTAAAGGNACTATCAAATATGTAACAAATTTCACCGATGAATTGCTTTCGACAGAGTGGAAGGAATCTGANCTTGAAAATGACGAGTTAAAAAAATACAAGGCAAAGGCGGAGTATTATATCAGGCAGCATCAGGANAATATTGCAATTGCCAANCTTAAGACTAACCAGCCNTTGACAAGCACTGATATTGCATCATTGGAAGAAATGCTTTGGAAAGAAGTAGGNACTAAGCAAGATTATGAACANGAATTTGGAACCAANCCNCTTGGTGAATTTGTACGTGAGATTGTTGGTCTNGATATGAATGCTGCAAAGGAAGCATTTTCNGAGTACTTAACAAATGTAAGTNTTGATAGCAGACAGATTTACTTTGTNAATCANATAGTAGAATACATNGTNCATAACGGANTGATGAANGATCTTTCTGTGCTTCAGGANTCACCATTTACGGATCAGGGAAGTATTGTTGAGATATTCACTGATTTGACGGTGTGGATGGGAATTAGGAAGGTTATAGATACAATTAATGCCAATGCNGCAGCGTAATNAATGATTTGATAGAAATTTCAATAAAATTTTCAGNAACAATGGAGGCGGATTTTNNATGAAAGGNTCNGAATGNAGATTAATAGAATATATGGAAGGTTCAAAGAAACGNTTCATTATNCCTGTATACCAACGTAATTATGANTGGAAAATGGATAACTGNAAACAACTTTNNGATGATCTTATTAANGTAATTAAGAATAACAGAAGAAGCCATTTTTTTGGAAGTCTTGTATCGGTATATGTGCCATCCGGGAGAAATACGGAATTTCTCGTTATTGATGGACAACAGCGNTTGACAACTGTATCATTGCTTTTTCTTGCAATGTATAACTTGATTTCTNACGGTGTGATTNTATCCGANGATGANTCACTTGGAAAACAGATTTATGAAGATTTTTTGGTTGATAAATATCAACCGCAGGATACACGTATAAAGNTAAAACCGGTNAAGAATGANCAAANAGCTTTCTGNAAACTTTTTGATGATGCTGATGAGTATATAAGAGATTCAAATCTGACCATGAATTANAACTATTTCTATGATAGAATNCAAAAACAGGAAATTACAATAGATCAGCTNTTTGATGCTATCTGCAGTNTGGAAATTATCAATATAACATTGAATNNCGACGACAATCCTCAACTTATATTTGAAAGCCTGAATTCTACTGGNTTGGATTTGAGTGAAGGTGATAAAATTCGTAATTTTATTCTGATGGGNCTTCCGGCAAAAGANCAAGAAGAGTACTATGATAAATANTGGAATCGTATAGAAGAATGCACTAAGTATGATGTGAGTTCATTCATTCGCGACTATTTGAGNATCAAACAGATGNCCATTCCATCTCAGAGGAAGATATATATCAATTTNAAAGAATATGTAGAAATGTNATCATTAGAAGCAGAGGCTTTGTTAAAAGAACTTTTGGACTATGCAAAGCGATATAAAATTCTTTTGGACGGNGGCACAAAGAGCAAAACATTGAATGCCTGTATTTACAGATTAAANAGGTTAGAGACAACGGTTACGAGACCGTTTTTTCTTGAAGTGCTGCGGTTATATGATGAAGACAAGATAGAGATNACNCAGATGACAGATGTGTTNCTGATGACCGAGAATTACCTGTTTAGAAGGACAATATGCGACTTGCCGACGAATGCTTTGAATAAAATATTTTTACANCTGCATCGGGAAATTGTNAGATATGATGGAACTGAGAATGANTATGTAGAGAAATTTAAATATGCGCTTCAGTTTAAAAAAGAACGTGCCCGNTTTCCTGANGATAATGANTTTTCTGNAGCTTTTGCAGAGAGACAGATTTATCAGATGAATAGTAAGAATAAGATTTATATTATGGAGAGACTTGAGAATTNTGACACAGNAGAAGATAAGGATATTTATAGGCATTGTGATGACGGTGAATATTCTGTCGAACATATNATGCCNCAGCATCTGACTCCNGCATGGGCNAAAGCACTTGGGGATGATTANGAACAGATCCATGANATATGGTTACACAGAATTGCAAATTTGACATTGACTGCATATAATTCGAAATACAGTAATAGCACATTNGAGGAAAAGAAAACCATGGNAAATGGTTTTNAGGATAGTGGTATTCGNATGAATNCNTACATAGCGAAAAAAGNTAAATGGACGCTTCCTGAAATTGAGGAACGAAGCCAGNACCTCACGAAACGTGCATTGGANATCTGGGCAGCTCCATCAACAGAGTATAAGCCAGAGGAAAGGCAGCTTGATTCATGTACGCTCGATGATGATTTAACACTTAGCGGAAGNAANATCATTCGCTTNAGCTATAAAAACATGGAACAGCCAGTTACAAGCTGGGTGGAAATGTTCCAGAAAGTTCTTCGGATTCTTTATGCAGAAGATAAAAATATCATAACAAAATTAGCNCTTTCTACAGATGANAATGTTGCAGTGCATTTTAGNATGAATAAAACAGATTTTTCTAANTGCGTTGAAATTGGTGATGGTATTTATGTTATGACATATACGAATACGCAGAGNAAATTATCGGTATTAAATAGAGTNTTTAAACTGTACGATGCGGATCCGACAGATTTAGTGTTCTTTTTACGTGATGAGAANGAAAATANAGAAGGTGAAGAGGCGATAAGGCATAANCTCCGCAGAAAATATTGGACATATGCTTTGCCNATTATNAAGGAAGTGCATGGTGAAGGNGGTNNTTTTTGTAATGTAAACCCGTCAAAGGGAAATTGGGTTAGTGGTTTTCTNGGAANTAGAGGCTTTAGTATNAACTGCATTGCAAATTATGATNCGGCAAGGGTTGANTTAAATCTCGGNAAANNTGAAAAAGAAGAAAACAAAAAAGCCTANGATATCCTTNTTCGTCATAAGAACGTAATAGAGGAAAAGNTTGGGGCANCTTTNATTTGGAATCGAGCAGACGATAGTAAATCATCAAAGATATCATATCAGCTTAATGGCGTAAGTATTGAGAATGAGGCAGATTGGCTTCAGATGGCAAAGTTNCACGCAGAGTGGAGNAAGAAGTTTGATGATGTNTTGGTGCCTTATTTGAGATAAAAGGATAAAAGAGAGNGAGTTATAACNTGTTGTAGGCGAATAAAGGATTTCNNCAAGGGATTCAANAAGCAAAAGNATAATGGTAAAACCTANAAATTTACCATCATTCTTACCACTTATTTTACCACTTTTGCAGAAANAATNTAAGNAAANACGTGACNNNATAAGNAAAATACACGAAANNACGAANGAATGAAAGNCTTATAAACCTNAAAAAATAAAGGAGTTTTAGCGTTATGATAAANATACTNTTTGTGTGCCACGGCAATATCTTGAAATGTTCTGGAAAAGCCTATGAAATCAATGTTTTCACGGCTCGATAAGGCACTTGCTACACCATTACTACACCATTTTCGAAAGAGCCTTGATGTGACAGGAAAGGTAAGTTAAAATATAATTATCATAGGAAATTTGAGGTGATATGATGAAAAATCATTTGACACCATACCAATCAGTTATTACAGAAATTAAAAGTATTATTTCTTCTGGACAGGAAGCAGCCTATAGTGCTTCCAGTAAGGCAATGCTATTTACTTATTGGAATATTGGTAAACGAATTGTAGAGCAGGAACTGGGCGTCAGTGAACTTGCAGAGTACGGTAGAGGCTTAATTTCGGCATTGGCAGAAGATTTGACAAAAGAGTTTGGTAAAAATTATTCTAAAAGAAACTCGTACTATTACATCAAGTTTTATCAATGCTTTCCAGATGAGCAGATTGTGAACGCATGCGTTCATAATCTTAACTGGACACATATTAGGAGTCTTCTTCGTGTTGCAGATGAAGATGCACGCTATTGGTATATGAAAGAGGCCGTTGATGAGAGTTGGAGTTCAAGAACCTTAGATTGTAATATCAGTACGCAATATTATTATAGGCTGCTTCAAGCACCGAAAAAAGAAGCTGTAATTGAAGAAATGAAGCAGAAAACAGTAGAACTCCAGAAAAATCAGTTTGAACTAATTAAAAGTCCGGTTGTATACAATGAATAAAGAAGAGAATTTGTAATTATACTATTTGAAAAGAGGAACGGAAATGAAAATAATGTCAAAAATATATGATCAAAGAATTAACAGTTGGAACTTGTATGTAGAGAGCACATTTAGAGAATACTTGAAATTTGCAAAGAAAATCATTGAAAATAATGAATTGCAGAGAAAACGAGTGAAAACTTCCAAGACCATTTACTCACTTTTAAAGAGTGATTTGCAGAAGGGCTGTATTATGCCACCTCTTGTACTGGCGATTACTAAGACGGGAGTGGTTGATATTCAAACCCCTGATGAAGGGAAACTATTAGAATATATCACTGAAAATAGTGAAAACGTACTAATATTAGACGGACTACAAAGAACTTATACACTGATTGATGCAGACAAGGAAATGAAGGAACGAGAACTAAAAGAGTATGAGAGATTTTTAGATAATAAACTAAGGCTGGAAATTTATATAGAAATTAATAAATTCGGTATTTTATATCGGATGCTTACATTAAATACAGGTCAGACACCAATGTCAGCCAGACATCAACTGGAAATGCTATACAGCAATATGTTGGATACAGAGATCGACGGAATTAAGCTTGTAACAGATAAGGATGGAAAGGCAGATCCGGATGAAAATGAATTTATTTTCAAAAATGCGATTGAGGGATTCAATTCTTATATGAATCGAAATGAGTTGCCATTGGATAGACAGGACATACTGGATAATGTGAAAATGCTGGAGCATATGTCGGATGAAAATGTTTCAGAAGATCTGTTTAAAGAATTTTTAGAAACTTATATTAATGTTTTTACGACATTACGAGAAATTACAGGAAACCATATAGTTACGGACGATGATTTGCAGGAATATCAAATTGGGGAATCGCCTTTTGGGAAAAAAGCAAGTAAAATTTTCTCAAGTTCACAGGCTCTTACAGGGTTTGGGGCTGCTGCTGGTAAGATGAAAGATTTGGAAATTATAAAATCTTTTGAAAATATAGTTGATGTGCTCGAAAAATTGAAAGAAAACAATGATGGATATGCATGGATGATGGATATGCTTCTAAAGTTAGATACAATTAAAAGCTCGTCTAAAAAAATTGGAAATGCACAAAGAATGTTTTTTCAGTATTTTTTTAGAGAACTTTTTAATTTGGAAAGCGATTCTTACTTGAGATTAGAAGCTGCAGTAGAAAATGGGTATAAAAAATACTATAGTCAGGTGAACTGATATGTTATTGAAGTTTAAAGATTTGGAAGAAAAATGTAGTTCTCTTCAATATGTAAAAGATGAGAATGTTTTTTATTTACAGGATGCTGCGGATAAGATAGTGTGTGAATATTGTCCTAAATTGAATTTGGATTCAGAATATGATCCATTGCAATATAAATATTTATTTCTGCATAATGAAAGAGAGGACTATTCAGAAAATAGTATTTTTCAAGTATATATAGGCGAACAGAGAATAGGATGGATATTTCCGTTACAAGCATTATTGTCAAATCAACATGATTATGCAACTAATAAATTCTTTCTACGCTATGCTTATGTGGCTTCTTGGCTCTTATTGAACAATATAAAAAGTGAAAATGAGAAAGAAACATCTTCAGAAATATTTTTAGAAGATTTTTACGATGATTCCTTGACTATTCTTGTATTGGATAATGACAATATTTCCAGGTTAAATGAATCACTCAATATAGAGCATTATACTGTTAGTCTCTATCAATACGGATACTCGTGGTCAGGTAGAGGAAATTTGGACTCTCAAATAGAAAAACCAGACAAAAGAATACACTTGAAACCAATAGCTAAAGAGTTACAACAGACAAAATACATTTATACAATGTTTGAAAAAGAAATTCCAAAAACACGGGAAGCGTTTGCCAGATTTCATACATATTATCAGGTGGTAGAAATTTTGATTTCAGCTGTTTTTGAGGATAAGTTTAAAATATTTGTAGATCAGTTAAATAAAAGCGTTGAGTCTTTGTTTGATCGACGTGAAGAACTCGGAAATATGGTCTTGGAGAAACAGAGAGTGAAGTGGCTGTTTGCAGAATATGTTTCGATTTCCCAAAGAGAAAAGAATATTCTTGATGAGCAATGTAAAAAATTGCTTCAGGAAAATGACAAAAAGGTCGGGTCGGGAATGGCTGAAAATTTGTATTCTGTAAGATGCTTGCTTGTGCATAGTATGTATATGTTGAGCGAATATTCACAAAGTATATTAGATGATATTAATAAAGCATTTCTAGATGTAATTATGGATATGCTCCTGACGTTCAAGATATCAAAAAAATAGTCGCAAATTGGTGATGGTAATTTGCTAAGAGTTATTATGAAATGTATCAAACAATGTTTTTGCACCGCTTACTACACCATCTGTCCGTGAATTTGCGGAGAATTACAAAGAAATGCGGAGGTTTTGGGCAAAATACAAAATTGAAAAAAGTGCCCAAAGCCTGAAATATCAAGGTTTGTAGACTTATGAAAGGATATAATCAAGATGATAAAAATACTTTTCGTCTGCCACGGCAACATTTGCCGCAGCACTATGGCCGAGAGCGTCATGACCTACATGGTACGTGAAAAGGGCCTGCAGGATAGATTCCATATTTTTTCCGCGGCTACCAGCAGAGAAGAAACCGGCAATCCGCCTCACCACGGAACTGTCAATAAGCTCAGACAGATGGGAATACCTTTGGTGCCCCATCGTGCAGTGCAGATGACCAAACGGGATTATGAAGAATATGATTATTTGATTGGCATGGATGAGTGGAATATCAGGAATATGCTCCGCATTGCAGGAAAAGATCCGGAGCACAAGATCAAGAAACTCTTGGAATTTACTGACAGCAGCAGAGATATTGCAGATCCCTGGTATACAGGAGATTTCGACATAACTTTTGATGATATTGAAGAGGGATGTGAAGCACTTCTCAAATACCTTGGATTTTAAGCAGAAAAATTTTTAAACAGAAAAATGCCCCGGCGAAAGGAACAACGCCGGGGCATAAATTATGTGAAGTCAAATACCCTGCAGCAAGCTGACGAGGCATCAAACTTGCAGCTCCGCAGAGCAGCGGGTATTCGCCCCTCGCATCAGTCGCCAAATATCGTAAACGTCAAATTTGACCCTTACCCAATATCCGCGCCAGCGCGGCTGCTTGGCTTGTTGCTCGGGGGGAATATAGCAACAGAAATTACCCTTTGATTTTTCTGACCGCTTCATCCAGAGCAGATACAACTTTGTTACACCAGGCGTCAAATTCAGGGTCTTCTTTTTGACATTCCGGATGGGACAGTACATATTCCACTGTGGCTTTAAGTCCCTGATCGGCACGTACCGAAGCAGTAAAGCCGGGAACCAGTCTTTTTAATTTCCTGTTGTCAAAGACCACAGTATTGGCCTTGTCACCGAGAAGGCTTCCTGCAAAATCATAATCACTGCAGGCATCCAGAAATTCCGATGAAACGTGGACAGCATTCAGCTTTACGCCGAGAGCATCTGCTACGATTTCATAAATCTGATTCCAGGTCAGAGATTCATCGGAAGTGATCTGTACAGCTTCGCCGATAGCATGTACATTGCCCATAAGCCCTGTGAAGCCTTTGGCAAAGTCGGAATTATGCGTCAGTGTCCAGAGAGAAGTACCGTCTCCGTGAATAATAACGGGCTTACCTTCAAGCATACGCTTTAGTGTAGTATAGCTTCCGTTATTCCCATGGGCGCCCAGAGGAACGGAACGTTCATCATAAGTGTGGCTGGGACGGACAATAGTAACAGGAAATCCTTCTTCCCTGTATAACTTCATAAGATATTCTTCTCCGGCAATCTTGTTTCTGGAATATTCCCAGTAAGGATTGGCAAGAGGAGTACCCTCATTGATCCTGTAGTCAGAGAGTGGTTTCTGATAAGCAGAAGCGGAGCTGATATAGATAAACTGTTTCGTTTTGCCCCTAAACAGCCTGTGATCTCTTTCAAGCTGGGCAGGAGTAAAGGCAATAAAATCAGCTACTACATCAAAGGACAGATCCTTGATCAGTGCAGATATAGCTTCTTCATCGTTGATATCTGCTTTTAATTCAATGAGGTCTCCTGACAGACCTGTATTCCGTGAGCCTCTGTTGATCAGATAAAGGGTATGTCCCTCAGCTAGTAAAAGCCGGGAGATCGCCATACTAATAGTACCCGTTCCTCCAATAAATAATACTTTCATGGAAATACCTCCTAACATTCTTTTATATAACCCTGTTTTCATTATAACGGTTTTTCCACAAAAGCATAGGAAAATTTATGAATTATTTAAAAAGGTGCAGCAGTTCGGTTACTTTTCACGGGTAATCGCACAACCAGCTGCGAAACCATACGCCTTTGGCGTATGTTGCCCTTTGCAAGGGCTTATGTTTCTCGCTGCTTAGCGGTTACCCCTTTCAGGGTATTGGGAAATAAGGAATTTGACGTTTCGCAAGCAAGCTTGCAACGCCAAATTCCTTATTTCCCATACCCGTGAAAAGTAACACAGTTCGCTCCGATTATGAAATATTACTTAATAATACTGTTTTACCGCATATAAACACAGCAGAGTCTGGACCAGCTGGCTGATAAGTAATCCCCACAGATAACCGTTGATCCCAAATATTGGTATCAGGAAGAATACGAAGCCAAGACGTACGATAAGACTGACCATGCTGTATGCAAATGTAAGTCCGGTCTTGCCAAGACCGTTTAGGATACTGTTAAGAGTACTTGCAATGTACATCATGGGGCATAGAAATCCCAGAATCATAATAAAATTGCCTGCTGTTTCGTTCTGATACAGAAGTTTTCCCAGGAAACGACCGAAAACAAAAAATACGGAAGTAAATATAATGCCTAAGAAAAAGCCGTATTGTATGGATTTGTGAACTGCTTTTGCAATGGCCTTTTTATTGCCTGCCGCATCTGCCTCGGAGACAGCGGGAAGGAGAAGAACACAGATAGAGCCGGTGATGGCGTTTGGGAAAAGAATAAGAGGCAGGGCCATACCGGTCAGTACGCCATATGCACTTAGGGCGGCCGCATGGCCATATCCGTAAATCATCAGTTTGTTTGGAATAAAAATGGATTCCACGCTCATCAGAAAATTAATGATGACCCTGTTTAGAGAAAAGGGAACAGCCAGGTTTAACAGCCGGGAGGAAGCTGAGGACAGTTCTTTCAGGCTGATAGGAAGGAGAGAGTAATTCCCGGGAAGTACGTGTTCGAAATGGGCTTTAATGGCGATCAGGGATACGATCATGGAGGCACTTTCTCCGATTACAAGGCCTACTACCGCAAAGCTGATGGTAGGGACCATTCCCCTCTGCAGGCAAAAGTAATAAATGGCATAGACACTTCCCACCCGCACCAGCTGTTCGGAAAGCTGGCAGAGAGAAGGAACCGCAGTTTTCTTTATGCCGTAAAAATAACCGTTGATACAGGAATGCACGGTGGCCATGGGAATGGATAAAGATATAATTCTAAGCAGTGGCGCAGTCCGCTCTTCCAGCAAAAAGTAAGCAGCGATTTCATCCGCATAACAATAGATACCCAGGGTGCACAGCACAGAAACTGCCATAGCGATCAAAAAGCCTGAGAGCAGATGGGTAAAAGAATAACGATAGTCTTTGGTAACAGTTTCTCTGGCTACAAATTTGGAAATGGCAGTCTGCATACCGGCGGCAGTCAGGGAAAAGGTAAGGGCTAACACGGGAGAAGTTAATTGATAGATACCCATGCCCTCTGCACCAAAGACCCGGGAGAGGAAGATGCGGTAAAAAAATCCGATAAAGCGGCTTGCAAAGCCGGTAAGAGTCAAAATGATGGTTCCTGTAATGAGAGGATTTTTGTGATTAAGTCGCTGCATAGAAACACCAGATGTTGGTTGTTATTGATAAATATATGCGGTCGGCAACATTGACAGAACAGCTTATACATGGTATATTGAGGCATAGAAAACCTAGTTGTTTACTAGGGAAAAGTGGTTGGAAGGAATGAGTAACAATTATGGATAAAATAATATATCTTGATAATGCAGCTACTACCCGCATGTCAAAAGAGGCAGTAGATGCCATGCTTCCGTTTTTAGCGGAGCATTACGGCAATGCCAGCAGTATTTATTCTCTGGGTACAGAGAGTAAAAAGGCCATGACAGAGGTACGTGAGACCATTGCCCGTAGTATTGGTGCAGCGCCTCAGGAGATCTATTTTACCGGCGGAGGATCTGAAGCGGATAACTGGGCTTTGGTGGCAACGGCTGAAGCTTATGCCGATAAGGGAAAACATATTATTACTTCTAAAATAGAGCATCATGCTGTTTTGCATACCTGTGAATATTTACAAAAAAGAGGGTTTGAGATCACTTATGTAGGTGTGGATGAGAACGGAATCCTGAAACTGGATGAGCTTAAAAAAGCCATTCGCCCGGATACGATTCTGATTTCTGTTATGTTTGCCAACAATGAGATCGGAACCATACAGCCCATCAAAGAAATCGGAGAAATTGCAAAAGAACGCGGTATCCTGTTTCATACAGATGCAGTACAGGCATACTGCCATGTTCCCATTAATGTGGATGAGTATCATATTGACATGCTTTCGGCAAGCGCACATAAAATAAACGGGCCTAAAGGAATCGGTTTCCTTTATATCAGAAAAGGAATCAAGATCCGTTCCTTCATTCATGGCGGACAGCAGGAAAGAGGCCGGCGTGCCGGAACGGAGAACATACCCGGTATCGCAGGTTTTGGTGCGGCAGTTGATAAAGCAGTCGCTTCTATGGAAGAGCGCATGGCCAGGGAAACAGAGCTTCGGGATTATCTGATCAGACGGATTTCGGAAGAAATACCTTATTGCAGATTAAATGGTGACCGGGCAAAGCGGCTTCCCAATAATGTGAACTTTAGTTTCCGGTTCATAGAAGGAGAATCCCTTCTTATCATGCTGGATATGAAAGGAATCTGTGCTTCAAGCGGTTCAGCCTGTACGTCAGGTTCACTGGATCCTTCCCATGTAATGCTTGCGATAGGGCTTCCCCATGAAATTGCACATGGCTCTTTAAGGCTTACTTTAAGTGAAGAAAACACCAGAGAAGAACTCGATTATGCAGTTGACAGTATAAAAGAAATTGTAGCAAAATTAAGGAAGATGTCTCCTCTGTATGAGGATTTTGTTAAAAAGAGTAAATAAAGGAGCGGCGCATATGTACAGTGAAAAGGTAATGGATCATTTTAATAATCCCAGAAATGTAGGGGAAATAGAAGACGCAAGCGGAGTGGGGACTGTCGGCAATGCCAAGTGCGGCGACATCATGCGTATTTATCTGGATATTGATGAAGATCAGATCATCAGGGACTGTAAGTTCAAGACTTTTGGATGCGGGGCAGCGGTTGCTACCAGCAGTATGGCAACAGAGCTTGTAAAAGGCAAGACCATACAGGAAGCCATGCAGGTGACTAATAAGGCAGTTATGGAAGCGCTTGACGGACTGCCGCCTGTGAAGGTACACTGCTCACTTTTGGCAGAGGAAGCGATTCATGCAGCTTTGTGGGATTATGCAGAAAAAAAACATATCACCATAGAAGGTCTGGAAAAACCCAAATCGGATATTCATGAGGGAGAAGAAGCAGTGGAGGAAGAATACTAAAAGGAATTTGAACTATGAAAAAAAAAGTAGTAGTAGGAATGTCGGGCGGCGTAGATTCATCTGTAGCTGCCCTTCTTCTTAAGGAACAGGGATATGATGTGATCGGCGTCACCATGCAGATCTGGCAGGACGAGGAAGATGAGATCGTGGAAGAGCATGGCGGATGCTGCGGCCTTTCTGCAGTGGAGGATGCCAGAAGAGTGGCGCAGGTACTTGATATCCCTTATTATGTCATGAATTTTAAGAAAGAATTCAGATGCAATGTAATGGATTATTTTGTGGAGGAATATCTTGCGGGAAGAACTCCCAATCCCTGCATTGCCTGTAACCGATATGTAAAATGGGAGTCCCTGCTGAAAAGAAGCATGGAGATCGGAGCAGATTATATCGCAACAGGGCATTACGCCAGGATCATGCAGCTTCCAAACGGGAGATTTGCCATACGTAATTCCATAACAGCCAGAAAAGATCAGACGTATGCTCTTTATAATCTGACCCAGTATCAGCTTTCTCACACACTGATGCCGGTGGGGGAATATCATAAAGAGGAGATTCGGGAAATAGCCATAAAGAACAATCTGCCTGTGGCCCATAAACCTGACAGTCAGGATATCTGTTTTGTGCCGGATGGGGATTATGCAGGCTTTATTGAAAGAGAGGTACCAGACAGAGTTCCGGGGCCGGGTAATTTCGTTACTTCGGACGGAACGGTACTTGGAGAACATAAGGGAATCACTCACTATACTGTGGGACAGCGCAAAGGTCTGGGACTTGCCATGGGACATCAGGTATTTGTAACTAAGATAAGGCCCAATACGGATGAAGTGGTCATAGGTGAGGCGGAGGATGTGTTCAGCTCGGAGCTTAGCTGTGATCATATCAATTACATGAGTGTGGAGGGGGTGCCGGAGCCAAGGAGAGTTTTTGCCAAGATACGATATGCCCATCAGGGAGAGTGGTGCATCATAGAGCAGACGGGAGAAGATGAGATCAGGTGCAGGTTTGAAAAACCTGTCCGCGCAGTAACGCCGGGACAGGCAGTAGTATTTTACGATGGCGAATATATTTTAGGAGGCGGTGTTATTATATAACATGCCTCCTTTTTTGCACTTCAGATCCGGTGGAATTCCGGCGAACGGTTTTCGAAAGTAGTATAGTATTTGAAGCCGCATTCAGTCAGAACCTGCGCCGCCCTGTCAAAGCCTCTTGCAATTGCTCCGGGCTCATGGGCATCGGAGCCTATAGTGATGATTTCGCCGCCCAGTTCTTTGTAACGCTTCAGAATACCGGTACAGGGATTCAGCTCTTTTAGTCCGCTGCCGATGGCCCCGGTATTTAATTCAATCCCCTTTTCTTTTTCCAGAAGCGTCTCAAGGATCCTGTCCAGAATATCCTTGTACTTTTCATAAGAATATTCGGCATCCTTGCTCTTACCGTAACGCACCACATAATCGAGATGGCCGTAGACATCAAAATTGCTGAAAGCTTTCAGATTGTCAAGTATGGAACCAAAGTATTCGCGGTAAGCTTCTTCATCACTGCGGCCCTCAAAAAAATACGGATAGTAGGGATCTTTGCCGTTGCATATATGAGAAGAGCCGATGATAAAGTCAAAGGGAAAGCTTTTGGCATAGAGAGCAAGTTCCCGGCGAAGATGTGGCTGCAGGCCCAGTTCAACGCCAAATAAAATTTTGATCTTGTCTGCATATCTGCCTTTTAAAGTGGCCAATTCATACAGATAGGAATCTGTATTTAAGTCGAACAGCCCCTTATCTTCGGGGTTTACATAGGCATAGTCCATGTCCATGTGTTCGGTAAAACACATGGTGGTAAGGCCCAAGGAAATACCTTTTTGGATCATCTCTTCCAGGGGAGTTTGGCTGTCTCCGGAAAAATAGGAGTGTAAATGATAGTCGGCAGTAATAGCCATGTTTCTGACCTCCTTATTGAATATATTGATTTTAAGTCTAGCCGATTTGAATAAAAAACGCAATTATTTTTGATTTACATCTTGTAATTTCGGGACAAATTAGGTAAAATAATTCTGCTGATAAAATTTTGACAATCTTGTAAAAGATTGGAAAAATAATATAAAAATTATTCAATTTTAGGAGGAAACTAAAATGGCAGTAAGAGTAGCAATTAATGGTTTTGGCCGTATTGGTCGTCTTGCGTTCAGACAGATGTTTGATGCAGAAGGTTATGAAGTAGTAGCAATCAATGACTTAACAAGTCCTGAGATGCTTGCGCATTTATTAAAGTATGATACCGCACAGGGTAAATACAAATATGCTGACAGCGTTTCTTACGGTGAAGATTCCATCACAGTTAACGGAAAGACTATCACAATTTATAAAGAAGCAGACGCTAAGAATCTTCCTTGGGGAGACTTAAAGGTAGACGTTGTTCTTGAATGTACAGGTTTCTATACATCTAAAGAAAAAGCAAGCGCTCATATCACAGCAGGCGCTCGTAAGGTTGTTATTTCNGCACCTGCAGGAAATGATCTTCCTACCATCGTTTACAATGTAAACCANGAAACATTAAAGGCTGAAGATACAGTTATTTCTGCAGCTTCCTGTACAACAAACTGCTTAGCTCCTATGGCTAAGGCTTTAAATGATCTTGCTCCTATCAAGAGCGGTATCATGACAACAGTTCATGCTTACACAGGCGATCAGATGATCCTTGACGGACCTCAGAGAAAGGGCGACAAGAGAAGAAGCCGTGCAGGCGCTCAGAACATCGTTCCCAACTCAACAGGTGCTGCTAAGGCAATCGGCCTTGTTATTCCTGAACTGAACGGCAAGCTGATTGGTTCCGCACAGCGTGTTCCTACTCCTACAGGTTCTACAACTATCCTTGTAGCTGTTGTTGAAGGAAACGTAACAAAGGATCAGATCAACGAGGCTATGAAAGCTGCTTCTACCGAGTCCTTTGGATACAACACAGACGAGATCGTATCCTCTGACGTNATCGGAAGCACCTATGGTTCTATCTTCGATGCTACACAGACAATGGTAGCTCCTATGGANGACGGAAATACACAGGTNCAGGTTGTNTCNTGGTATGANAANGAGAANTCTTACACAAGCCAGATGGTAAGAACTATTAAGTACTTCTCAGAGTTAGCATAAAACATAATGCACACAGTGCATTACGTATGATCAGATAGTTAGAAGGCCTTGAAGGGTCCGGTCTTATGGACCGGACCCTTTATATATGTGCTGNNCAGGCACATAAAATAAATAAACGGAGGAATATGAATCATGGGATTAAATAAAAAATCAGTTGATGATATCAACGTAGCAGGAAAGCGCGTGTTGGTAAGATGCGATTTCAATGTACCTCTCAAGAATGGCGAGATCACAGATGAAACACGTATTGTTGCAGCACTTCCTACAATCCAGAAATTATTAAATGACGGCGGCAAGGTTATTCTTTGTTCNCACCTTGGCAAGGTTAAGAACGGCCCCAACGAAGGTGAATCTTTGGCNCCTGTTGCCAAGAGACTTTCAGAGAAGCTTGGTAAGGAAGTTAATTTTGTATCCGATTACAATGTAACAGGCGAAGCAGCTACAGCAGCAGTTGCTGCTATGAAAGAGGGAGATGTGGTATTACTTCAGAATACACGTTTCCGCGGCTCTGAAGAGACCAAGAACGGTGAAGCATTCAGCAAGGAACTGGCTGATCTGGCTGATGTTTATGTATGTGATGCTTTCGGTTCTTCCCACAGAGCGCATGCATCTGTTGCAGGTGTTACAGATGTTGTTCGTGCAAAAGGCGGCGAGTGTGCAGTTGGTTATCTTATGCAGAAGGAGATCGACTTCCTTGGCAATGCAGTTGAGAATCCTGTAAGACCTTTCGTTGCTATTCTTGGCGGTGCTAAGGTTGCTGACAAGTTAAATGTTATCAATAACCTTCTTGAAAAGTGCGATACGCTTATCATCGGCGGCGGTATGGCNTTTACATTCCTTAAAGCAAAGGGTTATGAGATCGGTAAATCATTAGTTGATGATGAGAAGCTTGATTATTGTAAAGAGATGATGGAAAAGGCTGAGAAGCTTGGCAAGAAGCTGCTGCTTCCTATTGATACAACAATTGCTGATGGTTTCCCGAATCCTATTGATGCTGAGATCGAAGTATCTGTAGTAGATGCTGACAAGATTCCTGCTGATAAAGAAGGACTTGATATCGGACCTAAGACAGCAGAACTTTATGCAGACGCTGTTAAGTCTGCTAAGACTGTTGTATGGAACGGACCTATGGGTGTATTTGAGAATCCTATTCTTGCAAAGGGTACTATTGCAGTAGCAAAGGCACTTGCAGAAACAGATGCAACAACTATTATCGGCGGCGGCGACTCTGCAGCAGCTGTTAACCAGTTAGGTTTTGCAGATAAGATGAGCCACATTTCAACAGGCGGCGGCGCTTCTTTAGAGTTTTTGGAAGGCAAAGTACTGCCGGGCGTAGCTGCAGCAGATGATAAATAGAACATTATTAAAACGAATGATATAGCAGATTGTCAGGCACATAAAGGCTGAAAATCTCATGCTTGCATGATGATTTTCAGAGTTTGTGTGCCGTCTGTGTGCGAAGCACACTCGTAAACACAAAGTGTTTACGAGACAATCTGTGTTCAATATTCACGATAGTACGCGTAAGCGAAACGAGAAAACGCAAAGCGTTTTCGAGTGTTGGAAGGCGCTTCAGGTACTGAAAGGCAAATACTGTAAAAAGGAAAAGGAGAAGAGAAAATGGCAAGAAAGAAAATTGTAGCCGGCAACTGGAAAATGAACATGACTCCCAGTCAGGCNGTTGCATTNTGNGATGAATTAAAGGATTTAGTTAAATCTGACAGTGTAGATGTAGTTTATTGTGTACCTGCTATTGATATTGTTCCTGTAGTAGAAGCAGTAAAGGGAACCAATGTTGAAGTCGGTGCNGAAAANATGTACTTTGAAGAAAANGGNGCTTACACCGGAGAAATCNCTGCANCNATGCTGGTAGATGCAGGCGTTAAGTATGTTATCATCGGACATTCCGAAAGACGTGATTACTTTAAGGAAGACGACGCTTTATTAAACAAGAAGGTTAAAAAGGCTTTGGAAGCAGGACTTACACCTATTCTTTGCTGNGGNGAGACNNTNGANCAGAGAGAAATGGGNATTACNCTTGACTGGATCCGTATGCAGATCAANTCNGANCTNGTAGATGTNACAGCAGATCAGGTTGCNNCCATGGTAATNGCNTATGAGCCNATCTGGGCNATCGGAACAGGNAAGACAGCNACNACAGAACAGGCACAGGAAGTTTGCAAAGCTATCCGTGACTGCATTGCAGAAGTTTATGATGCAGCTACAGCAGAAGCAGTACGCATTCAGTATGGCGGATCTGTAAATGCAGCTAATGCAGCAGAGCTTTTTGCACAGCCTGATATTGACGGCGGTTTGGTAGGCGGTGCGTCTCTCAAAGCTGATTTCGGAAAAATTGTAAATTACTAGGCTGAATTAAAAACATAAAATATTAAGAAACAATAGAATCCACGCTTCGCGAGGATTCTATTGTCATGAATAAGAAAAGGATATCAAGAAATTAAATTTTCTGATATCCTTTTTCAAAGTTACAGAAATGGAAAAATTAAAGGATGAATATCAAATATGCATTTAAGCGATCCCTGCCGGTTTTGGCCGGTTATCTTGTACTTGGAATGGGATTTGGAATACTTCTGAAAACCAGAGGATACGGCATATGCTGGGCATTTATAATGAGTGTCTTTATCTATGCCGGTTCCATGCAGTATGTTGCGATCGATCTCTTGTCAGGAGGTGCATCGCTGATTTCAGCGGCACTTATGACGCTTATGGTAAATGCAAGACATCTTTTTTACGGGATATCTATGATCGACAGATATAAGGATGCCGGTATGAAAAAGCCCTATCTTGTTTTTGCACTGACAGATGAGACCTATTCCCTGGTCTGCAGCGGAGAGGTTCCTGAGGGAATTGATCAGAAAATGTACTTTTTTCTGGTTTCGTTATTTGATCAATGTTACTGGATAATTGGAAGTATAATGGGTTCATTGATCGGAGGTTTGATCACTTTTAATACCGCAGGAATAGAATTTTCCATGACGGCTTTATTTGTAGTTGTGTTTGTAGAACAGTGGAAAAAGGCCTCCAGTCATTTAAGCGCCCTGACTGGCGTGTTATCATCCCTGATCTGTCTGCTGATCTTTGGCAGAGAAAGTTTCCTGATTCCATCTATGATAACCATAACCATAGTATTGACTCTTTGCAGAAAAATATTGGATCAAAGGAAAAAGGGGAGTGATGTAAATGAATAATATCCATTCGGGAATGCTTGTGGCAGTGATGGCCTTTATTACTTTTTTATTGCGGGCGCTTCCCTTTGTGATCTTTGGCGGAAAAAGAAAAACACCGGCATATATTACTTATCTGTCCGATGTTTTGCCCTGCGCGATCATAGGAATGCTGGTGGTTTACTGCCTGCGAAATATTGAGATTTTATCGTCACCTCACGGACTGCCGGAACTGGCTGCCTGTGCAGTTGTAGCAGGACTTCATTTATGGAGAAAAAATACACTGCTGAGTATTACAGCAGGCACAGTGGTCTATATGGTGCTGGTTCAGATGGTGTTCTGAAGGTAGTGCACTTTACTATTTTACAGCCAGCTGATAGCTGGCATTGATTTTTTTACAGATTTCTTCTGTAGAAACGGTAGTGTCAAGAATGATGGTATACCAGCTTTTCTTGTTCATGTGCCATCCGGGGAAATATCGCTCATTATCAACGATTTTTTCCATGAGTTCCGGCTGTAGCCTTAAATCAATGATCTCCACAATTTCATTTTCCGGCAGCCCCAGTTTTTCTTTTGAAACAGTTAATACGACGGCGTACCATTTTCCGGTATCTTTTCTTCGCCATACTGCATTATTGGGTGATTTTGCCCATAAAAATTCTAATTCATCATGGTACTTATTTCGGACATATTCTATCAGTTCTTTTGTCTGTTTAGATTTGAATACGTCCGGATCATAGCATTTTTCTGAAATATCTGTAAGTACATTTCCACAGGCAGCTTTTACTTCTCCGATAAAACCGCCTGTGGCATTTTCTATTTTATAGAGGATATATTCCTCTCCTGTGTCCTGTTCGATTATTTCAGTCTCTACATGGCCGCAATCGTCTATCAAAATGTTCAGTGTAAAATTTCCGTTTAATATTGAGGTGGAATACCGATATAGATGAGAGACTTCTTCAAATCCATAGGCAAGCAGCTTTAACTTATTTAATTTTTTCCTTTTAAAATAATTATCTTCAAACATATTGAAATCATATCACACTTGTCTGGATATTTCTATCGAATATCAAGAATGGCTTGCATATTTAGAAGAGTTTTGTTATTATGAATTAACAGACGTGTTATAATTTTCTTAATTCTGATAACACGTTTCTATATTCTTTTTGTAGAAGAATGTAATAAGACTCAAGGCTTATCGCCGAAAATTTTCAATTAATTATTTTAACAGAGCCGTAAGTGATGAAAGATTTTTAGGCGGATACTTTCTGAGCAGGAGGCTCGGAAGGAGGAAGAATGACAGACGGGAAAAATCAAAAGAAAGAAAATATCTGCAGCATAAACGGATAACCAAAGAAGCAAGAAATGAATTGACAGAATTTATCATGAAATGTATCATGATAATAGAACGTGAAAAAGCAAACGGAACATTGACAGAATTAGCCGGCGAAGACATCATAGAATTCTTAAGTATAACCTGTGATTATCTGTTTAAAAATGAACCGGATTTATATAAGGAGGTGCATGAAATCATGAACCCAAGGATTAAGTTGACAAGAGAAAGAGCCGACGAAATGATAAAACTGCAGAGAGAGATTGTGGAAGAAGAAAGAGCAAAAGCAGAAGAAGAAAGAGCAAAAGCAGAAGAAGAAAGAGCAAAGGCGGAAGCAGAAAGGGAAAAAGCGGAAGCAGAAGCAGCAAAAGCTGAGAGGGAAGCAGCAAAAGCGGCAGAGGCAATAGAGAAAATTGAGTGCAGCATTAGGAATTTTATACAACTGGGGCAGCAAAATGGCCAGAGTTTTCAGGAAACGCAGCAAACCATGCAGAATATTTTTTCGATAAGTGAAACTGAGGCAGAAGAAAAAATGAAAGCATATTGGAATATGGATTGTGAGGTATAGCATGGAAAAAGCTGGGAAACTTGTTTTGTTTCACTGTGAACTGGATACGATCAATCTGTTCAGTGACCAGTTAAAGCAGGGNTTTGAAAATCTTGGATATGAAATTTTTGATTTTGACCTGAAGGAGAGCACCTTAAGTTTGGGAAAGCTCTATGATTTTATAAAAAAAGGGACAATTACGGCAATGATCGGCTTTAACATGCCCTTTTTTGGTATGGAGCTTCCTTCCGGCGAGAACATGTGGGAGGTACTGGATATCCCCTGTATTAATATTCTGGTAGATCATCCTTATTGGTATCACAATATTTTGATGCGTACGGCAGGCACNGGTATTGTACTCAGCGTAGATCGCGGTCACAGTCAATATATAGAGCGGTTTTATCCCCATATTCCCTGTACGGGATTTCTTCCTCATGGAGGAACTCCTGCAGATCACGAACTGAAACCTGTGAGGGCAAGAAACATTGATGTGCTGTATGCAGGAAGTTTATATGCGGATTATGCAGCCTCTCAGAAACCAGACTTTTCGCATTTTTCATTCCCGGCGGAAAAAATCTGTCAGGAAAGTATAGATAGGCTGCTTGCCCATCCGGACTGTACGATAGAATCGGTCATGGAAGAGCAGTTACTGCAGAATGGGATTCGGCTTCCTGATGAAGAGTTGAGGCAATTTATCGCTTCCTGTGTTTATATAGAGAGAGTGGTCAGTTCTTATTACAGGGAAAAAATTGTAAGCTCTGTGGCTAAAGCAGGAATATCCCTCACCTTATATGGGGAAGGATGGTCTGACTGCGATTGGATAAGACTTCCCAATGTACATTATGGAGGACGTATTTCTCCGATTGAAGTGCTTGAGAAAATGGAGGACAGTAAAATAGTTTTAAACTCTATGCCCTGGTTTAAAGACGGAAGCCATGAGCGCGTCTTTAATGCTATGCTTCGGGGAGCAGTGGTTGTCTCGGAAACTTCCGGCTATTTGAAAGAAAGTCTGCCTGAAAATGCATGGATACCATTTGAACTTTTGCCGGATAGTCTGGGGGCTTTACCGCAGCAGATCAAAAATCTGTTGTCAGATGAGCAGAAACTGCAGNTCANTTCTTTGACAGGATATGATCTAGCCGGCTTTGNGCATACCTGGNAGGCGAGAGCAGAGGAACTGCACCGTGATTTATTGTCTTTATTATAATANCTGTTTTTTGCAGGAGGAATAAGTAATGTTACATATAGCAGTGTTCGGTAATTCGAAATGGAGTTTTNTGATNAAAGATATTCTGGAAAAGGAATATTCGGATCTTTTCATTCAAAACGGCGGNGAAGGAATCAGTGTTGATACTCTGGTGGTATTGGGAAACCCGCAAAACGAAGGTGAGATTTCTATTCAGGAATTTGGCCAGAAATATGCTCTGGGAGAACTGATCGGAATCGTGATCCCCAAGGAATATTATATTCCCCATAATAATCTGGTGCTGACATTATTACGTGCCAGAATAGATATCAATGATATTTATGAAGGAATACGGTTAAGTGATCAGGTCAGGACAACACCGGAATTATTGGCTTCCCTTATTACGCCTACTCTTTCCGACCCCTATTTGTCTTATCTGGAATATCATGTGGCTGATCATTGTAATCTTAATTGTAAATATTGTACGCATTATTCTCCTCTGGTAAATGAACCTGTTTTTGCAGACTTTGAACGGTTTTCTTCTGATTTAAAGCAACTAAAAAAACGGATTCCTGATATTGGGATCATTCGTATTTTAGGCGGTGAACCGTTGTTAAATCCTGAACTAAGCAGATTCATTGAATTTACAAGGGAATTATATCCTGCAAGCATTATCACAGTTGTGACCAATGGCCTGCTGGTTCGGAAAATGAGCGCCGATTTGATCAGGATAATGAAAGAAAATATGGCTTTTATCCATATATCTTTTTATCCGCCGCTTCAGGAACAGATTACACAGATCAAAAGCTTTCTTTATGAACAGCAGATTCCATTTACGATAACAGGATTGACTACTGAATTTAATAAGACGCAGACGTTGGTGCCAAATGTGGATGAAGGATTTTTCTACAGTTGTTTCCAGGCCTCCTGTACCTGTCTCCAGGATGGAAAACTTGCCCCATGTTATGCCCCTTTTACCACCAAATATTTCAATGAGGCTTTTTCAAAGGAAATACCTATGGATGAGGGGATTGACATATATGATGAGTCACTGCCCCTTGAGGATTTAAAAATAAGACTGCTGCTTCCTATGGAGAGATGCAGATATTGTGTTTCCGGAAGTGCAAGTCCATGGGAAGTAGTGGGCAAACATAGTATATTGGAAGACTGGNTAATAGATTAANTTTCAAATTTTNCTTTNGTAAATTGTTTCGGAGTGATGCCNTTGTATTTGTGGAAAATTTTAATGAAGTAACTTTCGTTATTAAATCCACAGGAGATTGCTGCCTCTCTGATAGAAATATTTTTAGTGGACAGCATCTCACCGGCACACTCGATCCGGTAATAATTCAGATAATCAATAGGAGTCCGTTCTGTCATGCTTCGGAAATAGCGGCAGAAATATTTGGGATTCATTCCGGCAATTCTGGCCAGATCATTCAAACTGATATTGTTGTAATANTTTTCGGAAATATANGCCAGAACATTTTTAATAGAAGTAAGNCGTCCGTAGTTTGCNGTATCATCCACATTTTCTTCATAGAGATGTTCTTTTAATATAATGCCGAAAAGCTGGTAAAGGNAGCCTTGNGTCATAAATTCATATCCCGTCTGCATGCCGGANAAAACNTCCGATAACTGATCGATCAGGGGAAGGATCAGAGGACTGGATTCGGAGAGCAGTTTGTAAACGATGAGCTTATGATTCATAAAATCACTGATAGTTTTGGAACAGGCATGATTTTCTTTCATAAGAACCTGCAGATCAAAGATGATACAGTCATAAATNCAGGTGTTATCCTCCGGNTANCCCGAATGCAGCATGCCGCCTGTAATAAAGANAACATCTCCNGCNTGGTAGGTTCTGGTATCGCTGTTTAAAGTNAGATGAAAGGANCCGGANAGAATATGCATNATTTCACATTGGGAATGCCAGTGGCAGGTCATGTGATAGCGGGGGCCATATGGCGTCTGATGGTAAAAAGCGATAGGAAAATTGAAGGTGCCGTGTTCCCTGTGTTCTTTGTAATCAAGATATTTCATTCAGTAACCTCTTAGTAAATAAGTGAATATTGTTATATTTTTTGCTATTATAACACTTATACNTCTNTTTGTCAGTCNTTATAATATATATAGNGTTNGTCANCAGCTGCAANATCAATANTTGATATATTTTTGAAGGAGGTTACAAAATGGCAGAGANCAGATTGATAGGAGATTATCCCGTNATCGGAATCAGACCCACTATTGANGGAAGAAGGGGAGAACTNAANGTNAGGGAATCTCTGGANGANCAGACAATGAATATGGCAAGATCGGCAGCCAGATTANTNNANGAGAATATAAAATATTCTAATGGTGAGCCGGTNAAAGTGGTCATTGCAGATACAACGATNGGNCGTGTTGCAGAAGCGGCAGCNTGNGCCGCNAAATTTAAAAAAGAAGGAGTAGATATNACANTGACAGTTACNCCATGNTGGTGTTATGGTGCAGAGACAATGGATATGGATCCTATGACGATCAAAGCNGTGTGGGGNTTNAACGGTACAGAGCGNCCCGGCGCGGTATATCTTGCTTCNGTACTTGCNACTCATGCACAGAAAGGNCTTCCTGCCTTTGGTATTTACGGNCATGAAGTGCAGGAGGCTGATGATACATCCATACCGGAGGANGTAAAGGAAAAGTTACTTCGNTTNGGNCGTGCNGCAGTTGCAGCAGCTACTATGAGAGGNAAATCNTATCTGCAGATCGGTTCTGTTACNATGGGTATCGGCGGATCNATNATAGATCCTGCTTTTATTGAAGAATANCTTGGNATGCGNGTGGAATCNGTAGATGANGTNGANGTGATCCGGCGNATGACNGANGANATCTATGATAAAGAAGANTATGANAAAGCTTTAAANTGGACNAAAGANAAATGTAANGANGGATNTGATAAGAATCCNGATTTTGTNAANGCNTCCGANNANGANAANGAANANACATGGGAATTCGTTGTAAAAATGATGGTGATCATTAAGGATCTGATGAATGGAAATCAGAATCTTCCAAAAGGCTGTGAAGAAGAGATGGTAGGCCATAATGCAATTGCGGCCGGTTTCCAGGGACAGCGTCAATGGACGGATTTTTATCCCAATTGCGATTTCCCTGAAGCAATGCTGAATACTTCTTTTGACTGGAATGGAGCAAGAGAACCTTATATCCTTGCGACGGAAAATGATGTGCTGAACGGGCTGGGCATGCTTTTCATGAAGCTTTTGACAAACCGCGCACAGATTTTTGCAGATGTGCGTACTTACTGGAGTGGGGAATCGGTTAAGAGAGTGACCGGCTACGATCTGGAAGGACATGCAAAGGAGGCAAATGGATTTATTCATCTGATCAATTCAGGAGCTGCCTGCCTGGATGCCTGCGGGGAAGCAAAAGATGCAGACGGCAATGGAGTCATGAAGCCATGGTATGAAGTGACCACAGAGGATCAGGAGGCAATCCTGAACGCAACCACCTGGTGTGCAGCAGATTATGGATACTTTAGAGGAGGCGGATTTTCATCCAGGTTTGAAACAAAAGTGGAGATGCCTGCTACTATGATCCGCCTGAATCTTGTGAAGAATTTAGGACCTGTACTCCAGATTGCTGAAGGGTGGACGGTACATCTTCCGGAAGAAGTATCGGATAAGCTTTGGAAACGAACGGACTATACATGGCCTTGTACATGGTTTGCACCAAGGTGTACTGGGGAAGGGTATTTTAAGACGGCCTATGATGTAATGAACAACTGGGGAGCCAATCACGGTGCCATAAGCTACGGACATATCGGCGCGGATCTTATCACACTGGCCTCTATTTTAAGAATTCCGGTATGTATGCATAATGTTCAAAGAGAGCAGATATTCCGTCCGGCAGCATGGAATGCCTTCGGTTCCGATCCGGAGGGACAGGATTACAGAGCCTGCGATGCATATGGACCGATGTACAAGACGATCAGATAAGGTTTTTGGTGAGAAGTCTGCGTCGGTGCAGCATACGCAGACTTCTCATTAACCTAAGGATGATTCGCAAAGCGTGGCATCCGTTGTTTTGTAAAAGCTGCGCAGAAAAGAGGTAACATGTTAAAAGGTATTCCTAAAATTCTTTCACCTGAATTATTAAAAATTCTGGCTGAAATGGGACATAGTGACAGGCTGGTAATTGCGGATGGAAATTTCCCGGCAGAGTCTATGGGAAAAAATGCAATTGTGATCCGTTGCGACGGCCATGGTGTGCCGGAACTGTTAGATGCTATTTTAAAGGTATTCCCATTGGACACTTATGTAGAGAAGCCCGTAAATCTTATGGAAGTTATGCCGGGGGATCAGGTGGAAACGCCTATCTGGGACACGTACAAAGAAATAATAAAAAAACATGATAACAGAGGAGATAAGGTAATAGGCACGATTGAGCGCTTCGCATTTTATGAAGAGGCAAAGACCGCTTATGCGATTATAGCAACAGGAGAATCAGCCGTATATGCAAATGTAATGCTGCAAAAGGGTGTTGTGATTACCGAATAGATTTTCCGGAAAGGACAGAGTAAATGGAAAAATATTTTCTGGCAATAGACATCGGTGCATCCAATGGAAGACATATACTTGGCAGTATGCAGGAGGGAAAAATAGTATTGGAAGAAGTGTACCGTTTCCCCAATGGTATGGAGAATAAAGACGGAACACTTTGCTGGGATACAGACCATCTCTTTAGCGAAATTCTGGCAGGTATGAAAAGATGCAAAGATATCGGTAAAATACCTGACAGCGTTGGGATTGATACCTGGGGCGTGGATTATGTATTGCTTGATAAGGAAGGCAACATGCTGGGGAAAGCGGTAGGTTACAGGGATCACAGAACAGATAACATGGATCAGACAGTTTACGAAATTATCAGTGAAGAAGATCTGTACGCAAGAACAGGTATCCAAAAGGCAATTTATAATACCATATACCAGCTTATGGCACTTAAAAAGCAAGACCCCGAAACCATGGAACAAGCGGCGGCAATGCTGATGATACCCGATTATTTTCATTACAGGCTTTGCGGCAGCATGGTGCAGGAATATTCAGAGGCTACCACAAGTCAGCTGGTGGATCCTGTCACCAAAGACTGGGATTATGAACTGATCAAGATGCTGGGATTTAATAGGGATATGTTCCAGAAAATACAGATGCCGGGTACGGCCATAGGGTTTTTAACCGAAGATGTTAAGAGACAGGTTGGATACGACTGTCGGGTAGTACTGCCTCCTGCACATGATACGGCATCCGCGGTTATGGCGGTTCCTTCCAATGAAGAAGATATCTGCTATATCAGTTCCGGTACCTGGTCTTTAATGGGAGTGGAAAGAGCAGATGCAGATTGCTCCAAAGAAGGGAAAGAAGCAAATTTTACTAATGAAGGCGGATACAACGGACAGATAACTTACCTGACCAATATCATGGGACTTTGGATGATCCAGTCTATAAAAAGAGAGCTGGCACCGACCATATCCTATAAAGAATTGTGTGAGCAGGCTTCCAAAGAAACCATAGAGACGATTGTAGATTGCCAGGATGACAGCTTTTTATCACCTGAAAATATGGTCCTTGCTATTCAAGAATTTAGCAGGAAAACACAGCAGCAGGTTCCGGAGACATTGCCGGAGCTGGCAGCCGTTGTTTATAACAGCCTCGCCAGATGCTATGCGGCAAAATTCAGGGAAATTGAAAAGCTGACAGGGAAACAGTATGGCAGGATACACATTATCGGGGGCGGTTCTAATGCTGTCTATCTGAATGAACTGACAGCCAGGTATACCGGCGTTTCGGTACATGCAGGCCCAGGTGAAGCTACTGCGATCGGTAATATCCTGACACAGATGATTCATACAGGTATATTTAGAGATCTGGCACAGGCAAGGGCATGTGTGGCGAGCTCGTTTGAAATACAGATCTACAAATAAGAGAAAAGGGGAAGAGAAAAGTGACGCAAAGTGAATATGATATCAAAAAACAGATCTGCGACATCGGTAAACGTATCTATGACCGCAATATGGTCGCAGCAAATGACGGAAATATTTCCGTGAAACTGAATAACAATGAGTTTTTATGTACTCCCACAGGCGTATCTAAGGGTTTTATGACGCCTGAGTATATCTGTAAAGTAGATGCGCAGGGGAATGTGATCCAGGCAAATGAAGGTTTCAGACCCTCTTCTGAAATCAAGATGCACATGCGTATCTATCAGAAGAGACCGGACGTAGGTGCGGTGGTTCATGCTCACCCTACATTTGCCACCAGCTTTGCAATTGCAGGAATTCCACTGACAAAGCCGATCATGCCGGAGGCAGTGATCTTTCTTGGATGTGTGCCGCTTGCACCTTACGGGACACCCTCTACAGTGGAAATTCCGGATTCAGTAGAACCCTACCTGGAACATTTTGATGCAGTATTATTAGAAAATCATGGAGCATTGACCTGGTCTGCGGACCTGCTTGCTGCATATATGAAAATGGAATCCGTAGAATTCTATGCAGAGCTCTTATATAAGTCAAAACAGCTTGGCGGACCACAGGAGTTTAACCCGGCCGACTTAGAGAAGTTATATGAGATCAGAAGGAAGATGAATCCTCCCGGACGTCATCCATCAGATATCTGCCAAAATAACGGCAGTGCAAAGTGCTATAAGTGCGATGCACGTCTGCTGTAATCAAGGATTTCCCAAAAAGAAAATACTCTTGCATATGCGGTAAAATCTATTTATAATGTATGTTGTTATTTATCTAAAGGAAGGGAAGAGCTTGTTATCAGGAACAATATATATTTATTCTTTTTAACAGTAATTATCATATTTTTATTAATCTTTTTTGTCCGGACGGATGAAGGGATTCAATACCCTCTTAATAACAACCAGAACGTAGAGAAATCAGAAAACGTCGGTATAGCAGTAGAAGAAATAGAAATTTCTGTTCCCGGCGGATTTTATGATGAGGATATTCTGATTACGGCATTGCCGCAGAAAGAGGGGATTGTTTTATATACTAAGGATGGTTCCTGCCCGGCGTCGGAGAAGGGGGGAAACACTTATCTTTACGAAGCTCCTATTTTATTGTCGGCAAAGAAGGAAGAGTCAGTCGAAGTTTACAGGTTTAAGGCAGTGTATACAGATGGTACGGAGTCGGATGTAATTACAAATACTTATTTTATGGGAAAAGATATCTGGAACCGGTATGATACTATGATTATCAGTCTGGCTGCAGAGAATGATGATCTGTATGGAGAAGAAAACGGTATTTTCGTAGAGGGAAAGTTAAGGGCGGACTGGCTTATGGAGCATCCTGATGAGGAAATACCTTATGATGCACCGGCTAATTACAATGTACGGGGAAGAGAAAGTGAGAGAAATGTTCATATAGAGATCTTTGAGGAAGATGGAAGCAGGGTGATCTCTCAAAACGGTGGCATCAGAATATCCGGCAACTTTACAAGACAGTCGGAACAGAAATCATTTAAATTATTTGCAAGAAGAGGATATGATGAACAGAATAGATTTCGTTTCCCCGTGTTTGATGATATGCGGACTTATGATAACGGAGTTCTCATTAATGACTATAAGTCATTGAAAATAAGAAATACAGGAAATGACCGATCTGAAGGATTTATAAGGGATGAACTGGGACTTACGCTGGCAAAGCAGGCCGGTTTTCAGGATGTTCAGTCAGTACGTCCGGTATGTGTATATATTAACGGAATCTATCAGGGACTGTACTGGATACATTCTACATATGATGAGGAATATTTTGAGGAAAAATACGGCGATTATACTGGTCAGATGGTAGTCATAGGAAGCAGCGAGACACATATGAATGAGGATTCAGATGATGAAACAGCAGACCGGTGTGCCGCAGAATATAATGAAATATATGAAAAGTACAGTACATTGGATCTGACAGATGACAAGATTTTTAAAGAATTAAAAAAATATATTGATGTGGAAAATTATCTTCAATATTATGCTTTAGAGATTTATATGGCAAATAGAGACTGGCCCTATAATAACATTAAGGCATACCGATATGTGGCAGCAGATGAGGAAGAATATTCAGAGAACTCGGTTTTTGATGGAAGATATCGCTTTTTACTGTATGATGTAGATACAACAATGGGACTGGGCTATATCAGGGAAGGGCTGAATCCAGATCAGAGTTTTGAAACTTTGATCATGGTGGAGGAAGGGCATTATGCGCCTTTATTTACTTCTTTGCTGAATAGAGAGGACTGCCGGAATTTCTTTATATCCTATGTATGTGATCTGATAAACGGTGCTTATTCAACAGAAAATGTTGACAAGGTTCTTTCAGATCTGCATCAATTAAGAGAAAATGAGATGCTCAGGTATATAGAGGAAAGTATCAAGAACCAGGATCTGCCGGAAATTGGCGATATTTATCTGGAAATGCAGATGGACTGCATCAGAGCATGGGCACAGACGGCTCCGGATAGTATGCTGGAAGGAATGAGTCGGAAATGGCAGTTGGGAGATACTTATACGATCTATATGAACCTTTCAGAGGAAGCAGGGGCTAAGATCAATAGTATTACCGTAACAGAGCCAGAATTTACAGGCAGATATTTTACAGAGTGTGATACCAGGATCGTTCCTGTGCTTCCTTTGGGAAAAGAATTTGACTATTGGGAAATTAACGGAGAAGAGTACACGGAAGAAGAGATTCTTGTGGATGCAGGTATGCCGATTGACGGTGCTCTGCATCTATCGCTTTTCGTTAAAGAAGAATGGAACGGCTTGGAACTTAGCGAAATTAAAGCAAAGGGAAAGGAAGATTATATTATTTTAACCAATACATCCTCTGAAGATGTGGATACAAGGGGATATTATCTTATGGATAATGAAAACACTTCTCATATGAATTATTTGGAAGAAACGGTTCTGGCACCGGGTGAAAGTATATTGATCGGCGGCAGGAACTATACCGGGTCAGATGCATTTATGAGTGTGAACTTTAATATCAAAAAGGGTGAAGAAGTAATCCTTTCCTATGGGGAAAAGGGTATAATAGAGAGAATATTGATACCGGATTTAGGAACGGAACAGGGTGTATATAAAAAAGATATGCTTACAGGTGAATGGAGAGAGGAAAGGAGAAGGCCTAATGGCTCTTGAGTACAGACATGAATTAAAATATGTTGTGGCAGTGCAACAGATAGAGTGTCTGCGCAGCAGGATCCGATCTATCATGCCCCTGGACAGATATGCAGGTGAAAAGGGTAAGTATAATATCAGGAGTGTTTATTTTGACGACTATAGAAATTCCTGTTATCTGGAAAATGAAGATGGGACAAGTCCCAGGGAAAAATTCCGGATGAGAATCTACAATGCGGACAGTAAAGAAATTCATCTGGAGTTAAAGCGCAAAGATAGAGGAAAGACCCATAAAGATTCATGCATTTTAACAGAAACGGAGTGCAGGGCTTTTTTGAATGGAAGAGGGCTTTCTGACAGTCAGGAAAAACAGGCGCTGCTTCGGAAATTTTGCATAAAATATAAAGCAGAGCTTTATCGTCCTAAGGTAATCGTGGAATACGAGAGGGAACCATATGTATATAGAAATGGGAACGTCAGAATCACTTTTGATATGGATATCCGCTCATCGAATCAGATAGACAGTTTTTTTGAAAAAAAATTATTTACCAGACCGATCATGCCGTCAGGTTATCATCTGCTGGAAGTGAAATACGATGAATATCTGCCGGATCATATATACCGCAGTTTACAATTGGATGAGCTGTATCAGACAACATTTTCAAAATATTATTTATGTAGAAGATATAATATAGGAGGAGTGAAAAAATATGGGTTTTAGTGATGTCTTAAAAAATTCTTTTGTTGAAGCAACACAGGATAGTATAAGCAGGGAAGGCATTATGATAGCGTTACTTATTACCTGTCTTTTGTCGGTGTACATTTTCTGCATATACCGTATAACAACCAGAAAGGTGTTTTACAATAAAAGTTTCAATATATCTTTAGTAGCTCTTTCCTTAATAACTACTGCAATTATTCTTTCCATTCAGTCCAGTGTGGTAATATCTCTTGGAATGGTAGGTGCATTATCCATCGTTCGTTTCAGAACAGCAATTAAGGAACCTATGGATCTGGTGTTTTTATTCTGGTCTATCAGTGTGGGTATCATTTGCGGTGCAGGGCTTTTTGAGATTGCCATTTGGGCTTCCCTGTTGATTACGATTGCAATCTTTGTTCTGGATAAGCTGCCCGCAGCAAAGGTACCTATGATTCTTATAGTAGATTCTTCTGACATTGACAGTGAAGAAGCAATTATGAAAGTGGTGGAAGAATACAGTGCACACAGCAAAATAAAGTCCAGAAACATGAATGCGGAAAGTCTGAATCTGGTAATTGAGGTTAAGGTAAAGGAAGCTGCAGAATGTATCAGGGAGATCAATAAACTGGAAGGAATGAACAATGTGTCGCTGGTTACACAAGAAGGGGAAGTGACTTATGGGCAATAAACTTTATCTGGTTATTCCCTGTTATAATGAAGAAGAGGTTCTGCCTGAAACGTCCAGGAGATTGAAGGAAAAAGTAGCTTCTTTAATAGAACGTGGGAAGATCGACGGTGGAAGCCGTATTGTTTTTGTTAATGACGGTTCTAAGGACAGGACCTGGGAAGTGATCAAAGCGCTTCATGAAGAGGATGATGTTTTCAGCGGTGTGAATCTAAGCAGGAACAGAGGACATCAAAATGCACTTTTGGCTGGACTTATGACGGTCAAAGACTATGCAGATCTGACGATTTCCATGGATGCGGATCTACAGGATGATATTGATGCTGTAGATGAAATGATCGAGAAGTATTTAAGCGGAATTGATATTGTATATGGTGTCAGAAGCAGCAGAGCAAAAGATACATTTTTTAAGAGAGCAACGGCAGAAGGTTTTTATAAAGTAATGAATCTCATGGGAGCCAATACCGTATTTAATCATGCTGATTACAGACTGATGAGCAGGCGTGCACTGGAAGGTCTTGCAGAGTTTCAGGAAGTGAATCTGTTTTTGCGCGGTATCGTACCTATGATCGGTTATTCAACAGANGTAGTGTATTACGAAAGAGGAGAACGNCTTGCNGGNGAGAGTAAATATCCATTTNTGAAAATGCTTTCTTTTGCTATTGAAGGAATTACATCACTCAGTATTAAACCTATCCGAATGATCACGTTTTTAGGCTTCTTTATTTTTCTGGTCAGTATCGGAATGTTGATCTATTCTCTGGTGCGCCATTTTATGGGGGCGACTATTGTGGGCTGGACTACACTTATGGTTTCTGTATGGGCTATTGGAGGATTGATTCTGTTATCTATGGGGGTCGTAGGAGAATATATCGGCAAGATATATTTAGAGACTAAAGCCAGACCCAGGTTTCTTATAGAACAATTTTTAAATAAGGAAGAAGAATAAGGGATTTTCTCTTGACATCCCTTAAATTAACGGATATACTTGAGAAGTTCGTAGAAAAGACAGCACTTTTATGATCAGTGGTGTCTTTTCTTTATGATAAAAGACAGTTTAATGTCAAGTGAAAATAACAGAGTATGGAGAGGCAAGTAATTTTATGGATCAAAGCGACATAGTAATGGAAGAAATACAAAAAGATAAAATGCGGATGAGCTTTAAAGAAGCGGAAATTGACAGTGATATATTAAGGGCGGTGGAAGAAATGGGATTTGAATCCATGTCACCGATNCAGGAACAGGCTATCCCCGTCCTTTTGCAGGGAAAAGATATCATCGGGCAGGCACAGACCGGTACNGGAAAAACNGCAGCATTTGGCATTCCTATGATACAGAGTGTGGATGCATCTTTAAAGAAACTGCAGGCAATNGTGCTGTGTCCGACCAGAGAGCTGGCTATNCAGGCAGCGGAAGAGATCAGAAAGCTTGCTAAATATATGCATGGAATCAAGGTCCTTCCGATATATGGCGGNCAGGATATNACCAGACAGATCCGNTCNNTAAGNCAGGGAGTACAGATCGTGGTAGGAACTCCGGGAAGAGTTATGGATCACATGCGCCGTCATACAATTAAAACGTCAGAAATTAAAATGATCGTGTTAGATGAAGCAGATGAAATGCTGAATATGGGATTTCGGGAGGATATAGAGACGATCCTTAAGGATATGCCAAAAGAACATCAAATGGCTCTTTTTTCAGCNACTATGCCGGANCCCATTCTTAAGATNACNCATGAATATCAAAAGGATGCGGAATATATCCGTGTCACGCCCAGAGAGATTACGGTTAAGGCAATTAAGCAGGCATATTACAGGATCGCCAGGAAGGATAAGATGGAGGCTCTTTGCCGTCTCCTTGATTATTATCAGCCCATAAGAAGTCTGATNTTCTGTAATACCAAAAAGATGGTAGATGAAATGGCAGAAATCTTAAAGGACAAGGGGTATCAGGCAGAGGGGCTGCATGGGGATCTTTCTCAGCATCAGCGTGATATGGTAATGAATGCTTTCAGAAGCGGNCGTTGTGCCATTTTGATCGCCACNGATGTGGCGGCAAGGGGAATTGATGTCAGCGGAGTAGATGCTGTCTTTAATTATGATGTGCCTGAGGACATTGAATATTATGTGCACCGCATCGGACGTACCGGCCGGGCGGGTAAAGCGGGACGTTCTTTTACGCTGGTATGTGGAAGGGATATTTATAAGATACACGAGATAGAGAGGATCTGTCATACAGAAATCAGGGAAAGAAAGCTGCCTTCCCCTAAAGANATTACAAAAGTGAAATCGGGTAAGATTTTTGCTGATGCTATGGAAATTATGGAGCAGAAGGATCTGGAAAGCTTAAAATCAGTCATTGAAAAAGCTGCGGCAGAGAACGGTTTTACGGTACTTGATCTGGCAGCTGCGTTTATGCAGATGAAGGTAGGAGACGAACCGAAAGAAATAGAAGAGGAACGTTCCCTTATAGGAAGAAGAGATTTTAAGGGANGCCGCAGAGAAAGAGACAGNGNCAAAGAAAGAAGCAGGGAANNACNCNGCAGAAATAATGGAAGAAGCGGCAGGGACGACAGCCGAAAACGCAGCCGGGAGACCGGGGATAAGAAGAACAAAAACCGTGGAGACAGGTCCCGAAGAATGCGTAAAGATGCTTCTTTAGGCAAAATGTAACAGAACGGTCAGTGTCATGATAAAGAGGGTAGAGAAATGAATGAGAAGGAAGCAAAAAGAATCAAAGAAAGAGAAAAAGAAAGAGCAAGGAGACGAAAGAGAAGACGAAGGATCGTCCTGCTGGAAAAAATAATAGTTGCAGCGGTCTTCGTAGTGATTCTGGCCGGTGCAGGCATACTGCTGTACAATCTGCTTCCCGGTATCAAGCTGGAAAAACAGCTTGAAGAGGCAAATGCCTACATGGAAGCAGAATCCTATGATGAGGCTATTGCCTCCTGTGAAGAGGCGCTTAAAATAGATTCCTCTTCCGTTCAGGCATATCGGGCTATGGCTGGCGTTTATCTTACCAAAGAGGATGTATCTTCTGCAGAACAGGTTCTGTATCAGGGTTGGGAGACCACGAAGGATGAGGGACTGCTTCAGTATTATTGTACAGTATTACTTAATGAAGCAGTTGCAGACATTAACGATCAGGATTGTACTTATGAAACTGTAAGTAAGTGTATAGCAGTTCTGGAAATGGATCCGCATAATGCAGACGCCTTGGAACGGCTGGATGTATGTTATGCGAAGATGTTCTTAGAGGAAGGCAGTCAAGAGAATCCGCTTTGCCATACGCAGACCGGTAACTGCAGTTTTACGTCTTATCAAAATATGGTGCTTCAGATGATCGCAGATTACAATCTGTCACCTACTGAAGAATTAAAGACGGAGATTTTGAAATTTGCAATACCCGGAAATGAAATGATCTGGATAGACTTGGAACATTTAAAGGAGTATCAGGAACTGCTTTCAAGAATTTCACAAGTGGGTGAAAGTGATGAGATCACACAGCTGATGAACTGCATGGCGAAGGCGTCAGATATGCAGGATTTCTTTGGCGAAGCATTTGCAATTTTTGAATCGGGTGAGTATGAACCCATCAAAGAATTTATGAATGGTGAAAGGTATCTCTCCATCAGAGATGAGTTCATGGATGGAACCATGGAGTACTGGACAGGCGAAACCTATATTCCTGTCAGCCGTGAAAAGATGAAGTTTATTAAGGAAGACGGCAGCTGGAAATTTGCTTTTGCAAACTATGAGGAGTGTAATAATGCCTCCAATGTGATCAATGTCTGGAGTGCCAAGCAGGAGGATGCCGGTGTGCAGAGAGTTTGCATATCCTATGAGCCTGCGGCTGCAGACGGGGAATATTATCCACATACGACCTATGAATTTATTTATCTTTACAGTAATGTCGATATGGGCAGAGAAAATTATGTGCCGCAGATGAATTATAGATTTGAAACAAGAGTGGCAACCCCCGAAGGGACCACTACGCAGCTGGTCGGCGACTGGGGCGGAGAGCATGAGTGGACTACTGAATTTTAGTAGATCATGTCTTAGAATGAAAAGAAACGTTGCATTTGGGAGAGATAGGTAATATGGTATCATTACTGGCAAAACTGCTGATAACGGATTATCAAAATACATCGGATATAAAAGTGCGCCAGGCATATGGCATGCTTTGCGGAGGAGTAGGGATCGTACTGAATGTTCTGTTGTTTTTTGGTAAAGCAGCGGCAGGTCTTATAAGCGGTTCTATTGCCATTACCGCGGATGCTTTTAATAACCTGTCGGATGCAGGATCTTCGGTTATAACCCTTGTAGGGTTTAAAATGGCGGGACAGAAGGCTGACAGCCACCATCCCTTTGGACACGGGAGGATCGAATATATTTCCGGTCTTCTGGTATCCGCTATCATTCTGGTCATGGC
The DNA here is from genome assembly GCA_014803415.1 of Lachnospiraceae bacterium. Classification (GTDB taxonomy): domain Bacteria; phylum Bacillota; class Clostridia; order Lachnospirales; family Lachnospiraceae; genus Suilimivivens. The sequence goes on from JAAVBZ010000009.1 coordinate 43,068, forward strand.
GTTTGAACTGTTTAAGTCTTCTGTAGAAAAGATCTTTCATCCTGAGGCAATAGAAGCAAGTCCTATGGTCATTACCATATTGATCATATCTGTTCTGGTTAAAATTTATATGGCTTTTTATAATAGATCCATCAGTAAAAAAATAGACAGTGCAGCCATGGACGCTGTTGCCAAAGATAGTTTAAGCGATACTGTTGCAACTCTGGTTGTTTTGGTAACTACAGTTTTTACCTGTTTTACAGGTATTTTGATTGATGGGCTCTGCGGTGTGGTGGTGGCACTTTTTGTATTCTGGGCAGGATTAAGTGCGGCGAAAGAGACTATAAGTCCCCTTCTTGGACAGCCGCCGGAACCATGGTTTGTGAAGAAAATTGAAAGTGTCATTATGGAATACAGACAGCAGGGTGTACTTGGTATTCATGATCTGGTGGTGCACAATTACGGACCGGGAAGAGTAATGCTTTCCGTCCATGTAGAGGTGCCTTCTACAGGAGATATCCTAGAACTCCATGATATGATCGATACGATCGAGCACAGGCTTGCCAGAGAGTTAAGCTGCAGTGCAGTCATTCATATGGATCCTGTCTGTGTGGATGATGAAATGACTAACACCATAAAAGACAAGGTAGCTGCGATTATTGGAGATATGGAAGGAAATATCAGGTTTCATGATTTCAGGATCGTACATGGTCCCACTCATTCGAATCTGATTTTTGATGTGGTAGTACCTTTTGATTATGCTATGTCTGATGAACAGGTGGTATCCTATATTCAAAATAAGATACTTGAAATTGATGAAACTTTTTTTGCAGTGATCGATGTAGATAAGGCGTATGTATAATATGGTATAGAAATGAAAGATGTTTGTAGATTTTTGGAAAAAAAGGTCTGTATGGCCGGAATTCTGATAACGGTATGGATTCTGTATTGCAGCCTGTTAAAAAATGATATTTGGAAACGTGAAAGACTGCTGCTACTTTTTTTTAGTGCTGTAATGTGTTTCATTTTATGGAAACTAAGGGAATGGCTTCATAAGAAAAAGGAGAGTATTGACAAATATTTTAATTGGATTTTGGGCATATCTTTAATTTTTTATGGGATATGTGTATTTTTTGTGGGTCTGGAATTTAAGTTTGTGCCCATATTTGATCTGGATGCCATATATGGAGGAGCCAGACAGTGGTATCAAACAGGGAATTTTCTTGAGTATCAAACGTATTTTTATCATTTCAAAAATAATCTTGGGGGATTGCTGATCCTTTATCTGGCAGATATGATTCTAGGAAATTTCACGCAGGATTTCTTTATGATCGCACTTTTTATAAACACTGCAGGACTTATACTTACGGTTTTTTTTGTTTCTGTGATCTGTAAGGAGAGCTTTGGAACGCCTGCCGGCGTGATGAGTCTTTGTACTACAGCGCTGTTTCTGCCTTTTTGGTTCATGGGAGCAGCCTTTTATACAGATGTGTTGTCGTTACCCTTTGTTGCGGGCAGTCTGTATGCTTTTGTGAAGCTTGAAAAGGCAAAGAAAACGGGACAGATCATAGGATATAGTATTTTGACAGGCATTTTGTGCGCTCTAGGGGGAATGATAAAGGGAACCGTCTATATCATAACAATTGCAGTCATCATTACTCTTTTTCTAAGAAAAAGGGGGAAGGAACTGGTGATGGCATTGACCGGGATCCTGGTGTCGGCATTGCTTTTAAATGGAATGATCCTGGGGATGTTTTATGGCAGGTATCTTACAGATGATGATCTCATAAAAGAGCAGTATCCTAAAACGCATTGGATCATGATGGGCCTTAGCGGGAACGGTGCTTATAATCCTCAGGATTATGAATTTACTGACAGCTTTGGCAATGATGCGCAGGCGAGACAGCAGGCGATTAAGGAAGAGATCAAAGAAAGGATCAAGAATCGCGGTATATCCGGCATGCTTACACTGTTTACGGAAAAAACAGTAATAGATTACGGTGACGGGACACTGGGATTATCGGATTTTTTAGATGACAATCCCCTAAAAGTAAGCAGGCTGCATAAATATGTTCTGTACAGCGGGGAATATTATACACTATACAGAGAATTCTGCAGCATGATGATCTTTACTTTCCTGCTGTTATTTTTGTATGATGGCTGCCTGGAATGGAAAAGGAAAAGAATAACAGGCGGGATCCTGACTGCGGTTCGGATTGCCTTTATCGGTGAATTTCTGTTTCTGATGATATGGGAGACAAGTAACCGTTACTTCGGCAACTTTATGCCTGTACTTATGGTTGGAACAGTAGCGGGACTTGAAAAGTTAAAGCTCAGGGAACTGAAAAGAGCGATGAAGGAAAACAGATTAACGGACAAACTGAAAAGAATTGCAGGGAAAGTATGGGAGAATAAGACTTTCAGGATTTTTTTCTGTGCAGTATTGTTCAGAGCAGCAGTTTACGTTTTTTCCCTTTGTGTCATGGCTATGTTCGGAGATTATCAGGAAATACATCTACAGGATTTTCTGGATGCATGGACCAGATGGGATTCAGAACACTATCTGAATATTGCCCAAAATGGTTATCATGGAGCCATGGAAGACGGACAGCACCTTTTTCTGGTATTTTATCCGCTATATCCGTGGCTGATCAGAACAGTTGCATTTGTTATCGGTAATTATCAGCTGGCAGGGATTCTGATCTCAACAGTCTGCTTCGGGATCGGAACAGTGTACCTTTACAAAGTCATGTGCACGGAATCAGGGGAGGAAACAGGAGAGACCACAGTGAAACTTCTGGCAGTCTATCCCTTTGCCTTCTTTTTTGGGGCTATTTTGACGGAATCACTATATTTTGCAATACTGGCTGCATTTTTCTACTATTTGAGAAAGCATCAGTGGCTGGAAGTGGCTTTGGCAGGCTTTTTGGCATGTCTTACGAAAGTTCAGGGTATGCTGCTGGCTTTTTCCGTGATCGCAGAACTGATGTACAGCTATCATGGATTTACGCTGATCAGAAATAGAAAATTTAAGGACTTTTGGGAAAATATTATCTGCAATGGATTAAAGTGTGTACCCATGATGGGAGGAACACTGGTATATCTGATGGTGAACTATCTGGTGGAAGGGGATCCCTTCCGGTTTATGTATTATCAGAAAAATCACTGGAATAACAGTCTGTGTCCCATATGGCAGACTTGTCATTATGTAAAAGGCTATGCTCTTGGCGGCTGGCATACACAATTCGGAATGGCATTATGGGATCCGGAATATCTTTTGATCTTTGTGTATATTATTGCCATTTTCTATGGACTTATCCAGAAACAGCGGCCCATGTATATGACATATCTGATCTTATACTTTGGACTGACATATTCTTCCACCTGGCTGATCAGCGGACCCAGATATTCCGTAAGCGCTCTTCCTCTTTTTATGCTGGGAGGACAGTTCCTCTCAGAGCATCCTAAGATAAGGTCGGTTGCTTTTGCGTGCAGCCTGGCGTTTATGGTCATGTATATGATCGGTTTTTATCAATGGAAATCGATTATGTAGCTGAAAAGTATTGCATAGATTTGGCAAAATGTGTATAATTCCATTGGTGAAATTATTACTGAAATAACAAATAACAGATAGAAATAAAAAAGAAGGAGAGAGTAAAATGAAAAAACCTACAGTGTTAATGATTTTAGACGGATATGGGTTAAATGACCGTAAAGATGGAAATGCCGTAGCCGAGGCAAAAACGCCTGTCATGGATAAGCTTATGGCAGAATGTCCTTTTGTAAAGGGAAATGCAAGCGGTATGGCGGTAGGACTTCCTGACGGACAGATGGGAAATTCAGAAGTCGGCCACTTAAATATGGGTGCCGGACGCATCGTATATCAGGAGCTTACCAGAATCACCAAGGAAATTCAGGATGGAACATTCTTTGAGAATCCTGCGCTGCTTCAGGCAGTTGAAAATTGCAAGAAGAATGACTCTTCCCTTCATATGTTCGGATTACTTTCAGACGGCGGCGTTCACAGTCATAATACACATCTTTATGGTCTGCTTGAGCTGGCTAAGAGAAACGGCCTTGAGAAAGTTTATGTTCATGCATTTTTGGATGGACGTGATACTCCGCCTGCAAGCGGTAAGGGATATGCCGAGCAGCTGGAAGCTGAAATGAAGAAGATCGGCGTAGGCAAGATTGCATCTGTTGCAGGACGCTACTATGCAATGGACAGAGATAACAATTATGACAGAGTAAAAGTCGCTTATGATGCACTGACTAAAGGGGAAGGCTTAACAGCGGAAAGCGCTCCTTTGGGTATTCAGGCTTCTTATGACAGAGAGGAAACAGATGAATTTGTAAAACCTACTGTAATAGTTGAAGACGGCAGCCCTGTTGCAACAATTAAAGATAAGGATTCTGTAGTATTCTTTAACTTCAGACCTGACAGAGCAAGAGAGATCACCAGAAGCTTCTGTGATGATGATTTCAAGGGATTTGACAGAGGTGCAAGACTTGATCTTACTTATGTCTGCTTCTCGGATTATGATCCTACGATTCCTAATAAAGAAATTGCATTCCATAAGATTTCTGTAACCAATACTTTTGGTGAGTGGCTGGCAGCAAANNATATGAANCAGGCNAGAATTGCGGAAACAGAGAAATATGCACATGTTACTTTCTTCTTTAACGGCGGTGTGGAAACACCCAATGAGGGAGAGGATAGAATTCTGGTAAACTCCCCCAAAGATGTTGCCACTTATGATCTGAAACCCCAGATGAGCGCTTACGAGGTTTGCGACAAGCTGGTAGAAGCGATCAAATCAGATAAATATGATGTGATCATTATCAATTTTGCAAATCCTGATATGGTAGGCCATACAGGAGTGGAAGCAGCAGCTATTAAGGCAGTGGAAGCAGTGGATGAATGTGTGGGCAAAGCGGTTGATGCTATTAAAGAAGTAAACGGACAGATGTTTATCTGTGCCGATCACGGAAATGCAGAGCAGCTTGTTGACTATGAAACGGGTGCACCTTTTACGGCTCATACTACAAACCCGGTTCCTTTCATTATCGTGAATGCTGATCCTGCATATACATTGAGAGAGGGTGGCTGCCTGGCAGACATTGTTCCTACCATGATCGAAATGATGGGAATGGAACAGCCAATAGAAATGACCGGTAAATCTCTGCTGATCAAAAAATAATATAATGTAATATAGTATAAGTATGGTATTATAGAATCCCTTTTGTCGGTACATGCGCAGAATGCTGGCAAAGGGGATTTTTTTCTTAAGAGCAGCTTAAGATAGCCTTAACATTCCTTATTTTAATTGACAGTGCTTAACGTGAATGGTATGCTGAGAAAAATAAGTGTATTAATATTGTTAGTACACCATGTAAACGGTCAATATTGAGCAGCATGCGTAAGAAAGGAGTAAATATGATATTCATAGATTTAAAGGACAGTCGGCCAATCTATGAACAGGTGGCAGAACGGTTCAAATTTCTGATCTTAAAGGGTGTGATCGCATCGGATGAGAAGCTGCCGTCTGTCAGAAATCTGGCTGTGGATCTGTCTATTAATCCTAATACCATACAGCGTGCTTATGCCGAACTGGAACGGCAGGGGTATATTTATACTGTGAAAGGCAAAGGAAATTTCGCAGCGGGAAATGATCAGCTGATAGAACAGTACAGGGAAGAAATACGAAAGCAGATAAAAGGAATCTGTGAAACAGCTGTTTCTGTTGGTATGACAGAGGAAGAGCTGATCCGTAATATCAGAGAGTGGAGGAGCTTATGATTGAAATAAGAAATGTGAGCAAGGCGTTTGACAATATAAAAGCAGTGGATAGTGTCAGTGTTTCTATCAGGGAAAATACTGTGTTTGGACTGATCGGTACCAATGGAGCAGGGAAAAGTACAGTACTTCGTATGGTAGCCGGGGTACTGATCCCGGATGAAGGGGAAATTGCAATTGACGGTCTGCCTGTATTCGACAATATGGAAGCGAAAAGAAAACTTTTCTTCATTGCTGATGAACCTTATTTTTTTGCCAACAGCAATGCAGTGGATATGCAGAAGTACTTTTCCAGTGTTTATCCGGAGTTTGCGGCAGAGGATTTTTATAATTATCTTGTGAATTTCGGACTGGATAAGAAACGCAAGATCAATACTTATTCCAAAGGTATGAAAAAGCAGCTGGCCCTTATCTGCGGTGTTTGCAGCAACACCAAATATCTGCTCTGCGATGAGACGTTTGACGGACTGGATCCTGTTATGCGCCAGGGNATTAAGAGCATATTTGCAAGTGAGATGGAGAAGAGGGGAATGACGCCGATCATAGCCTCCCACAATCTGCGGGAACTGGAAGACATCTGTGATCATGTAGGTCTTCTGCACAAGGGCGGCGTACTTTTGTCCAAAGATCTTGAAGATATGAAATGCAATATCCAGAAGATCCAGTGCGTATTCAGTTCAAGTGAAGATGAAGCAAAAGTGATTTCTTCTCTGGATATTATGAAAAATGAAAAGAGAGGATCCTTAAATACTCTGACAGTCAGAGGGAATAAGGCAGAGATCCTGGCGATCTTTGCTACGGTGAATACGGTATTTTTTGAAGCATTGCCTTTGTCATTAGAGGAAATATTTATCAGCGAAACGGAGGTTGTGGGTTATGACATCAAAAAACTCATTTTGGGCTAGTATAAAAGAGAATAATAAGAGAAGGATCTGGCTGTGGCTTCTGTCGGCGCTTAGTTTTGTGATCGTTTTTCCTACCATGACAGCAATGGCATTGAGCAGGGCAAGGACCAGTGAGGAGTATCTGATAGCCAGCATGGGTGAAGAATTAGGGCGCCAGGCTCTTTACAAAAACATGGTTCAGGATATGGAGGTATTTCTGGGGACTGCCAATCCAATACTGTGGATATTGATATCGGCTTTTGCAGTGGTCAGCGCCATTCAGGGGTTCAGTTATCTATATAATAAAAGAAAGATTGACTTTTACATGGGAATTCCGGTAAAGAGGAGCAAGCGGTTTTTGAACATATGGCTAAATGGCATTCTGGCATACTATCTGCCTTATATTGCGGGTATCATGCTGGGGTGGCTGGTGGCAGCCGGAAACGGTGTTATGACCCTGTCCGTATTTAAGCAGTCAGTGCAGGCTTTTGGAATTTATCTTTGCTTTTATTTAGCGGTATATCATCTTGCCATTCTGGCAGTAATGCTGACAGGCAACGTGGTGATCACCTGTTTTGGGGTAGCGGTATTTTTCCTGTATGAATGGGCAGTAAGAGAGATCTTGACCGGATATAAGGATATGTTTTTTTATTCTTTTACCTATCAGTCAGATGATCTGGTTCCGCTTTTTTCACCCTTTGGCATTCTGTTTACGTATACCAGCAGGTCAAGAGCGCTTGTATCCCTTTACTTGTTTTTGTTTGCGGCAGTAATAGGAGGAATTGCTTATATCTGCTATCTGAAACGGCCTGCTGAGGCGGCGGGAAAAGCAATGGCATTTAAATTGCCCCAGCCCTTTATCAAAATTCTTATAGCAGTGCCGGTGGCGCTCCTTTCGGGAGTGATCACAAGTGACATCATAGGTTACAGACCACTGTATGCACAGGGAAGCGCGGGTTATGTTATTTTTGTAATGGCAGTCGTACTGATCGTGGCTTGTTGCCTGATTCAGATCATCTACGAATTTGATATCAGGGGAATATTTCACAAAAAACTCCATATTTTGATCTCTGCAGCAGCCACAGCGCTTATTTTTATCATTTTCCGTTATGATGTATTAGGCTATGACAGTTATATTCCGCCGGTGGAAAACGTGGCCAGTGTGGCATTGATCACTCCTTATGAGTATAGCTACTATGGCGGAGAGGTTTATTATGATGAAGAATTGAATAATATTTCCAAAACGGATTATGTAATGGAAAATATGTATATTACGGATGTGGGCGCTGTTAATAAGCTGCTAAAACTGTCTATGGATGAGGTTGATAAATATGGCAATTTAACCCGGCTTTTTGACAGTGAAGAAGAGGGGGCGGAATGGTACAGAGTGACCTTGATCTACCGCATGGGCAACAAGCAGAATATAAGCAGATCCATTCTCGTCAATGTGAAGAATCCGGATGCAGTAGAGCTGCTTGACAGGATTGAAGGATCCGAAGAGTATATCAGGGGTGTTTATCCCGGTGCTTCCGAAATACTTGATAAGCTTCTTGTGGAGGAAAATACCCAGATCAATGTTTTTTACGGTAATAATGTGTATCAGCAGAGAATCAGTGTTGAAGAGGCATCCCGGCTNCTTTCTCTTTACAGAGAAGATATTAAAGGCACTACATTTTCTATGTTCAGAGAGAATATGAATACAGGGAGTCTGCGGCTGAGCATCGAAAAGAAAAGGGTGGATTATACCACTTATTATGATACAGAGATCAGGATATATCCCTTCTTTACAAAGTGCGTGGAATATTTGAAAGAGCGCGGGCTTTACAGGGAAACGTTTATCGATCCGGAAGATATTGAAAGGATTCAGGTCACAAATTATCATTATGAGCTTGAAAGCCAGTATAAGGAGGAAGAACTGCAGCAGATCCATGACGCGGAAAGTGCATTAAATACGGGACGGCATACAGCTATTGCCCAGTCCGCATCAGCATATGGCATGGCAGCCACAGATTTTGTACGCTATGTCAGCTATGAAGATGAAGCATCTATTAGAGAGATCTGTGATAAGATTTATCCTAATTCCTGGAGCAGTCAGTCCTGGCATTCCAGCTATGAAAGAGCAGAAGACTACCAGGTGACTATATATTTCAAATCGGAAAGCGCCATGAAACTGGGAACAGGTACGGCAGAAGGCTTTTTCTTTATGGAAGGTGAAGTGCCCGGATTTGTAGAGCAGGATACAGCATACTAAATGCTGGCATACTAGATGCTGGCATACTAAATGCTGGCATGATATAGTAAGAATAATTGCATGAAACGGATCAAAAAGGCTTGAAATCAAAAGTATTATGCTATAGGATAGTGGTATGAAAGAGCGCATGATAGATAAAATCCTAAACATAGAAATTGATATATACGGTATAAAATCCAAGGTGATAGATTTAGCATTTATTGTCAGCCTATTTATACTGGCCTTTTTGATCCGTTGGAAGCTGATGCCTATTGAATCAGCTGATTATTTCGGTTTTCTAAAGGAATGGATGCGGACCATCCGGTTAAACGGCGGTTTTAAATCGCTGTCTATGGAGATCTCCAATTATACTTCTCCGTATATGTACATCATGACCATATTGTCTTATATCAGTTTTAACGATCTGTATGCTCTTAAGCTGGTTTCGGTCTTTTTTGATTATATGGCGGCAATAGCGGTCTTTCGGATTCTTTATCATATGACGGAAAATCTGCCCAAATCCATTTTGGGAATGGCGATCCTGCTTCTGTCACCTACCGTAGTGATTGACAGTGCATACTGGTGTCAGTGTGACATCATTTATACCACGTTCCTGTTATATTCCTTCTTTTATTTTTTAAAGGATAATAGCAGAAAATCCGCTGTTTTTTTTGCGCTGTCCTTTATATTTAAGCTGCAGTCGGTTTTTCTGCTGCCGTTTTTTATTATCATGTGGCTGAAAAAGAGAACCATACTGCTTCGTCATTATCTATATGTGCCGGTCATTTATATCGTCAGTATATTACCGGCCTTTATCATAGGCAGGGATCTTAAAGAGCTGCTGACGGTATATTTTAGCCAGTCGGGATATTATCCCTGGGGAACGCTGAATTATCCCAATGTTTATGCACTGCTTGGGGAAGCTATGCCGGATTTAAGACATGCGGCGGAAGTAAGCGGAGCAGGCACATTTATGACCATCATAATGCTTGGCTGTATTGCCTATTATCTGTATACGAAAAAGGTAGATCTGACAGAGGAATTGATGGTCACGCTGGCTCTTTTTACAGTTGCCATAATCGTGTATTCCTTGCCCCATATGCATGACAGATATGGATTTTTGATCGATCTGTTTGCAATTATTTACGGTGTGTACAATCCACGGAAATTGCACATAACCTGTGGATTTATGCTAATATCCATTTTAACTTTTATGCCCTATCTGATTGCGGTAAATNTTGTTTCACTCCAATATATGGCAATAGCGCAGCTTATTNTGATCATATATGTGGGACGTGATCTGTATTGCCAGATACAGNATCATACTATTTTGGACTGACANCTGTTTTANANTACNAGGATCCACTCTTTTAACAGGCGAAGCTTCATGCCCCATTCTTTGTTGATGGGATATCCTGAAACCACAGGGAAAAATANAAAGAAAACGATGACGGCAGTTACCAGATANGCGGTAACTGCTTTTTTACCCCATTTGAACTTCCGGACAATGCAGTCCATAGTGTAGCCCATCATCAACATTACAAAGAGAATAGAAGGAAAGTAATGATAAATAAAAGTGATACGGCTGATGCTCATCCAGGGAATATACTGTGCAGCATAGGAAACAAAAAGAAAGCCGGCTTTTTTGTCACGGTTTAAGATCCATCTGAAAAGGACGAAAAGCTCACAGGGGATCCCTATCCACCAGATAGCGGGGTTGCCCATACAGCTGATNGCACTGACATCGGTAGCGTTTACCATATCATTGGCATCGAGCAGCGGCTTCCAGATAATGGGCCATTCATAAAAGGGAGAGCTGTAGTAGTGTTCNGCTACCAGNTGGGAGTGGTAATTGAACATGGATATACTGCCNTGAACCGCCTTGTNGATAAGATTTTTATATTCTGAATATCCTACAACGGGAATAAAGCTGAGCGTATAAACAGCCAGCGGAACGATAATAAAAAATATGCAGCAGAATAAAAACAATTTTCCCAGATGCCTTTTGGAATTTGGAAGGCTGATCAGAGTATGGGCAAGGAAAAGGATACCCAGACCGATTCCTGCATATACGCCGGTCCATTTGGTGGAAATGCCAAGAGCCATGGAAATTCCGCAAAGCGCAAGAGGGACAAGGGTATAACGGGAAATGGTATTGGTACCATTGTCTCTCGTGATATATTCGTACAGAAAGAAATACATGAGCAGGATGAAGAAAGCCGCAAAAATGTCAATAGTGGCAATACGTGAAAGNTTATAGTGCATACAGTCAAAAGTAAGCAAAGCGGCGGTAGAGGCAGCAATAAAAGTACTGTTAAAAAGCCGTTTTGCAAACAGATACATAACGCCNATGATCAGAATACCAAAGATAACGCACATAAAACGCCAGCCAAAAGGAGTCATGCCAAAGAGCCTGATNCCTAAGGAGATCAGGATTTTNCCAAGATGGGGATGGGTAGTTTCATATGTAGTAAGNCCATGAATGAATTCATAAGCCGTTCGTCCGTGATATACCTCATCGAACATGGTGCCTGTCATATAGCTGGTNACTTTCGGGAACAGATCCTGTTCATCGAAAAGCTCCGGATAATCCTGATAATTTACCGGCATTACCAGGGAACCGTCCGGCCCTNGTACTGCCAGTTCATTNAATACAGCAGTATCATCCACAGCTACAATTCCAAGNTATCTGAGGTTATAGTTCACATCTACCTTATTCCATGCAAAAACAGATTCCACGTAAGCGTCTCCGTTTATGATCTCCCAGGCGCCTGTTACTTCATTNAAAGCNGAAAGTGACAGATGTCTGGTATTCAGATTGCCTAAAAATATGGAAAAAGAAGTAATATCCCTGTATTCCCCGAAATCCAGGATAATATCTCTGTCTTCGGCNGTTGCAGTATAAGCAGTTTGGGGAGCTTNNAAATTTCCCAGTCTGAAAAAGGCCATACATGCAAAGAGAAACATTAATATCCCTAAACAGATGAAATCTTTCCCTGACATAAGGGNATCAATATTCTTGTCCTTNAAATCCATATCCATAAACCTCCCAAATAACTGCTGAATAAAAATTCAGCCGAAAACTATAAAATCAGTATAACAATTTATAGAAGTGAAAACAATAAAAGAATAAAACTTAATGGATCAGGAGGAATANAATGAAAAGATATATGCAGATCACAAACGTACATGGAAGAGAAATACTTGATTCCAGGGGAAATCCTACAGTGGAAGCAGAAGTTATGCTGACAGATACCATGACNGGAGAGCGCTTTAGNGGAAAGGCGGCAGTACCTTCAGGAGCNAGCACAGGCCGGTTTGAAGCTGTGGAACTGAGNGATGCGGAGACNAGATATTTCGGATTGGGCGTCAGGAAGGCAGTTTCNAATGTGAATTCCAAGATTAAAGAGGCTATTACCGGANGAAATGGACTTAATCAGATAGAAATTGACCGTATTCTGATGGAAACAGACGGAACGGACAATAAGGGAAACCTTGGGGCGAATGCCACGCTGGCAGTTTCCATGGCAGCGGCAAGAGCAGGAGCGAAAGCACTGCATATTCCGCTNTATCAATATCTGGGCGGGGCTTATACCAGGCTGATGCCGGTACCNATGATGAATATTTTAAACGGCGGACGGCATGCTTCCAATACAGTGGATTTTCAGGAATTTATGATCATGCCCGTAAATGCGGAAAGCTTTGGNGATGCACTCAGGATCTGNGCAGAAATCTATCATTTTCTGAAAAAAATCCTGGAGGAAAAANGNTTATCNACNGGAGTGGGNGATGAGGGAGGCTTTGCACCTGATCTTCCCGATGCAGAATCAGTCCTTGAATTGATCATAGAGGCTGTCGAGAAAAGCAAATATTTACCAGGCAAAGATATTAAAATTGCCCTTGACGTAGCAAGCAGTGAATTATACAATGAAAAAACGGGAATGTATCATTTCCCCGGTGAAAGNTCATTGAAGGGAAAAGATATAGTCAGGGACACTTCTGAAATGATTTCCTATTATGAAGAATTGATCGATAGATTTCCTATTGTTTCCATAGAAGACGGACTGGCAGAGGATGACTGGGATGGCTGGAAGCTGCTGACNGAAAGANTGGGCAGCAAGATCCAATTGGTAGGAGACGANCTTTTTGTTACCAATACCAAACGTCTTGATGCGGGCATNAAGCTTCAGGTGGCAAATGCAATTCTGGTAAAAGTAAACCAGATCGGAACCGTATCGGAAGCCATGGAGGCTATCGAAATGGCCCAGAAGAATGGATATAAAGCAGTTATTTCGCACAGATCAGGAGAAACAGAGGATACTTTTATTGCCGATCTTGCGGTAGCGGTAAATGCAGGACAGATCAAAACAGGAGCGCCCTGCAGGAGCGACCGGGTGGCCAAGTACAATCAGCTCCTTCGAATTGAAGAGGAACTTGGCAGCGTCGCATGCTACAAAGATCCTTTTAATCTGAGNGTCGNANGCTACAAAGATCCTTTTAATCTGATGTAACGTTACAGGTCACGAAAAGGACGCTAAGGGCGAAAATACAAAAGCATGAGAGGAACAGACGAATGAAAAAATGTTTTAAAACAATGTGGAAAAGACTTTTGGCGGTTTTTATGGCTGTGGTGACGGTCTGGTCACTGCAGTCTGCGACAGCCTTTGCCGTAACTGCAAACGGTGCCATCGCACAGGGGGTGGATGTGTCCAAGCACAACGGTGCCATTAATTGGGCACAGGTGGCAGCTTCCGGCATGAAGTTTACTTTTATTAAGGTGGGCAGTACCAACAGCGGCATTGATCCATACTTTGCATCCAATATTACGAATGCGCAGGCTGCGGGACTTAAGACGGGAGTGTATATTTATTCCTATGCCACTACGCCGGAGGCTGCGTTAAATGAAGCAAACATGGTACTTCAGTGGATCGATGGCTACACTGTGAATTTTCCCGTAGTTTTTGATATTGAGGACAAATGCCATAAAAATTTAAGCAGCCAGCAGCTGATCGATATTATTAACGCCTTTTGTACCACCATTGATGCTGCAGGTTATTACCCCATGGTTTATTCCAGTAAAAATATGTTCGTAAATAAACTCAGTATCTGCGGTTGGGACAAATGGGTCGCACAGTATAACAGCAGCTGTGAATATAATAACAATGTCTGCTTTTGGCAGTATTCCAGTCATGGCAGCGTGGGTGGTTTTGGTACCCGGGCAGATGTAAATTATCAATACAAAGATTACGATGCGCTGATCATTCCGGAAGGTTTTATCGATCACAACGGAAACACCCGTTTTTACCGTAACTGGCGTATGCAAAGAGGCTGGGTGGATTACAATGATACCAGGTACTATTTGGACGGCGCAGGTAATCTGGTGCGGGGCTGGTATACAGATGAACAGGGTGCTTCCTACTATCTGACGCCTGCTGACGGAAGCATTGCCAGGGGACAGTATATGGTAGATGGCGCAGATATGTATTTTACTGCAGAAGGCGTTAAGANAAACGGNTGGGTAGTNCTGGGAGATCAGAAGTTTTATTATGATCCTNTGAATAACGGGATCATGAAGCGGGAATGGCTCAGNGANGAGAAAGGGAATNTTTATTTCTTCGACAGAAAAGACGGACATATGCTGACAGGCGCCCAGATCATAGACAATGCGGAATTTCTCTTTACACCGGAAGGAATCAGAGTTACAGGCAGGGCTGCAAGAGAAGACGGTACATATTATTATGATCCTGCAACGGGACAGATGGTACATGGTTTTTTTGATGATGGAAATAAGACTTATTATGCTGATGAAGCAGGACATATTGTAACAGGTGTTTACCCTGTTTTGGGTCAGCAGTATTATTTTGATGAAACAGGTGCGTTAGTGAGAAATCAGGCTGTTACNATCGATGGTTTGCCTTATAATACCACGCCGGAAGGCATATTAGTCCCGACCACCGAAGAGCTTCCGGAAGGAGAAGCTGCTGCAGCTGACGGAATATAACAGCTCTGTTCTCGCATTATATAGCGTCTGCAGTAACAGTTCAGCCCTCACATTCATAAAAGCGTCTGCTTGCGCATCCGTCGCCGCATTCGCGGCTCATCTTTTATTTCATTTGAGGGCGCTCCGCTCATGGAATAGTGATAAAAGGGCTTTGTGAGCAAGCTCCCACGCCCTTTTATCGCTATTCCATGGCTGAACTGTTATATGAATTAAGATAAAATGCTTGAAATCCCTTTAAACATATGATAAACTAATGNTTGCTTGGCATTAGGAGGTGCAAAAATGGCAGTACTTAGAATCGTAATTCAGGTTATATTCATTTTAATATGTATCGCATTGGCCGTATTGGTGTTAATGCAGGAAGGCAAGTCAGCAGGGCTTGGTGCGATCAGCGGAGTTGCTGACACATACTGGGGCAAGAATAAAGGACGTTCCATGGAAGGTAAGCTTGTTAAGTTTACCAAGTACCTTGCGATAGGTTTTATGCTGATCAGTATTATTCTAAATCTCAATGTATTTTAGGACTTAAGGCATTCCGCATGAACGGGATGCCTTATTTATGACAATAGAATCCCCGCGAAGCGTGGATTTTATTGTTTTTAAGGGGACAATATGAATTCATCTGTGTATGATAAACGAAAAAATTTAATATGTGAGCTGGTAGAGGATGAATTGTATGTCCCTATGAAAGANAAAGAACTGGCGGCTTTCATGCAGGTAAGTCCGGAGGAAAGAGATGAGCTGAAACAGATTTTAGCAGATCTTCTTGCAGAAGGAAAACTTCAGATCACCAAACGTGGTAAGTATCTAAAGGGCGATGGGAGAGCAGACGGACTTATTGGAACCTTTATCAGCAATGCCCGCGGTTTTGGTTTTGTAGAAATTGAAGGCAGCGATCAGGATCTGTTCATTCCTGAAAATGGCGTAAACGGAGCCTTTCACAAAGATAAGGTGCAGGTGGAACTTTTAAAGAGCCAGCAGGGAAAGCGTCGGGAAGCTAAGGTTGTCAGGATTTTGGAACATGGCATGACCCGAGTGGTAGGCACTTATGAAAAATCGAAAAATTTCGGTTTTGTCCTGCCTGATAATGAGAAGATATCTTCTGATATTTTTGTACCTGTCGAACGTTCTAAAGGAGCGGTAAACGGTCATAAAGTAGTAGTGGAGCTGACCGATTACGGAGATGAAAAACATAAACCGGAAGGGAAGATCGTAGAGATCATTGGACATGTCAATGATCCCGGTGTCGATATTGCATCTATTGTAAAAGGGTTTGAACTTCCTGTGGAATTTGAGGAAAAAGTGTTAAACCAGGCGCAGCGTGTCAATAAGGAAGTATCGGAAGCCGACAGAGCAGGGAGAAAAGATCTTCGAGATGTGTTAATGGTCACCATTGACGGTGAGGATGCCAAGGATCTTGATGACGCTGTTAATGTATACAGGGCGGGAGAAAATTATTGTCTGGGAGTGCACATTGCAGATGTGACCAATTATGTGCAGGAAAGTTCGGCGCTGGATCGGGAAGCACTGAAGAGAGGAACCAGCGTTTACCTTACAGACAGAGTCATTCCCATGCTGCCCCATGCTTTATCAAACGGGATCTGTTCCTTGAATCAGGGAGTGGACCGCCTTGCGCTCAGCTGTTTGATGACTGTAAACAGGAAAGGTGAAGTGCTGGATTACGAAATTGCAGAATCGGTTATTCATGTGGACCGAAGAATGACATATACAGCTGTGAATAGAATTTTAGAGGATGAAGATCCGGAAACCATACGGGAATATGAAGAATTAGTTCCCATGTTTCTTCTGATGAAGGAACTTGCGGGAATTTTAAGAGAAAAACGAAATAAAAGAGGCTCTATTGACTTTGATTTTCCTGAAAGTAAGATCATTCTGGATAACAATGGCGTACCTCTTGAAATAAAACCCTATGAGCGAAATACCGCTACCAGAATCATTGAGGATTTTATGCTGCTTGCCAATGAAACAGTGGCACAGCATTTTTACTGGATGGAAATGCCTTTTGTATACAGAACCCATGAAACACCTGATCCGGAAAAAATCTTAAAACTGGGTACCTTTATTAATAATTTCGGCTATAATATTAAAGTAAAGAGCGGTGACAATGAAATACATCCGAAGGAAATACAAAAGCTNCTTTGTAAAATAGAGGGNACAGAAGAAGAGGCACTTATAACCAGGCTGACTCTTCGGAGTATGAAGCAGGCGAAATATACGGTAAATAATACAGGNCATTTTGGTCTGGCCTGCTCCTGTTACTGTCATTTTACTTCTCCCATCAGAAGGTANCCGGATNTGCAGATCCACCGAATTATTAAGGAACAGCTAAGAGGAAGACTGAAGGAAGAAAGAATAGATCATTATAACAAGATCCTTCCGGAGGTGGCAAAGCATTCATCTGAAATGGAACGGAGAGCAGACGAAGCAGAGCGTGAAACTGACAAGCTGAAAAAGGCTCAGTATATGGAAAGNCGGATCGGGGAAGTGTTCGAAGGCGTAATTTCAGGTATTACTGCCTGGGGAATTTATGTAGAACTTCCCAATACNGTGGAAGGCATGATCCATGTATCCCGTCTTGCAGGTGATTTCTATTACTACAGAGAAGAAAGCTATGAAATGGCTGGCAGAGATACAGGCAGATGCTTTAAANTGGGGCAGAAGATCAAAGTTCTGGTGAACGATGTCGACCGTATGGCGAAAAGTATAAATTTTATCCTTGCAGATGATTTGGATTGAGAGGAACAGTAATATGGCGAAAGAAGAAATGAAGCTTGTTGCCAATAATAAAAAAGCTTATCACGATTATTTCATAGAAGAAAAATACGAGGCGGGAATTGTACTTCACGGTACTGAGGTCAAGTCCATGCGTATGGGAAAATGCAGTATCAAGGAAGCCTTTATCCGTATTGAAAATGANGAGGTGTATGCNTACGGCATGCATATCAGCCCGTATGAAAAGGGAAATATTTTTAATAAAGATCCGCTGCGTCCCAAAAAACTGCTGCTTCATAAACAGCAGATCAGAAAGCTGNTAGGNAGCAGCGCGGAAAAGGGCTATACGCTTGTTCCGCTGCAGGTCTATTTTAAGGACGGCAGGG
The DNA here is from genome assembly GCA_014803415.1 of Lachnospiraceae bacterium. GTDB lineage: Bacteria > Bacillota > Clostridia > Lachnospirales > Lachnospiraceae > Suilimivivens. The sequence continues at coordinate 61,078 of JAAVBZ010000009.1, forward strand.
CTAAAATCGAGATCGGTCTTGCCAAGGGTAAAAAGCTTTATGATAAGCGTCAGGACATTGCCAAAAAGGATCAAAGACGTGAGGCGGAAAAAGAACTGAAGGTAAGACTTCGTGTGTGATCAGTTTTCTTTTTTGTGAAAATCTTGTGAAAAAACACTATTTTTATTGATATTTTNAAGATAGATGTTATACTGTCTAATAGAAATAAATAGGGGTTAGTAAAGGTTTCGACAGGGGCCTTGCAGCTGGAGAAGCTATCCGCAGGCGATGCGTCAAATCGCAAAAATAAATATAAACGCTGAAGATAATTTAGCATACGCTGCCTAATGGCAGCTGTCCGCCTTAGTGCACCTACACATTAAGATCCGGGCATCGACTATGTAGGAAACGACACGGGCTAAGCTTTGCACCTGTGGGCGTATGATGAAGCTACTGAATGAACAGGGGTGTCAGCTTCCAGGTTCAGGAGGGAATGAGGGATTTCCCGAAATAACTGACTATGATAGTAGAAGGACAGGGAATGGGTCTTTGGACGCGGGTTCGACTCCCGCCTAATCCACTTGTAATCCATGAGCTCGAAACTTAAGGGATCGGGTTCGTGGAATTTTTTTGTAAAAGGAAGGGTGTCAGATATGGCGGATAAAGATAGTTTGGAGGTTAACGGATATAGTTTTGCTTCACTGAAAGATAAGGAAGCAGCTGAGGAAGATGCTAAAAAAGCAGACTATTTCAAGGAAAAGACCAGAGGCAGAAACGGCAGGGCTCTGCTCGCTGTTTATAACGCCATCGTGGAGCAAAATATTTTTAAGACTCCTGTAGGTTGGGAATATCTGAAGAAAATGCAGATGCAGCTGGATAAGGATGGAGTTCTGGAAGAGCAGATTCCCCCAATTCCTGTCAATATTGACCTATCCCGCAGCGCGGGAAGAGAGCCGGTCATTTCCCTTTCAGGCAAGGCGGAGGAAAATACGGAAAAGGAAAAAAGAAAGGCCGGTCTGCAGATATCAGTATGTATCAATATTCTTCTGGTCATCCTGGTCATTGTTATGTTTGTNATTACNTTAAAAAGTGACAATCCTAATATTCTNAANTANAAACGGGCAATCGTGGACGAGTATGCTGCATGGGATCAGGAATTGACAGAACGTGAAAATAAAGTGCGTATCAAAGAACAGGAACTTCTGATGGAAGACTACGAAACNGACGAAAGAGGTGANTGATTTGNCAGACAGNCTAAAGGTGCTGGTAGTGGATGATGAATCCAGAATGAGAAAACTGGTAAAGGATTTCCTTTCAAAAAGCGGATATGAAGTGATAGAAGCAGAGGATGGAAGCCGGGCGCTGGATATTTTCTTTGAGCAGAAGGATATCNCTCTTATTATTTTGGATGTAATGATGCCNAATATGGATGGNTGGCAGACCTGCCGTGAGATCAGNCAATATTCCAAAGTACCGATCATTATGCTGACTGCAAAATCNGATGANCGGGATGAGCTNCAGGGATTCGNCCTTGGTGTGGATGAGTATATTACNAANCCCTTCAGCCCCAAGATTCTGGTAGCCAGAGTGGAAGCCATTTTACGGCGNACCAGTCAGATGANNNCAGAAGAAATTCTGGAGGCNGGCGGGATCAGAGTNGATAAAGCAGCCCACAGNGTNNTGATAGATGATGANGCAGTTGATCTAAGCTATAAAGAGTTTGAGCTGCTTACTTATTTTATGGAAAATAAGGGGATCGCTTTATCCAGAGAAAAGATACTGAACAATGTATGGAATTATGATTATTTNGGAGANGCCAGAACCATAGATACGCATGTAAANAAGNTNAGGAGTAAATTAGGAGATAAAGGCAATCTCATAAAGACCATTTGGGGAATGGGGTATAAATTTGAGTAAAGTTTATTCAATAAAAAAGCAATTCGCGGGAATCTTCGGACTTCTTATGATGGGTACGATCCTGTTTTGCTGGTTCATTAATAATACTTTTCTGGAAAAGTATTATATGAATGATAAGCAAAAGGCGCTGATGGAGACATATCATATTCTGAATACGGCTTCCAATGCAGGAAATCTTAATTCGGAAGAATTTGATATTGAATTTCAGAANATCTGCGGAAAGTATAATATCAATTATATTCTGCTGGATACAGAGTCTAAAACTTTGAAGACATCTACGCCCAGTTATGAGATCTTAAGTAATAGGCTGATAGGCAATCTGTTCCGTAAAGATCTTTATCCGACCGATCATGTTCTTCGTGAAGAAGAAAGGTATGTGATCCAGATTGCGTCGGACGACAGGACCGATACGGAATTTCTGGAAATGTGGGGAGTGCTGGATAACGGTAATCTTTTCCTGTTCAGGAATCCTCTTGAAAGTATCAGGGAAAGCGTAAACCTTGCCAACCGTTTTCTGGCATATGTGGGAATCGGATCTGCACTTGTCAGTGCAGTCATTATTTTGATCGTCTCCGATAAAGTAACAAGACCTATCAAGGAGCTTACAGATATTTCGGAACGTATGATCCGCCTTGATTTTGATGCGAAGTATACAGGAAAAAGCAAAACGGAAATCGCACTTCTGGGTCAAAATATTAATGAGCTGTCCTGTACTTTGGAGAATACTATTTCGGAATTAAAAAGCGCCAATAACGAATTGCAGAGGGATATAGAAAAAAAGAACCGGATAGATGAAATGCGTAAAGAGTTTCTTTCTAATGTATCCCATGAGTTAAAGACGCCCATAGCCTTGATTCAGGGATATGCAGAAGGGCTGAAGGAAGGTATCTCTGATGATGAGGAAAGCAGAAATTTTTACTGTGAGGTCATTATGGATGAAGCGTCTAAAATGAACCATATGGTAAANAAACTNCTTACTTTAAATCAATTGGAGTTTGGAAATGACAATGTAAAGATGGAGCGTTTTGATATTGCAGCGCTTATAAAAAATTATTTGCAGTCCGTTGATATCCTCTGTAAACAAAAAAATATCAGGGTGATCGTGGCTGAATACCGGCCCGTTTATGTATGGGCGGATGAGTTTATGGTAGAAGAAGTGTTTGGCAATTATTTCAGCAATGCTATGAATCATGTTGCAGACGACAGGGTAATTGATGTAAAATTAAGTTTAAGTGAAAAGACNGTCCGTATTTCTGTATTTAATACAGGACAGCCCATACCGGAAGAATGCCTTCCGCACATCTGGGAAAAATTCTACAAGGTGGACAAAGCAAGGACCAGAGAATATGGCGGAAGCGGTGTTGGACTTTCCATTGTAAAAGCAACTATGGATTCTTTGAACAGGCAATATGGAGTAATCAANTATGAAAACGGCGTAGAGTTCTGGTTTGANCTTGAAGCTGCAGGAGAACATAATGAATGAATTAAATGGAAATACAAGTAATTTGGAGGAATTCGAAAGAGAAAGAAGACTNCGGGAAGAGGCAGAGGTACAGGAAGCGAAAGAAAAAGTACGGCAAAAGCTGTTGCAGCTGATTGAAATTTCCGAAGATCCTTATTATGACCAGTATCTGAATCAGATGCTGAAGGATCTGGAGTCGGGNAAAGCCACGCCCTTTCAGGTATCAANAGAAGCAGACAGGACTTACAGGATCTACAGGCAGAGAATGGGGATAAATACGGCAGGATCCGANNCTAAGGAAAATGTAAAAACAAAAGATACTATGGAATTTAAAGTGGGAGCGGGCATTTTCAGCATAGTGGGAGCTGTCTTTGTGCTGGCCTCCATTGTGATATTAGGTTTNAATTTTCTGGAAGGNATATGGCAGGGAGTCTGCCTGTATGCAGCCTCNGGTATCATAATTCTTTTGTCAGAATTATTAGTTAAGNGGCTGAGTAATAAATTTTCACTTGTTATTACNGGNATTGGGATCAGCAGCTTGTATATTTCTACAATAGTCAATTATCTGGTNCTTAAAAATATGAATGGAATTGCAGCNTCCATCATCACAGTACTGATNGCGTTGTTTTCCATACTGTTAAGCAGAAAAAAAGATGCTGCTTCCATNAGAATGATCAGTTTCCTGGGNTGCTATATCTGTTTTCTGCCGATNANAGGTTTTGANTCGGAACTTGATTTTCTGATCATGACAGGNATGGTATTGATCATAAATATTGTCAGTATCTTTTTGCCTAATCAGAAAAACAGTATGGTGATCAANCTGGTACATNTGATAGCCCATACAATGTTTACNGGTATCGTAATTGCAATTGTGACAGTTGACGGCATGAACGCCATGTATCTTTCTTTTTTCATNGTNACTTCNCTTGTGCTGATCAATGCGATTTATTTGAGACATAAAGAAAAAGAAGAGCTTTTGATGACCTTGTTATATACGATNGCACTGGGGTTCATGGTGCTNTTTTTGATAGGATCCAGCTGTTTTCCTCATGGTATCAGCGATGAAAGAATTCTTCTGTTCAATCGGCTGCTTGCGGAAGTGATGGCTGCAGTAGTATCTGTAGTGTTTTTCATCCTTTGGGGGCAGGACAGGCGCAGATGGATCCAGTATTACTTTATAGCTGCGCTCATAANCATGATAAACGGGTTTAGTGATTATAGGATAGAANCGACAATTGCCTGTATTGCTGCTTTCGNATTGACAAGACTTCTGTATAAAGTAGAAGAANTNAAAATNCTNGATTGTATTTTNNCNGTNGTGACGGTCTTACAGGGACTGTACATGTGCAGGACAGGGTATGTGATTCCGTTTGCTGTAGTTTTATTTCTCTCAGCATTTCTGATCAGAAGAACGGTGATTTTTCATGAGATCGTTCTTACAACAGGCTTTCTGATAGGAATATTGATACAGTTTGACAGTAACTGGACACTGCCGGGCTGCGTGGGGGCATTATTTGTTTTCTTTTTATTATTTAATCATCTTCCGGTATTGAAAAATGAAAAGCAGTTGGCTTATAATATAGTCAATGTTGTATTTGCAGGCCTATTTTGTNTTTGCACAGTATTTTGCTGGGAATACTATATAAATGCAGTTACCATGTTGATCGGNACGGTCATGTTCCTTATGATATTTCGGAAAAAATATGGTCTTGAANTGCCGAAAAAATATCTGTTNCTTGCAGGATATTTNATCTATATGATTTTTNCATCTAATTATGAAACGCCTGTCATAGTAAGTATTCTTTTAATGATGGTAGCGGTTGGCTGTGTAGGAATCGGAATTGTTCTGAAGGATAAAGNATATCGTATCTGCGGNCTTGTTATATCGGTTATTGTCTGTGNCAAAATGCTCNTATATGATTTTAGAGAATTGGAATCTATGCCCAGGGCTGTTCTCTTTATGATAGTAGGAGTGATCGCTCTTGTTATTTCCTTCCTGTATATTTACCAGGAAAAGAAAGAAGATCAGGAAGAAGACTCAGAATTGAAAGAACCAGAAATGGAGGTAAGAGAAACAGATACAGAAGAAAGAGAATCAGAGATAGAAGTAGAAATAGAAGAAAAAGAGACAGCTCTGCAGGAAGAAAATANGGACTGTGAAAACAGGGGAGAAGAGTAGAAATGAAAAAGAAGATATTATGTGGTAGTTTACTGTTGATGCTGACAGTTCTGTTTACGGGATGCAGTAATGCNATACCTGATATGAATGAAGAAGAAAGAANNATGGTAATAAATTATGCNGCNGATATCNTCCAAAAATATGATACTAATCATGTGACNAAGCTGCAGGAACCTACACCGGAACCAAAGCAGGAACTTNCGGNNGANCAGGATCAGACTGAGGAAAATGAACCNGCNNAAACNCCGGCACCGGAAACAGAAATAATAGATAATACAGCAGANAATNCTGAACCTGTCATTGTAACAGTAGATGATTTCCTGCAATTCGATGATTTTACTTTTTCTTATGAAGGATATGAAGTGGATGATGAATATCCACAGAACGGTACAGAAACTTATTTTGCGATGAGTCCTACAGAGGGAAATAAGCTGCTGGTCTTAAAGTTTAGAGCACAGAATAACATGGGATCTGAAGCTCAGCTCGATATGGCAGGCACAGGAGTAAGATTTAAGGTTCAAGTAAATGGCAATACGAAGAATGCACTAGTTACCATGCTGTTAAATGATTTTGCAAATTATAAGGGAGTGATCGAGGCAGGCGGCAGTGAAGAACTTGTAGTAATCACTGAAGTTCCGGAAGCGCAGGCAGATAATATTACTTCGTTAAATCTCATTCTTAAAAATGAGGCTGAAACTGCTACAATCACTATGAATTAGAGTAATATCTATCCCTTTATCATACACTTTGTGCCATGCTGGAAGAACACTTTTTCAGGGGATAACAAATTTCGCTAAAAAATTATAAAAAAGGTGTTGACACCAATATTAACAAGTGGTATTATAATCAAGTCGCGTTTGGGAAAGTTGAAATAATTACCAGACGAGAAAAGATGAACCTTGACAAATAAACAGTAATGCAACCCTGAAAATTCTAAATGAGTAAAAGTCCAAAAGGACGAAAACTCTGAAGAAGATTCAGAGATACGCAACAGTCATAAAAGACAATTGCGTGCGACAGTCATTTATGACTTTCGCAAAGTTTCGAACAGAAACGAACCAAGAACAGTAAAACGGTTAAAGAATTAGCTAGAGTTAATCTTAACCGGGAAAAAACTTTTATTGAGAGTTTGATCCTGGCTCAGGATGAACGCTGGCGGCGTGCTTAACACATGCAAGTCGAACGGGGGTGCTATGTGAGAGGAGTCAGCTTGCTGGATCTGATCTTTTAGCACTCTAGTGGCGGACGGGTGAGTAACGCGTGGGCAACCTGCCTTATACCGGGGGATAACACTTAGAAATAGGTGCTAATACCGCATAACAACAGAAAGCGCATGCTTTGTGTTTGAAAACTCCGGTGGTATAAGATGGACCCGCGTCTGATTAGCTGGTTGGCGGGGTAACGGCCCACCAAGGCGACGATCAGTAGCCGGCCTGAGAGGGTG
>JAAVBZ010000010.1:0-11875 GCA_014803415.1 Lachnospiraceae bacterium
ACTTTACACACAACAGCTTAGGCATGCACTTCTGGGAACTGCCGGCGCTCCTTACAGGAGTTATTGTTCTGGTAGAACTTGGTGTGCACAGCTACAAACAGAAGAAACGCGAAAAGAGGTTCAAGGAAGAGCGAGAAGAGAAACTAGAAACCATACAGCAGGAAGTTACGGCTGAGGCCGTAATTTCCAGGTAACGAGAAGGAGGAATGAATATGTCATATATATTGGAACATACCAGACTCGGCTTTTGCTGGTGGGACTTACTGGCACTGATCGTACTGATCGTTGTGATTGTAGCGTTTGCCTGGAAACATCATAAAATCAAAGATGAGCAGAAGGAGTTAGAGGATCAGTTATCGGAACTGTACGCAAATGATGCAGTACCGATTGATTTAGAAGCTTAAATCTGAACCGAAATTTAAAAATCTGAATAACAGATAAAGAAAAGAAGCAGTGGGCGACCATTGCTTCTTTTTTGGGCATACTGTCATCTAATGTTTGCCTCCTCTAATGTATCCGATTCTTCAAAAGGGAAGCCTTCCACTGCCCCTTGGGCGTTTCAAATTTGATGCCCAGGCGGTTTCCGTATCCGGAATACAGGTTTTCACTATGCCAGAATAATGGTTTCTAGACGCAGGAATATTCAATCCGAAATTTATGCCAAATAAAATCTAATCATTGTATTGACTCTCTAACATGTGATAAAAAATATATACTGATAAAAATGACCGATAATAATCAATTATCATCATTCTGCAAAATAATAGCATCAATCTAAATCAATTAAACCTTTCAGATTGATGCTTTTAACTCTATATATGAAAATCTTTCCTGGGATGTTTTGTAGTAAGGATATCCCGCTGTTTAGACATAGCAACATGAGTGTATATTTCTGTAACGGTAATCGAACTGTGTCCGAGTATTTCCTGGATATATCGGATATCCACATCAGCTTCCAGGAGACTGGTGGCGAAGGTATGACGAAACATGTGCGGAGTGATATGCAGATCTATTGCGGCAAGTGAGGTGTATTTGTTTATCATCCTGCGGACAGACTGTTCTGACATTTTTCTTCCATTTTGATTTACGAAGAAATAATTACAGCCTTGTATTTCTTCCTCGAAATCAGTTTTATACTTTTTCAGGATATTGATGACATCATCATTCCCAATTTGTACTTTTCTTTCTTTGGAGCCTTTTCCGTAAATCAATATGGTCCTGTCCCATAAATTTACATCTTCCGTTTTCAAAGAGCAAAGCTCTGAAATCCGCATTCCGGTGGCAAAGAGTAGTTCTATTACTGCGGCGTCTCTTAGCGCATTTCTCCTTTGGTAAGAGGTCTTTGCATTTAAGGTTTGTTTATAGATAGCAGATAAGAATGCTTCAACTACATAAAGAGGGATAGTTTTGGGTAAAAGAACAGGCTCACGAAATCTGACCTGTATCTTATTAAATGGGTTTCGATCAAGCCAATCCCTGTATTCAAAATAGTGAAAGAGAGCTTTGAGTGACGCGATCTTTCTTTTTACGGTTTTGGGCTTGTATTGTTGATGAAGGTTTGCAAAAAAACTTTCCAACATTTCCGTAGTGATTTCTAAAATATTGGCTGGTCCGATATATTCACTGAATTGAGCTAAATCTATTCGATATGCTTTTAGTGTTTTTACATCCAGTCGTTTCTGGGTTCGACAGTATTCCAAATAATTTTCTATATGCTTTTGTAAGTTATCCATAATGACCTCCTGATTTTCGTATTTTAAGATATATCCTACATTGATTTTGGCTGACATGCTATCATTATCTGTTCAATAGGATGGTCGCAAGCCGAACGCCGTTCTGTAAAAGGTACCAAAATTCATGTTTTATGAACAATAGCGGCTGTCAATGAGCGGTAAAGCACAGTATCATCTCATTATCAATTAATTATGCAGGGGGAAGATATAGGTTGAATTATTTGGACCTTGAAAAATGAGTTCATTCAAGAGGATTATGAAGATTTTTATAACAAGCTCTATACCAATTTTAATACAGTTTTGGCACAATGCGATGAAATCATATACAACGAAGATGGGGTTCCGGAAGCATATATTATTTTGTGATTTCTTCATAATGTAACGGAATCTTTATAATAATTACTTGATAAGGGGGAGTTTGTTAATGAAAGTAAAGAAATTTTTTGTTATACTTTTATCGTCGTTGGTAATCTGCACCACGGTAGCAACGGTGGCAGCACCGCCGTTAACAACGCAGGCACATCAGGGAAAAACTGACAGTTGCGGAGGACACAAGGATAAGAAAAATGTGAGTGGATTAGGTTCGTATCATTATTACTGCGGAGGATACCCGGCACATTTACATACCGATGGGGTATGCCCCTATGCTGGAACCGCTGCTTCAATTTCTTCCTCTATTTTAAATGCAAACAGGATGTCAACTGCCAATACAGCCAATAATAATGCGGTTTCAGAAAGCAATACGCAGACAGCAGCCGCTGCAAATAATGCAGCAACATCAACAGTTGTAATATCAGATACCTCCTATGATAATGTGGCATTTAATGCATCATATTATGCTGATAAGAACAAGGACGTATATGATATTTATGGTGATGATGCCAAAGCATTATATAATCATTTTATAACCTCTGGAATAGCTGAAGGAAGGCAGTCGTCAGCGCAATTTAATGTTTCTGTATACAAATCGAGTAATCAGGATCTGTCAGATGCTTTTGGAGATGATCTGATAAAATATTATGAGCATTTCATTGAATGTGGATATAGTGAAAATCGAGTTTCAAAATAAGTAAACACGGATTTGAAAAGAGCAGGGAATTGATTACCTGCTCTTTTCACTGGAAGTAAAATTTATAGTTGTTGTTATTGTAATAGTAAATTTTGAGTTATTCTACAAGGTTCCCAAAATGGTAAATAAATATCTTGCATATCGTTATTTTGTATGATATTATCATATCAAAGCATATAATTTTTCTTTTTCAGGCATATTGCCACCATCTAATGTCTGTTATCTTTTCGATGACAGCACATCACTAAATTCAGGAAATCTATGCTTTTAAAGTACCCATTATTTTAATTTAGGCAGGAGGTTTCTTGTAAGGCTCCTGCAGAACACAGGAGGATAGGATGGAAAAGGATTTTATCATCAACAACTTCTTTTCCGACAACGAAAGGTATGCCGATATCATTAACTGCATTGTAGGCGACAGGATATCTTTTGTGCAGGGAAAAGATTTACAGAAACGGGAAACAAGAATATGGAATGGAAGAATCAGAGGATTTGGATAGAAGCAGAAAGAGAAAAGGAAGTCAATTATTCTTGAAAAGCCTATGTAGTTTGATATAATTGTAAAATATAAAGGAGAATGTTTAAATGTTAGAGCAAAAAGATTTTGATATATTAAAAAATATGATGGAAACAGTGATGGATGAGAAACTGGCCAAGTCCGAAGACCGCATGATGGCTAAGATGGATGAGAAACTGGCTAAGTCTGAAGACCGCATGATGGCTAAGATGGATGAGAAACTGGCCAAATCTGAAGAGCACATCATGGATAAGGTAGAAACAGTGGTAGATGAGAAACTGGCCAAGTCCGAAGATCGCATGATGGCTAAGATGGATGAGAAACTGGCCAAGTCCGAAGAACGCATGATGGCTAAGGTTGATAAGAAACTTACCAAGTCTGAAAACCTGATCCTGGATGAGCTGGAACGAACCAGAAATATTTTGGAAAATCGAATAGAAAAAGTTGAGAAAAATCTTGATGAACTTAATCAATATTACAGGATTTCAAAATTGGAAAATGACAATATTGCTTTATTGTTGAAAATGAGTGATGATTTGTCAAGAAGAATAGAGAAATTGGAAAACAGAACAGCATAGTTGAGCTTAAAGGAGATTGATCATGATGAAGAAGTATATAAGATACATACTCATAGCAACATTGGCGATATCCATTTTAGCCGGTTGTTCCGTACAGAATCAGACAGAGGAAAGCGCGTCGCTTACAGTTCCCACAACTGAAAAAGAGGATACCCATGTGTCAGCGGACATTCCGGAGGAGCAGAATACGGAGCAGGCAGATAATAAATCGGAAAGTACTGTGCCTTTTAGCAGTAGACCGTTACTGATAAAAGATATGGAGTTTGCTGGGGTGGAAGAAGTGGTTCCNTGCGTGGAAGAATATGTGATAGAGCCGGATTTGAGTAATGTCATGAACCTGCATGAGTTCTATTTTGGGGACGAAATAGTGGAAAAGCTATCCAAAAACGGATTTGTCGTAGCCGGAGATTCGGGACGGGAATTTTTTGAAATATATGAGATCAACCGCTACGATATGAAACCAAGCTTTGTCACAGTGGACTCCATGATGCATACCTATCATCTGTATTTCAGTTATTTATTAAAGAATATTGAAAGAGATTATCTGTCAGATAGTATCGAGCAGCTGAGTAAANGGATGCTGGAACAGAGTATTCTTCANTATGACAGCCTTAAGGGCAGCGAATGGGAAAGCGCTGCAGCCAGAAATGTTGCTTTCTTTACGGTAGGAGCTAANCTTTTNGATGACGGTATTGATGTGAAAGAGTATGCAGCGGATACTGCCTCGTATGAGCTTAACAGTATCGAGCAGGCAGAGGGCATCAGCCGCTCTGANATAACAGAGGATTTTGANGATTATTCACAATATATACCGNGNGGATATTATGAAGGCGATGAAAAGCTGGAGAAATATTTTAAGGCTATGATGTGGTATGGCAGAATTCATTTCAAGCAGGAGAACGAAGATATGGACAGGAGTGCNCTGCTTATCACCAAGGCCCTTTATGATGATCCTGAAAGCTATAAAATATGGGAATCTGTTTATGCCGTTACTTCGTTTTTTGCCGGTGCAAGTGATGATATGGGAGCCTATGAATACGCGTCGGTGATCAGTGATGTTTATGGAAATGATTTTTCTCTGGATGATCTGATTACAAATGAAAATGGATTTGCTGAGTTTCATGATATGACAGCAAAACTTACTCCGCCTCAGATCAATTCTATACCCATTGAGATCGGTGACGATAATGTGATATTGGGATTCCGGTTTATGGGCCAGCGTTTTACCATTGATGCATCGATAATGCAGANCCTGATCTACAGTAATGTTAAGGAAAACAGCGAGGGAATGTACCGTATGCTGCCGGACGTACTTGATGTACCCGCAGCTCTTGGCAGTGATGTGGCACTTGGTATTTTAGAAGAGGGCGGCGCCACCGGCTTTCAGGGATATTCGGAAAATATGNATAAACTGAGGGAGAGTTTTTCGAAAGANAACAGCACACTATGGTCAGCGAGCCTGTATGCAAACTGGCTGAATACACTCAGGCCTTTACTTGATGTAAAGNNAGAAGGATATCCGGTGTTTATGCAAAATGAGGAATGGAGTAAAAAGAANCTGGANTGCTTTGCAGGAAGTTTTACCGAACTGAAGCATGATACCATCCTTTATTCGAAACAGGTGATNGCAGAGATGGGCGGCGGATATGAAGAAGAGCCTGATTACAGAGGATATGTAGAGCCTGAGCCTCTTGTTTATGCAAGGTTCGCTCATCTTGCAGAGCTGACGGCGCAGGGGCTTAAATCATATGGAATGCTGGATCCGGACGACGAGGAAAATCTGTCACGTTTGGCACAGATGGCNCAGCAGCTTTATACGATTTCCAATAAAGAGTTGAGAGATGAAGTTTTNACAAGCGAAGAATATGATTTTATCGAATGCTATGGCGGAAATATTGAACATTTCTGGTATGAAGCAGTCAAAAATGAAATGGACGAAGGGATGGTGTCCAGCCAGGAAATTCCGGCGGCGATTGTGGTAGATATTGCCACAGATCCTAACGGCAGTGTACTTGAAGCGGCAACCGGAGATCCGTCGGTCATATACGTTGTGGTAAAAGTTGACGGCAAAATAAAGATAGCGCGGGGAAGTGTTTATTCTTTTTATCAGTTTATGCAGCCTCTGGAAGATCGTATGACCGATTCCACATGGCGTCAGTTAATGGGAATACAGGCAGATGAAGAAGGATATTACTATAATTATGAAAACCGGATAGAAAAGCCGGAATGGACAGACAGCTATCGATATTATTATGAATGGGAATAAGATTTTTAAGAGGTTAATAATCTGCATGATAGCGGCGGTATTTACCGCCGCTGTTTTGTATGTTCTGTGGAATAATGGCTGCTTTTTGCCGCAGTGGGCAAAGTGGCAGAGCGGATCTTTTTACGATAAGTCAGAAGAGTACGGGATTTTGTTAGATCATAGAGCGGTTGAGATAACATATCATGATGAGGTAATATGGAATTCACCAAAGGGTGTAAAGGTACAGGAGGCGATATCCTGTGACATCGATCATGATCAGGAAGATGAGCTGATACTGCTTTGCTGGAAAAGAGGCCGGTATGGAAAGCACAGACCATTCTGGGTGGACAGGGATGAGCAAAAATGGTCACAGCATATTTTTGTATATGAATATGAAAAGGAAGAGATCAGACCGAAGTGGATGTCCTCTTATATTGGCGTAGATGTTGTCAGCATGAGCATCAGGAGCAGAGCCGATTTAAGGAACAGTCTTTTGCTGACGGATACGATGGGAAATGTGAGCAGCTGGGCATGGGATTTTTGGGGATTTTCCAAGGAAGATACAGAAGTAACCTTTGCTGTATTTGGAGATAACCTGATTCATGAACCGATATACAGATATGGACTGAATCATAACGGGTCATTTCATTTCCTTTTTGAAAATGTGGAAAGCATGATCAGGGAAAGTGATATTTCTGTGATCAACCAGGAAACGCCCCTTGTAGATGATCCGTCCATGTATGGTGATTATCCCAGGTTCGGTACGCCCATAGAAGTGGGGCAGGCGATTGCTGATGCAGGATTTGATGTGGTTACCTGTGCCACGAACCATGCACTGGACAGAGGGGCGGAAGGGATCAATATTACAAAAGGTTTTTTTGAATCCCATCAGATTCTGTGCCTTGGAATCCAGACAGAAAATGAAGGGGAATACAGGCCCTATGAAACAATTACAAGAAAGGGGATCAAGTTTGCGCTGCTTAACTATACCTATGGTACCAATGGGATCAGAATTCCGAAGGAAAATCCCAATATGGTTCATTTATTGGACCATGAAGAAAAAGTAAAGAATGACTTAGAACAGGCAAGAGAAGAAGCAGATTTTGTAATTGTTTTTGTTCATTGGGGAACGGAGAACTCTGAGGAAATCGATGATTTTCAAAAGAAATGGACACAGATATTTCTGGATAGTCAAGTGGATGTGGTCATAGGAACCCATCCCCATGTATTGCAGCCATATGAAATGCTTGCAAGTGAAGATGGGCATGAAATGCTGGTCTATTATTCCATTGGAAACTTCGTCAGCGCTCAGNCGGAGAAAACNTGTNTNAANGGTGGGNTNGCATCTTTTACCGTNTCCCTTNCANCTNCAGGATATGAAATCACTGATNATGNACTGCAGCCTCTTACCATTTNCTGGCAGGAAGGCGGCAAATATACGGCAGGACCGTAAAAGTTCGGACAAAGTTTGAGGAGAATATATGATNACCAGCGATAGTATCAATCAGGCAATTGATTACATTTTACAAAATATAAATGAAGAAGTGACTCTTGAGGATGTGGCGGAATTTTGTCATTTTTCAAAATANTATTTTTGCCGTCTTTTTAAGGCACAGACAGGAGAGAGTGTTTATNCTTTTATTAAGAGAGTAAAGCTTGAACAGAGTGCGTTCAGGCTTAAGGTTGAGCAGANGCGTCCNATTACNGAAATCGGAGCAGATTATGGCTATAGCGCCTCTAATTANAGNGCGGCATTTAAGCTTCACTATCATATGGCTCCAATAGANTTCAGAAGGAGAAGCCGTAAGCATTCCATGGAGCATCCCTTNTTTCATCANGAAAAGTGGCAGGTAGAAAGCTTTGAGGAATGCAATGGAAAAATTGCAATTGAAGAGATACCGGATTACTTTGTNATCTATGAAAGATATTTTGGCAGTTATGAAAGNCTTAGTAGNGACTGGGATGCATTTATAGAAAAATATCAGGAATATATTACGAAGGATACAAAGCTGTTAGAGCGAACCTATGACGATCCGGCAGTGACATCTGCCGAGAACTGCCTTTATGATATCTGTATGAGCGTGCATGNGGNCTGCCTGCTTAAAAATACCACGAGGATACAGGGCGGCAGATGTATTGTATATCATTTTCAAGGTCATGCGAAATATATTTATGCTGCTTATCAGACAATTTTCTTAATATGGCTTCCGAAGACATCTTATGAGTTGGATGCAGGCAGGAGCTTATTTGATATTTACCATATGGTGGACCGTGATACTATGTATATGGAATTGGATATATGTGTGCCGATCAAAACCTGATATTTCAGAAGCTTATGAAAGAGCAAGAATTCAGAAGTATATAATTTAACTTCTCCCTATAATGAATGCTGTTACAGACATTTTCACGATAAGGAGGAGTTTTTTATGGATTTACAACAAATTAAACAAAGAAGTTCAAAGATGATCCTGCAGTTTTCAATACCGGCAATCATTGCCATGCTGCTCACATCGCTTATCACTATTGCAGATGGATTTTTCATTGGAAATTATGTGGGAAATGAGGGAATAGCGGCTGTTAATCTCGGACTGCCGATCATTTATCTGTATCTGGGAATCGGATTGATGGTTTCCATAGGAGGAGTGGCAATAGCCGGAATGGCATTTGGGTCCGGTGACAGGAAAACCTGTGATCAGGTATTTGCTCAAACAATTGTAACCACGATAGTATTTTCCATGCTGATAAGCTGTGTTATGATATTCTGTTTTCGCCCGATGTTGTCTATTTTACATGCAGATGATCAGGTGGTATTATATTTTGAAGAATATTATGGGATCATGCTGCTGGAACTTCCTGTAATGGTGATAAATTCTTCTTTTGGAATGTTCATAAGAGGAGAGGGGAATCCGGGATATTATATGAAGATAAGTATTTTAAATGTGGTGCTGAATATTTTTCTGGATTATTTGTTTGCTGGCTGTTTACGGGGCGGGGTTGCAGGAATCGCTCTGGCTTCTCTTCTGTCAGCCCTGGTATCTTTGCTTTTCATTTTATATTATTTTNGGAGAAAAGCCCAGGTCTATCATTTTGGAAAGTTCCGTTTTTCAGGAGAAATATTTGTGAGAGCAATTTTAAATGGAAGCTCAGAGTTTATTGGGGAAATATCTACAGGAATTGCAATGTTTGCTTATAATTTTGTGATCATGAGAAGAATCGGCGTAGATGGAGTAACAGCATTTACAATTGTAGGATATCTCTCTTATGTGTTCAGCATGATCGTAATAGGATTCGGGCAGGGGGCAAGTCCACTGATCAGTTTTTCTTATGGGGCAGAGGATAAAGAACTTGCTGCGGATATTCGAAAAAAAACAAATCAATTTGTTTTCGGAGTGGGAGTTGTTACTTTTCTGGTGATGGCAGGAATTTCAGACTGGTACAGCAGAATATTTGTACAGAATGATAATGTTAAAATGATGGTAAAGTCGGGAATGATCATTTTTATGCTGTCTTTTTTCTTTGTGGGTGTTAATTCCAATACATCATTTTACTTTACTGCCATTGGAAAAGCATTTGAATCAGCAGTGATCTCCTTATCACGCGGGCTTATCATACTTCTGATCTGTATCTTTACGCTGCCTGCTATATTTGGAATGACCGGGGTATGGTTGGCAGCGCCCGTGACAGAGGTGATCACCCTGTTTCCTACTGTGTTTTTTATATGCAGAGACAGAGCAAAATGGTAAGGCCCCACTTTTAAGAAACTTATAAGAAATATCGTAAGTTTTTTATAAGGAAGTTCATCTAATATGCAGACAGGCTTAAAGGAGAGAGTGATATGAATGAATGTGTGTTGGTGGTTGATGATGACAGAGAGATCGTAAATGCGATCGCATTGCTTTTGGAAAAAGAGGAATATCAGGTTCTGAAGGCTTATGACGGCATGGAGGCTTTACGGATGGTGGCAGAAAAGCCGGTGCAGCTCATTATACTGGATGTAATGATGCCTAAGTTAGACGGCTTATCTGCCATGATGAAGATCCGGGAGCGAAAAAATCTTCCCATAATCGTGTTGAGTGCCAAGACGGAAGAGACAGATAAGGTTCTTGGGCTTTCCATGGGTGCTGACGATTATGTATCTAAGCCATTTAATCCTCAGGAACTGGTGGCCAGAGTCAGAAGTCAACTGCGCAGATACACATTGCTTGGCGGCATCAATGCATGGAATGAAGAAAGCGAGATCAGAAACGGACGGCTTTGTTACCGCCTGCAGGAGCATATCCTGTATGCAGATGGGGAACCGGTCAGGCTCACTTCCACAGAAACAAAGATTATCGATCTGTTTATGCGAAACAGAGGACGAATCTTTCCGGCGGAAGAAATTTATGAAAGAGTATGGGAGGAACCCTCATTTGCACCGGAAAATACGGTTATGGTACACATTCGTCATATCAGGGAAAAAATCGAACTCAATCCGAAGGAGCCGGAATATATAAAGGTGGTGTGGGGCATTGGATACAAAATGGAAAAAATTGAAAGCAGCAATTAGTTTTTTGGTATTCTTTTCGGGCATGACGCTGTTCATCAATAATCTTATTGTGGCAGCGGGCCTGGCTGTAAGATCAGGCGGGGATGTCCTGAGAGGAGAAACAGATTATCAGACTAAGGAAGAATTTCGCTGGTATATTTCGGACAGGTTGGAAGAATTGCTGAGCGCAGCGACCGGCGGAGAAGTAGTTTACAGCGCTGGCGGGGCAGTAGAGAATATAGCGCAGGTCACGGTTACGGAGGACATTGTCACGAATGACAGAGGTTACTTGCGGAGAGGAACAGCAACACTGACTCAGGAAGCGGAAGAAGTATACGAAAGGGAATATGAGGCAGCAGAGTATCGGGGTGAATATTGGGAAGAGAAGTATCGGGAGCAGACACTTGCCAAATACATGGCAGATATGGCTCAGGATAAGAATCTCCTCTATGCGGTAGTCTATCAGGGAAAGCTGCTTTATTCCAATATGGAATCTTTTGAGAATAAGGAAAAAGAGGCCTGGGACGGANCAGANTTTAATGNAGCTCTTTCTTCAGATGATTATAATTTTNNTNTNTGGTTTAATANANACGGAGACGGAAAAGTACAGATCATCAAAGACGGAAGAGAAGAAGACGTATATGGAGATGGTATATACAGGGAAACNAGCCGGTGGTTTGTGCCCGGATATAATAACTTCANAGTGGATACTTCCACNAATGANGCGGTNATNTTTCTGGCAGCGGCAAAAGANCCNAGTCTTTATGTTGCAGGAAACTANTCGGAATANGGATCNGTCTGGNANCANGGACNATTATACTATATGTATCAGNGNNTGNTCGAAGAAGAGAAGCAGTTTAATAACAGTTGCATATTGTTGCTGGCTGCTGTNTTTTTACTGGTATTATCATTTATATTCCGCAAAGATAAACGCCTGGCAGATCAGGCTGTTGCCCGGTTCATGCAGAANATCTGGTTAGAGTTTAAGGTTCTGATTTGGGTGATCATTCCTGTTGCAGCATTTTTCTATACCGGCAGATGGCAGATCAGGGAGCTGACCGCAATGCTTCGCTATGGTATGTGGGAAGAATATGGTTATGTGGGANCATCATATTGGGATATGGTGTATTATTTAAAAACAATTGTTGTAAACAGTGCTTTTCTTACCANNTGTTTNTGGGTNATNTATCTGATANTACTNGATNTNA
>JAAVBZ010000010.1:11880-59562 GCA_014803415.1 Lachnospiraceae bacterium
AATAAGGATCAGCAGAAAAAGCCCATCGTGGACGGCTTGCAGACAAAGAGACTGCATTATTCTGTGCAAAAAAAGCTGATAAAGAGATACCGCCTGACATGGNTCATGGGCTGCATACTGATTTTATGCTGTCTGGCTTTGATAGTGGCATTGAATGTGATGGGGTATGACTATCTGGATTATGATACCTGGAATCTGTGGAAAGCAGTATCTNCTGTTATTGTTATCTTACTTCTGATCTATTTTGGGGTTGGTATNATAAATCTNANAAAGAATCATCAGNTGGCTAANGATATCGGGGNTTTGACGGANCGGATCAAAGAGGTACGGGAAGGAAATCTGGTAACANNTCTTGAGCTTTCGNAAGATNCNGANTTAATGGAGGCTGCNGAGAATTTAANCGAGATNCAGCATGGCATGGAGGCAGCTATTCATGAGCAGATGCAAAGTGAAAGGATGAAAGTAGAGCTGGTAACGAATGTGTCCCATGANATCAAGACGCCGCTGACTTCCATTATAAGTTATGTGGAATTATTGAAACAGGAAGAAGGNCTGCCNGATCATGTGATGGAATTTATTCAGATACTCAGCGAAAAATCGGAACGTTTGAANAATATCGTTCAGGANGTTTTCGAAGTNAGNAAAGCAGCATCNGGACAGCTTCTCGTAAATATGGAAGATCTGGATCTGGGCAAATTACTTCGTCAGACATTGGCGGATATGGATACACAGATTGAAATGAGCGGACTTACCATGAAGACTTCCATTCCGGAAGAACCGGTAATGATCAGGGCTGACGGACAGCGGTTATACAGGGTTTTNCAGAATCTGATCCAGAATGCGTTAAAATATTCTCTGCAGGGATCCCGAATCTTTCTGACTCTTGCAGACAGCGAGGAAACATCTGTAGTATGTATTAAGAATATTTCAGGTATNGAATTAAATGATACGATAGACTTNGCGGAACGGTTCGTCCGGGGAGATGCAAGCCGAACGGATGGCGGAAGCGGACTGGGACTTTCTATTGCAAAGAGTTTTACGGAGGCCTGCGGCGGCAGCCTGCAGATAGAAGTAAACGCCGATTTATTTACGGTAACTGTATCTTTCCAAAACAAAAGGGTTCTCTATTGAAGAGAGAACCCTTTTGCCTTTAAGTATTCTTCCACTTCCCAAATATCGTCCGTGTGTAGGATAAGCACGGGCATACCGGAATCTCTGTTAAAGCACAGATAAATATAATCTACGCTGATATTGCCTTCCGATAAACTGATGAGCAGACGGTTAAGGCTTCCGATCTCATCAGCCATTTCCACGCCGAGAATGTCATTGGCACGGCAAAGATAGCCGTGGGCTGACAGGGCTTTCAGAGCCTTGTCCGTGTCGGAAACGATCATTCTGACAATGCCGTATTCGGCGCTGTCATTTGTTACGGAACCTAAGATATTGATATTTTCTTCCTGCAGNATNCCGGTAATGGACTGAAAAGCCCCTTTCTGGTTTTCNGCAAATATGGATACCTGTTTTAACATTTTGCACCTCACAAATTCTGATATAAGATCATTTTTTACATCTTTTCCTATAGTAACACATTTATTGCGCATTTTCAAAAGATTCTTTTCGGGAATTGTTACATAGGGGGATCAAGCAGATTCATATCTTTGTAATCCCTTGGAGAAACCCCGTATTCTTTTTTGAAAGCCCTGAAAAAGCTGGAATAATCTCCGAAACCGTAAGTCTGATAGACCTGGGAAATGCTCATATCCCCAAGAATGGCCTGTCTGCAGAGAGCAAGTCTTTTTTTGGTGATGTACTGATGAATGGACAGACCAAGATTTTCTTTAAAAATGTGTGAGATATGATATTTACTTACAAAAAATTCTTTGGAAAGTCTGTCAAGGGACAGGTCTTCTTCTATGTGGCTGTCAATAAAAGTACAGATATTTTGATAAAGGGACTCGGATTCTTCCGCCCTTTCCGGATGGTTTCTTTCGTAAATGAGCCGGTTCATATGCAGGATCAGATCACTGACATAAAGTAAGACCAGAGGTGTTTTGCAGAATCTGTTTCCCTGCATTTCTGTAAGCAGACGTAAGATTTTGGACTGAATGGAATTAAATGTGATCTTATCATTGTGAAAGATATAATTCTTCCTGGTTTGTACCAGCTGCATAAGATAGCCGTAATCAGGTGACTGATCAAGGAGATAGCTGCAAAAATCCTGACTGATCCAAAAAACAAAGCGGCGGTAGGGAAGATCCATACTGTGAATCACTGCTACGTGAGAAACACGTGGAGGAATCACAATAATATCTCCGGGGGCAAGAGGAAATACTTTTTGGCCGATCTGAATGCTGACGTCCCCCTCCAGAAAAAAGTAAAATTCATAATAGTCATGAGTGTGCAGTGCCATCCTGGGCCGCACAGGATCATTGTAGTAATATAGTTCAAAATCCTTGGAAAGCATATACTGTCTGGTGCTGAACTGTGTTTCTAATTTCTTTTTCATACAGTAGTTCCTTTTCATCAACAATTTTCCTGATCACTTACATCGATCATATCTCAAAACAACAACTTTTGCAATATATACAACAAATATGCCAATAGCTTTTGAAAAGGCTGTTTTTTATAATAATAGCAAAGCAGAAGATATATTTCTGGAGAAGGGAAGGTATATTTTTATGGAAATGACAATGAGATGGTACGGTTCCAAATTCGACACGGTGACTTTAAAACAGATTCGTCAGGTTCCCGGAGTAACGGGTGTTATTACTACTTTGTATGATACGGCTCCGGGTGAGGTGTGGAGCCGTGAAAGAATCGGGGCGCTTAAGGAAGAAGTTGAGGCAGCAGGACTTCATATTGCGGGAATTGAAAGTGTGAATATCCATGATGCCATCAAGACAGGTGTGCCTGAAAGAGAACAGTATATTGAGAATTATATTGAAACACTTGAAAATCTGGGAAAAGAAGATATTCATCTGGTGTGTTATAATTTTATGCCGGTATTTGATTGGACCAGAACAGAGCTTGCAAGACTTCGTCCCGACGGTTCTACTGTACTTGCTTATACGCAGGAAGCGGTAGATGCGTTGGATCCTGAGAAGATGTTTGAGTCCATTGCGGGGGATACCAACGGAACTGTAATGCCGGGCTGGGAGCCGGAACGTATGGCTCATGTGAAAGAATTATTTGAAATGTATAAGGAGATCGATGACGAGAAACTGTTTGAAAATCTGAAGTATTTTCTTGAGAGGATCATGCCCGTCTGTGATCAATATGATATTAATATGGCAATTCATCCGGATGACCCTGCATGGAGTGTTTTCGGCCTTCCCCGGATCATCATCAATAAGCAGAATATCCTGCGTATGATGAGCATGGTGGATAACCCTCATAACGGGGTTACTTTCTGTTCCGGTTCTTACGGTACCAACCTGGAAAATGATCTGCCGGATATGATACGTTCCTTAAAGGGCAGGATCCATTTTGCACATGTAAGGAACCTGAAGTTTAATTCACCTACTGATTTTGAAGAAGCGGCTCATCTTTCTGCTGACGGCAGCTTTGATATGTATGAGATCATGAAGGCGCTGTATGAGATCGGTTTTTCCGGTCCTATCCGCCCGGACCACGGACGTATGATCTGGGATGAGGTAGCTATGCCGGGATATGGTCTCTATGACAGAGCTCTTGGCGCAGCTTATTTAAACGGTTTATGGGAAGCTATTGCAAAGAGCAATGAGAAAGGATGAGTTGAAGCATGATATTAAATAAAAACGGATCAGCGGACAGAAAGATATGGGAACAGGCAGGCTATAAGCTTCCTGAGTTTGACAGGGCAGAAATAGAAAAGAACACAAAGGAAAATCCTTTCTGGATCCATTTTGGGGCAGGAAATATTTTCCGCGCCTTTCAGGCCAATGTAGTACAGCAGCTTTTAAACAGCAGGGTACTTGACAGGGGACTTATCGTGGCGGAAGGCTATGATTATGAGATCATTGAAAAGATGTATCTTCCCCATGACAGTTATTCCGTACTTGCTACTTTTAAAGCAGATGGAAGCATTGAGAAGTCGGTGATCGGAAGCATTATGGAATCATTGATCCTGGATTCCGATAATGAGGAAAATTATGATCGTCTGAAAGAAATATTTGGAAAAGGCTCTCTGCAGATGGCCTCCTTTACTATAACGGAAAAGGGTTACAGTCTGGTTAACGGCAAAGGTGAGGTGCTTCCGGCAGTAAAAGAGGACTTTAAGAATGGACCGGGGAAACCAGCCAGTTATATCGGTAAGGTGGCGTCGCTTTTGTATACCCGTTACCTTGCAGGCCAAAAGGCTATAGCCATGGTCAGCATGGATAATTGCTCCCATAACGGAGACAAGCTTTATGCAGCAATGAATACTTTTGCTGAAAAATGGGTAGAAAACGGTCTGGTGGAAGCAGACTTTAGAACCTATGTAAATGATAAGAGCAAGGTAAGCTTTCCATGGACTATGATCGATAAGATCACACCCCGGCCGGATGCTTCTGTGGAAGATATGTTAAAGAAAGACGGTCTTCAGGAACTGGAACCTGTTATCACTTCAAAGAATACTTATGTGGCGCCTTTTGTCAATGCAGAAGAATGCGAATATCTTGTTATTGAAGATGCTTTTCCCAACGGCAGACCAGAGCTGGAAAAGGGCGGGATCATGTTCACCCAGCGGGAGACTGTAGATAAAGTAGAGAAGATGAAAGTCTGCACCTGTTTAAATCCTCTTCATACAGCCCTTGCAGTATTCGGATGTCTCCTGGGTTATGATCTGATCTCAAAGGAAATGAAGGATGAAACTTTAAAGAAGCTGGTAGAAGGTATCGGTTATGTGGAGGGACTTCCTGTAGTAGTGGATCCTCAGATCCTGGACCCTAAAGAGTTTATTGACACAGTGGTAAATGTACGAATTCCCAATCCTTTTATGCCGGATACGCCTCAGAGAATTGCAACGGATACTTCACAGAAGCTGGCAATCCGTTATGGCGAGACCATCAAAGCATATGCAGCTTCTGATGATCTGAAGGTATCGGATCTGAAACTGATCCCTCTGGTGTTTGCCGGATGGATCCGCTACCTGATGGCGGTTGACGATCAGGGAAATGCATTTACATTAAGTCCCGATCCTCTTTTAAGCGAGGTTTGTCCTTATGTAGCAGATGTAAAGCTGGGAGAAGAGGCAGATGTGCAGAAAGTGCTGAAACCGATTCTTTCAAACAGCAAGATATTCGGAGTGGATCTTTATGAAGCGGGACTTGCAGACCTTGTCTGTGGATACTTTAAGGAAATGACATCCGGAACCGGCGCCGTACGGAAGACACTTGAGAAATATGTGTAAGTTCTAAAATACAGCAGGGATTGCCTTTGGGCAATCCCTGTTAATGTTAAAAAATATAAATCAGATTATTCGATCCATTCTTCCATGTTGATTTCCTTATCCTTAAAATAATATTTCCGGTCATGTTCACCTACTTCGCGCATAACACGGCAGGGATTACCTACGGCAACTACATTTGACGGAATATCTTTTGTCACAACGCTTCCAGCGCCGATCACCACATTATCGCCAATGGTAACGCCCGGCATAATGATAGCTCCTGCACCGATCCAGCAGTTTTTACCGATATGGACCTGCATGTTGTACTGCAGTCCTTTTTGACGCAGCTCCGGCAAGATCGGGTGACCCGCGGTGGCAATTGTAACATTGGGACCAAACATGGTATAGTCTCCGATGTAAATATGAGTATCATCTACACATGTGAGGCCGTAGTTTGCATAGATACTTTTACCGAAATGACAGTAATGACCGCCGAAATTAGCATAAAAAGGCGCTTCTATATACACACCTTCTCCGCAGTCGCCCAGCATCTTCTTAAGAAGCTCCGTTCTTTTTTCTCCTTCTGAAGGCCGGGTCTGATTGAATTCATACAACAGGTCCTGATAAATCCTCTGTTCCTTCGTAATTTCTTCGCCATCCGGAAAATAAAGCTCTCCGGTATGCAGTCTTTCTTTCATCTTACTCATCTTGAAAACCTCCATTTGTTATCATAACACACCTCTTTTTTAACAATATCATATTCTGGTTTGAATTTCTTTCAGAATATGGTATTATTTTATAACAATCCTCTTCGATTTAAGGAAAGAAAGACATGAATGACAATATCCCATATTGCTCTACATTTAATCTGGATGCTTCTGAAACAGTGGCATATAATAATCCCTTATTTCCGGCATATGTCAGACCCGGCGTTTTATCCACTTACCCGGATTACTCTGCTGTCAGTCACTGGCATAAAGATCTGGAATTTATTGTGATAAAAAAGGGGAGCATGACTTACAATGTGAACGGGGAATTGATCGAGCTGCCGGAAGGAAGCGGTATTATGGTAAACAGCAGGCAGCTGCACTATGGATTTTCCGCACAGCACAAGGAATGTGAATTTATCTGTATTTTACTTTTGCCGGATTTGCTGTCGGGAAATGAATGGTTTTATCACAATTATATTGAGCCTGTTACAGAGAATTCCTTATATCCTTATCTGTATCTGGAAAGAAAAGGGTGGCAAAAATCTATTTTGGAGAATGCAGAAAGAATATATTCGGTATTTGCGGCGAAGATGGGACATGAAATACCTTATTTTGAGCTGATAGACGCATTTTTGGACATTATGAAAATATTATATGAAAATTTAGATGTTAAAACCAATGAAACACCGAAGAAATCTAATGATCTGACTTCTTTAAAAAGTATGCTCGCTTATATTGAAGAACATTTTTCGCAGCAGATTACACTTGAAAACCTGTCTTTATCCGGTGCCTGCTGCAAAAGTAGATGTTCTTTGCTTTTTAAAAGATATCTGCGTGAAACGCCCATGACTTATGTTGCCAAGCTGCGATTACAGAAAAGCCTGGTCACTTTATTGGACTCTGATAAAAGCATTGCAGACATTGCCTATGAATGTGGGTTCTGCACAGCGAGTTATTATTGTGAAACTTTTCAAAAATATTATGGGATATCACCGCTGAAATACAGGAGGAATCAAAATGAAAGAAAATAAATATGACAAGGAACAGTTTTTCCTGAAATACAGTGAGATGACACGTTCCCAAAAAGGATTACAGGGAGCAGGTGAGTGGTATTCATTACAAAAGATACTGCCGGATTTTCAAGGGAAGAGGGTACTGGATTTAGGATGCGGATACGGCTGGCATTGTAAATATGCAGCAGATCACGGCGCAGAATATGTACTTGGAACCGATATATCCCATAGAATGCTGGAAGCAGCAAAAGAAAAGAATTTCGATCCTCGAATAGAATATCAGTGTATGGCTATGGAAGATCTGAGTTTTGAAGGTGATTCATTTGATATAGTTTTCAGTTCTTTGGCTTTTCATTATGTCAGGGATTTTGAGCCGCTTATTGTGAATATTTCCAGGTGGATCAAAAAAGGCGGAGAGATAGTATTTTCTGTGGAGCATCCGGTTTTTACAGCTTATGGATCCCAGGATTGGCACTATGACGCAGACGGAAATATATTGCATTTTCCTGTAGACAATTATTATTATGAAGGGATGAGAGAGGCTGTTTTTTTAGGGGAACGGGTCATAAAATATCACAGGACATTAACAACTTATCTCAGTGCGCTGCTGCAAAACGGTTTTGAACTTCAGCATGTTATTGAACCTGAACCGCCGGAAGAAATGATGCATATAGAGGGCATGAAAGATGAGATGCGCCGTCCTATGATGCTGCTGATTTCAGCTAGGAAGAAGTAATGAAAAAAAGACATGGTTTTAAAAACTATATAATAGAATAACAAATCTGTAAAAAGTGGTAAATAATCTTAATAATTATGTTGATAATTTCTATTAGAAGTGGTATGATACAGCTTAGTCAAATGAAAAGATTCGGAAAGGTGTAAGGACTGTATGAAAGAAGCATACCAGATTATCAGTGACGGTTCCTGCGATCTGCCGCCACAGCTTGTACAGGAGAAGAACGTAACGGTAGTGCCGTTTTATGTATCTTTTGATGAGGTGCACTATCAAAAGGAGATAGAAGAAATTGGAATCCGGGATTTTTATCAGAAGATGGTAGAGGAACCTAAGATATATCCAAAGTCTTCCATGCCTTCTACTCAGGACTACATCGATGCATTCATTCCGTTTGTAAAGCAGGAAATCCCCATTATCTGTATCTGTATCACTACTAAATTCAGCGGATCCATGCAGTCCGCCATGAATGCCGGGAATATGATTTTAGAGGATTATCCAAATGCACGGATTACAGTGATCGATGCCACGATCAATACAGTTCTGCAGGGACTTTATGTACTGGAAGCGGTACGGCTGCGGGACAGCGGCGCAGGATATGAGGAAACAGTAAACAGACTGGAAGAGATCAAATCTACAGGACGTATCTTTTTTACGGTAGGAAATATGGAATATCTGCAGCACGGGGGCAGAATCGGTAAAGTAGCCGGAATTGCAGGAAGTATTCTGGGTATAAAACCGATCATTACATTAAAGCAAGGAGAGATTTTTCCGTCCGGAATTGCGCGCAGCCGCAGAAAATCCATGGAAAAGACTATTGACTTGATATTAAATTATCTGGAAGAAATGAAAGAGCCTATTGATCATTTCAGCATAGCTGTAGGATATGGCTATGATTATGAGGAGTCGGTTGCCTATCGGGATATGGTGCTTAATGTCCTTAAGGAAAAGTACGGTTTACAGGAACTTCCGATTTATCAGATCGGGGCAACCATCGGCGTGCATACAGGGCCTTATCCATTGGGGCTGGGAATCGTTCGGAGATCGATTATCCCTATGGGAAAATAGTTTTCAAGTGAAATCCAGGAGATTGTCAGGAAGAAAAATGTTCCTGATCAGTTGGTAATTACAGGGAGCCTGTGTGGATCACAGATGCTCCCTGAATTTTTCTTCACAGTATTTGCAGCGGTAGACTTCTTTTGTTTCATCGGCAAGGACAAAGATATGAGGAAGCTCCTGTTCGATGGAAGTGATACATCTGGGGTTTCTGCACTTAATGATATTCCGGATCTCTTTTGGGAGCACCAGTTCTTTTTTATCTACGATCTCACCGTCTTTAATAACATTAACGGTGATGTTGTGGTCAATAAAGGCAAGCACATCCAGATCCAGCATGTTAATGTCACATTCCACTTTCAGAATATCCTTTTTGCCCATCTTATTGCTTCTGGCATTTTTAATTATGGCAACTGTACAGTCCAGTTTATCCAGCTGCAGATGTTCATAAATGGAAAGGCTTTTTC
Source organism: Lachnospiraceae bacterium (assembly GCA_014803415.1). Lineage (GTDB taxonomy): Bacteria > Bacillota > Clostridia > Lachnospirales > Lachnospiraceae > Suilimivivens. The sequence continues at coordinate 21,210 of JAAVBZ010000010.1, forward strand.
CGGCTTTGATATGGTCAAGAACGAACCCTTCCTCAATTTTTCCTACATTTAACATAGTAAATACCTCCCTTTAATCTACTTTAATGTCAAGCAGGGTAAGAATCAGCGCCATTCTGACATAGACGCCGTACTGTACCTGTTTGAAGTAAGCGGCTCTTTCATCATCATCTACCTCTACAGATATTTCGTTAACTCTGGGCAGAGGATGAAGCACTAACATGTCCTTTTTGGCCANTTCCATTTTNGCTTTGTCNAGAATATAAAANTCCTTTAAGCGGACNTAATCCTCTTCGTTAAAGAAACGTTCTTTCTGAACCCGGGTCATATACAGAAAATCAAGTTCCGGCATGATGCTTTCTAAGCGGATCACTTCTTCATAAGGAATATTTTTTNCCTTCAGCATNTCCGTNATATAGTCAGGAACTTTCAGCTCTTCCGGAGAGATAAAGATAAATTTAATTCCTTCATACCGGACCAGNGCATTAATAAGAGAGTGGACAGTACGGCCGAATTTCAGGTCGCCGCACAGACCGATGGTAAAATGATCAAGCCGTCCTTTTAAGGAACGGATCGTCAAAAGATCTGTCAANGTCTGTGTNGGATGCTGATGACCGCCGTCTCCCGCATTGATCACAGGAATGGAAGAGCGGCTGGCGGCTACCATGGGNGCTCCCTCCTTGGGGTGGCGCATGGCNCAGATNTCNGCAAAACAGGAAATNACGCGGATGGTATCGGAAACGCTTTCNCCTTTGGCGGCAGAAGAGGAACCGGCATCGGAAAAACCAAGAACGCTGCCGCCAAGGTTCAGCATTGCAGANTCAAAGCTTAAACGTGTTCTGGTACTCGGTTCGTAAAAGCAGGTAGCAAGCTTTTTGCCNGCACATGCGTGAGCGTATTTTNCCATGTTTTTTTCAATGTCATCAGCCAGATTAAAAAGCTGATCCAGNTCTTCAACGGAAAAATCCAAGGGGCTCATAAGATGTCTCATAATTTCATTTCTCCTTTTCTTTTAGTTTGGATACAGAACAATTTTTCTCAAAAAAATCGAAGAGCTTTGATTCTCTTCGATTTTAAAAATATCATTCCTTATATGTAAGCAGATCCTCTACGGCTTTTCTTCTTGGNGCAACAGGGGATTCGTCAGGNTAGCCAATGGGAATTAATGCTGCCAGCTCCTGATTTTCGGGAACTTCTAAAAGAGAAGCTGCTTTAGCTTCGTCAAAGATTCCCATGATCACGGTACCAAGCCCTTTTTCATATGCAGCAAGGCAGAAAGCTTCAGCTGCNATACCGGCATCGAACATCTGCCAGGTATCTTTTTTGGCGGTAGTGAAGGAGCCGTCACGCTCATAGCCGCTGCGGCCTTTGATAAAAGTAAGAGCGATCAGCATAGGTGCATTTTCAATAATAGNGCCGTTTCCGGGAAACATTTCCGTACATTCTCTGGCAATTCTGTCTTTAAGATCCCCTTCCACCGCAATATAACGTGCGATCTGGGAATGCTTCCAGCTGGGAGCATAAGAAGCTGTTTCAATGATCTCATTCAGCAAAGCATGGTCAACAGGTGTTTCCTGATATTTACGGATGCTTCTGCGGCCTTTGATACATTCTTTTGCAGTCATATGTAACCTCCTTCTTGCTTGTGATTTACATTTTATTCATCATAGCATACCGCAGAAGTTCTTTCAAGAAAACTTTTACCGATATGATATAATTGACAAAATGATTTATGCCGATATATTATAGTAGAAAAAGTAAGAAAAATTGATGAGAGGAGAAAAGATATGAATGTGAAGAAAGCATTTGCGGCGGGTGCTGCCGNAGCTGTGTTTATCAGTTCAGCGTTGAATGTATCTGCAGCGGAAATGGATCTTATTATTGATGTGGATGCTTACAAAGCAGCTTACAGTGATCTGGAAGAGGCTTTTGGAGACGACGAGCAAGCCTATATTGAGCACTATCTCACCAAAGGTGTCTATGAAGGCAGGACTAAGGGCGTTCTTTTTGACCCATTAGCTTACGCAGAGGCGTATAGTGATATTAAGGAGGCATTTGGTGACGATATTCAGGCAATCGTTAATCATTATGTGACTTTGGGAGTTACGGAAAACCGTACCATAGGAACAGCTAACGGCTATGCAGATCTGGCCGCTGCANAGAAAGGCGGACCAAGGANNGTAAGTGCCCAAAGTACCNGCAGNGCAGCCGNTTACTATNGCAATGNTTNAGNCAGTAGTTATGGAANCGATATTGCNGGCAGNGNTNATNCCGGCAATACTGCAGGTACCGGCAATAGCGGTAATGCAGCAGGCGGCAGTGAGAGTGTGGGAAGCGGCAAAGTGTATGGTCATACCACCTCCATTTATGGGAATGACTATTCTGAATTGCTGCGCGTTGAATACTATGATCAGAATAATAAATTGATTGAGTATTCTGATGTTACGAACTATGACAAAGATACGAATTCATATACGGAAAATGTATATTCTAATAAAGATGGCGTCGAAGTACATGAACGCACGGATACTTATGTGAATGGAGTTCTGGTTTCTTCTGAAAAGCATTAAGAACTGTCGGAGGAACNCGTATGACTGAAGAATTTATTGAAAAGAAAAGAACTTTGTTTTTCGGGCTTCCGTTAACATTCACCAAATACATTGTCAGAGAAAATGTGCTTACAATAGACAGCGGTTTTTTTAAGAANGTAGAGAATGACTGTTATATGTATAAGATCCAGGATGTAGAGCTGGTTTCTTCTTTAATAGAGAGGATCTTTGGACTTGGAACGGTGATCTGCTATACAGGTGATACCACGCATCCCAGACTTCCCCTTGAACATATTAAAAATGCAAGAGCTGTTAAAGATTTTATTTTGGAAGCATCTGAGACAGCAAGACTGAAAAGACGTACTGTCAGCACCATGGATATCGGTGTAGGTGATGTGGATCTTGACGGAGACGGTATTCCGGATTAAAAGTTTAAAGAAAGCGGTATGAGTAATTCATACCGCTTTAAAATATTCAGGAACTTTGTTTATCAGAGGTAAGAAGGCGTTCAAATAAAAGGCCTGCCAGAAACCAGTTTGGGAAAAAATCAAGCCTTATCACATCTTTAATGCGCCAGCGGCAGTTTTCATAGGTCCAGGGACAAAGTTCTTTGTTTTTAAGGAAACGGCCGGTCAAATACTCTCCGGCAAAAATGCACAGGGCATAAATGCTCCCTTTAATGCGTGAGGGCAGTTTTTTCATCAGCCGAAACAGGGGAGCTAAGAAGCTGGCACAGCCGTAGATGGGAAACATCCAAAGAGAAGTTGTTCCTTTTAAGGTAAACTGCCTTCTTCGCAGTGAGTTCAATGCCGTATAGATTATTTCCAGGCACCAGCCTGTAATTCCACATTTTAAAAAGTTTTTNACTAAGTTTTTCATCATAACATCAGTATGGACATCGGAGGAAGAATTATACTCATGGAAGAAAAAAATATTATTAAAGAAAATGATGTGATGACCTTTAAAGAGACTATGGATTATATCGAAAGTCTTCAGGTCTACGGAAGTGTGCCGGGGCTTGACAATATTACCAATTTATGTAAAAAGCTGGGCAACCCTCAGGATGAACTTCAGTTTGTGCATATTGCCGGAACAAACGGAAAGGGTTCTGTGCTTTGTCTTACCTCCACTGTACTGAAAAAGGCAGGATACAGAACGGGGCGATTTTTGTCTCCTACTATTTTTGATTACCGAGAGAGGATCCAGATTAACGGAAAAATGATCTCCCGGAAAGATCTGTGCATTTATATGTCAAAAATGAANCNGATCTGTATGGAGCTGACGAAAGAGGGAAAACCTCATCCAACTCTGTTTGAAATAGAAACGGCGCTGGCTTTTCAATATTTCAAAGATANAAAATGTGATATTGTAGTTCTGGAGACCGGAATGGGCGGTGAACTGGATGCCACCAATATTATAAGGAGCACTTTAATTGCGGCATTTGTTTCNATCAGTTTTGATCATATGGCATTTCTTGGAGATACTCTTTCAGATATTGCCGGGACAAAAGCTGGAATCATCAAAAAGGACTGTACTGCCGTAACCGTGAAGCAGGTACCGGAGNTAATGCAGGTGCTTCAGAATAAGTGTAAAGAAATGGGAGTGGAGCTTTTCTGCGCAGATCCCGGCAGTGCGACACACATAAAAAGTGCTNTCGGGAAGCAGAGATTCACTTATGGAGATATAAAAGATATTTCTATCAGTCTAATGGGAAGATATCAGATCGATAATGCGGTACTTGCACTGGAGGTACTGAAGGCGCTTGAAAGGAAGGGGTATCCTATATCCGCAACAGCGCTATATCAGGGGTTTTCCGAAAGTGTATGGCCGGGAAGATTTGAACTGCTTTGTAAGAAGCCCGTTTTTATTGCAGATGGAGCGCATAACGCAGATGGAGCAGTNAGACTTGCAGACTCTATTCGTTTCTATTTTACAAACAGACGAATTATATATATAATGGGAATATTGAGAGATAAGGAGCAGGAAGAGATCATTAAGGCTGCCTGTCCTTATGCAGAACAGATATTAACAGTGCCTACGAAGGGAGCAAGAGGATTGTCCTCTTATGAGCTTGCCTGTGAGGTACGTAAATTCCATCAGAATGTTACAGCCCTTGACAGTGTGGAAGAAGCGGTAGAACTCAGTTTCCTGCTTTCGGATAAGGATACCGTTATTATAGCCTTTGGTTCCTTGTCCTATCTTGGAGATCTGATAAGAGTTGTTGCAGACAGGGATAAGATCAGGAGTGATTCGCATGGTAAATAAGGACAAGATCAAAGAAGCTGTGGAACTTCTTTTGGAGGGGATCGGTGAAGATAGAAACAGAGAAGGGCTTAGAGANACGCCGGATAGGGTAGCCAGAATGTATGAGGAGATCTATAGCGGCATGGATGAAGACCCAGGCGTGCATTTGTCAAAAACTTTTACAGCAGAGAATAATGAAATGGTGATCGAAAAGGATATCGTTTTTTATTCCACCTGTGAACATCATCTGATGCCATTCTACGGAAGGGCTCACATTGCTTACATACCTGACGGCAAGGTGGCAGGCTTAAGCAAGCTTGCAAGGACNGTAGAGGTCTATGCAAAAAGACTTCAGATTCAGGAAAAAATGACAGCAGAAATTGCCGATGCCATTATGGAGCATTTAAAACCCAAGGGGNTAATGGTGGTTCTTACCGCAGAGCATATGTGCATGACCATGCGGGGAGTAAAAAAGCCGGGAAGCCAGACCATCACCATGGTTACAAGAGGGGTATTCCGGCAGGATGAAAGACTGCAGAATATATTTNTGAATTTAATCAAATCATAAAATGGAGATTTACATGGAACGGATAGACCGGATGATACAGGATAAATTATATCGGGATTATTTGGAGAAGAATGAAATGGCGGAAAAGGAGCGGAGATTCTGCCGTCATAACATGGCGCATTTTCTGGATGTGGCGAGAATAGCCATGATCTTAAATGCAAGTGAGGATTACGGTATTTCGGCTGAACTGATCTACGGCGNGGCGCTGCTTCATGATATTGGGAGATGGAAGCAGTATGAAGANGGGACGCCCCATGAACAGGCAAGCGCTGTTCTNGCGCCGGAAATTTTGCGTCAGTGCGGTTTTGATGAGCAGGAAACCGGGCAGATCATCAAGGCTATCGGNNATCACAGNAATCAGGATATTAAAGAAAGCAAAGATTTAAGCGGTCTTTTGTATCGCGCTGATAAGCTGAGCAGGGCATGCTTTGCCTGCAAAATGGAAAAAGAATGCAATTGGAAAAATAAAAAGAAGAATATGACATTGGTTCTGTAGGTATACGGGGAGAAAATAATCATGAAGATTGGCGGCAGAGATTTTGATACTGCAAATCATACCTATGTAATGGGAATCCTGAACGTAACGCCGGATTCCTTTTCTGATGGCGGTAAGTATAATCAAATGGATCAGGCACTTTTTCATGTGGAAGAAATGCTGAAGGAAGGGATGGATATTCTGGATATCGGAGGAGAATCCACAAGACCGGGTTATATCATGCTTTCCGATGAAGAAGAGATTGAAAGAGCAGTTCCTGTTATTTCGGCAGTCAAGGCAAGATTTGATGTGCCTGTTTCCCTGGATACTTATAAAAGCAAGGTGGCAGAGGAAGGGATCAAAGCAGGAGCAGATCTTATCAATGATATATGGGGACTGAAATATGATAAGAATATGGCGAATGTCATTGCGAAGTCGGCGCTGCCCTGTTGCTTGATGCACAACAGGGATCATACGGATTATGACTGTTTTATGGAGGATGTGGCAGCAGATCTGTCGGAAACCATAAGACTTGCAACACAGGCCGGCATTGCAGATGAAAAAATCATATTGGATCCGGGAGTGGGTTTTGGCAAGACATATGAACATAACCTTGAGATCATAAATCATCTGGAGGAATTAAGGATTTTAGGGTATCCTATTTTGCTTGGCGCCAGCAGAAAATCAGTGATAGGGCTGACTCTTGATCTGCCGGCAGACCAAAGAGGGGAAGGGACTCTGGTGACCACGGTATTCGGGGTATTAAAAGGCTGTGCATTTGTCAGAGTTCATGATATTAAGGAAAATGTGCGGGCGATTAAAATGGCAGAGGCGATAAAAAGGTCATAGAAAGCGGGTATCTATATGGACGAGATCAGAATAGAAGGGCTGGAGATTTATGCAGGGCATGGTGTGTTTGAAGAAGAGAACAGGAACGGACAGCCTTTTTTTGTAAATGCTGTGCTATATACGGATTTAAGATCAGCAGGTCTTAATGATGATCTGACTATGTCTACCCATTATGGAGAAGTATCACAGCTTATATACAGATTTTTAAGGGATAATACTTTTAGGTTGATCGAAACTGCAGCCGAGAAGACAGCAGAAAAAGTTTTACTTGCGTTTCCGCTGATACAGGCGCTGGATCTGGAAATAAGCAAACCCAGGGCGCCTATCGGACTTCCTTTTTCTTCCGTATCGGTAAAGATCACCAGAGGATGGAAAAAGGCTTATCTTGGTATTGGTTCCAATATGGGCGATAAAAAGCGGTACGTGGAAGAAGCAGTTTTAAAATTGAAGAAAAATCCACGGATCAGAAAAGTACGTACTTCGGACTTTATTATTACAGAGCCTTATGGAGGAGTTGAACAGGATGTGTTTTTAAACGGAGCCATAGAGATTGAAACCTTGTATACCCCTCCGGAACTTCTTGGATTTTTGCAGTTGTTGGAACAGGAAGCAGGGCGGGAACGGAAAATTCACTGGGGCCCAAGGACGCTGGATCTGGATATCTTGTTCTATGATGATTTCATTTCCGATACGAAAGAGCTTACTGTGCCCCATCCTGACATGCAAAACAGGGATTTTGTGTTAATACCTTTAAATGAGCTTTGTCCTTATTACGAGCATCCGATTTTTCATAAGAGCGTAAGGCAGATGTTTGAGGAACGAAAAGAACAGGAGGAGTCAGAATAGATGGCAGCCTATAAGAAAAAGAAGATTGCGGGAAGCTGTGAGCAATGCAATAATTATGTGTATGATGATGATTATGAATGTTATACCTGTGATATGGATCTGGACGAAGATGAAATGGCAAGATTTCTGGCAGATGAATTCAGGGACTGTCCCTATTATCAGCCGGGAGATGAATATCTGGTGGTTCGTAAACAGATGTAAAAAGGAGCTTTCCGGCGGAAGGCTCCTTTTAATATCCTGATATTTACAAAGGCTTATATGCACTATTGATTTGCAGCGGCATTTCTTGCAGCTTCAAAGGTTGAGACATTTACAGAACCTTCTGCGGGAGTACGATAAACGGGTAATTCATTGCCGAATTCATTAAAATAAACATAAAGTGAAGTAATATTGACATTTTCAAAATTTCCTAATGCAACCACTTCCGGTTCACTGCCGTCTAAACGCATCCGCATCAGTGCAGGTGATTCAGCATCGTTTTTCTGATAATAGATATAGGAATTGCCTACATTAAAGGAATCGGCTCTGTCATGGGTCAAGATCTCCACAGTCTTTTCAGAAAGAGAGTAACGGCAGATTCTGTATTTGCTGCCCACATCCATATAATAAATGTAATCATCTTTGTAAACCGGATACCAGAGATTGCCCTCATAAACAGTTGAGACAGTATCNGTGCGGGTATCNAAGGCATATAAATANTGATCCCTGTCCTGNCCGTTAAAATANATGATGCCGTTATGGCAGGCAGCAGGATTNATGATATCGTCAGATACCAGTGTGTTTTCTGATTTATCNGTTTTCACTTTGTAAAATTTGGTATAGTCNTTATTGTTATATCTTTGATAATANAGGTAATCNCCTACAAGCTGCATGGTAATACTGGCATTCCTGTCAAGGCAGGAAGCATCTTTGCCATNCAGTCTGGCNCGGTAGACNCCATAGGTACGTATTACATATCCGAATCCGGAGCCCNCGTCACTGCTGTCCAAAAAGTAATAGAGATAATTNCCGGCTGCATTAATNGAAGATACATTTCCGGAAATAAGTTTTTGTACATCTGTTTCATCCGGATTCATGGAATACAGGCTGCCGCCGTCATAAGCGTTGGAAAAATATACTTTTCCGTCATGTTCACAGAAAAGACCATGGTTATTTAAATTTCCNGCAGTATTTCCNGTNACNGAAATATCATTTGGCGGAATCCGGCNGCNTATATTTTTNACAATATAAAATGTTACAAGAAAAAGTATTACGATAACTCCAAAGAGGATATATTTCCAGTTTTTTTTCATGGTATACATCTCCGTATATAAAGATAATATTTTCTATTTTATTATAATGAATATGAGTCCGCTGTGCAAGGAAAACTGCAAATAAAGTAGGCAAACTGCTTGCTATCATTATCTGTTTGGTATAAAATTANTAATGNATTTTATNAGANTAAACCAGTAGAGGAAAGGACTTTAAAGTATGGATTTACTTGAACTGCGCAGNCAGATCGATGAGATAGACAGTAAGATCGTNGNGCTTTATGAAAGAAGAATGGAAATTTCCAAAGAAGTAGCCAATTATAAGATAGAGAACGGAAAAAAAGTTTTTGATAAAGTAAGGGAAGAAGAAAAGATACGAAAGGTGAAATCCTTNACCCANAATGATTTTAACAGTCATGGNGTGGAAGAACTTTTTGAACAGATCATGTCNATGAGCCGTAAGCTTCAGTATCAGCTTTTAGCTGAGCATGGAGGTCTTAATAAACTGCCGTTTATTGGGGTAGATGCGCTGGAAGATAAAGCAAGAGTGGTCTTTCAGGGAGCAGAGGGAGCTTATTCTCAGGCGGCCATGCATCAGTATTTCGGAGATCAGATCGACAGTTTTCATGTGGATACTTTTCGGGACGCCATGGTGGCCATCGATGAAGGAAGCGCTGATTTTGCNGTGCTTCCAATTGAAAANTCTACGGCAGGNATCGTCAGNGAGATNTATGACCTTTTGGTGGAATTTGAGAATTATATTGTAGGAGANCAGATNATTAAAATAGAACATTGTCTTATGGCAGTNCCGGGAACNAAACTGGAGGATATTAAGACGGTTTATTCCCATCCCCAGTCTCTGATGCAGTCTTCAAGATATTTGAACGCTCATCCGTCATGGAGTCAGATCAGTATGCAGAACAATGCTTTTGCGGCAAAGAAGGTGCTGGCAGATCAGGACAGAAGCCAGGCGGCAATAGCCAGTGAATATGCAGCCAGACTGTACGGACTTGATATTCTGGAAAAAGGAGTCAATCAATCCAGCAGCAACTCTACCCGGTTTATCATTGTTACGAACCAGAAGATTTTCTTAAAAGACGCGAAAAAGGTCAGCATATGCTTTGAAGTNGCTCATGAAAGCGGATCCTTGTACCATATGCTTTCTCATTTTATCTATAACAATCTGAATATGAACAGGATTGAAAGCCGGCCTATTGAAGACAGAAACTGGGAATACCGTTTCTTTATTGATTTTGACGGTAATCTTTCNGACAGTGCAGTAAAGAATGCTTTAAGAGGGCTCAGAGATGAAGCCAGAAATATGAAAATACTGGGAAATTATTAAAGGAACAGGATCATGAGAGAACAGGAATTAATTGTTTACAAAGATTTTNCACAAGAAGAAGGCCAGATCTTATATGATATGGTCTTTTTAATGGAACATTATAATGATGAATATTATAACAAGGAGGACCTTTCGGGGCTTTTGTATGATTGCATCCATGGTCTTCTTGAAATAGCAGGGAATCATGGGTTTTACGGGAATCTGTGGCACTGTTATCTGACCAATCTGCTTGTTAATAATGAGAACAGCTACAGTAAAGCCTGTGAGATCAGAGGAGAAGTAGAAGGCACCATCAACCAGGCGGTTTTGCATGATATTGTGATCTTCAAGGAGTTTTATGACTATGACTTCGGAGATATGGCTAAAGTACTGGGAGTAGACAGTATTTTACTGATCACAGACTATGTGAGCAGTGATAGTGAAAGCAAGGTCTATAACAGCAGGATCAGAGAAAGGATCTGCAGCCTTGCAGTGAAATTTACCAAAAATCATACGCCTGAGGAAATGAAAAGCACCCTTACGGAATTTTATAAGGATTACGGTGTGGGCAAATTCGGTCTGCATAAAGCATTTCGTGTGGTTCAGGATGAAAGCGGTGTTAAAATAGTCCCCATTCAGAATATTGCCCATGTATATCTTAACGATCTGGTAGGGTATGAAATTCCCAAAAAGAAGCTGATCGAAAATACGGAAAGTTTTGTGGAAGGAAGAAAGGCCAATAACTGTCTGCTTTTCGGAGATGCAGGTACCGGNAAATCTTCCAGCATCAAGGGAATNGCCAATGAATATTATGAAAAGGGTCTGCGTATCATAGAGGTCTACAAACATCAGTTTCAGGCGCTGAATGATGTGATCACACAGATCAAGAACAGGAATTATAAGTTTATTATCTATATGGATGATCTGAGCTTTGAGGATTTTGAAGTGGAATATAAATATTTGAAAGCGGTGATTGAGGGAGGACTGGAAAAGAAGCCTGAAAACGTATTGATCTATGCAACATCTAACCGCCGTCATCTTGTCAGGGAGAAGTTCAGTGACAAGGAAGAAAGAAGGGATGATCTTCATTCCTCAGATACCGTACAGGAAAAGCTGTCTTTGGTCTCCAGATTTGGCGTTACTATTTTCTTTGCNGCACCGGACAAAAAAGAATTTCAGAATATAGTTAAGGTACTGGCAGAACGTTATGGCGTGAACATACCGGAGGAAGAGCTTTTGCTTGAAGCAAACAAATGGGAACTTGCGCACGGCGGATTATCGGGCAGGACCGCCCAGCAGTTTATTGATTACCTGTTAGGACGGCAGGAGAAATGAAAGAGGAAACAGTATGACGATAAAAACTTTTGCGGCAATTGATGTGGGTTCTTATGAACTATCCATGAAAATATTTGAAGTCTCCAAAAAAGGAGGTATGAAAGAGATCGATCATATCAGGCACGAAATAGATATGGGAACCGAAAGTTATACCACGGGAAAGCTTTCTAACGAGAGAGTGGAAGAACTNTGCAGGGTACTTTGCGAATTTGCACAGATCATGAAGACCTATCAGGTGTCGGATTATGTTGCTTATGGAACCAGCGCCATCAGAGAAACNGAGAACACCACCATATTGCTCAATCAGATCGAAGTCAGAACAGGAATACATATTGGGGTACTGAGTAATTCGGAGCAGAGATTTCTGGATTATAAGTCTATCGCTTTTCAGGGAGAAGGTTTTCTAAAGATCATNGAGAACGGNACGGCAATTGTGGATATTGGAGGCGGAAGCATTCAGATATCCCTTTTTGACAAAGATACCCTTGTTTCTACCCAGAATATGAAGCTTGGCGTGCTGCGTCTTCAGGAGANTATGAGTCATCTGGATGCAAATGCCAGTCAGTATGATGANCTGATCAACGANCTGGTNGATTCCCAGATGTCGGTCTACAAAAAGCTTTACCTTAAGGACAGGGAAATTAAGAATCTGATCGTAGTGGATGATTATATTTCCGTNATGCTCCGTAAAGGAAGCATGGANCAGGAGATGAGCGGGTATGCAGGCCGGGAGCTTTTTGATCGGTTTGAACAGGCATATCANTCCAGAAGTGTTTCTGAACTGGCCAGGAACTGGGATATGCCGGAAGAAAATATGCCCATGGTACATATTTCCCTGATGATGCTTAAGAGGATCATGGAAACCATGGGCGCAGAGCTGATCTGGGCGCCGGGCGTTACGTTATGCGACGGTATTGCATATGAATATGCTGAAAAGAATAAGATCATAACATCTTCCCATGATTTTGAACAGGATATTATTGCCTGTTCCAAGAATATCAGTAAACGTTACAGAGGCAGCAGGAAGAGAAGCGAGACCCTGGAGNAGATCGCNCTTACTATTTTTGACAGTACACGTAAAATCCATGGAATGGGCAGAAGAGAAAGACTCNTGCTGCAGCTTTCCACGATTCTCCATGACTGCGGTAAATATATCAGTATGGTCAGTCTTGGGGAGTGTTCCTACAGCATTATAATGGCTACGGAGATCATAGGACTTTCCCATAGGGAAAGAGAAATTCTGGCGAATGTGGTCAAATATAATCATAAAGAGTTTGAATATTATGAGAAAATGGGACAATTCAGTGCCCTGGACAGTGATTCTTATTTGGTGATCGCCAAACTGACAGCAATTTTGCGTTTGGCAAATGGTCTTGACAGAAGTCATAAACAGAAATTTAAAAATGTAAAAACTTCCTTAAAGGCTGAAGAACTGATCTTTACAGTGGATACCAATGAAGATATTACACTGGAAAAGGGACTCTTTGATGCAAGAGCAGCCTTTTTTCAGGAAGTGTACAATGTACGTCCTGTGATCAAACAGACGCGCACGATTGGAGGGTGAGGTTATGGAAGGACAGAAATATGCAGATCCGTCTTATTATACCAACAGGGAATTAAGCTGGGTACTTTTTGATAAAAGGGTTTTAAGTGAAGCCCAAAATGAACAGAATCCGTTGTTTGAAAGATTGAAATTTTTAAGTATTACAGCATCCAATCTGGATGAGTTTTTCATGGTCAGAGTAGCTTCCCTTAAAGATATGATAGGTGCGAATTACGGGAAGCCGGATATCGCGGGCATGACGCCGAAAGAACAGCTTAAAGCAGTAAATGCGGCGACTCATGAACTGGTTGAGAAGCAGTATGAAACTTATAATGAGACGCTTTTGCCGCTGCTTTTGCAAAACGGCCTGCGTGTGATTGAAAAGCATGAGAATTTAAATGAAAAAGAGGCTTCATATGTAGATAAATTTTATGAAGAAAATGTGTATCCGGTGTTAACTCCCATGGCGGTGGATTCTTCAAGACCCTTTCCTCTTATCAGAAATAAATCTTTGAATATTGGCGCGCTTGTAAGGAAAAAGGAAGGGGATAAGGAACTGGAATTTGCAACGGTTCAGGTACCAAGTGTACTTCCCAGGATCGTAGAGCTGCCGGCAGGAGAAAACAGTGAAAAAGCAGTGATCCTGCTGGAAGAGATCATAGAAAGAAATATTCATAAGCTATTTTTGAATTACGATATTGTATGCTCTTTTCCTTTCCGGATCATGAGAAATGCAGATTTTTCTCTGGAGGAGGATGAAGCGGAGGATTTACTTAAGGAAATTGAGAAGCAGTTAAAGAGAAGACAGTGGGGGCAGGCTATCAGGCTGGAGGTAGAGGATGGGATCGATGAGCATCTGCTTACGGTGATTAAGTCCGAATTATCCATAGGAAATGAAGATATTTACTGCATTAAAGGCCCTCTTGATCTGACATTTTTAATGAAAATGTATGGGCTGCCGGGTTTTGAGCATTTGAAAGAAAAAGGCTATCCCTCCCCCCAGCAGGTACCGGCCTTTCCGGCTGACTGTGATGTGTTTGAACAGATCCGTAAAGGGGATATTCTATTACATCATCCTTACGAAACCTTTGCCCCCGTGGTAGATTTTATCAGGCAGGCTGCCAGGGATAAGGATGTGCTTGCCATTAAACAGACTTTGTACCGTGTCAGCGGTAATTCCCCGATCATAGCGGCTCTTGCCCAGGCGGCGGAAAACGGCAAGCAGGTATCTGTGTTGGTGGAACTGAAGGCAAGATTTGATGAAGAGAATAATATTGTCTGGGCAAAAATGCTTGAAAAAGCAGGCTGTCATGTTATTTACGGTCTGGTAGGATTAAAGACCCACAGTAAGATCACTCTGGTAGTAAGAAGAGAAGAAGACGGTATCCGAAGATATGTGCATCTGGGTACCGGTAATTATAATGATGCTACGGCAAAGCTCTATACGGATGTGGGACTGCTTACCTGTTCACCGGCGATCGGAGAGGATGCCACGGCTGTATTTAATATGCTTTCCGGATATTCAGAGCCTCTTGGGTGGAATAAGCTTTCTTTGGCGCCATTGTGGTTAAAAGACAGATTCCTGTATCTGATAGGCAGGGAAAAAAAGAATGCACAGGCCGGAAGAGGCGGACATATCATAGCTAAGGTCAATAGTCTTTGCGACAAGGACATTATAGAAGCATTGTATGAAGCGGCTTCCTGCGGGGTTAAGATCGAACTGATCATAAGGGGGATCTGCTGCTTGAAAACAGGACTGCCGGGGATTGGAGATAATATCACAGTTCGTTCTATTGTCGGAAATTTCCTGGAACACTGCCGTATTTTTTACTTTGAAAATGACGGAAAGCCTGAATATTACTGTGCCAGTGCCGACTGGATGCCGAGAAATCTGGAGCGCCGTGTGGAGATCATGTTCCCAGTGGAAAAACCTGCGCTTCGGGAAAAACTGATGCATATTCTCTCCATGCAGCTTAAGGATAATGTAAAGGCACATATTTTGACGCCGGAAGGAAATTATAAAAAGGCGGACAGTCAGGGAGAAGATATCATCAATGCCCAGCAGGAATTCGGAAGGGAAGCAGTACGTGCGGCTAAAACAAATACCGGAATAGTTAATCACAGAGTTTTTATTCCGGAAAAGCATCATAAATAGAGGCAGGCAGAGTATGGTGAATAAAAAGATAATTCTTGCAAGCGCATCTCCGAGAAGGAGAGAGCTGCTTTCACAGATCGGAATGGATTTTGAGGTGCGGGTCAGCGACGCCAGTGAATCGGCTGTATCATATGAACCGTCCGAACTTGTAAAGGCGCTTTCTGCATTAAAGGCATCTGCAGTTTTTGATCAGCTTTCGAAAGAGGAGAAAGAAGAGTCATTGGTAATAGGTGCCGATACGGTGGTTTCACTTAGCGGCAGTATTATGGGGAAACCGAAAGACGGGCAGGAGGCGGTAAATATGCTTTTAGGTCTGCAGGGCAGAGTTCATCAGGTGTATACCGGGGTTACATTTATTTTTCAGGCAGACCTGCGAGAAGCACCAATGAAAGTCTCTTTTTTTGAAAAGACAGATGTTTCCGTGTACCCCATGTCACAGGAAGAAATTTTGTCCTATGTGGCAACAGGGGAACCCATGGATAAGGCGGGCGCTTATGCGATTCAGGGAAAGTTTGCAGCTTATATTAAAGAAATAAACGGTGACTACAATAATGTTGTGGGACTTCCTATAGGAAGACTCTATCAGGAGATGAAGAAATATGATTAAATTGATTGCATCGGATATTGACGGTACACTGATCAAAGATTCTACTCCGGATCTGTATCCGGAAATGGTACAGACGATTAAAGAACTGAAGGAAAAGGGAATTTTGTTTTCAGCAGCCAGCGGCAGGCAGTATGAAAGCGTAAGGAATGTTTTCAGGGAAGTAGCTGATGATATTGTCTACATTGTTGAGAATGGAGCGCATATCAGATACCGGAACGAAAATATATCCGTTACACCCATGAAAAGAGAATATGTGGAAGAAATCATAAGGATGCTCCGTCCTTATTACGGCAGCTGCGAAACGGTTATTTCCACTCCCAACGGAAGTCTTGTGGAAAGCAATAACAGGGAGTTTATCGATCTGATCACTTACGGCTATCATAATACTTTCAGAAGAGTAAAAGACGTACTTGCGGAAGACGCTCAAATCATTAAGATTGCAGTATATCAGAAAAACAGCATAAGAGAGCTCGGAGAGAGTATGTTTATTCCTGCATGGAAAAACAGGGTAAAAGCCTGTATGGCAGGTGAAGAATGGGTGGATTTTATGGATTTGAGCGTTGATAAAGGAAATGGTCTTAAGCTCCTTCAGAAACATTTTGGAATTGCAAAAGAGGAAACAATGGCGTTTGGTGATAATAATAATGATGTGGGAATGATGCTCGCAGCAGGAGAAAGCTATGCAGTGGAAAATGCAGTAGAAGAGGTGAAAAAAGCTGCGGGAAGGATATGTCCGGGTTATAACGAAAAAGGCGTATATAAAATTATAAAAAATTTATTATAGGTATTGACTGTAAGGAGAGTTTATCGCATTATGGTATCAAAGGAGGGTTGAAATATGCATGAATTTGACGATGCTGTATTACAGTGCTTTTTAGACAATCAGAGCCAGTTATTTCCGGAGGAAGATGTAGTCTCGAATCTGGAAGAAGCAGAGAATTTCTTAGAGGAATGTTTCGCAGTTGTTGTTAATTCTGTAGATGAAGTATGGGAATACTTTGAAGAAGAAGGAATCGACATGGATGGCGCATCCGGTGAGGAAATCTTGGAGGCTGATGAAGTGTTTGATATTGGCGATGGACGATACCTGATCGTAGAAGGCTAGACATTCTATTATATTATAGTGAAAAAGGAAGAGGGATAATGAACGGTTTGACGTTTGTTATCCCTCTTTAATTGCTATCTGATTCTGGGGATAACTGTCTTATCAAGGAGCAAAGGAGATGCGTGCATCTTGAAGGTGATTCCATTCGTAATACTGCTTTATATTATATGGGCTCCTTTCCGCAGATTGGGCTGGGCGGTGCTCGCCGGCTTCCTTTGCAGTTTGTCAATTGAGTGTATACAGTTTTTTACACGGCTGGGTAAGTTTGAGACAGATGATATCATGAATAATGTGATCGGAGTAGTGATTGGTTTTTTGGGATGTAAAGTGATTGACAGGATTATCAGATGGACGATAAAACGTCAATGAAAAATCAAAATTGATATTGACATCATTTCGGAGACTCGTTAAAATAAAGTTATCAAAGGAATTCTAACAGATGTGCGTTCTGCACGTTCAAGACAGTTTCTGTCGGATTTTCGCTTTGAAGTACAATAGAAAACGGCAGGAGGGATTGAGTGGGCGCAGGCTGTCCGGCATATCATTGTCCTGCCACAGAAAGGGAGGATGACATATGTCAAGACGAAAGAAAAAACGCGTAAACAGGAAAACGAACCGGAACCGAAAACAGATACAGCGGAATGTGAAAGACAGGCTGTTCCGTTATCTATTCGAGAAAGACAGGGAAGCACTTTTGGATTTGTATAATGCGCTGAACGGGACACAATACCGGGATTCATCACGGCTTGAGATAGTGACGATTGAGAGTGCAGTTTATGTGGTCATGAAGAACGATCTGGCCTATATCCTGTCTGGAACATTGAGCATGTATGAACATCAGAGCACATACAGTCCGAATCTGCCGGTTCGGTTTCTGATCTATCTGGCGCAGGAGTACCAGATGGTGATAGAGAAGGCGGAGAAAAGCCTTTATGGAACAGGACAGATCAGCCTGCCTACGCCGCAGTGCATCGTTTTTTATAATGGAGTGAAGGAGATGCCGGAAGAGCGGACGCTGAAGCTGTCGGAGGCCTTTGAAAACAAGAAGGTACAGGCGGATGTGGAGCTGAGTGTGCGGATGCTCAACATTAATTACGGGCATAATAGACAGTTGATGGAGAAATGCAAGATTCTGGAAGAGTATTTGAATCTGGTAGCCACGATAAGGGATTACATGGCTGTTGAGAAAGATATACAGACAGCTCTGAACCGGGCGGTGGATTCTTGCATAGAAAATGGTATCCTAAAAGAGTTTTTGTTAAAGAACCGTGCGGAGGTGTTGGGAATGTTATTGGAAGAGTTTGACGCGGAGAAATATGAAAGGACGATACGGAGTGAAGGACGGGAAGAAGGAAGAGAGGAAGGAGAAATGAAGATTAATAGGCTAGGTCTTCTTCTGACAGAGGCGGGACGGAGCAATGAATTCTTAAAATCTTTGTCAGATCGGGAACTCCAGAAGAAACTGCTCGTTGAGTTTGGTTTGGAGGAAGGTAAGTAGAAAAGTAATATAATTTCAAAGAATATAATGCAGGATCCTGATATAGGTATAGTAGGTTAGTGAAAGCTTATATCAGGATTTTTAGATTGTTAGACCGTTGAGTGGAAACGGAAATTGATTGACAGCTTTTTTTCTGTTATACTTTTACTGTTAAGTTAAATTCACGATAGATGAGGAGAATATGAATGCCTAAATATGATAATCTGGCAAAAGAACTGCAGGAGAAGATTATTGAAGACAGACAAAATCACTGGGTAAATCCCTATGCCTTTCAGGATGAAAATGTGCTTAGAAGAAGGATGGATCATGATAAGGCCAATCTTTGGAGACCGGCTTTTGTAAGAGATGCTGAGAAGATCATGCACATTCCTTATTATAATCGGTATGCGGATAAAACGCAGGTCTTTTCCTTATATAAAAATGATGATATTTCCAGACGTTCCCAGCATGTGCAGCTGGTATCCAGAATTGCAAGAAATATCGGAAGCGTACTTGGACTGAATGTTGATCTGATAGAAGCCATAGCATTAGGACACGATATCGGTCACACACCTTTCGGACATGCCGGCGAAAAGATGCTGAACGACTTATATTATGAAGAAACGGGCAGATATTTTAATCATAATATACACAGCGCCCGGGTACTGGATAAAATTTTCCCTTTGAATTTAAGCATGCAGTCCTTAGACGGTATTATCTGTCATAACGGGGAACTGGAATTAAAGGAATATCGTCCGAAAAAATACTCCGATTTTAAACTTTTTGACGAAAAAATGGATGATTGTTATACCAGAAAGGGAGCAATAAAAGAACTGGTTCCGGCTACGCTGGAAGGCTGTGTTGTCAGAGTATCCGATATCATTGCCTATCTGGGCAAAGACAGGCAGGATGCATTAAAGCTCGGCATCTATGAGGATAGTCCTGATTACTATGGCGGGAATATCGGTACCACCAATGCTGAGATCATCAACAATATGTCAGTCAATATTATTAAAAACAGTTATGGCAAAGACTATCTTAAGATGGATGATGATTATTTCGAGGCATTCAAGAGCGGCAAAAAAGAGAACTATCAAAAAATATACGGAAATGAAAAATTAGAAGCTGTTTATAAAGAACAGATTGGTCCCATGTTCAGAGATATATATGATAAGTTATTAGGGGATATGAAGAAGCATGACAGGTCATCAGTTGTCTATACCCATCATATAGATTATCTGAAAGGAATTATCCATTATTATGCTGATGCAAAAGTGTATGAAGAGTCGGATCCCAATGATATAGTAGTAGACTATATGGCAAGTATGACGGATGATTATTTCATAGATCTTTATAATTATCTGTTTCCAAAAGGCAGTCATAAAGTAGATTATATAGGTTATTTCGAATAAAATGGCAGGGAGGAGAAAATGAATATTATATTACTTTCCGGAGGAAGCGGAAAACGTTTATGGCCACTCTCGAATGATGTGAGATCAAAACAGTTTATTAAGATATTCAAGACAAAAGAAGAGGAATATGAATCCATGGTTCAGAGAGTGTACCGTCAAATAAGAACAGTGGATAAGGAAGCGACTGTTACTATAGCCACGTCCAAGACTCAGGTTTCATCCATCCATAATCAATTGGGAGATGGTGTATCTGTTTGCGTTGAACCCTGCAGGCGGGATACTTTTCCGGCTATTGCCCTGGCAGCTTCCTACCTTCATGATGTGCTGCATATTTCGGAAGAAGAACCGGTTGTGGTCTGTCCAGTGGATCCTTATGTTAATGATGATTATTTTCAGGCACTGAAAGAACTTTCAGGGATAGCAGATACAGGAGAAGCTAATCTGGTGCTTATGGGCATAGAACCCACATATCCCAGTGAAAAGTATGGATATGTGATCCCGAAAGATAAGAATGTGGTCAGCAGAGCTGCTGCTTTTAAAGAAAAACCTGATGTAGAAACCGCAAAAGAATATATCAGCCAGGGGGCGCTTTGGAATGGCGGCGTTTTTGCATTTAAGCTGAAATATGTCCTGAAGAAAGCACATGAGCTTATGGATTTTACAGATTATCAGGATTTCTTTTCCAAATACGATACCTTAAATAAGATCAGCTTTGACTATGCGGTAGTTGAGGGAGAAGATAATATTCAGGTAATGCGTTTTAACGGACAGTGGAAAGATTTGGGAACCTGGAATACTCTGACAGAGGCTATGGAAGAACCTAGTATCGGAAAAGCCATCTTAAATGATAAATGTGAAAATGTGCATGTGATCAATGAACTGGATGTGCCGGTGCTCTGCATGGGACTTAAGGATATTGTAGTCTCTGCCAGTGCGGAAGGAATTCTGGTATCTGATAAGGAACAGTCCAGCTACATCAAACCTTATGTGGATAAGATCAGTCAGCAGATCATGTTTGCCGAAAAATCCTGGGGGAGTTTTCGTGTGCTTGATGTGGAAGAAGAGAGCATGACCATTAAGGTAACTCTGAATCCGGGGCATGGGATGAATTATCACAGCCACGAGCGGCGGGATGAGACCTGGAGTATCATTTCCGGCAGGGGAACAGCAATTATTGATGATGAAAAACGGACAGTAGAGGCTGGCGATATACTCACTATGAAGGCCGGATGCAGACACACTATTATGGCAGAAACGGAACTTAAGATAATTGAGGTACAGAAGGGCAGAGATATCAGTGTGAATGATAAGCGAAAACATGAGCTGCCGGGAGTTGAATAAGCAGAGGTTTTATTGTACAATAATACAATGGAAAGTAATGGATGCTTTTAGATAAAGCAGGAAAGGTGTGCAACGTAAATGAAAATAGCAGTAGCGGGAACCGGATATGTAGGACTGGTGGCAGGTGTATGTTTTGCAGAAAAAGGATATGATGTAACTTGTGTGGATGTAGATGAAAAGAAAGTGGAAATGATGCGTCAGGGGATTTCACCTATTTATGAAGAAGGATTGGAAGAACTGATGCAGAAAAATAATGCCCAGGGAAGACTTCATTATACCACTGATTATGCGGAGGCTTACAGAGATGCAGATGCAGTCTTTATCGGCGTGGGGACGCCGGAAATGCCGGATGGCAGCGCCAATTTAAGCTATATAGCGACTGTTTCAAGACAGATTGCTGAGACAATAGAAAAGGACTGTCTGATAGTGGTGAAATCCACGGTGCCTGTGGGAACCAACGATAAGGTGGAACAGTTTATTAAGGATTTTCTGGTACATGATGTTAAAGTGGAAGTGGCCTCCAATCCGGAGTTTCTGGCACAGGGAACTGCAGTACATGATACCCTTCATGCAGCCCGGATCATTATCGGTACAGAGAGTAAAGAGGCTGAGGATCTTCTTAAAAAAATATATGAACCTTTTGATCTTCCAATCGTATCTGTAAAACGCCGCTCGGCGGAAATGATCAAATATGCCTGCAACGACTTTTTGGCACTTAAGATTTCCTATATGAATGATATTGCCAATCTTTGTGAATTAGTAGGGGCAGATATTACGGATGTGGCAAAAGGAATGTGTTATGATGAGAGGATCGGTTCCCGTTTTCTGAATGCAGGAATCGGATTTGGGGGAAGCTGTTTCCCAAAAGATACCAAAGCGCTGAAATTTCTTGCTAAAGAACATGGTTATAATTTACGGACAGTGGAAGCCTGTGTGGCAGTAAACAGTGATCAGAAGACCAAATTATTTGAAAAGGCAAAAGACAGAATGATCTCATTCAGCGGCCTTAAAACTGCGGTCTTGGGGCTGACCTTTAAGGCCGGAACAGATGACTTAAGAGAGGCACCTTCGATAGACAATATCAGGCGGCTTCTTGAGTCTGGCGCTGACATTTACGCATATGATCCTAAAGGAGAAGAAAGAGCAAAAATGATCTTCCCTGAAGGGAAATTAGCTAATGGAACCATGAATTATGTTTCCTCACCTTCTGAAGCATTGGATAGAGCCAATATCTGTTTTGTATTTACTGAGTGGAAAGAAATGAAGGAATTAGCTCCTGCCGAATTTAAAGAAAAGATGCATACCCCTCTTGTTTATGACGGAAGAAATATCTATTCTCCCGAAGAAATGAAAAAAGCCGGTGTAGAATATTACAGCATCGGAAGATGAGCAAGCGGCTGCAAAGCAGCCATTTGCTCAGACCCGATGCGTAAACGAGAAAATTAGAAGCAGCGAAGCTGCGGCAGGCGCGAAGCGACTGGATTTTCGAGTGAAAAAATCGGAAGATGAGAGGGCGGCTGCAAATCCTGAAAGGAAGAATATATGGCTGATAAAGCATTAAACAGAAAGCAGATCCTCGTTTTTTTGGCAGTGACCTTTATCATTACTTATGGTATTGAAATTTTCATGATTCTTCCTATGTCAGGGAGTACCGATATAAATGAGGCAATGACAGCGCAGTCATTATCCTCTATGGTCATGTTGGCTCCGGCAATTGGGGCAATTCTGGCAAGAATCATTACNCATGAGGGATTCTTAGGCNGAAATTTATATTTTTNTATNGATGTAAAAAGAAATTTAAAATATTTTGGNATCGTATGGCCGCTGTTTGCNGTGTTTATCATAGCAGGAGCAATATTATATTTTCTGATATTTCCATCCCGGTATGACAGCAATTGGGGGTATGCCATGGCNATCCTTAATGCCCAGACGGATACTTCGGTGACCGCAGNCGAGGTGAAGAAGGTTATGATGCAGCAGGTCGTAATAGGAATCCTTTTTTCNCCCTTTCTTAATATCATTGGGTGTTTNNGNGTGGAATGGGGATTCAGAGGATATTTNCTTCCCAAACTTTTAGAGCGTTTNAAAGCNGTACCGGCAGTTTTGATCGACGGGNTGATCTGGGGNATNTGGTATGCGCCATTAGTTGTTATGGGGCAGAACTATGGAACCGGTTATCCGGGATTTCCGGTAACGGGAATTCTTGCCATGTGCGTTTTTTGCATGGTAACAGGAAGNATTTTGTCCTATGTGACNATNAAGACAAAAAGCTGCATACCGGCAGTATTAGGNCATAGNATGATCAATGGNTTTTCTTCTATAGGAATCTATTTTACTTCCCTTGAAAATCCTTATAATGTTTTTCTGGGACCGGCATCTACAGGGTTGATCGGNGGTATCTGCTTTATAGGATTTGCAGTATATCTGCTGTGGAAGCTTAATAAAGAAGAAAAAAATCCCTTGCAATCTGAATGATAGGGTGTTACAATACTGTAGGATCATAAATGATTACTAGAAGAGTGGGCTTGCAAAAGTCCACTCTTTTGTTAAGGNTAGANCATATGGANGAAATCCAGTATAAAAGAGGTGAAAAAATGTCAAAAAGAGAAAACTACGAGGCAAGGACGGAAGAGCTGCTTAAGCCGATCGTAGANAANAATCATGTNGAAATCTATGATGTTGAATATGTGAAAGAAGGAAGNGAATGGTATNTGCGTGCCTATATAGACAAAGAAGGCGGCGTAAATATCAATGACTGCGANGCAGTCAGCAGAGAGCTTTCAGACGAACTGGACAGAATGGATTTTATTGATGATGCGTATATTTTGGAAGTAAGCAGTCCGGGTCTTGGCAGGACCCTGAAGAAAGATAAGCATCTGCAGAAAAGCCTGATGGAAGAAGTAGANGTCAAGACTTATAAGCCCATACTGGGAAGTAAAGAATTTGAAGGAATNTTAAANNCTTTTGATGATAAGACCATAACGATNCTGTCAGGAGAAGAAGANATNGTATTTGACAGAACTGATATAGCNGTAATTAAGCTGGCATTAAATCTTGATTAAGATGGGAAGGAAAGGGATAAAAGAAAAATGAACAAGGAATTAATGGAAGCATTGGACATTTTGGAAAAGGAGAAAGAGATCAGCAAAGAAACATTGTTTGAAGCAATTGAAAATTCGCTGCTGACAGCCTGNAAGAACCATTTTGGAAAAGCTGACAATATCAAGGTGGAAATCGACAGAAATACATGTGATTTTCTCTGCTATGCGGAAAAAGAGGTNGTNGAAGAGGTGGAAGATCCTGTTCTCCAGATNTCCTATGAAGATGCACAGAAAGTAAAAGCAGGCTCTGAGCTTGGGGATCTGCTGCATGTAGANATCAAATCCAAGGAATTCGGACGTATTGCGACTCAAAATGCCAAGAATGTTATTTTACAGAAAATAAGAGAAGAAGAAAGAAGTGTTATTTATAACCAGTATTTCGAAAAGGAAAAGGATGTTGTAACCGGTATCGTTCAAAGATATGTNGGCAGGAATATCAGCATTAATCTCGGNAAAGCCGANGGTATTCTCAATGAGAGNGAGCAGGTAAAAGGAGAGGCTTTNAAGCCNACGGAAAGAATTAAGGTATATATTCTGGAAGTTAAGAATACACCTAAGGGACCNAGGATCCTGGTAAGCCGNACCCATCCGGAGCTGGTAAAGAGATTATTTGAAGCCGAAGTTACTGAGATCAAAGACGGAACAGTTGAGATCATGAGCATTGCNAGAGAGGCAGGAAGCAGAACTAAGATGGCTGTCCGTTCNGTGAATCCCAATGTAGATGCAGTAGGTGCATGTGTAGGTTTAAACGGTGCCAGGGTCAATTCTATTGTTGAAGAACTTCGGGGAGAAAAAATAGATATCATCAACTGGGATGATAACCCNGGCAATCTGATCCAGAATGCTTTATCACCTGCAAANATCGTTGCGGTATTNGCGGATNCNGATGAAAAAACAGCCAAGGTAGTGGTTCCCGATTATCAGCTTTCTCTTGCNATCGGCAAGGAAGGTCAGAATGCACGGCTTGCNGCAAGGCTGACAGGATACAAGATAGATATTAAGAGCGAGACTCAGGCAAAAGATGCACCCGGCTTCCGTTACGAAGATTATATGGATGAATATGATGAATACGATGAGTATGAGGAGTATGAGGAAAATGAAATTGACGAGCCTGTAGAATAGGAAGGAGCATGATAATATATGGCGAAAAAAATTCCTATGAGACAGTGCGTGGGCTGCGGTGAAATGAAGAATAAAAAAGAAATGATGAGGGTNTTAAAAACACCGGAGGAAGCTATNGTGCTGGATAGAACAGGCAAAAAAAACGGCAGAGGGGCGTATCTTTGTATATCAAAGGAGTGNCTTATCANGGCAAGAAAGAATAAGGGACTGGAGAGGTCTTTTAAAATGAGTATTCCAAATGATGTTTATGACAGCCTGGAAAAGGAGTTTGATGAAGAGAATGGATAAAGTTCTATCCCTTTTAGGGCTTGCCGCCAGAGGAAGAAATCTGGTAAGCGGCGAGTTTATGACAGAAAAAACAGTAAAAGAAGGAAAAGCGTCACTTGTNNTGGTAGGAACGGATGCTTCAGACAATACGAAGAAAATGTTTACNNATATGTGTGNNTATCGNGATATACCGATANGGTTTTATGGNCTTAAAGAAGANCTTGGNAAAGCGATCGGTAAGGAAATGAGAGCTTCTNTAGCAGTGACAGATCCNGGAATGGCGGCAAACATAATCAAGCATTTGGAAGAAGACCAGTAATGAGACGGAGGTAGTAGAATGGCCAAAATGAAAGTGCATGAACTAGCAAAAGAATTAGATAAACAGAGCAAAGAAATTGTTGCTTTTTTACAANGTAAAGGAATAGAAGTCAAGGCAGCTCAAAGCTCAATTGAGGATGATGCAATTGCCCTGGTGCGAAATGCATTCGGACAGGTAAGCAGTAAGAGTGAAAAAAAGGAAGAGAAGGNNCCGGAAAAGNCGGTAACGGTANCTGTTAAGGANNATGCTGCAGNACCNGTGAAAGAGGAAAAGGCAGATNCCGGCAAAACAGAAGCCAGGGTATCAAAACCGGTACAGGGCAGTGAGGAAGCGCCTAAAAAGAAAAAGAAAATCATCTTTGTNAGCAATCCTCANAACAGTAATAATTATACCCAGGGNNANCGNACANCAAGCAGCAAGCAGAATCAGGGNAATAACAGACCGGCCGGNCAGGGAAATTTCAAGGGGCAGCAACGAGTTCAGGAAACGCCTCATAAGATCATAAAGCCTCTTACAGCCCCTTCTGTTCCGGAAACTATGAAACCTGACTTTAAGCAGAATGCCAGAAGAATGGAAGAAGAAAGAAATGCAGCCAGAAATGCGGCAGCCCAGGCCCAGAAGGCGGCAGCTCAGGCTCAAAAGACAGCAGCCGGCAATAGTGAAAACAGGCCGCAGCAGTCGGCAGCGGCTCCTGTAAAGACGCCTTCACCTGTAAAACCGGTACAGAATGCTGCAGGAAATGGAGCCAAGGCTCCTGTAAAAGAGGAGAGATATCAAAAAAATGAAAGAACTCCGGGAAATGCTCGCAACAATCAGGAACAAAGGCCTCAAAGAAACGACTCCAGAGGATCTTCTTTTGGTAATCGTTCAAATAATCAAAATAATAGGGGCGATTTCAGGAATAGCGGTAATAATCAGGGGGGCAGCAGACCTGGTAACAATAATAACCGCCCTGAAAGAGGCGGTAACGGGCAGGACAATAGATTCCGCAAAGCTGAAAAACCGAATAAAAATTTCATACCCGACGCGCCGATTAAAGATGCCGAAAAGCATAGAGATGAAGAAAAGCGCAGGATCAGCCAGGAGCGTGATAAGAAGTCAAGGAAAGACTTTATCTACGAAGAGGACGATGTAGCTGTTAAGGGCAAGAATAAAGCAGGTAAATTTATTAAACCCGAAAAGAAAGTAGAAGAGGTCGTAGAGGAGCAGATCAAGGTGATCACCCTTCCTGATTCCCTTACGATCAAGGAATTGGCTGATAAGATGAAGATGCAGCCGTCTGTGATCATCAAGAAGCTGTTCCTGCAGGGAAAGATCGTAACAGTGAATTCCGAGATCTCGTATGAAGACGCAGAAAACATTGCAATCGATTATGAAATTATCTGTGAAAAGGAAGTTAAAGTAGACGTTATTGAAGAGCTGCTCAAGGAAGAGGAAGAGGCAGATGAAAAGCTGGCTGTAAGACCGCCCGTTATCTGCGTTATGGGCCATGTTGACCATGGTAAGACCTCGCTCCTTGACGCCATCCGGAAAACAAATGTAACAGATAAAGAAGCAGGTGGTATTACACAGCACATAGGTGCGTATACTGTAAATGTTAACGGACAGAGCATTACCTTTCTGGATACGCCGGGACACGAAGCATTTACGGCAATGCGTATGAGAGGCGCGAATTCTACGGATATTGCCATACTGGTCGTAGCTGCTGATGACGGTGTTATGCCTCAGACAGTAGAAGCCATCAATCATGCCAAGGCGGCAGGAATTGAAATTATTGTTGCTGTTAATAAAATTGATAAGCCCGGTGCCAATATTGACAGAGTAAAGCAGGAAATGACAGAGTATGAACTGATTCCGGTAGACTGGGGCGGAAGCACTGAATTTGTACCCGTATCTGCCAAGTCGGGAGAGGGAATTGAAGATCTGCTTGAAACCATTCTGCTTACTGCAGAAATTCTGGAATTAAAGGCAAATCCTGACAGACGGGCAAGAGGACTTGTGATCGAAGCGGAACTGGATAAAGGACGGGGACCTGTGGCAACGGTNCTGGTGCAGAAAGGTACACTGCATGTTGGTGATTTCATTTCTGCGGGTGCAAGCCATGGTAAAGTCAGAGCCATGATCGATGATAANGGAAGAAGAGTGAAGGAAGCGCTTCCGTCTACTCCGGTTGAGATTCTGGGNCTTTCTGATGTACCCAGTGCAGGAGAAGTATTTATTGCCCATGAGAGTGATAAAGTNGCAAAATCTTATGCNGAAACTTATCTTGCTCANAATAANGAAAAGATGNTGGAAGAGACCAANGCAAAGATGTCACTTGATGATCTCTTTACCCAGATCCAGGCAGGTAATCTGAAAGAACTTAACATTATCGTAAAAGCCGATGTACAGGGTAGTGTAGAAGCCGTTAANCAGAGTCTGATGAAACTTTCCAATGAGGAAGTAGTGGTTAAATGTATTCACGGCGGCGTAGGCGCCATTAANGAATCTGATGTTTCTTTAGCATCTGCATCAGCAGCGATCATTATCGGATTCAATGTCCGTCCCGATGCCATGGCAAAGACCATTGCAGAAAGAGAAGGNGTAGATATCAGATTGTATAGGGTCATCTATCAGGCTATTGAAGATATTGAAGCNGCTATGAAGGGAATGCTGGATCCTGTTTATGAAGAAAAGATTATAGGACACGCGGAAGTAAGACAGATATTCAAGGCTTCTGCAGTAGGAAATATCGCAGGTTCTTATGTGCTTGACGGTGAATTCAAAAGAGACTGTAAGGTACGTATTACCAGAGAAGGCGANCAGATTTATGAGGGCGNGCTGAAATCACTGAAGNGATTTAAAGATGATGTAAAAGAAGTTAAGGCCGGATTTGAGTGCGGACTTGTATTTGAAGGNTTTGATCAGATACAGGAGCTTGACATTGTAGAAGCTTANATTATGGTGGAGGTTCCCAGGTGAGAAAAAACAGTATGAAAAATACCCGTATCAACACAGAGGTACAGCGTGTGCTTGCAGAAGTAATAAGAGGTGAGATCAAAGATCCNAGGATCAGTCCGCTTACTTCTGTTCTGGCAGTNGAAGTNGCGCCGGATCTNAAGACCTGTAAAGCATGGATCAGCGTATATGGAGATGAACAGACAAAAGCTGATACACTGGCCGGCTTGAAAAGTGCGGAAGGATATATCAAAAATCAGCTTGCAAANCAGATCAATCTCCGNAATACNCCTGAAATTCATTTCATTGTAGATGAATCCATTGCATATGGGGTCAGAATGTCTAAGTTAATAGATGATGTAATAAAAAANGATGAGAATCAATCTGAGTAGTTTTAGGAAGTGAGAATAATGAATATTTTTGAAGAAGTTAAAGAAGCACAGACCATCGGGATCAGCGGACATATCCGTCCTGATGGAGACTGTGTGGGTTCTTGTATGGGACTGTATCTTTAC
Organism: Lachnospiraceae bacterium; assembly: GCA_014803415.1. Taxonomy (GTDB): domain Bacteria; phylum Bacillota; class Clostridia; order Lachnospirales; family Lachnospiraceae; genus Suilimivivens. The sequence goes on from JAAVBZ010000010.1 coordinate 50,548, forward strand.
CTAAAAAAGGTATGCCCCAATGCAAAAGTGCAGGTCATGATAGAAAGACCGGCTGATATTTTTTCCTGTATCAGTGGTATNGATGAGATCAATTCTGATTTTAAACCGGTTACGGAGGAATTNGATGTTTATATTGCCCTGGATGCAGAAAAANCAAGATTGGGCATGGCTGAAAAGTTTTTTGACAGNGCCNGNAAGAGGATCAATATTGATCATCATGTCAGTAACGAATNNGGNTGCGGAGATGTGAATTATGTAGTAACAGATGCCAGTTCTACAAGTGAACTGATCTATCAGGTGATTGAGGATAAGAAAGATATTGATGTGGAAATCGCCAANGCGCTTTACATAGGGNTGATTCATGATACCGGTGTATTNCAGTATTCCAATACATCGCCNCNGACTTTAAAAATTGCGTCNGAACTGATNGCATATGGTTTTAATTTTACCGAATTGATCGANANGACCTTTTATGAGAAAACTTATATACAGAATCAGATNNTGGGNAGAGCNCTTTTNGAAAGCATTCTTTTTATGAATGGCAGATGTGTGGTAAGNATGATCGANAAAAAGACTATGGCNTTTTATAATGCNCAGCCCCATGATCTTGANGGNATCGTAAGCCAGCTTCGAAANACGAAAGGTGTGGAATGCGCNNTCTTTATGTATCANACGGACAATATGGANTATAAAGTCAGTCTNCGTTCCGGAGAGCTTGTNGATGTGGCNCAGGTGGCTGCCTTTTTNGGAGGNGGNGGTCATGTAAGAGCAGCAGGCGTGACCATGCAGGGNACATTTTATGATATTATCAATAATNTGTCAGNACAAATTGAAAAACAGTTAAANTAAAATGTANGNGGAGGAAATATGTACCACGGAATGATCAANGTATACAAAGAGAAGGGATTTACTTCTCATGATGTGGTGGCTAAACTNCGCGGNATTTGTAAACAGAAAAAGATCGGACACACAGGAACCCTTGACCCGGATGCGGTGGGGGTTCTTCCTGTTTGTCTGGGAGCTGCTACGAAGCTGTGNGATATGCTTACNGATAAGGANAAGGAATATATAGCTGTTTTCCGGCTCGGNATGGTTACGGATACACAGGATATTTCAGGTAAAATACTGGAAGAAAATGAAGTACATGTAACCAANGAAAAAGNAGAAGAGGTCATTGATTCTTTTACCGGNGAGCAGCTTCAGGTTCCGCCAATGTATTCTGCCCTTAAAGTGAATGGAAAGAAACTTTATGAGCTTGCAAGGGAAGGAAAAGAGGTGGAAAGNTCAGCAAGANCTGTTACTATNTATGAAATTGANNTTTTAGAAGAAAAAATGCCGGAATTNACTGTCAGNGTAAAGTGCTCAAAGGGAACTTATATCAGGACTCTCTGTCATGATATAGGNCAAAAGCTCGGATGCGGNGCAGTAATGATTTCTCTAAAAAGAACCAGNGCAGGGATTTTCGAAGAGGCNAAAGCATATACCCTTTCACAGCTTCAGACCNTGTCTGATGAAGNNAGATTGTCAGAGGTTATNTTACCGGTNGAAAANGTTTTTGAGGATCTTCCGCGGATAACNGTAAAGGAAAGTGCGGGAAAGGCGCTTCTTAACGGTAATCAGTTGAAAAAAGATGAAATTGAAGATCAGGNAGATCAGCAGGTATGGNANANNGANGTCCGGGTNTACAGCCACGAAGAAAAATTTTACGGANTTTACAGATNTGACAGNNNGCGGGAGCTTTTCTGTCCGGTAAAACTGTTTTTTATGTGAGAAGGTTTTAAAATATGCAGATTATAAGGGGCACAACAGATTTTAAAATTGAGGATAAAAGCGCTATTGCCATTGGAAAATTTGACGGTATCCACAGAGGCCATATTAAACTCCTTTCCTATATACTTGCACAGAAAAAGAGGGGATTTAAAGCGGTGGCTTTTACTTTTGACCCACCGGCATCGGTTTTTTTTGGCAGAGCAAGGGAAAAAGAACTTTCTCCCCTGGAAGAAAAAAGATCGTTTTTTGAAAAAATCGGTATAGATATTCTCGTCGAATTTCCTTTTAATAAGAAAACGGCGGCGATTCCGGCAGAAATCTTTGTAGAGGAGATACTGGCGAAGCAGATGCATGCAGCTTATATTGCCGCGGGCAGTGATCTTTCTTTTGGCTATAAGGGAAGCGGAGATAAAGAAATGTTACGGAGCCTTTCCGGGCAGTTTGGCTATCAGGTGGAGATCATTGATAAAGTTTTAGATGGAGAACGTGAGATCAGNTCTTCCTATCTAAGGGAAGAAGTGGAAGCCGGAAATATGGAAAAGGCGGCGGAGCTTCTTGGCAGGAGCTATAGCATAACCGGCATTGTTGAAACAGGGAAAAAATTGGGAAGACGGCTGGGAATGCCCACATTAAANNTATATCCGCCGGAGAATAAGCTGCTTCCGCCAAACGGAGTTTATTATGCAAGAATTATTACCGAAGAAGGCAATTATAACGGAATTACCAATATCGGGCAAAAGCCCACGGTAAATGATACCNGGGCAGTCAGTGTGGAAACGTATCTTTATGGTTTTGAAGGGGATATGTATGGTAAAAAGATTACTGTGGAACTGATCCGGTTCAAACGGCCAGAGCGTAAATTTGACAATGTTGAGGAATTGAAGAAACAGATGGAAGCAGATGTAGCCGAAGGCAGAAAATTCCATAGCAATANTNTTTGACANGAATGTGACCTTTTGTTATAATNNCGTTACTGANTNGTAATAAATTTGTAACAANTCNNATCNNTNTGTGANATACTNTTGGAGGAATGTTGTGAAAAAGAAACTTATATACAGAGTATGTGCTTTCACTGCGGGAGTGGTTATGTTGTTTCCTGTCACCGCAAATGCCGCTGAGATCACTTCGGATATGCAGGAAGTCCCGGTCAGCGATTATGAGGATTTGTTGACGGCAGGAGTTGGCGGTCTGTTTTCCAATAATCTGACCAGTGAAGAGTACAAGCAGATTGCAAAGGATGCAGAAGGAGCCAGATGGGGTTATACCAATTTAGGCATCTGCAATGTAGAGGAAAATAACTTAAATATCAGACAGGAGCCGGGAGAAGANGGAAAACTGGTAGGAAAGCTTCCGAAGAATGCAGCCTGTGAGATCATTAGCAGTGAAAACGGATGGGCATACATAACATCGGGTAAAGTAGAAGGATATGTAAAAGAAGAATATCTTCTTTCAGGATTCGGAGCAGAACAGAAGGGAAAAGAGCTGGCAAGGACAGTGGCNGTTTCTTCAGCAGATGCATTGAATATCAGAGAAGAGCCCAGTACCGATGCAGAGGTTGTTACCAGGGTAGCGCAGGGAGAAGAATTAGAAATAGCAGAAGTGTTAGATAACGGCTGGATCAAAGTTTATCTGGATGATGAAGAAGTTTATGTTTCTGCAGATTATATTGATGTAAAATCTGACCTGCCTACGGCAATCACCATGACAGAACTTCTTTATGGACAGGGAGTGTCGGATGTGCGTGTTGATCTTTGCCAGTATGCAAAACAGTTTCTTGGGAACCCTTATGTGTGGGGAGGTACCAGTCTTACAGGCGGTGCAGATTGTTCCGGATTTGTTTTAAGTGTATTTAAGAAATATGGTGTGAGTCTTCCCCATTCATCCAGGGCTCAGGCTAACAGTGGAAAGAGCATTAANGCTTCNGANCTTCAGCCGGGTGATCTGGTGTTTTATGCCAAGGGCGGCACCATTAATCATGTAGCTATATATATTGGAAGCGGACAAGTTATTCATGCCAGCAGTCCCAAGACAGGGATTAAGATCTCATCTTATAATTACAGAACGCCGGCAAAGATGGTGAGAATTCTTCAGGATTAAATGAGATGCAAAAAAATAATGAATAAAAAAAGCCGGGTAGGACTTCAGATCCTATCCGGCTTTTCTGCGTATCAATACTGATCAGTGGAATCGTTTCAGGTTTTCTTCCAGACCTTCAGACAGACTGGCAAGGGTAGAAGCATGGCCTGCAAGTACTTCAGCAGTAGCACTGAGTTCTTCGGAAGAAGCAGTTATTTCTTCGGTGGAAGCTGCGCTTTCCTGAGTGAAAGCGGAAAGATTATCTACTTCCTGAACGATGTCTTCCTCAGCCAGAGTAAGCTGTGACAGATAATCGGAAATACTGTTGATTTCATCCACCGCTCTAGTAATATTCTCGCTTAAGCTTAAGAACAACTGATAAGTATCTTTGATATCCTGATTCTGGGTTCCGATGATTCCCTGTACTTTTTGCATGCTGCTTACTGTTTTATCGGATTCAGCAAGCAGGTTTTTGATATTGGAATCGATTGTCTTAGCTGAATTGCTGGACTGCTCCGCCAGATTCTTGATCTGTTGTGCAACAACGGCAAATCCACGGCCCTGTTCCCCGGCTCTGGCAGCTTCAATGCTTGCATTTAAGGCGAGCAGATTGGTCTCTTCTGCGATAGAAGAAATGAATTCAGCGGCAGTACCGATCTCAAGAGTTGCCTTATGGGTACTTTCTGTCTGCCTGACGATCAGCTCAATCTCTCTTTGTGTAATGTCAGCGTTGTAATCCAGACTGTTGACAAGGGTCTGGCCTTTATCGCTGGAATCCTGTATTTCATCCATAAAGGATTTGAAGGTCTGCGTACTTTCCAGTGAATTGTCAGCCATAGATTTGATCATGGACATTTTTTCTGCAATGTTCTGTGTGGAGGCCGCTTCTGAAGCAACGCCCTGTGAGATATCTGTCATGGCGGTGGCAAGCCCCTTGGCTACAGTAGAGGTATTGTCTGTCATAGAGGAAAGGCTTGCAGCTGTCTGCGAAAGAGAAGAAGCAGATTCCTTAATATTTGTCACGATCTCACCAAGTGTTGTCCTTAGAGAGATCGCATTTCTTGCAAGGGTACCGGACTCATCTTTTAATTTTGTAATGCCCTCATTGATAGGAGCATTCAGATTTCCCTCAGCCAGTGTTTCCAGGCCGGCTGCCACATTTTTTATAGATTTGGTAAGTATGGTGGATACAAGAATAACCACAACTAAAGCTATGAGAAATGTGCCGCCTCCAATTCTGAGAAGGGGACCCAGGATAATGCTTCTGGCATCAGGATAGTCCTGCAGATAAAAATAAGAAAGAACAATGGATTCAATGGTGACAAGCGCTACGGGCAATAGAGACAGTAATAAAATTTTTCCGCGAATTTTCATAATTGATTCCTTTCAAATAATTAGTATAATATATTTAGTATATAACTTACATGAATAAATAATAACATAACCCTGGTAAAAAAGCCATTGAATAATAAGGAATATTTTAAGCAGAAAGACAGCGGATAATCAATTTCGCACTTTACACAGTCAGAAAACTGTGTTATAGTTTATAAGTATGAATTTTAGCCAAAGCTCAACTTTTGGATACTCCAACCGGGGTTTAGCTTATGGCGGTTTAAGATTAAGGAGGAGAAATCAATGATTTCAAAGGAAAAGAAAGCAGCTATCATGAAAGAGTATGCTACCTGTGAAAATGATACAGGTTCGCCTGAAGTACAGGTTGCGGTATTAACAGCAAGGATTCAGGAGCTTACTGAGCATTTAAAGGAGCATCCGAAGGACAACCACTCCAGGAGAGGTATGTTCAAAATGGTAGGTCAGAGGCGCGGTCTGCTTGACTATCTTAAGAAGAAAGATATTGAAAGATATCGTTCACTGATTGAAAGACTGGGACTCAGAAAGTAATATATCAGAAATGGCGCAGGCGGAGCAGGCTGATAAATTCGGTTTCTCCGCCTTTTAAGCGAAAAGGAGAAAAATTATGTACAAAACGTTTTCAATGGAACTTGCAGGACGTACGTTAAGTGTGGATGTTAACCGCGTAGGCAAGCAGGCAAATGGATGCGCATTTATGCATTATGGTGATACCACTGTATTGTCGACGGCGACTGCATCCGATAAGCCCAGGGAGGGAATTGATTTCTTCCCGCTGAGTGTAGAATATGAAGAAAAATTATACGCTGTAGGAAAGATTCCCGGAGGGTTTAATAAAAGAGAAGGCAAGGCTAGTGAGAATGCTATCCTGACAAGCCGCGTTATAGACAGACCCATGCGGCCTTTATTTCCTAAGGATTACAGAAATGATGTTACTTTGAATAATATGGTCATGAGCGTGGATCCGGAGTGCCGTCCTGAACTGGTAGCAATGCTGGGTGCAGCAATTGCAACCTGCATTTCAGACATTCCTTTTGATGGTCCCTGTGCCATGACGCAGGTGGGAATGATAGACGGAGAACTTGTGATCAATCCTTCCCAGGAACAGTGGAAGATCGGAGATCTGAATCTGACGGTAGCTTCTACAAAGGAAAAGGTTATTATGATAGAAGCAGGTGCCAATGAAATACCTGAGGAAAAGATGATCGAGGCAATTTATACAGCTCATGAGATCAACCAGACAATTATTGCTTTTATCGACCAGATCGTAGCTGAGACAGGCAAGCAGAAACATGAATATACAAGCTGTGCCGTTCCGGAAGACTTATTTGCAGCTATGAAGGAGATCGTACCTCCTGCAGAAATGGAAGAGGCTGTTTTCACTGATGAAAAACAGGTTCGCGAAGAAAATATCAAAGCAATTACGGAAAAACTGGAAGAGGCTTTTGCTGAAAACGAAGAATGGCTCGCAGTATTGGGTGAGGCAATCTATCAGTATGAAAAGAAGACAGTACGTAAGATGATCTTAAAGGATCATAAACGTCCTGACGGCCGTGAGATCACGCAGATCCGTCCCCTTGCAGCTGAAGTGGATATAATCCCGAGAGTACATGGTTCAGCTATGTTCACCCGTGGACAGACTCAGATCTGTAACGTATGTACACTGGCTCCTTTATCCGATCAGCAGAAGATAGACGGTCTTGATGAAAACGAAGTAAGTAAACGCTATATGCATCATTATAACTTCCCGTCCTACTCAGTAGGTGAGACTAAGCCTTCAAGAGGACCCGGAAGAAGAGAGATCGGACACGGCGCACTGGCAGAGAGAGCACTGATCCCGGTGCTTCCTTCGGAAGAAGAATTCCCTTATGCGATCCGTACCGTATCAGAGACTTTTGAATCCAACGGTTCAACTTCCATGGCGTCTACCTGTGCTTCCTGTATGTCACTTATGGCAGCGGGCGTTCCTATTAAGAAGATGGTAGCAGGTATTTCCTGCGGTCTTGTAACAGGTGAAACAGATGATGATTTTGTACTGCTTACAGATATTCAGGGACTTGAGGATTTCTTCGGTGATATGGACTTTAAGGTAACAGGTACAACAGAAGGAATTACTGCCATCCAGATGGATATTAAGATCCATGGACTTACAAGACCTATCGTGGAAGGCGCTATTGCAAGATGCCGTGAAGCAAGATTGTTTATCATGGATAATTGCATGAAGCCTGCTATAGCAGAGCCTCGTAAAGAAGTAGGCCCTTATGCACCTAAGATCATTTCCGTTCAGATCGACCCCGAAAAGATCGGAGATGTAGTAGGGCAGCGCGGTAAGACCATCAATGAGATCATTGCCCGCACAGGCGTTAAGATCGATATTACCGATGATGGCAAAGTATCCGTTTGCGGAACGGATACCGCTATGATGAATAAAGCTGTTGAATATATCAAGACAATCGTTACGGATTATCAGGAAGGCCAGATATTCAAGGGCATTGTTGTAAGCATTAAAGAATTCGGCGCATTTATTGAATTTGCTCCCGGTAAAGAAGGTATGGTTCATATTTCCAAGATCGCCAGAGAAAGAATCAACCACGTAGAGGATGTTCTTACTCTTGGTGATAAAGTAACAGTCGTATGCCTTGGCAAGGACAAGATGGGAAGAATGAGCTTTTCCATGAAAGATGTTGCGCAGCAGTAAGTTATCAAGAAGAATAAAAAGCATGTGGAGGAAGCTCCACATGCTTTTTTCATAATATAGGAAATTCCTCCTAATAGCGGAAGAACCGAAGGTTCTTCCCAAGATAATCGCGAAGCGATTTTCTTGTATATCCGGTCAGGCGGCAAAAAGAAAAAGTCATATCTTATTTCTTCTTTCATATATTGAGATAAGGGGTTGTACAAGGAGGTATCAATGAAGGAAGAACAAGTCTTAAATATTTTCCCCAATTATATCAGGGAACGATTTCTTAAGGCAGCGAAAAGAGTAAACGAACTTCAGGAAATACGCCTTGTGGCTGAACTTCCGGTAAGAGTGATCATGGGAAACTGTGAATATTTTCTGGATCGGACAGGCGAGCTTTCAGATAGNATCAGTGGAAACTGTTGGTATATAAAACCGGCAGAAATGGAACAGATCTTAGACCATGTCTGCAGCTATTCCCGTTATGCCTATGAAGAAGACATCCGTCAGGGCTTTATTACGGTCCCCGGGGGTCACAGGCTGGGAGTGGCAGGACAAGTAATCCTGAATGAACAGGGTATGGTAAANAATATGAAGTATATCCGCTGTATGAATATCCGTATATCACATGAGATCATAGGAGCAGCCGATNCACTTTTACCTCTTATCCATGAACAGGGAAAGCTTATGAATACNCTCCTCATAGGACCGCCNTGCTGCGGCAAGACTACCATGTTAAGAGATCTGATCAGACAGATATCAAACGGAAGCAAATGGGCAAACGGTAGACAGGTAGGAGTGGTGGATGAAAGGTCTGAAATCGCAGGCGCTTATATGGGCGTGCCGGAAAACCAGCTGGGCATTCGGACAGATGTNCTGGACANCTGCCCNAAGGCGCTGGGAATGATGATGATGATCCGNTCTATGTCNCCGGAGGTGATAGCAGTAGATGAAATAGGAAGCAGAGAGGATATGCAGTCCATAAGAACCGTGCAGCNATGCGGTTGCCGTGTNATAGCGACNATGCATGGGGAATCCATGGATGATGTAAGGGCNCGTGAAATAGATGNGAAAGTTTTNGACAGATTTGNTTTTCTGGGAAAAAAGGNAGAGAAATG
>JAAVBZ010000010.1:59567-217043 GCA_014803415.1 Lachnospiraceae bacterium
TGCTGAAGGTCTGCGGAAAGGAAGGAATTTCCTATGCTTAAAGTTTCGGGTGCGGTGCTTTTGATGCTAGGAGCAGCAGGATTTGCTTTTAGTATCTGCAGGGAGCGGAAAAGAAGACTGCTTTTATTAAAAAATATGAAAGAAATGTACCGTCTTTTACAAAATGAGATCTGCTATACGGCTCTGCCGCTGCCTGAAATTTTTAGAATTGTGGGNNAAAGGATTNATGAGCCNTTTGGAGAGGCACTTTTTTCCGTCAGCAGCCGCATGACTTTGAAGAGAGGTGAAGATTTAAAAAAGGTCTGGGAAAGTGAAATGGGAAATTGCCTGGATAAAATTCCGTTANNAGATCAGGAAAAAGAACTTTTGCTTAAATTCCCCGAATGTGTGGGAATGAATGAAAGTAAAGGACAAGCGAATGCCCTGAACAGATACATAGAAGAAATCGACCGTTTGATCTTGCAGATGGAGGAAGAGGAAAAAAGTAAAAACAAAGTTATTATGAGCCTTGGAATCGCAGCCGGCCTTTTTATGGTTATTATATTGCTGTAGCAGGGTGTAGGAGGAACTATGGGAGTTAGCCTGATTTTCAAAATAGCTGCAGTGGGGATTCTTGTTACCATTTTAAGCCAGATATTGAAACACAGCGGAAGGGANGAGCATGCTTTTTTGATCAGCCTTGCCGGTNTGATACTGGTGCTGACCTGGATANTGCCNTATATATACGATCTGTTTGTGATGATTCAGGANNTGTTCAGTTTTTAGGAGGTGACCTTATGGAAATGGTAAANATAGGAATCCTGGGAGTAGCAGGNGTGATGATCGCANTGCAGTTTAAAACCGTAAAGCCGGANATCAGTCTGTATATGGGATTTGCCGTTTGTGTTGTTATTTTTACATTTTCCGTAAACGGAATGNTNCAGATCNTNTCNAAAATGAAGCTGCTGCAGGAATATATCAGAGGCAGCNGNGCTTATTTNGGCATTTTATTNAANGCAGTAGGTATTACTTATATCAGCGAGTTCTGTGCTTCTATCTGTAAAGATGCAGGNTATGGAGCGGTAGCAGGNCAGATTGANATTTTNGGGAAGCTGACGGTGCTCTTTTTAGGAATGCCCATACTGACNGCTGTCATTGAAAATATCAGTTCCATTGCAGGATAAAGANCGGAGGCGGANATGAAGGNANAATACCCGTTAAAAANANNCCGGTTCTTTATNATNTTTTTNNCANTGATGCTGTNCTTTTTGCTGNCTGCCACNGAAGTAAAGGCGAGTGATATTGGAAGAAANGGAACAAGAGGATGAAACCTTCTATTTATGGGAACAGATGAAAGNTTATGANCTGAAGGAAATAGAAGATGGATTTNCCNGTCTTTTTCCGGACTGCCGGATCGATATGAATGAGCTGTTTTCCCTGATCATACAGGGAAAGATTACAGAAGCAGGATCATTTTTTGTAAATGGCATCGTGACAGGGATAAAAGGAGAACTGGCAGGAATGAAAGGGATCATGATCAGTATTATTGTGATCGGGATCGTATCTTCTCTGTTTTCCAACTTTTCTGATATTTTTGCCGGGCAGCAAGTATCCCAGGTGGGATTCTATTTCCTGTATCTTTTTCTGATAGCCGTGCTTACGAAAGCTTTTGTGTTTATCTCGGAAGTATCGGTAAATACCATTGAGAACATAGTGCTTTTTGTAAAACTCTTTATACCTACATGGTTCATGGCAGTAGGGGCGGCTTCGGGCGTGACTACGGCAGCTTTTTACTATCAGGTCATGTTGATCGCAGCTTATCTGATCGAAAGCTTCCTGATCTCGGCAGTGATTCCTTTTGTATACAGTTATGTGGTGCTGGCGCTGTTAAACGGCATCTGGGCAGAGGAGAGGCTTGCACTTTTGCTGGATTTTATTAAAAAGGGAATCGGCTTCTTATTAAAGATCACTATGGGGATCATTACAGGTTTCAGTATGGTACAGGCTGTGATCGTACCGGTTCTGGACGAACTTAAGATAGCTTCGTTTAGAAAAGCAGTTTCAGCCATTCCCGGGATCGGCAGTGTGGCGGAGGGAGTAACAGAGCTGGTGATAGGTTCTGCGGTCCTGATAAGGAACAGCCTGGGAGTACTGCTTCTTGTACTGATTCTGTCGGCATGCATGATGCCGCTTGTGAAAATATTGGCTGTAGCAGGTCTTGTTAAGTTGGGGGCTGCTATTACCGGGATCATCAGCGACAAAAGAATATCGGGCTGTGCAGACATGGTGGGAGAAGGGTGTCTCTTATTATTTCGCTGTGTCTTTACGGCGGTTTCATTGTTTCTTATAGTCATTGGGGTTGTAGCATATACAGTGAGGTAGATCATGGTTGAAATAATCAAGGATGTCGGTATTTTTATTGTGATTGCACAGGCGCTCCTTTACTTTGTACCCGGTCCGGCCTATTCCAAATATGTGAAGGTGATTATCGGTATCGTTATGATCGCCAAAATGGCGCAGCCGGTTTTGGCGATCATGGTGGGAGAGGAGTGGGAGGAGATTCTGAGCCGGTCAATGGATCCTGTTCAGGTACAGGGGGTTGGAACAGAAGAATTTAAGGACAGAAGCAGTGAGAGGATCATTCTTTCAGAAATTGAAAAAGAATTGAAAGACCGGCTGAATGAGAATCCGATAGAGGGATATATTGTTGAGTCCGTATCCGTAAAAGAAGATTCTGCGAAAGGAGTAGAAGGAATCACAATAGCAGTTTTAAAAACAGAAGAAAGGGGTGAGAATGAAATAAAGATAGAGAAAATTACAATAGATGAAACGACACCTGATATATCAGCTGTGACGGAAGCAGAGCAGGACAGGCTGAAAGAGTATTATGGAAATCTTCTTGCAATGCCGGCTGTGCAGATTGAAATTGCCGGTTTGTGAAAGGAAAGAGAGGAAAGAGAAGCCGATATGGAAGAAAAGAAGAAAAAGGCCTTGGATTTTACGAAACTGAAAAAAGAAAATTTTGTGGTTATTTTTCTGATAGGTATATTACTGCTTGTCATTGCCTGGCCCACTGAGGATGAAAAATTTAAAAAAGATATGAATAAGTCCGGTATAACGGACATATCAAGTAGTATAATGGAATCAACAGATGGGGAAAGCGTTTTTTTATCTGCAGCAGATAATGAGAAGAGTACAAACGAAGTACAAGCATATACGAATTTCCTTGAGAGAACGCTTGAGGATATTCTTTCTTCCATGGAAGGAGCGGGAGAAGTGAAGGTCATGATCACTCTCAAATCTTCGGAAGAGGCTATTGTGGAAAAGGATACTGTCAGATCAAGGACGTCTTCTACAGAGGTAGACGCAGAAGGAGGGAGCCGGAATACAGCCGCTGATTCCGAAACGGAAGAGACGGTATTCACTGATGAAGGAAGCGGTGTGGAAGCGCCTTTTGTGAAGCAGATCATCTATCCTCAGATAGAGGGAGTTGTGGTTTGTGCACAGGGAGGCGGAAATGCTGCTGTAAATAAAAATATAACAGAAGTGATTCAGGCATTATTCGGCATAGACGTTCATAAAATTAAAGTAATCAAAATGAGTTCCAGATAAAGGAGACTTAAGCATTGAAAAATATGGTGAAAAAGAATCAGATCATGATTACGGCACTGGCAATTATGATTGCAGTGGCAGGGTACCTGAATTTTGCAGGAACCAGGATTACGGACGAGAATATTATGGAAACAGGGGCAGATTCGGCGGTCATTTCCGGTGAGATGTCGACGATCACAGATGATACGGATGTAGCGGCTTTATTTGAAATATCGGATGAAGATATGGAACAGGCGGAAAGGTATGATATTGAAAGCATGGATACCGAAATAATCACAGAGCAGGAGAACTATCTTGAAGAGACTATGGAAGAAGTAATGGCAGAAATGTCAAAGGAACAGATATCCGAGACGGAAACACCGGGAGAGGCTGTGTTCACGTCAGCTGCCAGTCTGGATACTTTGTCAGGCGCCAAACTTGCTAAAGAACAGGTTCGTGCCAAGAATAAGGAGACACTGCTTGATATTATCAATAATGTGAATATAAGTGAAGAACAGAAGCAGGAAGCAATTGACGGTATGATCGCCCTTACCGATATTGCCGAAAAGGAAACAGCAGCTGAAATTTTGTTAGAGGCTAAAGGATTTGATGATGTAGTGGTAAGCATTGCGGATGGAATGGTGGATGTAGTGGTAAATACTTCAGAGCTTACCGAAGCACAGCGCGCCCAGATTGAAGATATTATCGTACGTAAAACAGGTATCAGCGCTGAAAATATTGTAATCAGCACTACTACATAGGAATAAAATGTGGTATCCTAATACAAGAATTATAAGATACCGTTTAATATACGAAAAAGAGAGGAATGCTAAATGAAAAGAGTGTTTTTGATCGTACTTGACAGTGTGGGAATCGGAGCAATGGATGACGCCCCTAGGTTTGGGGATGCAGGATGCAATACTTTGAAATCCGCATCCGGAAGCTCCTGTTTCCATATGCCTAATATGGAAAAATTAGGACTGTTTAATATTGATGGAGTAGATTGGAAGGAAGGTACGGAAGAACCGATGGCTGTCTATGGAAGAATGGAAGAAGCTTCCAATGGAAAGGATACGACGATAGGCCACTGGGAAATTGCAGGAATTATTTCAAAAGATCCCCTGCCCGTATATCCGGAAGGTTTTCCGGAGGAAGTATTAAAGCCATTCAGCGAAATGACAGGCAGAGGAATATTATGTAATGCGCCTTATTCAGGAACAGAGGTCATTAAAGATTATGGTGATGAGCATGTAAGCACCGGCAAACTGATCGTATATACTTCTGCGGACAGTGTATTTCAGATTGCCGCCCATGAAGACGTGGTACCGGTAGAAACATTGTACAGTTATTGTGAAATGGCAAGGAAGCTTTTACAGGGTAAGCATAGCGTAGGAAGAGTGATCGCAAGACCTTTTGCGGGAACAAGCGGTAATTATGCCCGTACACCGAGACGACATGATTATTCATTACTGCCGCCGTCAGAGACCATGCTGGATGCGATCAAGGCAGCAGGAAAAGAAGTGATCGGCGTAGGAAAGATCAGAGATATTTTTGCAGGACAGGGATTGACCTCTTATGTATATACTAAAGGAAATGCGGAAGGGATCCAAAAGACACTTGAATATATGGATCAGGACTTTGAAGGATTGTGCTTTATAAATCTGGTGGATTATGACATGCTTTATGGGCACAGAAATGATATCGAAGGATATGGAAGGGCGCTTTCAGAATTTGATGATGCGCTGCCTCAAATGCTGGAAAAGATCGGCAATGAGGATGTACTGATGATAACGGCCGATCATGGATGTGATCCGGGGTATACTGTATCTACAGATCATTCCAGAGAACATACGCCTTTTATCATGTATGGACCTAAAATAAGTCCGGTCAATTTAGGGACACGGAAAACCTTTGCAGATATAGGCGCAACTGTGTTAAAATGTTTAGACGTACCGGGAAATATTGCAGGAACACCGGTAATATAAAATACATTTACGGATCATTTGGAGGAAATACACGTGGAAAGTTATACACAGGAAATAAACAGAAGACGCACTTTTGCGATCATATCTCACCCCGATGCAGGAAAAACCACTCTTACGGAAAAGTTCCTTTTGTATGGAGGCGCTATTAACCTGGCGGGCAGTGTTAAAGGAAAAGCTACGGCGAGGCATGCCGTTTCGGACTGGATGGAGATCGAAAAGGAAAGAGGTATCTCTGTAACCTCATCAGTACTTCAGTTCGAGTACGACGGATTCTGTATTAATATTCTGGATACACCGGGGCATCAGGATTTCTCGGAAGATACTTATCGTACTCTGATGGCGGCAGATTCGGCTGTAATGGTGATCGATGCCTCCAAGGGCGTGGAAGCGCAGACCAGAAAGCTGTTTAAAGTTTGCGTGATGCGTAAGATACCTATTTTTACCTTTATCAATAAAATGGACAGAGATGCCAATGATACCTTTGAACTTTTGGATGAAATTGAAAAGGAACTTGGGATTGCTACCTGCCCGATCAACTGGCCCATAGGATCAGGTAAGAGATTTAAGGGAGTTTATGATAGGAAGACAGAGAGTATCCTCACATTTTCCGATACGGAAAAGGGAACCAGGGAAGGAGAAACAACTGTAGTTCCGGTATCAGACAAAGAAGCATTATTGCAGACTGTAGGAGAAGAAGCAGCACAGATACTTTTGGATGAGATCGAACTGCTTGACGGGGCCAGCGCAGAGTTTGATCTTGAGAAAGTTCAGTCAGGCGATCTGACGCCGGTGTTTTTCGGTTCGGCATTGACTAATTTCGGCGTGGAATTTTTCCTTAGGCATTTTCTGGAAATGACCACTACGCCTCTTCCCAGAAAATCGGATATCGGTTTGATCTCTCCTACGGAAAATGATTTTTCGGCTTTTGTTTTTAAGATTCAGGCGAATATGAATAAAGCACATCGAGACAGNATTGCTTTTATGCGCATCTGCTCCGGTAAATATGAGGCAAGCATGGAAGTGAAGCATGTGCAGGGCGGCAAGGTGATGCGCCTGTCCCAGCCCCAGCAGATCATGGCAAGCGAAAGAAAGATATTGGAGGAAGCTTACGCCGGAGATATTATCGGCGTATTTGATCCGGGAATNTTTTCNATCGGGGACACGCTGTGTACCCGGGGAGAACAATTTGTATATGAGGGGATACCTACTTTTGCTCCGGAACATTTTGCCAGAGTCAGACAGGTAGATACAATGAAAAGAAAGCAATTTGTGAAAGGAATAACCCAGATTGCGCAGGAAGGCGCCATTCAGATTTTCCAGGAATTCAATACCGGTATGGAAGAGATCATCGTAGGTGTTGTAGGTGTATTACAGTTCGATGTATTGAAGTATCGTCTGGAAAATGAATATAATGTTGAGATCAAGCTGGAACCTCTCCCTTATGAGTACATCAGATGGATCGAGAATAAGGACATTGATCTGACCAAGTTGACGGGTACATCCGATATGAAGAAGATTAAGGACTTAAAAGGGAACCCGCTGCTTTTATTTATAAATNCATGGAGTATAGGAATGACACTGGACAGAAATAAGGGANTGATCCTTTCAGAGTTTGGACGTGATTAAATGAAAAATAAATGGATATATCTGGTTTTGNCAGGTATTTTATTGTTATCAGGCTGCAATGNGATCCTGAATGAAGAGAATATTCTNAAGATGAAAATAGAAGAACAGCCGGTGCTGGAAGTNCCGGAGCTGGAANTACCGGANCTNCCNGAGATGAATCCNGATCTGGTGAATAATCTAAAGAAAAANCAGACCGGNCACTTTTATTTTGATCAGTTAAATAGTGAAGAGCAGAGCATATATGTGGAAATANTGAATATTTTACAGAATTTNGAGGAAGGAGTGGCATTATCCTGCCTTGAAACGGATAAAATAGAAAGGGTATTCCAGTATGTGCTGAATGATCATCCGGAAATATTTTATGTGGATGGNTATACCTTTACCAGATATACGCTGGGAGATGAAATAAAGAAGATCACTTTTTCAGGGACTTATAATATTGATGAAGAAGAAGCCCAAAAGCGTAAGGCTCAGATAGACAGCTATGTTACGGAATGTCTGGNCGGTATACTCCCTAAAATGGATGAATATGAGATCGTAAAATATATTTATGAGTATGTCATCGATAAGACGGAATATGATGCNCNGGCACCNGACAATCAAAATATCTGTTCAGTTCTTATTNATGGAAGAAGTGTCTGTCAGGGGTATGCCAAAGCNACACAGTATCTCTTAAATCAGGCGGGCATCAATGCGACCCTTGTTATGGGAAGAGTTTCNCAGGGAGAGGGACATGCCTGGAATCTGGTNAAAATTAACGGAAGCTGGTATTTTGTTGATACTACATGGGGAGATGCCTCTTATCAGATGATGGAGGGAAATGCAGAGGAACTTACNGGAAGCATTCCGCCCATCAATTATGATTATCTGTGCGTTTCCACGCAGCAGCTGATAAGGACCCATACCATTGACGAGGGAGCTGCGATTCCGGTCTGCGATGATATGACAGACAATTATTATGTNCGGGAAGGCAGATATTTTACCGAGGTGGATAANGAAAGATTAGAGCAGCTTTTTACGAAAGCATATGAAACGGAAAGCACTTATATTACTTTAAAATGCAGTTCCGAGGAANTATATCAGGAAATGANAGAATATTTGATAGAAGAGCAGGGAATATTCAAATATCTGAAGAATGGNGAAGGTGCCGTTTCTTATGCAGACAATAGTGAACAGATGAGTTTAAGCTTCTGGCTCTGAAACCGGGCGTATTTTTTACCTGTTTGGACTAGGCAAGAACTGCATTTTTTGGTATGATTAAGAAATAGATAAGCGGATAAGAAAGGAAAATTATCATGGAAAAAACAGTGGAACAGAACACATATGTATTACAGGAAAATGAAGACTTGGGTACAGTTAAGATCGCTGATGATGTAGTAGCATCGATAGCCGGCATTGCAGCCACAGAAGTGGAAGGTGTGGTTTCCATGGCAGGTAATATCGGAAATGAGTTAAAGAGCAGGATCGGTGTAAAAAGTCTTGCCAAGGGCGTTAAAGTTGAAGTGATCGGCAAGAGTGTGAAAGCGGATATCGCATTGGTAGTCGAATATGGATATAACATTCCTGTCATTTCACAGAAGGTTCAGGAAAAAGTCAAATCAACAATTGAAAGCATGACAGGTCTTAAAGTGACTGATGTTAATATACGTATTGCCGGTGTAAGTATGTTAAAGAACTGACGAAGGAAACGGACAGGACATGAGCAGAAGAGAACTGAGGGAGCAGATATTTAAATTGCTGTTCCGTATAGAATTTAATTCCAAAGAAGAGATGCCGGAGCAGACGCGGTTTTTCTTTGAAGACTTCTTTGAAGAAGAGGAAGAAAATCAGGCGAATGTGTCGGATACGGCATATATTACTGAGAAATTGAACAAGATCCTTGATAAACTTTCTGAGATCGATCGGATTCTGAATGAAAAAGTACAGGGTTGGAATACAGACCGTATGGGTAAGGTGGATCTGACGATCTTAAGGCTTGCCGTATATGAGATCCTGTATGATGAAGAAATTCCAACCGGTGTGGCTATTAATGAAGCAGTGGAACTGGCTAAGAAATTCGGTCAGGATTCCTCTTCTTCTTTCGTAAACGGAGTTTTGGCTAAATTTGCCTGAGGTGACTGATCAGATGCAGAATGTATATACTGTTGGCCAGATAAATTCATATATAAAAAACATGTTTTCCCAGGATTTTCTGCTGCAGAGTCTTTCCGTAAAAGGTGAGGTAAGTAACTGCAAATACCATTCCTCGGGGCATATTTATTTTACATTGAAAGATATGAAAGGAACGATTTCCTGTGTGATGTTTGCGGGAAATCGTTCCGGTCTTGTATTCCGGCTGGTGGAAGGCATGCAGGTCATTGTAAATGGTACAGTGGATGTGTATGAACGTGATGGGAAGTATCAGCTCTATGCAAGGAGTATAGAGCAGGATGGAGCAGGAGCATTATATGAAAGATTTGAAAAGCTTAAAAGAGAGCTTGAGGAACTTGGAATGTTTGCTCCTGAGTACAAAAAGCCTATTCCGAAATACAGCAGGACGATTGGAGTAGTAACGGCGCCCACGGGCGCAGCGGTAAGAGATATTATCAATATTGCAACAAGACGAAATCCTTATGTGCAGATTATCCTGTACCCGGCTGTTGTACAGGGTGAAGCAGCTCCTGCAAGTATTATTAATGGCATTCATGCGCTGGAAGAGAAGCAGGTAGATGTGATGATCGTGGGAAGAGGCGGCGGCTCTATTGAGGATTTGTGGGCCTTTAATGAAGAATGTGTGGCACAGGCGGTTTTTGACTGCAGTATTCCTATTATCTCAGCAGTAGGACATGAAACAGATACTACGATCATAGATTATGTGGCAGATCTGCGAGCCCCTACACCTTCCGCAGCAGCAGAGCTGGCAGTAAATGATGTAATGCTTACCATGCAGAAGATCAGAGAACAGGAAGCAATATTGAACAGACTGATCAAAAATAAAATCGAATGGAATAAAATCCGTCTTCAGACGTATCAGGCTAAGATCAAAATGAATTCTCCATTAGGAAAAGTCAGAGAAAAGAAAACATGGCTATTAAATATTGAGGACAAACTGTCAGGAGCCATGAATGGAAAAATTGCCATGAAGCGTCATAGAATGGAAATTTATATAGAAAAATTAAAGGGCCTGTCTCCCCTTGAAAAGTTAAATCAGGGATTCTCATATGTGTCGGATGAAAGCGGCAGAACAGTAACAGATATCAATCAGGTGGCTACAGGGGATCGATTACAGGTTTACGTTAAAAACGGTAAATTATGGGCTGTGGTTACGGGAAAGGAATAATATGGCGGAGAAAGAAGAAAAATTTAGCTTAGAGGAAGCCTTTTTAAAGCTGGAAGAGACAGTTGCAGCTCTTGAGAGAGAGGATATTACATTAGAGCAGTCATTTAAGGAATACCAGCAAGGAATGGAACTGTTAAAGAAGTGTAATGAAACCATAGACAGAGTAGAGAAAAAGGTTCTTATTTTGAACGAAAGCGGTGAAATGGATGAATTTTAAAGCTCAGTTACAGGAGAAAACAGAACATATTGAATCTGTTATAAGAAAGTACCTTCCCGCCCAAGAAGGGTATCAGAAGACAGTGCTGGACGCTATGAATTACAGCATACTTGCAGGGGGCAAAAGATTGCGCCCAATGCTGATGGAAGAGAGTTTTAAGCTTTTTGGCGGCAAAGATAAAGTGATCGAACCTTTTATGGCGGCGCTTGAGATGATACACAATTACTCTCTTGTACATGATGACCTTCCTGCCATGGACAATGATGAATACCGCAGAGGAAGGAAAACAACCTGGACCGTTTATGGAGACGGAATGGCAGTACTTGCAGGAGACGGGCTTTTGAATCTGGCATTTGAAACTGCTGCAGGAGCATTTGAATATGCCTCGGATCTTGAGGAGGCAAAAAGAATAGCGAAAGCAATGCAGATTCTTTCAAATAAATCAGGTGTATATGGGATGATCGGAGGACAAACGGCGGATATTGAGGCTGAAGACAGCAAAAATCCACTGACAGAGGAATTGCTTCTCTTCATTCACGAGAATAAAACAGCAGCTTTGATACAGGCGGCGTTCATGATAGGGGCAGTGCTTGCAGGAGCTGATGAAGAAGCGGTCCGTAAAATGGAGCAGGCGGCTTACAATATTGGAATTGCATTTCAAATCCAGGATGACATTCTGGATGTCACAAGTACCGCTGAAGTATTGGGAAAACCCATAGGAAGTGATGAAAAGAATCATAAGCTTACGTATGTAACATTAAAAGGAATTGAATCGTCTAAAAAGGAAGTTGCAAGGCTTTCCGGGGAGGCAATAGGGATACTTGCGTCTTTTAAGAACCAGAATGAATTTTTGGTTGAATTAGTAAGAACACTGATCACCAGAGAAAAATAATTCTAACTTAAGAAAAGAAGGTATGGGTATGTTACTTGACAGAATTAATAAGGAAAATGATATAAAGAATATTGCACCGGAAGAATATCCGGCGCTTGCAGAGGAAATCAGAGATTTTTTAATTGAAAAGATTTCCAGGACAGGAGGCCATCTGGGTTCTAATCTGGGAGCAGTGGAACTTACTATGGCGCTTCATCTTTCCTTTAAACTGCCTGAGGATAAGATCATATGGGACGTAGGGCATCAATCCTATACCCATAAACTGCTCACGGGAAGAAAAGAAGGTTTTGAGAATTTACGGAAGTTTGGAGGCATGAGCGGTTTTCCCAAGCGTAAAGAGAGCGACTGCGACTGCTTTGATACTGGTCATAGTTCCACATCTATCTCAGCCGGGCTGGGACTTGTAAAGGCAAGAGATATACAAGGGCAGAAGCACAGTATTATTTCAGTGATCGGCGATGGCTCCCTGACAGGAGGTATGGCTTACGAAGCACTGAATAATGCTGCCAAGCTGGAGACCAATTTTATCATAGTACTTAATGATAACAATATGTCTATTTCCGAAAACGTAGGGGGCATATCCAAATATTTAAATAATATCAGAACTGCCGATACATACCTTGATATTAAAGAAGGCGTATATAATACTTTAAAAGATATGCCAAAAGGAAACAGAGTAGTAGAAAGTATCCGCAGAGCAAAAAGCAGTTTTAAGCATCTGGTAGTACCCGGCATGTTCTTTGAGGATATGGGAATCACTTATTTAGGACCGGTAGACGGTCATAATATTGCAGATATGATGCGTATGTTCCAGGAGGCAAAGCGTGTCAGAAATGCGGTCATCGTTCATGTGATCACACAAAAAGGAAAAGGATTTGAGCCGGCAGAACGCCATCCGGCAAGATTTCACGGGGCGGAGCCTTTTGACATTCAGACAGGACTTCCTTCCAAACCCAGAACCACATCCAATTATACAGATATCTTTTCCACGGTTATGTGCAAGCTGGGGGCGAGAGATGAAAAGGTAGTGGCCATTACGGCCGCCATGCCTGATGGAACGGGGCTTAAGCGTTTCAGAAATATGTACCCCAATAGATTTTTCGATGTAGGAATTGCAGAGGAACATGCAGTGACCTTTGCAGCAGGGCTTGCGGCGGGAGGATTAAAGCCGGTGGTAGCNGTTTACTCCTCCTTTTTACAGAGGGCATATGANCAGATCCTTCATGATGTATGTATTCAGGATCTGCCNGTNGTGTTTGCNATAGACAGGGCGGGACTNGTAGGAAGNGACGGCGAAACTCATCAGGGGATNTTTGATCTGTCTTATCTGTCCTCNATTCCCAATATGCATGTGATGGCACCCAAGAATAAATGGGAGCTTTCNGATATGTTGAAATATGCGCTTACTCTGAATGCACCTGTAGCGATCCGCTATCCGAGAGGAGAAGCATACGCCGGNTTGCAGAATTTCAGAGCGCCTATTGAGTTTGGAAGAGCGGAAGCNTTATACATAGAAAGTGAGATNTGNCTGCTGGCAGTNGGNAGTATGGTAAAGACGGCAGAGGAAGTAAGGCAGAATCTCCTTGATGNCGGNTATGCCTGCAGCCTGATCAATGGCNGNTTTGTGAANCCGATAGATAAAACAGCGGTGGATTATGCNGCAAAGAACCATAAGCTGGTAGTTACTATGGAAGAAAATGTNGCAAGCGGTGGATATGGCGAAAAAGTAAGAGAGTATTTTGATACACTCGAAACCACTGCAAAGCTTATTAATATAGCGATTCCTGATGAATACGTAGAGCATGGAAATGTGGAACAGCTTAAAAAAGAAATCGGGATCGACACAGAAAGTATTACCAATGCGATCATGTCGCAGATGTGATACATTTTATAAAAAGATTGGAATTACCGGATGAAAGAACGATTGGATATCATACTTGTTCAGGAAGGGTATGCGGCCTCCAGGGAAAAAGCCAAAGCCATTATCATGGCAGGTGATGTCTTTGTAGACGGCCAGCGTGAAGATAAAGCAGGAACGGCCTTTGATCTTTCCAAGATCAAGNTGGAAGTCAGAGGCAGNACATTGCCTTATGTGAGCCGTGGGGGCTTAAAGCTTGAAAAGGCAATGAAGCAGTTTGGACTGATCCTCACAGATAAGATCTGTATGGATATAGGGGCATCCACAGGAGGATTTACAGACTGTATGCTTCAGAACGGAGCAAAAAAAGTATATTCTATTGATGTAGGCCACGGTCAGCTTGACTGGAAACTCAGGAATGATAAAAGGGTGGTCTGCATGGAAAAAACCAATTTCCGTTATATGGTGCCGGGTGATATTGATGATAAACCTGCGTTTGCGTCAGTAGATGTATCCTTTATTTCTCTGACCAAAATATTGCTTCCGGCCAGAGCATTGCTTGAAAACAACGGAGAGATGGTGTGCCTGATCAAGCCTCAATTTGAGGCGGGAAGAGAGAAAGTGGGGAAGAAAGGTGTTGTTAAAGACCCCAAAATACATGATGAAGTGATCTGTAAAGTGATTGACTTTGCAGATCTTGTGGGGTTTGATATTCTTCATCTTGATTTTTCTCCGATCAAGGGACCGGAAGGAAATATAGAATATCTGGTCCATCTTCGTAAAAATAGTGAGAAGGCGCTAAAGACACAGGAAATTACGGAGGCGGAAGCCGAAAAACAATTAAAGAGCATTATAGAAGAAAAGAATGGTTATTCCTCAAAAGAAGAAATGGTAAAGCTTATTTTCGAAACAGTAAAGTCAGCACATCAGGGACTTGCATCAGGAGACTGAAATGAAAAACTTTTATATTATTACCAATGAATCGAAAGATCCGGATTTTGGAATTACATACAGGATCAGAGATTATTTGGTAAAAAGTGGTGGAACCTGCAGCATACGGGATCAGGAGCAGACGAAGAACGGTAAGGGATATACGGATAGTAAGCGGCTTTCCGGAGACGAAGATTGTGTCCTGGTACTTGGAGGCGACGGGACTCTCCTTCAGGCAGCCGTGGATCTGGCAGATCTTTCTATTCCGTTTTTGGGAATCAATCTGGGTACATTAGGATTTCTGGCAGAAGTCAATCAGGCTGATATTGAAACAGCTCTTTCAAGACTTATTGCAGATGAATATGAGATTGAAAACCGTATGATGCTGCTGGGTTGTACATACGGTCCGGGACAGGAGAAGGAAANGGACAGNACCAGAGCTTTAAATGANATTGTTATTACCAGAAAGGGTTCNCTGCAGATCATTNGTTTCACGATCAGTGTAAATGGTCAGTTCCTGCACAGCTACAGNGCGGACGGTATTATCGTNGCAACACCGACAGGCTCTACAGGATACAATCTTTCAGCAGGCGGTCCGGTGGTGGATCCCAAGGCACAGCTTATGGTCATGACTCCGATCTGTCCTCATTCTATGCAGCACAGCAGTATAGTACTTTCTCCGGAGGATGAAATTGCTATAACCATTGAAACGGGACATGATGGAAGCAGGCTGGAAGTGGAGGCTATTTTTGACGGGAGCCACAGAATTACACTGTATACCGGTGACAGGATCGTGATCAAAAGGTCGGAAAAGACCACAGGAATNGTAAAGCTGAATAANGTCAGCTTTTTGGAAATACTTCATAGTAANATGAAGGATTGATAATGAGACNAAANCAGGGAGCAGAAATGAAAAAGAGCAGACATCAGAAAATAAAAGAGCTGGTTGAAGAATATGAAATTGAGACCCAGGAAGAACTTGCGGACAAGCTGAANGAAGCNGGATATACNGTGACCCAGGCCACTGTTTCCCGNGATATCAGGGAAATGAAATTNTCCAAGATNCCNATGGGAGACGGAAGNCAGAAATATACGATACTTCTTCAGGGNGATCATTATCTGAGCGATAAGTATATTCGTGTGCTGAAGGACGGNTTTGTATCTATGGATATGGCACAGAACATATTGGTGGTTAAGACCGTTTCCGGTATGGCAATGGCTGTGGCAGCGGCTATAGATGCCATGAAGTTAAAGGAAATTGTAGGTTCCATCGCAGGTGATGATACAATTATGATGGCAGTCAGAACTGTGGAAGATACAGAGACTGTTATGGAGAAAATACGGAGCGTGTTAGAGGAATAACCGACTTTGCAGATGATATGCATAGGAGGAGCAGAATGCTTGAGAGTTTACATGTTAAAAATTTAGCCTTGATCGACGAAGCCGAGGTCGAATTTAAGAANGGGCTTAATATACTTACAGGTGAAACGGGAGCCGGTAAATCCATCATTATCGGTTCTATTAATTTGGCGCTTGGTGCGAAAGCAGACAAAGAATATATCAGATCGGGAGCAGAGTATGCTTTAGTAGAAATGGTATTTTCATTAAATGACAGACAGATAGAAGCCATAAAGGAGATGGATCTGCCGATAGAAGACGATAATACTCTGATCTTGCAAAGAAAGATCATGGCAGGAAGAAGCGTCTGTAAAGTGAACGGCGAAAATGCGGGCACCGGCCAGCTAAAAGCGCTTTCNGGACTNCTGCTGGATATGTATGGGCAGCATGAGCATCANTCTCTGCTTAAATCTACCAAGTACAAAGAAATGCTTGACGGATATGCGGGCAGCAGTATAGGGGAGCTTAAGAGCCAGTTAAAAGTTTTGTACAGAAGCTATAAGAAAACAGAAGAAGAACTTTCATCAAACCAAATGGATGAAAGTACAAGAAAAAGAGAAACGGATCTTTTATCATTTGAAGTAAATGAGATTGAAGCAGCTTCTCTTGTTTCCGGNGAAGATGAGGAACTTGAAAAAGCTTACCGCAGAATGAATAATGCGAAACGGATGAAGGAAACTGCATATATAGTAAAGGCCCTTACGGGAGATGAAGAAAGCACAGGTGCAGGAGAATCAGTGGGACGTGCGCTGCGTGAGCTTAAGAATATCAGTAGTTTTGATGAGGAATTGGAACCTCTTATCGCCCAGCTGACAGATATTGATAATCTTTTAAGTGATTTTAANCGTTCAATGACAGATTANANNGAAAGTCTTGAATTTGATGAAGAAGAATTCATTCAGATACAGGAACGTTTAAATATGCTGAATCATTTAAAAGGAAAGTATGGCGTTACCATAGAAGAAGTGCTGAAAAGTCTGGAAGAGAAGCAANANCGTCTGTTGCAGCTTGAGAGCTATGAAGAATATTTAAATCAGCTTCAGGTAAAAATAAAAGAAGAAAAAGAAAAGATCCTTACTCTGTGTAAGAAAATATCAGATCTTAGAAAGAAAGCAGCAGAAAAGCTTTCTAAAAAGCTGACGGCTGCAATGATAGACTTAAATTTTATTGATGTTGACTTTTCCATCGAGGTTGAACCTTTGGAGGATCATTTTGCAGAGGATGGATATGACAGNATNGAATTTTGGATNTCCACNAATCCGGGNGAAAAGAAAAAGCCCTTAAAACAGGTGGCAAGCGGCGGCGAATTATCCAGGATCATGCTGGCTTTTAAGACAGTGTTTGCAGATGAAGAAGGAACGGATACTTTNATCTTTGATGAGATCGATACAGGTATCAGNGGTAAAACNGCCTGGAAGGTTTCAGAAAAAATGGGACAGCTGTCNGGAAAACATCAGATCATCTGTATTACNCATCTNCCCCAGATCGCAGCAATGGCAGANGCNCATTACCTTATTGAAAAGCAGGTAAAGAAAGAAAGGACCGTAACAGATATCCACAGCCTTTCCAAAGAAGAAAGCTTAAATGAACTGGCAAGGCTGCTTGGGAGTGGAAGCGTGACTCAGGCTGTACTTACTAATGCGCAGGAAATGAAGGAAATGGCTGAAAAAACCAAGAATTAACATAATAAAATAATATGATTTTCACATACTAAAGGAGACATACATGCTGTATGTCTCTTTTTGTAATACGACAATAGAAGGATGTGAGAACTTGGAACGGATAGAAAATATGGACAGTAACCGTGTGGCTGTTTANCGGGCACTTTTATATATNATGTTNNTNTTTAGTATTTTGCTTACNCTGGCCTGTGCNTATTATTGTATGTGGTGCAGANTTCCGTCTACGATCATGGTAAAAGCAGGCATTGATCAGACACTTGATCTTAATGTGCCTGCATCAGGAACCTTGTACAAAGATGCCGTGGAAGCCAGCGGACAGGCAAGAAGCAATATAAAGACGCAGAGTCTTCATATTGATTTTAGAAAGCCGGTTGTGGTCAAGGCAAATCAGGTTGATAATTATAAGATGCAGGTCAGGCTGTTTGGGATTATTCCCCTAAAGGATGTGGATGTAGAGGTGATTCAGGATATCCGGCTGAAGCCTGCAGGCATCCCCATAGGTATTTACGTAAAGACAAGAGGAGTTCTGGTAATAGCAACCGGAGAGTTTGAGGGAGAAGACGGACAGACATACAGTCCTGCCAGGTTTATTCTGAAGGAAGGCGATTACATTCTGGAGTTAAATGATGAGGAGATAACGGGAAAAAAGCAACTGATAGAAAAAATCAGCTGCTGCGAAGGACAGGAAATGGTCTTTAAGATAAAAAGAGATGAGGAAATATTTGAAGTAATGGGAAAGCCGGAAATGAACAGGGATGGTGAATACAAAATGGGTATCTGGGTAAGAGATAATGCCCAGGGTGTTGGCACCATGACTTATGTGGATGAAAACGGATGTTTCGGAGCCCTGGGGCATGGGATCAACGATGTAGATACCAGTACGCTGATGGAATTAAAAGACGGGACATTATATCATACAGAGATTATCGGTATCACCAGAGGGAAAAACGGTTCACCGGGAGAACTAACCGGATTTATTGAATATGATGACAGAAATATTATGGGGACGATCACGGCAAATACTTCCAAAGGAATTTTCGGTATGTGTACACCGGAAACCGCACAAAGCAGTCCCTATGACTTTATGCCTATAGGATTGAAGCAGGAGATCGTAAAAGGGCCGGCGCAGATCTTGTGTTCCATAGGAGAAGGGACAGAAGTTTATGATGTGGAGATTACAGATATCAATCTGGAAAATGACAATGTCAATAGGGGGATTGTATTAAAGATCACAGATACCAGCCTGCTTTCGGCTACCGGTGGTATTGTGCAGGGAATGAGCGGCAGTCCCATCATCCAGAATGGGAAGATAATCGGTGCCGTAACTCACGTACTGGTGCAGGATTCCACCAAAGGATATGGAATATTTATTGAAAACATGCTTTCTCATTAATTTTATTGAGACATTCTTTTATCTGTTAGGGTTTTAAGGAGGAGAAAAGTGTGGTAAAATATAAAAAAATCTGTACAGAAGAAAGGTAGGCTTACAATGGAACTGACCAATATTAAGGATATATTTCGGGAGAAAGAAAAATATGCGGATCAGGAAGTAAAGATAGGGGGATGGGTGCGGAGCAACAGGGATTCCAAAACCTTTGGATTTCTGGTGGTGAATGACGGAAGTTTTTTTGAACCGCTGCAGGTGGTGTACTCTGATGCGCTTAAGGATTTTGGAGAGATAGCAAAAATTGGCGTGGGCGCTGCGGTCACGGTGACAGGACAGATTGTGGTGACGCCGGGAGCGAAGCAGCCTTTGGAGATGCAGGCCAGGGAGATAGTATTGGAGGGAGCTTCTCCTTCTGATTATCCTTTGCAGAAGAAACGTCACAGTTTTGAATATCTGCGCACCATATCTCATCTCCGGGCGCGTACCAATACCTTCCAGGCAGTGTTCAGGGTTCGCTCCTTAGCGGCATATGCCATCCATCAGTTTTTCCAGGAGAGGGGATTTGTCTATGTACATACTCCCTTGATCACAGGAAGCGACTGCGAGGGCGCGGGTGAAATGTTTAAGGTAACCACTCTGGATCTGGAAAATGTGCCAAGGACTGAGGACGGAGAGGTAGACTACAGCCAGGATTTCTTTGGTAAGCCTACCAATCTGACAGTAAGCGGACAGCTTAATGTGGAAACCTATGCCTTTGCTTTTAAAAATGTGTACACCTTTGGCCCCACTTTCCGGGCGGAAAATTCCAACACTTCCCGTCATGCGGCAGAATTCTGGATGATCGAGCCAGAGATGTGTTTTGCCGATCTGAAGGATGATATGATGGTTGCGGAGGCGATGTTAAAATATGTCATCCGTTATGTGCTGGATAATGCTCCGGAGGAAATGGCATTTTTCAATCAGTTTGTGGACAAAGGGCTGATTGAGCGCTTGCAACATGTGCTCAACTCCCAGTTCGGGCATGTGACCTATACAGAGGCTATTGAGATTTTGGAGAAGCACAATGATGAATTTGAGTACAAGGTGCATTGGGGGAGCGATCTGCAGACCGAGCATGAGAGATATCTGACGGAGAAGGAATTTAAGCGTCCGGTATTTGTGACCGATTATCCCAAAGAGATCAAGGCGTTTTATATGAAATTGAATGAGGATGGAAAAACTGTGGCGGCCATGGACTGCCTGGTTCCGGGCATCGGTGAGATCATCGGCGGAAGCCAGAGAGAGGACAAGTTAGAGCTCCTTAACCAACGCATGGAAGAACTTGGCCTTAATAAGGAAGACTATGAGTTTTATCTTGACCTGCGGCGTTATGGCTCCGTTCGTCATGCAGGCTTTGGATTGGGATTTGAGAGATGCGTGATGTACCTGACCGGTATGGCAAACATCAGAGATGTCATTCCTTTCCCAAGAACAGTGAATAATTGTGAACTGTGATATACCTATGAAAGCCCCGGACGGCGGCTGAGCAGATGAGCAAGCTTGCTTGCACAGATGCTTAGACATTGGACGGGCAAGCCCTTTCATAACGTAAATAAAAAGTGTTCTGCCCCGTAAAGATTTCTTTTATCTTTCCGGACAGCAGAACACTTTTTTATATATAGGAAATTTCTCCAAAGAGCGGAAGAACCGAAGGTTCTTCCCAAGATAATCGCGAAGCGATTTTCTTGTATACATTAACCGGTAATGGTAAATCTCACAGTGCGTTCTCTTGCACGAACCTGATCGAAATCAGCAAAATAAATACGGCCAAATTCGCCAAGCTGTAAAACACCGTCTATGATCGGAACGCAAACAGAACGGCCCAGCAGCACAGAGCGGAGATGCGCATCTGTATTAAGGCTCCAGAAAGCCTCCTCCTGCCGTTCTTCTCCTGCGATTTTAATATGAAGAGGGCCGGGATGGAGATACTGGCCTTCAGTAGAACAGGTAGGGAATATTTTGGACAGGCCATCCACCATATCCTGCAGAACGAACTGAGTTCCCCAGTAATTTACATCATCGGATTGCTCCTGAATAAATACGCTGCAGGTGGTGTGCTGGGAAAACACAGTTAACAGACCGTTACTGATCCCTGACTCCTGAGCGCATTTCATTGCCTGCTCTGTTACATCATGGAAGGTGGGGCGGCGGTCAGATTGAATTTTACATAAGTCATGATAACATGCCATGGTAAGTCTCCTTTTTGCGTAAATGATTATTTTAGTAAACAAATGATTTAATCATATTTTAATACAAAGGGAGAAAAAGTCAATAGAAAAATGAACGAAACGGTCAAAAAGTGATTAAAACAATCCGCGAGTGGAGTCCGGATAGATCAGGCCAAGTACAAAGTTGTTCCCTGAGCAGTGAAGGTTTCCTGTAAGACTGGGGGAAGAGCCTTATCGGTAATGATGGCGGCAGCATCTTTTACAGGAGCATAGCTGATGAAAGAATGCTTATTGAATTTACTGGAATCTGCCAGCACATAGAAAGAGGCAGCCTTGGAAAGAACCACTTCATGGATGCTGTTGGTAGCAATATCGGAAGTCATAAATCCTTCCGTTTCATTGACGGCCACCACGCCTAAAAAAGCCTTGGTAAAACACATGCTCCGCAGATTTTTTTCTGTCAGACTTCCGTCCAGAACCTGCAGGGATTCACGATAAATACCGCCGGGCATGATGACATCGGTATATTTATAAAGAACCTCTGCCGATACCAGAGAATTAGTGATCACGGAAACAGAAGTAAGGTCTCCTGTTTCCAGCCGGCGGCTTAAAGCAAGGGCCATGTATTTAATGGTACTTCCGCCGCTTAAAAACAGAACATCTCCATTTTCAACAAGATTGGCAGCATAGATTCCGATCTGTTTTTTTTCGTCTGCATGGCGGTCCTGGGTCTCTTCATAAGAATATTTGGGTGAGGCAGGTTCTATTTTCTGGATACCGCCAAAACGGCGGAGCAGGCAGTGATCCTGCTCCAACTCAATGATAAAACGGCGTGCGGTCGATTCCGAAATATTAAGAAGATCCTGGACCTGACGGAGGGACATCTTCCCTTCCTTAGCAAGTTCATTCAGTAATAAAGTACGTCTCTGTTCCCATTTTTTCATATAAGATCTCCCACTATAGTTGTTTAGATAATAAATTTGTATATTAAATTGATAGTAGCATAGAAAAAACGAAATAGCAATTAAGATAAGCTAATATTTCTAATTTTACCTTCTTTTTTTGAACGAATTAAAACATCGTAGAGATATAACGTTCAAAATATGACTAAAACATTCAAAAATATATTGAAGGGAAGTCAAAATCATGTTAGTATTAGTAAAAGGAAATGAGTCAAAAACCCCGCCGCAAGCAGTGGGGCATTAAATTTGAAACGCCCCAAGGGGCGGGGGTTTTGACCCTCGCGGCAGTCGCCAAATGCCTGCAAGCAGTCACTTGGCTCGTTGCTCGCGGGAATAAAAGCCCCGAAAAGGAGAGAATAAATGAAAGCAAGATTAAAACCTCCGTTTTTTGAAATAGGAGTGAAAAACTATATTTATGGGGATGCGGTGCTGGAACTGGCGAAAGCAGCAGACAGGGCTGCTGTCAAATATGATATTGATGTGATTTTCTTAGCGCCTTATGTGGATATTCGCCGGATCAGTGAGAATACGGAAAGACTTCTGGTATTTGCACCATACATGGATACGTTGCGGCCGGGAAGAGGGATGGCAGATGTGCTGCCGGAAGCGGTACGTGCTGCGGGTGCTCAGGGAGTAGTGGTAAACCACTGTGAAAGGCCTATGACTTTTTCTGCGATCAGAGAGACCATTAAGCGGGCGGATGAACTGGATATGCTGTCTTTTGCCTGTGCGGATACGGTGGAAGAGACCAAAGCAATCGCACTTTTGAAACCGGATATCATTAATCCGGAGCCTACGGAACTGATCGGAACGGGAAGCGGCAGCAGCGATGAGTTTGTCCGGGAGTCCATACGGGCGGTAAAAGATATTGATCAGGATATTCTGGTGGAACAGGCCGCAGGTATCCGCACCGGGGAGCAGGTATACAGAAATATCATGCTGGGAGCGGACGGCGTGGGAGCCGCATCCGGAATCGTAGGCGCCAAAGATCCCCTGGCAATGGTGGAGGAAATGGTCAGCAGCGTAAGAAGAGCGTATGAGGATAGAAAAGAAGGAGGAAAATAGAATATGAAAGTTTACAGAGAATCTTTTGAGGTGCAGTCTACAGGGATCAGGCCTACTTTCCACACCGTTACCGGAAAGGTGCAGGAGATTGTGGAAAAGTCCGGTGTGAAAGACGGTATTTGTGTGGTATATTCTCATCATACAACCTGTTCGGTGATGATTCAGGAATGTTCTTTTGATACTACCTATACGGGGCTGGAATATCTGCAGCAGGATCTGTGGGATGTAATGGAAAAGATCATACCCACCTGCAGAGTGGAAGGACAGTATATGCATCCGGGTCCCAAATTGACGGAATTCTCCAAAGAGCACGGTGAGGATAAGCCGGAGACTTTAAATACAGACGGTCATCTGCGTTCTGCGCTGCTGGGCAGAAGCGAAACGGTTGTACTGGCAGACGGAAAACTGGATCTGGGCAGTTTCGGACATATATATTTTGTGGATTTTGATCAGACCCGGGCAAGAACAAGGCAGGTACAGGTACAGATCATCGGTGAATGATGTTCCGATATCAAAGAGAATTAACATAGAAATCAGAATTGGAGGAAAAGATCATGGAGAATCAAAATGTAAGACCTAGAATCGGACTATTAGGATTAATGACAGACGGGTATGAAGCCACATTTCCCGGTATTATGGAAAAGCAGAAAAAGTATGGTGAGTCTTTGGCCAGTATGTATTCGGATGAAGTGGAGATCATTTTTAATGAGATCGGGGCAAACAGGAAAAGCATAGAAAAAATTGTGGCAGACTATAATGCTGGGGGAATCGATGGAATTTTAATTGTACTTCTGGCCTATTCCCAGGGCGCATGGCTGTTAAAAGCAATGCAGAACAATAAATTGCCGGTAGCAGTTGCCGTACTTCAGACAGATGATGTTGTACAGAAGGATTTTGAGGAATTTGAATTGACCATCAATCAGGGTATTCATGGAGCTCAGGACAATTGTAATGTATTGATGCGTCTGGGTATTCCTTACCAGGTATATGCCGGAAGCCGTTTTTCGGAAGAATATCATACATTTCTTGTGGATTTTGCAAGGGCCTGCAGGACCAGAAGTATTCTGCAGAAAATGCGGATCGGCACCATGGGAAGAATGCAGGGAATGGGAGATATTCTGACCGATGAGATGCAGCTTTTTACAAAGCTTGGCGTGGAAATCTGCCACGATGATCTGGGATGTGTCCACTCTTTGATGGAAGAACTGACAGAAGACGAAGTAGAAAGCGTTATTGCAGAGGATACCCGGGAATTTCAGATGGATCCTAAGCTGACAAAAGAAAGTCACCAAATTGCAGTAAAGGAATATCTGGGATTTAAAAAGTATCTGGAAAACAATCAGTATGACGGTTTTACCGCACATTTTGATATGTTCGGTCAGGATGGAAGATTCCGTCAGCTGCCGCTGTATGCAGCCTCCAAGCTGATGGGAGAAGGTTACGGATATGCAGCGGAAGGCGATATTATCTGTGCGGCTATGGTTCGGGCAAGCCATGAACTGAGCAATGCTCCGGCCGGCTTTACCGAAATGTATATGATGGACGAAGGAAGCGATTCCATTCTTTTCTGCCATGCGGGAGAAGGAAATTATAAAATGATCGATAAAGCAAAAAAACCCCGTCTGATCGACAGGTATCTGGGTGAAGGAGGACTGGAAAATCCGCCAACCATCATGTTTGTACCCAGAAAGGGAAGAGCTACCCTGATCAGCCTGGTATCGGTAAAAGGTGAAAGATTCCGTCTGGTAGTGGCCAAAGGAGAAATGCTGGAAAAAGAAGATCTTGCGCGGTGTGAAATGCCTTATTTCTTCTTCCGTCCGGACAGCGGAGTGAAAAAAAGCGTAGAAGCATGGCTGAAACAGGGCGGAACACACCATGAAGTAATCTGTTTGGGAGATGTTGCTCCTCGCTGGAAGATGTTGTGTGAAATGCTGGATATAGAGTATGTGGAGGTTTAGGCATGGAGAAAAGAGAGGCTCTCTTTCTGACGATCGATGTGGGAACTACGGCAGTTAAAGTTTGTGCCGTAACGAAAGATTTCGAAATTCTGACCCATAAAACAATGGAATATCAGCTGCATACAGAAGGAAAGATGGTGACGATACCGGCACAGGAATACTGGAAATATGTTAAAATAGGGATACTTGCAGTGATGAAAAATTGTGAGGGAAAACATATCGAAGGTATTACAATAACGACCCAGGGAGAAACGATGATTCCGGTAGATGACAAAGGAAACCCTTTATATGATGCCGTGGTCTGGCTGGATGGACGTGCCGGTAAACAGGCAGAAAAAATCAATCAACTGGTCAGCCCTGTAGAATTTTATCAAAAGACAGGCGTTCCGGAATGTAATGAGCTATGCCCTGTCAGCAAGCTTCTCTGGTTTATGGAAGAAGAAAGAAAGGTTTATCAGAAGGCCAGATATTTTCTTTTGCTGGAGGATTATATCATTTTTAAATTAACGGGGCGTGCGGTTACGGAAAAATCTCTGCTTTCTACCACGGGCTATTTTGATATTGTGGAAGACAAAATATGGGATAAAATTCTTGATAAGATCGGGTTTGATGTCAATAAGATACCGCCGGCAATGGACTGTGGAGAAATTGTGGCAGAAGTCTCAGAAGATGTGGCAGGGGAGCTTGGATTTGATAAAAATACAGTGGTAGTGACCGGAGCAATGGATCAGGTCTGCGGAGCCATAGGAGCTGGAAACAGCATCCCCGGCATGCTGACAGAGACCACAGGAACCGCGCTCTGTATCGGAAAAACAATTGAAAAGACACNCATTAATACGGATTANCCCATACCTGTGTACAGGCACTACAGAAAGGATNTGCAATTATTGCTTCCCGTCTGCATGACAGCAGGAATGGCACTGAAATGGTTTAAGGATACTTTCTGCGAAAAAGAAATAGAAGAAGCNNAGCNNACAGGTNAGGAGGTATATGATCTGCTGAATCATCTTGCAGAAGAATCACAGCCTCTTTCAGGAGGGATCATAATGCTGCCTTATCTGGCAGGATCNNTGCAGCCTTATCAGGAACCTGAATTCCGGGGAGGATTTCTGGGAGTGGGTCTTGAGAGCAGGAAGTGTGATTTTGTCAGAGCATTAATGGAGGGCGTCAGCTTTATGCTGAAAGAAAACCTGCTGCTTTTGGAACAGCTCGGAGGTTCCAAAAGTGATTATCTGGTTTCTATGGGCGGAGGCTCAAGAAGCGATATCTGGTGTCAGATCAAAGCAAATGTAACAGGACTTCAGGTGCGGACTTTAAAGGAGAGCGAAACNGCCTCTGTAGGCGCTGCCATGNTGTGCTCTTTGGGGCTTTCAAGGCTGAAATCTCTGCAGGAAACAGGTACTGATGCAGATTTTAAGNAAATATATGAAGTACAGCAGGNGGANCTTGAACAATATNNGGATGGATATGAGCGGTACAGCAGCTATTTAAGCAGANTGATNGGNTGATGNGATCCTATAGGGTTTGGAGGCGGCAGTGTGAAAAAANTACACAGTTCCTTTTTTAGAAAGTTATTGCTATTGATGCTGGTAGTGAATATTCCGTTGGTTTTCAGTATTACNGTATTTTGCTATTACAGTATGCGCACAATACAAAACGATACGGTAAAAACCGTACAGACGAATCAGCTGACATTAGTCAATATTNTNGAAACGGATATCAAATATGTAGAGCAGCAATTGTACCATATCGCCAATATGGATGACTGGAATGTACTGCGTGAAACAAAGCGGGAAGAAATTACGTATGACGGAATTTATGCACTGAATCAGTTTCGGAGCAGATTCCAGAATGTTTTAGGGACTTCCAGGTTGTTTAAGGATATTGGNGCGAATATGGANAAAGCCAATATCAGATTTTCTGTAAATGAAGGAATTGATGATTTTGACCGGGAAGAATATGAAGCATTGCATTCTGATACGGAAGAATATGTAAGATTCAAGACCAGNGATGGCAATATTTATATCACCTCTCAGAATGGATGGAAGCAGGATCTTTCAGTCAGTATGACNGCCCAGATCGATCTGGAAAAAGTAAGGAGTTTATTNATNAGCGAACGGAGTTTTCCCAATGAACAGATGATCNTTGTATTTGATACNCTGCAGGAGCCGGTTTTNGTTTGTGACGGAGCATCAAANGAAATNGANCAGGCNATCGCAGAAAAAGGGATCAGGNTGTTTGAAGAGAAGGATCCATTTGGAAAAAATAAGATCCTGGTGCATACTNCATCCAATATGGGCGGTTTTACCATTTACAGCATTGTATCGGGAAACGATATTTTTTCNGCAATGAAAGGATTTTATGCCGGGATCCTGGGGATCNTGGCAGGATCTGTTCTGGTGGTATTGTCATANGGGGTCATTGTCAGTAAAATGCTGCAGGAACCGGTAAAGATCCTGACAGAAGGNTTTCAGAAAGTGGAAGTAGGCNATTTTTCCGTTCGTTTGAACAGGGACCGNAATGATGAATTTTCCCTNCTTTANCAGGGATTTAACAGTATGACGGAGAAAGTCGCCAGGCTGATCGATGAAAATTATGTAAAGGAATTATATGCNCAGCGGGCTGTATACCGGCAGCTGCAGTCACAGATCAATCCTCATTTTCTATACAACAGCTTTTTTGTTTTACAGAATATGATCAGGGAAGAGGATAATGAAAATGCGGCAGAATTTGCACAAAGTCTGAGCAAATATTTTAAATTTATCACAAAGACAGAGCGTGAAGAGGTNCTTTTGGAGGAAGAAACAGAGCATGCCCGCACNTATCTGGAGATCATGAAAAAAAGATATGGACGCCGGATGGAATTCCAGATCATATGCGAGGATGANNCTTCCNTNCAGATTANNGTTCCNAGATTGATCCTGCAGCCCTTTATTGAAAATGTTTTTATTCACGGATATCATTCCGGGAAGAGTGCGATTGAGATCATTCTTCGAATTTTCCGGGAAGGAGAAGATGTTCTGATCACAATAGAAGACAACGGTTCCGGCATGGAAGAGCAGCGTTTAAAGGATCTGTCGGAGGAATTATATCAGGGATCNGGNCAAAATGATTCTGCAATNTTTAATGTCCATAAACGCCTTCGGATCAAATTTGGCCNGGNATATGGCGTATCCGCAGGGAACAGTGAAATGGGNGGATGTAGAATTTCNTTACGTCTGTCCGGCAAAANNCAGGANGAGAAATGCTGANNGCTCTATGCTGCTATAAGGAGAAAGTGNAATGTATCGGATNATTGTAGTAGATGATGAAGCTGCCATTACAGATTGGCTGTATCAGGCTGTTTCGGAAGAATTTAACGGGGTTTTGGAGGTGTACCGGGCATATTGCGGNGAAGAGTGTCTTGAGCTCATGGCCAAAGGCGGGTTTCATATTGTGATGACCGATATCAGNATGCCGGCATTTTCGGGNCTGGATCTGTTATCCGTACTGAAAGAATATTATCCCAAAACCAAAAAGCTGATCTTNTCTGCTTATGATAATTTCAGTTATGCAAAAGAAGCNATNGAATTGGGGGTCTCCGCTTATATTTTAAANGGAGACGGNGATGATGTNNTGTTTGCNGCGCTTCATAAAGTAGTAGATGAATTGGAAAAGGAGCAGGAGGNNTTTCAGAGTTCGGAAAGAGNAAAAACNCAGCCNCNTCAGAGCGAAGANGTNGTNCGNCANNNAATCCTGCGGCATTATCTGCGNGGGGCNAAGATCGACGGCAGCCTGAATGATCAGGTATATCCCAGATGGATCGATTTTGAACTTCCTATGGATTTTGCACTGATCACACTGGAAGTACATGATGCGCTGCAGAGGCGTTTTCAGATGATGGCNCTTGAGGANTCCCTGGCAGAGTACCTGAAGCCTCATTACAGGTATGAGATGATCGAAATGGGAATATCGGAGGTGCTGCTNTTGGTACAGCCGTCGGCAGAAGAGGAAGAAGGAGAAGTATTATCGAAGATACGGCCATCTTTGTATGCGGTTTATGAAAATGCACAGAGCAGTTTTTACAGTGTTACACAGCAGTNTCTGAATATTATTTATTCCGCNGAGCCNGTATCCTGCACCGGACTTGTGCAGAAGTATGANCTGTTAAAAAGANTGATGAAGGGNAACAGTAACTTTGAATGCTCCATAATCCTGTCAGAGAAAAGTGCAGATAGAAATATGCAGACAGATTTAAGCAGCATTAAAAGAGAAATAGCCATGGTGGTAAAATATATTGAGGAAAATACGGATAAAGATCTGTCCCTGATCATGCTGGCAGACGTAGTGTATCTGAATCCTTCCTATCTGTCNCATTTGTTCAGGCAGCAGATGAAGATGACGATTTCAGAATATATCAAAGATGTCAGGATAGGCCAGTGTAAAAAAATGCTTGCAGATCCCAAATATCATATTCATGAGGTGGCAAGAGCAGTAGGATACGATAATGCATCGTATTTTACAAGGTTTTTTAAGAAGATGACAGGGATGACGCCGCAGGCTTACAGACAGGGGCTGACTATTGAATGAAAAAAAGAAACTCNATACAAAGCAGACTTATTATGATCTTACTTTTTTGCTTTCTCCTTCCCTTTTTATTTCTTACCATATATGTTTCCGGACATTTAAGCCGTCTGGTGGAAGGAAAAGTTCTCAAGACCACTTATAAAAGTCTTGAGAACTCTACTCTTTTGTTCTCTAATGCATTGCAGACACAATTTGATATGGTGAATTTTTATAAAAGCGATGCGGCTGTAACGAAGGCTGTAAAAGCAATGAAGGATGCGGATCTGAGAAGAAAGCTGCAGCTGCAGCAGGAGGTTATCACCAGGCTTGTAAAGGACAACAGTATTGAAAGATATCGTTATCCTTTTTATTTTATTCTGATGGATTATCAGGGAAATATGATGACAAACTATACGTATACACCATATGGAGGATATAAAGAGATTTATGATTCCCTGGCGGAAACGGGCTGGTTTCGTACCCTGAAGGAAAGCTATACGGATTCTACGGTGATGTTTGGCGGAAGGGATCTTTTAAGTGAGTGGGGCACGGATAAGCTATATGTGGCATCTAATGTTTTTGACGGCGAGAATATGGGAATTCTGGTTTTTGCAACGGATAAAAGTTATTTGTCTTCGCAGTTTTACGATGTAATACCCGAAGCTTCAAGCTTTATTTTAGGCGATGACGGGAGCTGTGTTGCAGAATCTTCTTCGGACGGAGTGCAATACAGGGAGAAAATCTTATCAAGAGCCGAGGAATTAAAGCAGCAAACNGAGGGCGGAAGCNTTACTGTGGTAGAGGAAGTGGAAGGAATTTCCTATGCTATCCTGTTAAGGCAGATTGCCGTCAAAGGATATCCCAGAANCTGGTACTTTTTGTCAGTGGTCCCTATAAACAGTATTATGGGAGAAGTNNATCTTATCAGNCNGGTCAGNTTNGGNGTATTGCTGTTTTATGTAGCGGCTATCATAGGGATGATCTTACTGCTGAANCANACTATGGTNAAGCCNATNCATGTGCTGTGCNACTGCGTGAATGAAGTNCGTGANGGAAANCTTTCTGTNAANATTGAGGGNATGCCGGATAATGAGNTAAAGGAGCTTGGAACCGGNTTTAATATGATGGTACAAGATCTGGATGCTTCTTTTCAGAATCTGAAAAGAAATGAAGAGGAGAAACGGATTACCGAAATGCGCCTTTTNCAGAANCAGATCAAACCGCATTTTGTAAGGAATGTATTAAATACNATCAGATGGCTTGCAGAAATCAATGGAGTGACCGGCGTCAGCAAGTCCATTATGGCACTTTCCAGTCTCTTAGAATATAATTTCAGGGACAGCACGNTGATCAGNACCGTGGGAGATGAGCTAGGCTATGTCCGGCAATATGTGTATCTTCAAAAACTGCGGTATCAAAATAAATTTAAGGATGAATATGACATAGAGGAAGATCTGTACTCGGCGCCGATCCTGAAGCTGGCTTTCCAGCCNATTGTAGAAAACTGTATCAATCATGGTCTGCTGAATAAAGAGGGACTGGGAACNATNTCTATCCGGGGAAGAAGTAAGTCCGGGGTCATGGAATTTGAAATCTCCGATGACGGCGTNGGGATGGAGCAGGAAAAAGCCCAGGCNATCTTGTATCCGCCNNCTCAGGAGGACATTTATAAGGCCAGTGATAAAACGGAAAACATTGCACTATGGAATATAAATCAAAGAATCAAAAGAAAATATGGAGAGGATTATGGACTGTCCGTATTAAGCAGCCCTGGNGAAGGNACAATAGTTGTTATGAAAATACCTCTTATCAGTGTGGAGGNCATGGTAAAAATATGATAAAAGTATTGATTATTGATGACGAGCCTNTGGTACGAATGGGGATGAAGTCCATCATTGCATGGGAAGAGCATGGATACAGAATTGTGGGCGAAGCCGGAAACGGTGTGCAGGGACTGGAAAAAATATTTGANTGGAAGCCGGATCTGGTNCTGATCGATATNA
Source organism: Lachnospiraceae bacterium (assembly GCA_014803415.1). GTDB lineage: Bacteria > Bacillota > Clostridia > Lachnospirales > Lachnospiraceae > Suilimivivens. Next base: position 91,172 of record JAAVBZ010000010.1, read on the forward strand.
TGATGCCCCAGATGGATGGCATTNCAGTGATACAGGAGGCAANAAAAGGCGGTTTTACCGGNAAATTTATTATTTTAAGCTGTGTNTCAGAGTTTGAGTATCTGCAAAAAGCCATTCGTCTGGGAGTCAGCAGTTATGTATTAAAAAGCGCTGTAAATCCTCAGGAGATCCTGGAAACTGTTAATGAGACGGCACGTGAGATTAAAAGAGGAAAACTTCTGCCGGAGGAATTTACGGAAAGTTTTCAGGAGAATACGGATCATTTTGCATTCAGAGAGTTTCTGAATCTGGTGCTGAAGGGCGTAATAGCCGAAAAGGAAGAAATAGAAGAGAAAATGCAGGTGTTNGGCCTGGAACAGGGCAAGGANGTTTATTTACTGGTAAGNTCTATTCGTGACGGTGGAAAAGAAAAACGAAAACTGTTATATCGAATGATCCCGGTGGGAGGAAGTACATTGGAAGAGCGCTGGGGAGTCTGTCTGGTAAATTTTGAAGATTATCTGATATTGCTGATGACCGCTTTCTCCCCGAAGGAAGCAGATGAAGTGGCTTTTCGTCTGGANGCNTCAGTAAAGCAGTATTTTGATGTNAGGCTTCAGACACAAATAAAGAAGATCGATCTTCGGAGGTGGAATGTTGCATCGCAATATGAAGAAGCCAAAAGAGAGCTTCCGGAAAGNTTTTTCGGAAATAAGGAAAAAGANGAACAGCCGGAGCTGATTCCTTTTACCGAATACGCCAGCTATGAGAAATTGTCTGCTGCTCTGGAAATGATAAGAAGTCTGCTGCTTCAGAGTCATGNGATGACAGAAGCGGAAGCCAAAAAAGTTTATGCCGGAGCCGTTGATTATGTNATNCTGCTCTATGANCTGGTGGGGGAGGAAACTATTTTAAAGGAACTGAAAGGTGCNGATTCTGTTCTGGANTATTTGAATCACATGGATTCCTTTGAGCAGGTGCATGGAGAGACACTGCGGATCNTGCAAAAGTGCTATGAACTGGCCAGNCAGAAAGGATNTNAGGGNTACGAGGATGAGCTGACNGATACCATGATAAAATATATTCACAGTCATTGTAATTCCAGGATCAGTACCAGGGATGTGGCAGAATATGTTCATTTCAGCGTAGANTATACCTGCAGGTATTTTAAGAAAAANACACAGACTAATCTGACGGATTATATCCTGAAACTGAAGATATACCGTTCCCGCAAAGAACTCCTGGAGGGGAAAAGCATTGCNCAGATCGCTGATATTTACGGCTTCTCTTCAGGAGGGCATTATCTGCGGGTGTTCAAAAAGTATGAAGGGATCACNCCGGGAGTATTTGTAAAAAGNAATCAGGAAAATGCATANTTTTGCGCANANAANGTCGAAAAAGTGCAACAAAGAGGCGGAAAGTCTTTTTGATGCACTTTTTTACAACAGTTTTGTATAACGGGAAACAGAACCCGTGCATTGAGAAAAAACGGAGATTTCGGGATAATTAAAGTATCAAAAAAAGGAGGTATTACAAGATGAAAAAGGTATTGGCAATGTTACTTGCATCAGTGATGGTTNTTTCCCTGGCTGCATGCTCTTCGGGAAAAGATAACAGCTCAAAGGATGCACCGGATTCTNCNGAAACGCAGCAGGATACNCAGCAGGCAGAAGNTCCTGCNCAGGATGNTGANNCNGCAGAGAGTGAAAGCGGAGAAGANATTGTTTTAAAGGTTTGGGTGGCTCCGGCGNTGGTGTCAGAAGACGAGCAGAAGATGAAACAGGAAGAATGGTATGTTTCCAGGGTAGCTAAGAAATTCGAAGAAGAAAACCCCGGCGTAAAGATTGAATTTACTGTTGTTCCCGATCAGTCTGCAGCGCATCAGACCTTTAAGGCTGCAGCATCTACNGATTCCGGTCCGGATATTGCNAATTTATGGTCAGGACAGAGTATTTTTGCTATGGAAGATGTNATCATGGATATNAAGGANTATATTCCTGCCGAAGATAAGGAACTGATCCAGGGNTGGGAAACNGTAACAGTNGGATTTGAAGACGGAGGCGCCGTTNTNGGATATCCGGTCAGCGGAAATGAGATCTGCGGNCTGNTGTATAACCGTGAGATTCTGGAAGANGCAGGACTTGACTTTGATAACAANCCGCCTAAGACACTGGATGAATTTGTAGAGGCTATGGGNAAAATTGAAGCAGNCGGNTATCTGCCCATCGCAGCAGGNGATGACGGTTGGAACTGNGCTTANTTCTATGGATTTGCNTCTCTTTGGGCACAGCAGGAAGGNAACGCAAGAGTNGCTTCCAACAGTACAGGNGANACNAAATTTGCAGATGATGCGGCGTTTAAAGAATCCTATCGGTTTGCAAACGAATTATANTCCAANGGTTATATCAACGAAGATTATCAGACCAGTCCCGATTATAATGAGTTATTCTTGAACGGGGAAGCAGGTATGCTTATTACCGGTAATTATATGGTAGCAACCGCAGCAGATGCANTGGGAATTGAAAATCTGGGCTTTTGCGGATTCCCGGATGTCAGCGCAGACGCAGTAAATAANAANACCTGTATCGGAGGTCCCGGACAGTGTATGGTAATTTCNAAGCAGTGTAAGAATCCGGAAATGGCNGTNAAATTCCTTTCCTTCCTGAATAANAANGAAAATCATATNGATCTGCTGGCAGGACTTTCNAAANTGCCGCTGCGGACNGATGTGTCATTGGAAGAAGTNGANATGGACAGTGATCTGGTATATCAGCAGATCGTTAAGCTGAGNGAAACCTATACTTACTGGGCAGATAACAGTATGGTTCCGGAAGTAAATGCAGAAATGCAGAAGCTTGGAAGTCTGGCGATCACAGGTAAGATGGNTATCGATGAAATGGCAGAAAAGCTGGATCAGAAGGCAGCAGAGCTGACACAGTAAAATAAGNATNAAAAGAGGGTGCCCTTCTGTGNAAGTTGCAGACTTATCACACCGGGGCTCCCTTTTTTCTTTCANTGTAGTTGNGNNTAGAAAGGAATAGANNGAAACATGGGNAAAAAATCAAAATATGCACGCGTTACNGCCAGGCAGGGCTGGCTTTCNGTANTTCCGGTGCTGGCAGTGATCTTAGTGATACGGGGCTATCCGCTGNTNGTAGGGNTTTACGAAAGCTTTACGAANTGGAACGGTATGAGCCGTAACGATTTTATCGGACTGTCAAATTATATTCATATTTTAAAAGATCCGGTTTTCTGGAATCTGNTAAAAAATAATATTGTTTTTATGCTGTTTATTCCCATTCAGCTTGTGGTGGGAATCATNGTAGCAGTTTTGTTTTATGAAGAGACNGCCGGATGGAAATTNTTCAGAAANGTATTTTATCTGCCNCAGATCATNTCTTCNGTGGTGATCGGNTATCTTTTTTCAGTTTTTTTCAGTTACAGAGGACCNGTCAANGCNNTTTTAAAGGTCTTTGGATTCAAAGGAAANGAATGGCTGGGAGATAANGGAAGCGCCATTGTGATCATAATNTTNTGTCTNGTCTGGGTCAATATCGGCTGGCAGGCGATGCTGGGACTTGGAGGTATGGGATCTATTCCGACTTCTGTTTTTGAAGCGGCAAGGATAGACGGTGCCGGTTACTGGCAGCGTTTATTTAAAATTACCATTCCACTGCTGGGAAGGACCATAGAATATTCCTGCATCATGTCTGTGATCTGGGTACTGACGGGACTTTTCCCTTTCATCTTTTCTATGACAAAGGGCGGGCCGGGATATGATACTACCACGATCGACTATATGATCTATCTGAAATCTTTCGGAAGCTCCAGTGAAATGGGCTATGCATGCGCATTGTCCGTGATCCTTCTNATCATCGTTACGGTATTGACNGTGATCCAGATGAAGCTTTCGGATAAAGCAAANGATTGGGGGGAATAAGATATGGGAAANATAAAAAAGCACCTGATTTCACGGATCCTGATTTTTNCAGCNCTTGCNNCCCTTGCATTTTCCTTCCTCTATCCTATATTTTTTATGTTCATNAANTCTTTTAANACCAAGAATGAGTACAGGAAAAATGCTTTTTCNNTGCCGGAACACTGGAATTTTGANAATTATGTATATATGCTGGANCAGTTTGAACTTCTCCGGTATTTCTTTAACACAATANTGATCGCNGTCATCAGTATCGGCATTATGATGCTGCTTGCNGTGTTTGCCAGCTANGCATTTGCAAGNCTGCCCTTTAAAGGACGGGGCGTAGTGTATATGCTGGTGATCAGTACCATGTTTATTCCCGCNCAGGTTACNATGATCCCCATGTATCAGATGTTTTCCAAAATGCATNTGATCAANACTTTTGCGGGNGTGATNCTCTGTAATATAGCCGGGGGACTGCCGGGGGCGGTGCTGCTTTTGACCGCTAATTTCAGAGGNATTCCGGTGGAACTGATNGAAGCANGTAANATAGACGGNGCAGGGTATTTTAAAGTAATACGTCATGTGATNGTGCCNATCGGNAAACCCACNATAGCGATCAATATTATTCTTTCNTTTGTGGGTCAGTGTAATGATCTNTTTACNCCCATGATCNTGCTGCAGGAGATGGATAAGAGAACNGTNATGGTAGCNCTNTCNTCNATCATGTCAAAAACNTCNGGNGATCAGGCGTTTCAGCTGACNGGTCTGTTATTGGCTGTGATCCCGCCCTTATTNATNTATATCTGTCTCCAGAAATATNTGGTAAAGGGANTGACTGTAGGGGCAATTAAATAGAANTTGAGAAAAGAGAGGTAACTATATGAAAAGAAAAATCAGTGTGATCGGAGCAGGCAGCGGCATGTTTTCCTTAAATATGATCAAGGATCTGTGTCTGACTCCCAATTTNAAAGACAGNGAGATCTGTTTTATGGATATCAATGAAGAAAGNCTGGATGCNGCTTATCATCTGTGCAAACGTTATTCTGAGGAGACCGGNGTAGAACTTTATATCACAAAAACCACGGACCGAGAAGAGTGCCTTAGGGGTGCTGATTATGTCATCAATACGGTATTGATCGGAGGCTATAAGGGCTGGAAAGAAGGCTGGGAGCTTGGAAAGAAATGGGGATATCGTTTTGGCGGCAGTATGCATATTATGCATGACGAAGCCTTTTGGATCAATTTTTACCAGCTTCGCATGATGGAAGATATTCTTCTGGATATTAAAAGAATATGTCCGGATGCCTGGTATATTATGGTGGCCAATCCGGTTATGGCAGGGATCACNTACCTGAAAAGAAAGTATCCTGAAGTGAAACTGGTAGGACTCTGCCATGGTTTCGGCGGTGTTTATAATCTGGCAAAAGAGCTGGGGATGGACAGNGACGATATTTCTTATGAGATCCCCGGAGTGAACCATTTCGTATGGCTGAATCGNTTCCTTTACAAAGGGGAAGATGCNNTGCCNCTTGTNAANAAATGGGTNGAGGAAAAAGCGGAAAAGTATGGTAANGAATGCAGATTCAGNGACGGNCTGGGNCCGAAACCGGTGGACCTGTACAGAAAATTCGGCGTATTCCCTATCGGAGATACNGCAAATCCCGGNGGAGGAGCATGGGGAAGCTGGTATCATACCAGCCGNGAAGTAGAAGAAANGTGGAATGAAGATCCGGATACCTGGTTTAAGGAATATTTTGACAACAGTATGGGAANNGTGGAAAAGGTGAAAAAGGCAGCCTATGATATGNCTGTAAAGGTTACNGATCTGATCCCTTCAGANCATTCTCATGAGCCCATGATNCCTTTGATCGAATCTTTGGCCTGCGATATCGAAAGGGTGATCATCGTAAATACCATTAATGACGGNGAATATGTGCCCGGTGTNCCGAAGGATTTTGAGGTGGAGATTCCGGCTGTAGTTTCAGGANGAGGAATNCAGGGACTTCGGACAGCNCCNNTGCCAAAGGCNGTAATAGCAAGAATGTATCGTGACAGGATCGCNCCGGTAGAAATGGANCTGGCCGCATTCGAAAACCACAGNANGGAATTTCTGATCGACCTGATCATGATGGATCCATTTAACCGCACAAAGCAGCAGGCCGAAGGCTTCCTTAANGAGATTCTGGATCTGCCTTATCATGGAGAAATGAAAGAATATTTTTCAGCTGACTGAACTTTNCCAAACAAATGAACATATATCCAAAATATTTTAGTCTTTTGACAAATACTGAAGTATATTACACTTAATTCAGATATTAAAACAAGTAATGTAGGGAGGTAAACAAATGAAAAGACGGATAGCAGTGATATTGATAGCAGCTATGACACTGTCNCTGGCAGCAGGGTGCGGGAAAAAGGATTCCGGCAGCNGCNCAGNANGCGGGACAGTCGGNNTNAATGAAGAAGGNAANTATGANCCCGGNATNACAATGAGCAGAGGATTTGCCTATGACCCCAATGAGGAAGATATTGAGGGNCAGACCAGCAGAGATAATGTCTGGATCGATGCNTACAGAGATGAGCTTGGTATTGAGTTTGAAGATATGTTTGTTGTAAATCCGGAGCAGNTGGAAGAGAAGCTGAATCTNCAGATCGCNTCNGGTCAGGTACCCGATCTGATGGNAGTNTCAAGAACNCAGTTCGAGATGCTTGTGGATTCCGGNCTGGCAGCTGATCTGACAGACGTATATGAGCAATATGCCAGCGATAAAACAAAAGAGTATCTGACNTCAGANGACGGCATGTGCATGGAAATGTCAACGGTAGACGGCAGATTATATGCAATTCCCNNTACNCAGGGATATCTGGAAAGCCCCGGCGTGGTAACATGGATCCGGAAAGANTGGCTGGANAATCTNAATCTTCCGGTACCNGAGAANTNNGANNAGCTTTATGANGTNATGAAAGCATTCACATATGANGATCCGGATGGAAACGGACTGGATGACACTTATGCCATCAGTACCAGCAATGAGTTGGATGAGTGGATGGGATTTTTCGCCAGCTACGGTTCCTATCCCAAGTCATGGATCAGGGATGAAAACGATGANATCGTATACGGAGGAATTCAGCCGGAAACAAGAAANGCNCTGGAAGCATTGCACACCATGTTTGANGAGGGTATGATCAGCAGNGAATTCGGTGCAAATGACTGGACACAGTTTATCAAGTCTATTGATAACAGCAATGTNGGTATTGTTTATTTTGCATGGTGGGCTGTAAGCTGGCCATTAGGAGAGGTACACAGTAATGACGGNGCGGAATGGATCCCCCTTCCTATTATGAGTGTGGATGGCGGAGCAGCAAANGTTATGTCAAACGCAGGACCCGATACCTATTATGTAATGCGTAAAGAGTATGAACATCCCGAAGCCCTGATNCTAATGATGAATTTATGGTTTGAAAAGGCTTANGGAAGCAGAGAAGANATGCTGAAATATCATAAGAATGAAAAAGAAGANATGNTCGCTAACTTCAGTCCTATCCACCCNTGGCTGGCACATGAAGATGTTGAGTATTATTGCAAGATCCGTGACAGTCTTGCAGGTGAAGACGTAGGTGAAATGTTCCCTTCCTGCCAGACTTATTATGAAGTTGTAACAAGATATATGGAAAATCCTAATGAGGATGATTATTTTACCTATAAGATGTACGGACCNGACAGCGGCTGCAAAGTTCTTGANTANTATATGAATAATGATCTGGTATTGTTTGANCAGTACTATGATTCAGGTACNCCGACNATGAAAGAAAAATGGGGCGTTCTGGAAACCAGACAGATGGAAACTTATGTAAAGATCATCATGGGTGAAGAGCCGATAGAAGCATTTGACAGCTTTGTGGAAGACTGGAAGAGCAGCGGCGGCGAACAGATCACANAAGAAGTCCGTGAAGCGGCAGCAGCAGAATNATTCATAATGCTTCGGAATGGAGGAAATGATGAGAAAAGAAAAAAATAAAAAGCCGATCAGNATACCTGCATTGAAGACNCAGCTTACNTATCATGCNCTTATGCTCCCAGCCTGTATTCTTCTTATTCTCTTTTCCTATGTTCCAATGTTCGGGATTGTAATGGCTTTTCAGAATTTCAGNCCGGCAAAGGGGATACTGGGATCAGAGTGGGTAGGACTTAAGAATTTTATACGGCTGTTTACNATGGATAATATCCATCAGGTGCTGTTTAATACNCTCTATATTGCAATATCCAAAATAATTCTGGATATTGTGGTCCCGGTAACCTTTGCACTTTTGTTAAATGAAGTAAAAAACCGGTTTTTTGTAAGATCNGTNCAGACCATAACNTATCTGCCNTATTTCCTGTCATGGGTTATTNTNGCAGGTGTGTTTGTGGAGATANTNTCTCCCAGCGGCGGTCTGGTAAATAATATACTGGGATTTTTCGGGATCGATCCGATCTTCTTTCTGGGCGANAAAAANTGGTTTCCNAATNTNATGATCATTACGGATACCTGGAAAAATTTNGGNTTTAGNGCAATTGTTTATCTNGCGGCGCTGACAAGCGTGGANCAGAGNNTGTATGAGGCNGCCAAAGTGGATGGCGCCAATTANATNCAGCAGATGTTCCATATCACGCTGCCCGGTATTAAAGGAATTGTAATATTGATGACAGTGTTATCCATTGGCGGAGTNCTGGATGCAGGTTTTGATCAGATCTTCAATATGTATAATCCTATTGTTTATGAAACGGGAGACGTGCTGGATACTTTCGTATATCGATTGGGTATTAAGGATATGGCGTTTTCCTTATCCACNGCTGTCAGCCTGGTAAAATCTGTTGTATCTTTGATCTTAATTGTGATTTCCTATAAGCTTGCCGATAANTTTGCAGGTTACAGAATATTNTAGAAAGGGGGANGAAATATGAAAAAAAATACGAATACCACGCGTATGGGAACCAAAGTACATGTGAGCTGGCAGAGAAAAGCGTTCAATGTATTTAATATAGTTTTTTTGACAGTGATATCGGCACTATGTCTNCTTCCCCTTTTNCATGTTCTGGCATTGTCCTTCAGCTCGCCTTTTGCGGCTTCCAGCGGCAAAGTAGGAATCTTTCCGGTGAATTTTACACTGGGAGCGTATAAATATGTTGTAAAAAATATCTCCTTTTGGAAATCATTTGGAGTTACGNTGTTAAGGCTTGCTTTGGCAGTNCCGCTGACACTGATCATCATTTTTATTACTGCCTATCCTTTGTCAAAAGANGGGGANAAGTTTAAAGGACGTAAATTTTATACNACATTTTTTATGATCCCCATGTTATTTGGNGGCGGTCTTGTACCGGAATATATGACCTATATGAAATATGGTCTGATCGGAAATATCTGGGCNCTGGTCCTGCCGGGTCTGGTTCCCATATCCTCGATCATTCTGCTGATGAATTTTATGAGGGATCTGCCCCCTGAATTGGAAGAAGCGGCNAGTATTGACGGAGCGGGNCCNATCCAACGCTTATTTATGGTAATTCTGCCGCTGACGGTTCCGGCGATTGCAACCGTAGCGCTGTTTTGTATCGTAGGACACTGGAACTCATGGTTTGACGGTATNCTGTACATGAATCATCCGGATCAATATCCGCTGCAAAGTTATCTGCAGACTTCGATNTTGACCTATGATTCCAAAACNTTAACACAAAAAGATGTGGCGCTTATGCAGACGGTATCTGATCAAACCTCACGTGCAGCACAGATTTTCGTTGCTACCGTACCGGTACTGATCGTCTATCCGTTTTTCCAGAAACATTTTACNAAGGGNCTGGTCATGGGCAGCGTGAANGGATAAAAANTTNATTTACTATACAAGAAAAACANGNAAAAGGAGATAAAAATATGGCTGTAAAAATTAGTATTATCGGAGCAGGAAGCGGAATGTTCTCCCTGAATCTGGTAAAAGATCTGTGTCTTACTCCCAATTTGCTGGACAGTGAGATCTGNTTNATGGATATTAATGAAGATCGTCTTGANTCTTCCTATACTTTGTGNAAAAAATTNGCAGCGGAACGTGGCGTNGACTTAAATATCACNAAGACANTGGACAGGGAAGAAGCGCTGAAAGGAGCCGATTTTGTAGTTAATACNGTACTGATAGGCGGTTACCGCGGNTGGAAAGAAGGNTGGGAGATCGGTAANAAGTGGGGNTATCGCTTTGGCGGAAGNCTTCATATCATGCACGATGAGGCTTTCTGGATCAATTTCTATCAGCTTCGCATGATGGAAGAGATCTTGCTGGATATCAAGCGTATCTGTCCGGANGCCTGGTATCTGATGGTAGCAAATCCTGTTATGGCCGGTATTACTTATTTGAAGAGAAAATATCCGGAAGTAAAGCTTGTGGGACTGTGCCATGGTTATGCCGGCGTATATGAGCTGGCGGAGCAAGTGGGATTAGATGAAGAACATATNAGTTATGAAATCCCCGGCGTCAATCATTTTGTATGGCTGCGCCATCTTTATTACAAGGGAGAGGATGCNATGCCGCTTGTAGATAAATGGGTGCAGGAAAAAGCNGAAGAATTCGGAAAGACCTGCGGGAAGAGCTATTGCCTTGGTCCNAAAGGAATNGANCTTTATAAGAGATACGGAATCTTCCCCATCGGNGATACGGCAAATGCAGGCGGAGGAGCCTGGGGAAGCTGGTATCATACCAGTAANGAAGAGGAAGAAAAATGGAATGAGGATCCNGATGAGTGGTTTGAAGGTTATTTTAACTACAGTATCGGNCAGGTAGAGAGAATACATGAAATGGCGTTCGGNGATAAATCCATCAGNGATGAGATCGGTCTGGAACNNTCCAGAGAGCCGATGATCCCGCTGATCGAAGCTCTTGCCTGTGATGTGGAAAGAGTGATCATCGTCAATATATTGAATGACAAAGAGTANGTGGAGGGNGTGCCCAGGGATTTTGAAGTGGAGATNCCTGCACTGGTATCGAAAAAAGGGATCNGAGGATTGCATACCGATCCGCTTCCGAAATCAGTTCTTTCCCGTATGATGCATGATCGTATATCCACAGTGGAAATGGAACTGGCNGCTTTTGANAATCATGATAAAAATCTGCTGGTGGATNTGATCATGATGGATCCCCATAACAGAACAAGGCAGCAGGCNGAAGGCTTCCTTAGANGAAATTCTGGATCTGCCNTATCATACAGANATGAAAGAATATTATCAATAAAAAAATAAAGATTTTANCATTATGGAAAACAGCGGTAAATCTGTCACGGATCTGCCGTTGTTTTTTTATAATATAGGAAATTTCTCCAAAGAGCGGAAGAACCGAAGGTTCTTCCCAAGATAATCGCGAAGCGATTTTCTTGTTGAATTCTTTCTGCTCATTTAAGGACTTTTTAATAATTTCGCTTTTATAATGAGAACATACCGGTAAAAATTCCTTAAAAGGAGAAAAATTATGTTATTGCACATATTGAAAAAAGATTTAAAAAGAAAACGTACCATGAATGTTATTCTGCTGTTATTCATTACTATGGCGGCGGCATTTATGGCAAGCTCCGTGAATAATCTGATCACCATAACGGGCGCTGTAGACCGCTTGCTTGGGATGGCAAATACACCGGATTATCTCACCATTGCGATCTCTGATAAAAAAGAAACAGAGATTGAGGATTTTCTCAGAAACTGTGAGTTTGTGACGGAATACGAAGTGATCGATTCCTATACCGTTACAGATGAAATTGAGGTTATAAAATGTACCGAAAATCCGGACAGACATAAATATGAAAGGGGAAATACCACTTCCATAGAACCTGTTCCTGAAGATTTTCTGAAAGTTTTTGATCCGGAGGGAAATTTGGTTGTGTTAAATTCGGGAGAAATAGCCCTTCCCAGGATCCAGGCAGAAGATAATGACCTGCAGATAGGAGATGTTCTTAAGATTACCTGCGGCAGCCGGAAGATGGAATTCACAGTAAAAACCATTGTGAAAGATCCAGTATTCGGAACTAATTTTATGGGATATAAAAGGCTTTTTATTACCAGGCAGGACTATGAACAGCTGACAGGTGAAGGACTTAATCTGCATACGCTGCTTTATTGCGTAAACAGTTCGGATATGGAAAGCTTTCTGAAAGTATATAAGAAAAATAATTTTCAGATCATTTCCAATGTGGATAAAGCCACTATTAAGATGTGTTATATCTTTGATATGCTGATCGCGGGTATTTTCATAGTAGTCAGTATCTGTCTGATATTGATCTCCTTTTTGATCCTGCGGTTTACCATTGTATTTACGCTGCAGGAAGACTATAAGGAAATCGGTATTATGAAGGCTATTGGTATTAAGGATGTAAGTATAAAAGGAATTTATCTTCTGAAGTACTTGGCCATAGCCCTTTTGGGTGCAGGAATCGGTTTTGGGATAAGCTTTCCCTTTGAAGACCTTTTGCTTGCGAAAGCAATGGAAAATCTGATCACGAACGATACGCAAAAGAATGCCGTAGTTAATCTTTTATGTGTTGCGGCAATTGTGCTGATCGTACTTTTCTTCTGCTTTATCAGCACAGGCAAGGTAAAGAAGTTTACAGCCATAGAGGCCATCAGGAACGGTACAAGCGGGGAGCGTTACAGGGCTGCAAATCTAATCAGTCTTCATAAGAGAAAGAGAATGCACTGTGCAGTTTATATGGCGTGCAATGATGTATTTTGCAGTATAAAAAGATACCTGGTACTTTCGGCTATCTTCTGTATCGGCACACTGCTGATCCTGCTTCCTCTCAAGGCNGTCCACACATTGCAGGATGAAAATATTATCCGCAGTTTTAATATACAGGCTGCTTCGGTATTTATAGATACAGGCGTGATGGAACANTATCTGAAGGAAGAAAATGATGATCTGCTTGTCAGAGATTTAGATCAGATAAAAGAGGAGCTCCAAAAAAACGGAATGGATGCACAGGTATGGGCNGAAAAAGGTTATATGGNGCCCTGNTACGCAAATGATCCGGAAGAGACNGTTACCTACTATNTTACNCAGCAGATCGGCAAGGANGAAGANGATTATGANNTAATTGANGGAAANNTGCCGGTGCTGCCCAATGAAATACTGATCACGGAAAAGACNGCAAAAGAACTTTCTGTGGGGATCGGCGATTCTGTTTTCTTAAAAGGTCAGAATGGAACAGAAGAATTTATTATCACAGGCATCTTCCAGTCGCTGATGAATATGGGGAACGGTTTCAGGGTAGGGAAAGATGCGGAAATTCACTATCCTTTAAGCGGGCTGCTTTCTCTTCAGGCGAAAATGGAAAGTGATCTGCCGGAAGAAGAACTTAAGGAAAAAGTACAGAAGATTTTTCCTGACTATACGATAGAGACCGGAAAAGAATGGATAGACAATATAATAGGAGGGATCCTGGGACAGATGAACAGTATTCTACTGTTTATTTTAGGAATNGTGCTTGGCATCAATATACTGATCACAGTNCTGACCATGAAGACGCTGATCACCAGAGAGAGGGGAGAAATTGCTATGCTTAAAAGCATTGGCTTTTCCGACAGGACCATCAGGTGCTGGCAGAGCATACGGATCCTGCTTGTATTATGCATATCGGTTCTTTTAGGAACGCTGCTTTCGGCGCCTTTGTCGGAAGTCTCTATAGCGCCCGTATTTGCCATGATGGGAGCAACCAGTATAAAGCTGGTCACCAGACCTTTGGAAGCATATGTGATTTATCCTTTGATCATGCTCATAGTAACCGCAGCCGCGGCTTATCTGTGTGCATCGGAGGTAAAAAAAGTAGATCTGAAGGAAATCAATACATTGGAATAGGAGAAAAAGAATGAATCAGTTGACAGTAAAGGACTTGTGTAAAACATATATCGTAAATAAAAGGCAGAATAATGTGTTGAGGAATATTAATCTCACCATAAAAGAAGGAGAAATGGCAGCTATCATGGGGCCTTCCGGTTCCGGAAAATCCACACTTTTATATACAGTCAGCGGAATGGATAAAGCAACTGCCGGTAAAGTTTCATTTTTCGGGAAAGAAATAGCAGCTTTGAGTGCGAAAGAAATGAGCAGGGTCAGGCTGACAGAAATGGGATTTATTTTTCAGCAGATGTATATGTTAAAAAATCTTACGATTTATGATAATATTATCTTACCGGCATACCAGGCCGGCGGAGGACGGGGTAGAAAGAACCGCGCCCAGATCAATGAGCGGGCAAAAGAACTGATGAGNAAGCTNGGCATTATTGANATNGCGCAGAATGATATTACNGANGTNTCAGGCGGGCAGCTTCAAAGAGCCTGTATATGCAGAAGTCTGATCAATCAGCCTAAAATGATCTTTGCCGATGAACCTACGGGGGCTTTAAATCAGCAGAATTCCAAAGAAGTGATGAAAGAGCTGAACCGTATCAATGCAGAAGGGACTACCATAATGCTTGTCACCCATGACAGCAAGGTGGCAGCGAAAAGCGACAGAGTGCTGTATATAGAGGATGGAAGCATTAAGGGTGAAATACAGCTGGGNAAATTTAAGGGAGATAATGAAGTCAGAGACAGAGAGAGGAAACTGTCAGGCTGGCTTTTGGAAATGGGATGGTAGCGGATATTTTATTAGTAGAAGATAATAAGGAACTGGCGGAATTGATCGAGACGTTTTTAAAGCATGACGGCTATCTGGTAGAACATAAGGTGAGCGGAGAAGATGCGATCGATTTTCTTACAGACAACAGAGCCAAAATGATCCTTCTGGATGTGATGCTGCCCGGAATGGATGGCTTTGGATTCTGTAAGGCTGTCAGGANGGAAAGTAATGTTCCCATTGTGATCATGAGCGCNAGGGTGGANAAAGAGGATAAAATGAACGGCTTTTTGCTGGGAGCCGATGACTATGTGGAGAAGCCTATCGACATTGATATNNTAAGGGCAAAGATCAGCGCTCTTATGAGAAGANATTACGAGNTGAANCAGGAAAANACATTACTTCATTCCGGTGNNGTTACCATAGACAAAGACGCCCAAAAGGNATATTTTCATGGAAAAGAGCAGGCTTTGACAGGAAAAGAATATGAGCTGCTTTTNCTGCTTGCAGAAAATCCCGGTAAGACTTTAAGTAAGGAATACCTGTTTGACAAGATNTGGGGCGCCCACAGTTTCAGTGAAAATCANACGCTTACAGTGCATATTAAGATGNTGCGGGATAAGATCGAAGAAGAGCCTAAAAGTCCGAAGAGGATCATAACAGTGTGGGGCGTAGGATACAGATATGAAGAAATTTAACCTGATCATAACAGGATGCATTTTGTTTTATCTGGCAGCTTTTTTTGCGGCAGGCATCTATTTCAAACTGCAGAACCAAAAAGCGGGCAGCGAATATCTGGTAGAAGTAAACAGGATCATGTATGACTTTAAAGAGGGAGGCGGTTTTTCACAGCGGTCGCTCTTTGAAACAGAGTACATAAGTGAAATTTCCTTTTTGAAACAGGAGGATCTGGAAGATCAGCAGAAGAATCAGCAATTTTTTGAAACCAAAAACGGTCTTAAGATGCATATAGAACCACTGATCGTGGAAGATAAAGTGCTGGGGCTTATTCGATTTGATTATATAGATAAAACTGATCAGGTAAAGATGATCCGGATCGTTGAAGGTTTAATCATACTATCAGGAATTTTTATGCTGGCAGTACTGTTTTATATCAGGAACAGGCTGCTCAAGCCTTTTATTGTATTAAGCAATATGCCCTATGAGCTGGCTAAGGGTCGTCTGGGGACAGAAATTGAAGAAAACAAAAACCGCTTTTTCGGTAAGTTTGTCTGGGGGATCTCCATGCTGAAAGACAATCTGAAGGCATCGCAGGTAAAGACACTGAAACTGGAAAAAGAAAAAAAACTTCTTCTTTTATCCATATCCCACGATATTAAAACGCCTTTAAATTCCATTAAGCTTTATGCAAAAGCCCTGGAGGAAGGGATATATGATACGAAAGAAAAGCAGACGAAGGCTGTCAGACATATTCAAAAGCTGTCAGATGAGATCGAAGGTTTTGTGAAGGAGATCATAAAAAGCTCAAGTGAGGACATTGTGCCTATAGAAGTGGAAAATTCGGAATTCTATCTGAAAGATCTGGTGGATCAGATCCGGGAGTATTATACGCCTAAATGCAGGTTGGTGATGACAGAGTTAGTAATTGGCAGCTATGAGAATAAACTTCTTAAAGGCAGCAGAGATAGTGCATTTGAGGTAATAGAAAACATTATGGAAAATGCTTTCAAATATGGAGACGGCAGACAAATTGATATCAGCTTTTATGAAGAAGAGTATTGTCAGCTTGTCAGGATAAAAAATACGGGACAGAAAGTAAGGACAGAAGAAATGCCCCACCTTTTTGACAGCTTTTACAGGGGAAGCAATGTCGGCAGTTGTGATGGTAACGGATTGGGATTGTATATCTGCCGGGAGATCATGCGCAAGATGGAGGGCGGTATCTTTGCCCTTGAGGAAGAAGATGGGATGAGCTTTCATCTGGTATTTCGGATGTGACCATCAGATCATATAATACAGAAGGAGGCAGTAAGAGATGGAAAATACACCTGCTTTGGAGACAGAAAGGTTGGTATTACGGCAATTTACGGAAAATGATATAGAAGCTTTATTTAGGATTTTCAGTGATGAAGAAGTGAATACTTTTTTACCTTTGTTTCCCTTTAAAACCATGGAAGATGCAAAAGCTTATTATTACGAAAAATATGTGAAAGCATACAGTATGCCCAGAGGGTATGAATATGCCATCTGCCTGAAAAGCGATCATATACCTATTGGATATATTCATGCAAGCATGGAAGAGAATCATGATCTGGGTTATGGATTGTGCAGAGAATTCTGGCATAAAGGAATTGTTACGGAAGCAGGAAAAAGACTGATAGAGAAAGTAAAGGAAGATGGTTTCCCATATGTTACGGCCACTCATGATGTTAACAATCCACGAAGCGGAGAAGTGATGAAGCGTCTTGGGATGCGCTATAAATATTCTTATGAAGAACAGTGGCAGCCCAAGGATGTTTTGGTTACATTCAGAATGTATCAATTGAATCTGGATGGAAAGCAAGACAGGGTCTACCGGGAATATTGGGATAAATATACTGTCCATTATATTGAAAATAATATATGAATATGTTGCGAAAATGATATGCCGGCTGTTACAATATGAGGAAAGAAAGAGAGGACGATCTAGATGGAAAAAATATTAGTATTATGTGACGATGTATGGCATCCGGCAGAGGTGATCGAAATGGGAATGGATTCCCTGGCAGGAGAGGATTATCAGTTTGACTTTGTAAAAACCGCTAAAGACATTCTGACTCCGGATATGCTGAAAGAATATCCGCTTATCATCTGCTGCAAAAGTAACAATGTAACATCCGGAAATCCTGCGCCCTGGTTTGAAAATACCGTAACGGAAGTAATGGGCGGCGAATTCAGGGAATATGTGGAACAGGGCGGCTCGTTCATGGCTGTTCATTCCGGTAATGCTTTTCACGGTGAAAAAGATGGCGTAAAAGAGTATGTGGAGTTTGTAGGTAATCGTTTTCTGGGCCATCCTCTTCGCTGCGGTGTAACAATGAAAAAGGTAAAAGACCATCCGATCATGGATGGAGTTGCGGAGCAGTTCAATTTAAGGGACGAGCATTACCAGATTGAGGTGCTGGCGGAAGATGCGGATGTATTCCTTAAGTCTGTGTCTGAAACCGGAGGAGTACAGGTTGCCGGTTATACCAGAGAAATGGGGCAGGGACGTCTCTGCGTTCTGACGCCGGGACATACGCTTTCCGTCTGGAAAAATGAAGATTTTAAAAAGATATTCCTGAACGCCATTGCATGGTGCCTTGAAAGCTTTCCATCTTCCAACAGCTATTGATTCTTTTTATGGAAACGACGCCTTGGCAATACCATGAAGATCAGGAGGATCATGGCGCATGTTATAGAGATAAGGACTGTATAATCCGCGAATTTCATGGTATTACTGCGATGTGCCCTGTTAAGCAGGGGAACTCCCAATACCATGAGAAAATACCAGAATACGGGGGAAAAGCATTTCCGGACTGCTGTCCCCTGAAACAAATATCCGGTCACATTGTAAATAGTAAGCAGCGCCGTAAAATACACTGTCGTTCCTATTAAGGTGTGGAGCCTTGCAGCAGTCAGATAACGGCTGATAAAGCCTTTTTCTTCAAGATTAAGGGGAATATAAATGGCCAGAATGATCCGCAGTCCGTTAACGAACACGGTATACAAATAGGAAAAAATGATACTCCCCAATATCCATCCGGCTTTCTTTTGCGGTCTGTCAAAGCGATGCACAAAGGAAAAGATCAAAGTGGCGATCGTTATGATCATAAAGGAAACGCCGGAGCAGGAGGAGGCAATGATAAATTTTAACCCATAGTTTACATAGCCCATGCCGGGTTCATACCAAAAGGGAATACCGCTGAGGATACTGACCCACCTTGCAGTGGGGGCCAGTATCCATGTAAGCATGTCACAGTCTGCCTTGCTGTAAAAAAGCTTAAGGCCAAAGACGATCAAAAAGCCTGTCAGGTAATAGATTAAGTTTTCTTTGATGAGGGTCTTTCTATTCTGTAAATTCATTTTTGATACCTTTTTTTACGAAACAATAAGTTTATGATCACGACGCCAGCCAGTGTCATGATAAGGATGATATCTCCCGGCTCTGAGTAAGCCCTGTATCCGCCGCCTACGGCCAGGTTGGATACTTTAAGGGGCAGCGGAAGCGGTTGATCCACATCCGTGCTGTTGGCCTCAGGATTTCTGATCTCATCGATCACTGCAATAAATGAGGTATAGGGTGTCATGATGCTGTAAGTAAGACCGATCTGTGTAACCTCATCTTTCACTTCAGGATCATCCTTGCTGTAGCCGTAATCCATAAGCCGCTCCAGCCTGTTACGGGCCCATAGGTAGCATATGGCATTGCTTTGTTCCATAGCCTTTATGTCGGACACCTGTATCTTCTGTTCATAATCCTGATTTCCCGTTTTTCCTGTTATCGTTATGATACCGGAAGGCTCGCCCTGCCATTTGCCGAACAGAACAATAGGCTTGCTGGCAAAAAGAGTGGAAGGAACGGCAGGTTCTACATCAAATACATCAAAACCGTCATAAGTTACCTGAATGTCGGTGAGAAGAGGGCTTTGGATATAGGTCCTGAACTTATCTGCGGTAGAGAGAGCATCTTCTTCATCGGTTACGATAAAGGATTCACCAAGGCCGGCAGTTGCGATTCCTTTTATCAGATAGTCATTTACAGAACTGCCGATGCCAAAGGAAAAGAAGCTGGCTTTATTCATATTACCGTTGATAATATCAAATATATTCTGCTCTCCGGAAATATAACCGTCTGTGATCACTACTATGCTTCGGGCGATCGACTCATCCATAGGAATGGCAAGAGCATCTTCAAGGGCAGGGGCAAGTGAGGTCCATCCGCTTCCGTCCTCCTGATCGATCAGACGGAATGCTTCCTTGATATTATCCTCGGTGGCAGGAAGGGATTCCGGCGACATCTGGATAGAAGTGCCCGAAAACAGGATCAGATTGAATTTGTCGGTTTCCTTTAGTCCGGAAACCAGATCATGGATCAGCGTTTTGGCGGTATCAAGAGGATAGCCGAACATGGAACCGGATACATCCAGTACAAAGATATATTCCCTGGGAGGAATGTCTTCCGGTACAAAACGCTCCGGAGGCTGCACCGTCAGCATAAAGTAGTTTTCCGATTCACCTCTTGTAAGTACAAGACCGCTTTGCAATTCTTCCCCGGTCAGTTTATACTTCAGGATAAAGTCCCGGTTTCCTGCATAGTCATTAGGGTTGGAAAGAGTGACAGTGGCCATGGAATCTCCCTTTTTGGACACGTTGATCTCATGGGATTTGCTGCTGAGCTTGGTAATAGGTACGCCGGTGGAAAGATTAACGGTAATATTATATTTTCCGGGCGGGGTATCTCCATCCGGCAGATAAGGAGTCTCTACCCAGGCACTGTCGGGATTTCCGATTTCGGAAGGACTTAAGCAGCGAGGGCCCACAACGGTGGGAAAAACAAATTCATAACTGCCGTCTACGGGGCCTATCAGCTCTGTGTAGTGCAATTCTATACGGGCAGTGTCTCCCGGCATGATATTTGCAACATCCATGGTAAATACATTGGGACGCTGCTGCTGAAGAAGAGAAGCACTTTTTCCTTCACTTTTTGCCTGCTCAAATTCCTGCTTGGCTTCTTCTTTTTCTTTGATCTGTGCAGTAACGCGCTGATTGCCGATCTCCATGGTCATTCCGTGGACGGTAACGTTGGAAGAAGCGGGAAAGACATAACTGGCGTTAATGGGATTTTCGCCTTCGTTTGCATATACCTGGGTCACATAGGTCTCGGCAATGACGCCGTTGATATTGGTGGTTACGCTGGTTTCCTTTAGAGGAAAGCGGTCAACTGCCGAATCAGGATTTTGGATAATGAAATAAGGAGCAAGAATTTCTTCCTTATTTTCACTTTCAGAGGTTTGTGCATGGACAGTAGGAGCGGATATGATAAAAATAAGTAATGCTAAAAGTAAACTGATCCATTTCTTGTTTGATTTTTTCATGTAATGTACCTCACTTGCTTTTGATCTTTTAAGAGTCTCTTAGCGGCTCCATAGCTTTCTATAGTTAAGGTACAATACCCATGCATCAAATTGGCATCAAAGTTGTATCATTTCTGCATCATTTTTGCATCATTTTTGCATCATTTTTATTTTTAGGGGGAAGTCAGTGGACGGCGATTTCACGCAGATTTATCATTCACACACCGGAAAAAAAGACATTTGCAGAAATATGTATGTCATCTTCGGACAGGGTGTCCGCAGCTGCCATACATATTTCTACAGATGTCTTTTTTACGGTGCATTACATGATAAATCTGCGTGAAATCGCATGCACGGATTTTCCCTGAAAAATGGATATGCTAACTATAAAGGGAAGTTGACAGTAGCATAATAAATAGATAAACTTAAAAATAGAAGAATTGCAGTAAGTTTGGAAAGAAAGGAAAATGGAAAGATGAGATACCCGGAATTTTTGAAGGAAAACGGAACCATTGGATTTGTGGCGCCTTCTTTTGGCTGTGATGAGGAGCCTTATATAAGTGCTTTTAAAAATGCGCAGAACAAATGGAAAGAGGCGGGATATAAGCTTGATCTGGGACCTAACTGTTACGTGGCAGAAGGGGTGGGAATCAGCAACACGCCGGAGAAATGCGGAAGAGAACTGACCGAATATTATGTGAGAGAGGAAAACGACTGTCTGATCTCCTGCGGCGGGGGAGAGCTGATGTGTGAGATCCTGAATCATGTGGATTTTGATGCGGTAAAAAAAGCGGCGCCCAAGTGGTATATGGGGTATTCCGACAATACCAATATGACGTTTCTGCTGACTACGCTTTGCGATACAGCTTCTATTTACGGACCCTGCGCAGCTTCCTTTGGAATGGAGCCCTGGCATCCTTCCATTACAGATGCATTTGCTCTTTTAAAGGGAGAGAAGCTGATTTTTGAAAGTTATGATAAATGGGAAAAAGAGGGCGTAAAGGACGCGGAGCATCCGCTGCTTCCCTATAACTGTACGGAACCTCTCAATATCAGTATGTTTGCACCTGATGGAGAAGGAAGTATGAAAAGGACAGAAGAAACTTCCATGGAAGGAAGACTCCTGGGGGGCTGTATGGACTGTCTGGTAAATCTTTTGGGTACTAAATTTGACAGGGTAAATGATTTTACGGAAAAGTATAAAGAAGATGGGATCATTTGGTTTCTGGAAGCCTGCGATTTAAATGTGTTTGGAATCCGCCGCGCCATGTGGCAAATGGAAAATGCGGGTTGGTTTCAGCATGTAAAGGGATTTTTAATAGGACGGCCCCTGAACGGAGAAGCAATGATGAATCTGGATCACTTTGAAGCTGTGTTAAGTACTGCAGGAAAATATCAGGTTCCTGTGATCATGGATGTGGATTTGGGACATTTTTCTCCAATGATGCCGCTTATTACCGGAAGTATGGCAAAAATAAATGGCCAAAAAGGTAAAATACAGGTATCTATGGCTCTGAAATAGGCATAAATACGCAGTTTCGCGCGATGAATGACAGTTGATTGCTCATTTCATGTTCTTTATAATAACTTCATAGCAATATTTGCATAAAAATGGAGGTAGAATGATGGAACAGCTTGATTTAACTGCGATAAAGGATACGGACAAAGTATATCAGATTCTGGATGACCTGATTTCTATGAACAGAGAATTTCAAATCATGATTACGGTACCATCAGGAAGCAAGGTAGTTGAAAGAGGAAACGGGAAAAAGGAAAGTACAGACAGAGAGCTTACATACAATCTGGAGAAAGATGTAACGGATATGATCCATGAGATCGGAGTGCCTGCGCATATTAAGGGATACCAGTATTTAAGGGAAGCTATTATGATGTCGGTAAAAGATCCCGATATGCTCGGTTCCATAACGAAGGTGCTTTATCCTACGATCGCCAAGAAATATCAGACTACTTCCAGCAGAGTGGAAAGAGCAATAAGACATGCTATTGAAGTTGCATGGAACAGGGGAAGAATGGAAACACTGGATAATCTTTTCGGGTATACCATCAATACCGGTAAAGGAAAACCAACCAATTCTGAATTCATAGCGCTTATTGCAGACAGGATACGTCTCCAGTACAAAAAATAATCCCTCAAAATGTCCAAATTCTCTCTTTTAATGATTGGTTTTATGATGTATACTAATAACTAAGAATAACAATGGAGGGTTTGTGATGAAGAAGATTCTTTTTGTCGCATCAGAGGGTGTACCATTTATAAAAACGGGAGGACTGGCAGATGTAGTAGGGTCTCTTCCCAAATGTATTGATAAGGAATATTTTGATGTCAGGGTAATTCTTCCCAGATATACCTGTATGAAGCAGGAAATGAAGGATAAGCTTAGCTATGTAACCCATTTTTACATGGATTTCCATTGGAAGAATGAATATGTAGGCATTTTGTATGCCGAAGTGGATGGAGTGAAGTATTATTTTATAGACAATGAAATGTATTTCAATGGATTCAGACCGTATAGTGATAATGCGCTGTTTGAAATTGAAAAATATGCATTCTTTTCAAAAGCGGCGTTATCGATCCTTCCTGTGATCGATTTCAGGCCTGATATCATTCACTGTCATGACTGGCAGACAGGTTTGATCCCCGTTTACTTAAAAGAACGTTTCCAGGGAAGTGAGTTTTTCCGCGGTATCAAGTCCATTATGACCATCCATAACCTGAAATTCCAGGGAAAATGGAGTATACAGCAGGTACAGGATATTACGGGACTTCCCGGGTATTATTTCACACCGGATAAACTGGAATCTTATAAAGACGCCAATCTGCTGAAAGGCGGACTGGTTTACGCCGATGCCGTTACTACGGTAAGTGCTACTTATGCAGAAGAGATAAAAACAGAATTTTATGGTGAAAATCTGGATGGACTGCTGCGTGCAAGGAGCAATGATCTCAGAGGTATCGTGAATGGTATCGACATCGATGAGTTTAATCCTGAAACGGATAAATTTATTGAATACAACTACAATGCCATGAACTTCCGCAAAGAAAAGATCAAAAATAAACGTGCTCTTCAGGCAGAACTTGGTCTTGAACAGGATGACAAGGTATTTATGATCGGTATTGTATCCAGACTCACCGACCAGAAAGGTTTTGACCTGATCGCTTATATCATGGATGAGCTTTGCCGGAGTAATGTACAGATCGTAGTACTTGGTACAGGCGAAGAGCGCTATGAGAATATGTTCCGTCATTTTGACTGGAAATATAATAATAAAGTTTCTGCAAATATCTACTATTCAGATGCTTTATCACATAAAATATATGCAGCATGTGATGCGTTTCTGATGCCGTCGCTGTTTGAGCCCTGCGGTCTCAGCCAGCTGATGAGCCTTCGTTACGGTACAGTTCCGATCGTCAGGGAGACCGGAGGACTTAAAGATACCGTGGAACCTTACAACGAATATGAGAGCACCGGTACAGGTTTTTCTTTTACCAATTATAATGCTCATGAAATGCTTGGAACGATCTACTATGCAGAGAAGATCTACTATGAAAGAAAGCGGGAGTGGAATAAGATCATCGACCGGGCTATGGCTGCAGACTTTTCATGGAATGTCTCAGCTAAAAAGTATCAGGAAATGTATGACTGGCTGATAGGGTAATACTGGAGCGTAGGGGAATGCCGAGTAAAAAAAAGAATGATGGATTTATTATGCAGGCGGGGATTCTGGCAGTTGCCGGAATCATCGTCCGCATCATCGGACTTTTGTATAACAGTCCGATGAATGCCATTCTGGGCGATGAAGGAATGGGATATTATAATACGGCATATTATGCGTATACCATAATATTGCTGATCTCCTCCTATAGTATTCCTTCCGCTGTTTCCAAGGTGATCGCCCAGAAATTAGCAGTAAAAGAGTATAAAAATGCACACCGCATATTTCAGTGTGCTTTTATTTATGTGCTGGTAGTAGGGGGTATTGCCAGCTTATTTGTGTTTTTTGGAGCAGGGCTTTTGGTCCAGCTGGACAATGCGGTATTAGCTCTTAAAGTGCTTGCACCTACTATACTGTTAAGCGGCATCCTGGGGGTTCTCAGAGGATATTTTCAGGCGCACAAGACCATGCTTCAGACTTCGGTCTCACAGATCCTGGAACAGATCCTGAATGCTGTTTTCAGTATTTTAATGGCCTATCTTCTGTTAAAGGCTGCAGGAGGTATCGGATCGGAAAAAGGACTTTCCTGGGGAGCTGCAGGCGGCGCTATCGGTACAGGTATCGGAGTGCTGACGGCTCTGCTTTTTATGGCAGGAGTGTACGCCCTGAATATCAAAACGATAAAAAGACGGATTGCAAGGGATACTAGTCATAAGGATGAATCCTATGGGGCCGTTTTTAAAATGATCCTGATGGTGGTAACGCCTTTTATCTTAAGTACTTTTATTTATAATGCCAATACGTATATTAATCAGACGGTTTATCAAAAGATCATGCTGGAAGTGAAAGGGCTTACAGATACTCTGGTCGCCTCCCAGACAGGAATCGTAGGAAAGGCGGTGAAGGTTTCCAATATTCCCATAGCGCTGGCTTCCGCCATGGCATCGGCCATGATCCCCGGGATTTCCGGAGAATATGCCAGGGGAAATCTTAAGGAAGCAAGAAGAGAAGTTGCCAAATCCATGAAGGTTACCATGCTGATCTCCATACCTGCAGCGGTAGGGATAGGAGTACTTGCCAAGCCTGTTATGTGGGTACTGTATCCTCAGAAGAATTCCATTGATCTTTCTTCCTCCTTACTTACGGTACTTGCGGTAAGCATAGTTTTTTACACGATCTCCACGCTTTCCAATGCGGTACTTCAATCCATTGGCAGATTGAACAGCCCTGTGATCAATGCAGCAATTGCGCTGTTGATCCAGACGGCGGCTTTGATCGGTATGCTTTATGGACTTGATGAAAAATACGGACCTTATTATTACGCAGCGGCTATTATTATTTATTCTTTCCTGGTGTGTGTATTCAACGGTCTTTCCGTAAAAAAGCATCTGAATTACAAACAGGAGATCGATAAGACCTTTATTCTCCCCATAGTGGCGTCTTCCATAATGGGAGCGGTAGCATTCGGCGTTTATCAGGGACTTAATTATCTGTGTAAGATCAATATTGTTTCACTGGCTGTCTCAGTAGTACTTGCAGCGGCAGTATATTTTCTTTTGATCATCAGGCTGGGCGTTGTGACCGAAGAGGAGTTGCGCGGTATGCCGAAAGGATATCTGCTGATAAATATTGCCAAAAAGACAAAAATAATGAAGTCAGAAATAAAAAGTGGAAAAAAATCAAAAAAAGCTTCCATAAAAGATTCAGGTATTCCCAAATTCAAAATGCAGAAAGAGCAGTACGAATCAGATGAAGATTACTGGCTTGACGAATAAAAAGAAACCTTCTGGAAATAATGAAGATGAAAGCTATTGTAGCGAATATTATTTTCAAGGAGGTTTTTTTATGGCTAATTTATCGGAACTGGAATTACAGAACCTGCGTCATTTGATAGGCGGTTATGATACTACTCATTGCAAAATGAAGGAATATGCTTCGGAATCAAAGGATCCTCAGATCAGGCAATTCTTTGAAAAAGGTGCAAAGTCTGCAATGGACAACAAAAATCAGTTAATGAAATTTTTGCAGTAGGAGGTAGGAAAAATGCAGTTAAATGAAAAAACAATGGTAGCAGATACACTGGCAGGTATTAACGGCGAACTGGTGCGGTTCGGAGAAATGATCCCCCAGACGGAAAATAAAGAATTAAAGCAGACACTGAAGCAGTTCAGAAATGCATGTGAACAGTCTCAGGAAGAGATTTATCAGCTGGCAAGAGAAAAATCCTATTATGTACCGGCATCTAAGGCAACACAGGAAGAAATCGATCATGTAAAGAGTTTGTTTACTTCCGGTACTTTATAATTCATGACAATA
The DNA here is from genome assembly GCA_014803415.1 of Lachnospiraceae bacterium. GTDB lineage: Bacteria > Bacillota > Clostridia > Lachnospirales > Lachnospiraceae > Suilimivivens. Next base: position 117,741 of record JAAVBZ010000010.1, read on the forward strand.
GAATCTTCGCGAAGCGTGGATTCTATTGTTTTAAATGGAAGAGGGACCGGCATGCGCCGGTCCCTGCAAATTCTGTACATAGTTTAGGAATCCATCAGCTTTATGCCTGAAATGTCAGGATCTATCATCATGGAATAATTAGTATAGTAGACTACAAATCCGGGTTTGCTTCCGTTAGGCTTTTTCACATTTTTCTTTTCCAGATAATCAATTTCCACTTTTTCCTGCTCCCTGCCTTTGGAATAGTATGCAGCCAGTTTGGCGGCTTCTTCAAAAGTGGAATCGGGCAGCTCGGATCCGTTTGTTTTTACCACTACATGAGAGCCGGGAATGCCCTTGGCGTGAAACCACCAGTCATTGCCTGCGGCAAATTTAAAGGTAAGTTCATCATTCTGAAAGTTATTTTTCCCTACATACATATGGAAGCCGTCGCTGCTTACATAGTGGAAAGGCCTGCTTGTGATCTTTATTTTTTTGGCACCGCCTTTTCTGCGGATATATCCGCTTTCTATAAGCTCCTCCTTGATCTGTGTAAGGTCCGCTTCCAGAAGAGCGATATCAAGGGCGGTCTGAATGGACTCCAGGTGGTCTATTTCTTCCTTTACTTCAATGGTCAGTGTAGAAAGGGCCTCATAGGTGCGTTTCAGCTTTCCGTATTTGTCAAAATATTTTTTTGCATTTTCCGAAGCGGACAAAAGCGGATCAAGCGGGATGGTGATCATTTCATTAGTATAATAATTCAATGCTTCCATGGATTTCGCACCGGGAGCAACGTTATAGCCATAAGTATTTAAAAGCTCTCCATAGATCCTGTATTTATCTTTTTTTTCAGTATCCTGCATCTGTTTCAGCTGCAGGTCATATTTTTTTACATTCCGCTCAAGGGCAGTCTGAACGATCTTACGAAGATCCACAGATTTCTGACGGATACGTGAGATCTGATTTTTTTCCGCATAATATTTTTCAAGCAAAGCAGAAATGGAGGTAAACTCAGAAGAGTTCTCCTTAGAATAGGAAAGCAGAGGCAGGGCGGCAAATTCTGCCGGCGCACTGTTTTCATATACAATTGCCGGTGCAAACACGCCGTTTTTCACTTTTTCCATCATATGCTCAAAGGAAGCATATAGTTTTGAGAGAAGTTCTCCGCCTTCGTCAGTTTCCGTAAAGACACCGGAAGAAAGGTCTCCGTCAATGCCGGCCTCAAAGCAGATCTCATGTGAGATGACCGGGGATAAGCCGGTATAGGAAGAGTATATAGCCTTATAAACAGGCATGGATTTTCCTGTAATGATCTTCCTGAAACTTTCAAAGGAGGCAGTAAGGGGATCTTCTTTGTCCTGAGTTAAGGGGATAAAGTAATCCCTTCCCGGAAGCACTTCCCTGACAGAGCTTACCATTCCGGAAATATGCTTGATACTGTCGATGATCATGTTCTTATCATTATTAAAAATGATATTGCTGTGCTTGCCCATGATCTCTATGATCAGTATTTTTTGACACAGATCTCCCATTTCATTCAAATGTTCCACATGGATCTGAACGATTCTTTCAAGGCCAGGCTGAATAATGTCGGTGATCCTGCCGTTTAAAAGATGCTTTCGAAGCAGCATGCAAAAGCTGGGAGCCGTCATGGGACTTTGTTTATTGCTTTCCGTAAGATAAATAAGAGGCAGAGATGCACTGGCCGAGATAAGCAGCCTTCTTTGCCTGCCGTCCGCAGTTTTTATGGTAAGCAGCAGCTCATCGCTCTCCGGCTGGGCAATCTTGTAGATCCGTCCGCCTGTAAGCGTTTCTTTCAGTTCCTTCACAACCGCTGCAACAGTAATTCCGTCAAATGCCATTTTCCTATACTCCTTAAAATTATTGTTTCAATTATATATCACTCTTCCTTTAACCACAAGCGTTTTGAGTTTTCTCTGAAAAACAGAAAACTCAAAGCGGCAAACCTTGACGTTTTTCTATACTTAGCCTATAATATTATGGAATACGCAGATTGGGGAAAAGGGTTTTGCACAGAAGGTACAAAGGAGAATAGCATGATTAAAAGTATGACCGGCTTCGGCAGATGCGAAGTGCAGGAAGGGGACCGTAAGATTACGGTAGAAATGAAATCAGTAAATCACAGGTATCTGGATGTCAATATTAAGATGCCGAAGAAGCTTAATTTTTTCGAGACTGCAATAAGAAGTGAGCTGAAGAATTATATTCAAAGAGGCAAGATCGATATTTTTATTGCATATGAGGATTTTACAGAATCTAATGTTTGTGTGAAATACAACAAAGAACTTGCTTCAGAATATATGACGTATCTTGATAAGATGGCAGAGGATTTCTCTCTTGACAATGATGTAAGGGTCTCCAGCCTTGCCAGATTTCCCGAGATCCTTACTATGGAGGAGCAGACTGTTGATGAAGAAGAGCTTTGGCAGCTGCTTCATAAAGCTATTGTAGGAGCTGCAGAAGGTTTTGTTGCTGCCAGGATCAAGGAAGGCGAAAATCTGCGTAACGATCTGATCGAAAAGCTGGACGGCATGCTTGAAAATGTTGCGTTTATTACGGAACGTTCTCCTCAGATCATTACGGAGTATAAGCAGAAGCTGAAAGAGAAGGTCAGAGAGCTTTTGGATGATACCAACATAGATGAGAACAGGCTTCTTATGGAAGTGACTATTTTTGCTGACAAGGTATGTGTGGATGAAGAGCTGGTCCGTCTGCGCAGCCATATTGAGACTACGAAGGATACACTTATTGCGGGCGGAAGCATCGGCCGTAAACTTGACTTTATTGCGCAGGAGATGAACAGGGAAGCCAATACCATCCTCTCCAAATCCAGTGATCTGGAGATCTCCAATCGTGCTATTGAATTAAAAACAGAAATTGAAAAGGTCAGAGAACAGATTCAGAACATCGAATAGTGAGGACAGCATTGAATAAACTGATTCATATAGGGTTTGGGAATATTGTAAATGCCGGTAAGATCATCGCAATCGTAAGTCCCGATTCCGCGCCCGTAAAAAGAATGGTACAGCGGGCCAGAGAGGATGGAAGTGCGATAGACGCTACCCAGGGAAGAAAAACTAAAGCTGTACTGGTAATGGAAAACAGTCAATTGGTGCTCTCTGCACTTTTGCCGGAGACCATTGCCCAGAGAGCACAGGCGGAAGGAAAAGACGAAAATGAAGCGTAAAGGGATTTTGATAGTGGTTTCCGGTTTTTCAGGAGCCGGTAAAGGGACACTGATGAAACAGCTGGTGCATTCCTATGATAACTATGCATTGTCGGTTTCCATGACGACCAGAAAACCAAGGCCCGGTGAAACAGAAGGAAAAGAATACTTTTTTGTTAAAAAAGAAGACTTTGAAAGAAAAATAAAAGAAGAGGGTCTGATCGAATATGCGAGTTATTGTGACAACTATTACGGAACCCCCAAAGAATATGTGGAAAAACAGCTGGAAAAGGGAAAAGATGTTATTCTTGAAATAGAGATTCAGGGAGCATTAAAAGTAAAGAAACAATTTCCGACGGCCCTTTTACTGTTTGTAATGCCGCCAAGTGCAGAGGAGCTTAAAAAACGTCTGGAAGGAAGAGGAACAGAGACTCCTGAAGTGATAGAAAAGCGGTTAAAGCGTGCCGCACAGGAAGCAGAAGGCATTGAGAACTATGACTTTATAGTTATTAATGATAAATTGGATGAATGTGTGCAGGAAATGCACGGCCTGATCACGGCGGCTCATGAGACGCCGGCCAGAAATCAGGAACTTATCAGTAAAATGAGAAAGGAACTGGAAGTCTTTGCAAATTAGTCTTCCATGAATGAAAGGAGAAAAATATGTTACATCCATCTTATGCAGATTTAATGAAAGTTGTAAACAGCGATGTTGAACCCGGTGAAGCACGGGTCGTAAACAGCAGATATTCTATCGTAATGGCAACTTCCAAACGTGCCAGACAGATTATCGCTGGAGATGATCCTCTGATAAATGCCAAAGACAGCAAACCTTTATCGATTGCTGTGGAAGAGCTTAATCAGGGAAAAATCAAGATTCTTTCTGATGAGGAATAAACTATGGCGGCCGGTTAAATGGCCGCTGTTTAACTATATGAGGAAAGGCTGATGATATGAACATACTATTTGTATCCCTGGGCTGTGACAAGAATCTGGTAGACTCCGAAGTAATGCTGGGCATGTTGAAAGAAAAAGGATATTCTTTCACGGATGATGAAAAGGAAGCAGATATTGTGGTGATCAATACCTGCTGTTTTATTAATGATGCCAAAGAGGAAAGTATCAATACGATTCTGGAAATGGCAGAGCTGAAAAAGAGCGGACAGATCAGGGCGCTTATTGTAGCAGGCTGTCTGGCACAGCGTTACAGGGAAGAAATTCAAAAGGAAATAGAAGAAGTAGATGCCATAGTGGGAACATCTGCCATAGAGACAATAGCGGAAACAATAGATGAGGTTCTTAAAGGACAAAGTACAAATCACATAGATGATCCGGATAAAGAGCCTCTTGGAGGCAGAGAACGTGTCGTTACTACAGGAGGATATTATTCTTACCTGAAGATTGCCGAAGGGTGCAATAAACACTGTACTTATTGCATCATTCCCAAAGTCCGTGGCAATTACAGAAGTATTCCCATGGAAAAACTGATATCGGAAGCAGGACAGCTTGCTGATAAAGGGGTAAAGGAACTGATTCTGGTAGCCCAGGAGACTACCCTTTACGGAACGGATCTGTATGGGAAAAAGATGCTGCCGGAGCTTTTGCATGAACTATGTAAGATAGAAGGGCTTGAGTGGATCAGAATCCTCTATTGCTATCCCGAGGAAATTACGGATGAGCTGATTCAAACGATTAAGGAAGAACCTAAAATCTGTCATTATCTTGATATTCCCATTCAAAGCGGGTGTGACCGCATTCTAAAATTGATGGGAAGGAGAACAGATACCGGACAGATACGGCTGCTGATCGAGAAGCTGCGCCGGGAAATTCCCGATATTTGCTTAAGAACCACATTTATTACCGGTTTTCCCTCGGAAACAGAAGCAGACCATGATAAGACCCTGGAATTTATCAATGAAATGGAATTTGACCGTCTTGGAGTATTTACCTACTCGCCGGAAGAAGATACGCCTGCCGCCAATATGGAAGGGCAGATTGAAGATGAAGTCAAGGTAAAAAGACAGGAAGAAATTATGGAACTTCAGCAGGAAATCGCTTTTGAAGCAGCGGAAAATATGCAGGGCCGGATCTTAAGGGTTATGATAGAAGGCAAACTGACAGATGAGGAAGCTTATGTGGCAAGGACCTATAAAGATGCGCCCGGCGTGGACGGCTATTTGTTCGTAGATACAAACAGGACGTTGATGAGCGGAGACTTTGTAACGGTAAAAGTAACAGATGCCGGCGGTTATGATCTGGTGGGTGAAATGATAGAAGATGAATAGGAAAGAAAGGTGTGTATATTATTATGAATTTACCTAATAAACTGACAATGTTCCGAGTGATATTGATTCCCTTTTTTATAGTTTTTTTACTGTTGCCGGAGATACCTGCAGGCAAATGGATCGCACTTGCATTTTTTATAATAGCCAGTCTGACGGATCTGTTGGATGGGAAAATAGCAAGAAAATATAATCTGGTAACTAATTTCGGGAAATTTATGGATCCTCTGGCAGATAAACTGCTTGTATGTTCTGCTCTTATCTGTCTTATTGAGCTGGGCAGGATTCCTTCCTGGATGGTGGTCATCATCATTGCCAGAGAATTTACGATCAGTGGATTTCGTTTGATCGCGGCTGATAACGGTGTAGTGATTGCAGCAAGCTACTGGGGAAAATTTAAAACTACTTTTCAGATGATAGCAGTCTGCCTGATGATAGCAGATATTGAAGCGTTAAATCTGGTAACTGTGATCGTTACATGGATCGCAGTGATCCTCACCGTAGTCTCTCTGGTGGATTATCTGATCAAAAATAAGGATGTAATGAAAGAAAACAAATAGTCAAAGAAATCGGCAGAAAGGATTAAAGAAGAATGAGTCTTGAAGAAGAGGTAGTTAAGGCCCTTCTGAAAAGAGGGTACGACATCACTACGGCCGAGTCCTGTACAGGCGGTATGATCGCCTCTGCATTGATCAATGTGGCAGGAGTTTCTGAAGTCTACAAAGAAGGATACATTACTTATTCCAATGAAGCAAAGCATAAGCTGCTTGCCGTAGAGGAAGAGGCGTTGGAGCAATATGGAGCAGTCAGTGAGATCGTGGCTTTTCAGATGGCAGAAGGCGCGGCAAAAGCAGCTGGTGCCAAAACGGCGCTTGCAGTGACCGGAATTGCAGGACCTGACGGCGGTACAGAAGAAAAGCCGGTAGGGCTTGTATACATAGGCTGTTATGTCAATGGAAGAGTAACAGTCCTGAAAAATCTGTTTCATGGAGACCGGATGCTTATCAGACAGCAGACGACAGAAAAAGCACTGAGAATGCTGCTTGATCGTTTAAACGAAGATTCAGTGAAAGAGCCTTAAGAGAGGTGGCAGAATGAAAAAAAAGTGGAGTACCGGCAAAATCGTAAGAGTGATCTTAGGCGCTATTGTGGCGGTCAATGTTCTATGGATGGCATTTGTTATCAGTGTATATCAGCTTGTTGATTTCCTTGATAAAATAAGCGAAAGCGATGGGTCATATGATAAATCCTACTATGATTATGGCTATGACTACGAGCATGGCTATGATCATGGCTACAATGATGACGATGATTTTGAAGATTACGATTATTATCTTTACAGGGATGAAGACGATCATTATCATAGCAGGGATCCATACGTCTACGATGATCATGATCATTGGGATGACGACTATTATGATTTTGAAAATGCCATCAGGGAAGACCTGTCTTATCAGGTAGAGATACGATCTTATCAGAAAGATGATTTTATTACCGGGGAAGGAAAAGGATATATCAGTTATTCCATGGAGTATCCCGTTGTAAGCGGCGATATTCCGAATTTAAAAGCTATCAACCAGGCTATTTATGAAGAGGTCAGATCAGTGGAAGAATATGTCTCTTCGGCTTCGGAGATACTTTCCGAAGAAGAAATTTATGAATATATGGGTACCGGTTATGTGACTTATATGTCCGAGGATATTTTAAGTATCGCGTATGTAGAATACGGATACTGGAATGATTCTTTTCTGGAGAGTTATGTGATCTCCATGAATTTTGATATGCAGACCGGAATGATCTTAAATAATACAAATCTGCTGGACATCAATGACAGTTTTTCTGTGGATTTCAGGGAAAGATGTGAGAGACAAAACGGTGAGATCGATGACTTCAATTATATGTCGGATCAGGAAATTACGGATTATCTGACAGACGGTGATTATCTGATCATTTTTTACACGCCCCTTGGCATGGAAGTCGGCTTTAATTATTATTCCGGCTGGGTAACAGTGACTTATAAAGATTACGAACGATACAGAACACAGTTTTAGAATGGCTCGGTGTGAACAGTAAGGTTTTAGGGTTCCGATTTTCGGGACTCTTTTTCTTGCGAAAAATAAATGGGTATGGTAGGATATTTTTATCAGGAGACTCCAATATGGTATTTGACCATATTACCTGAAATCTGCTTTGCATATCCGGCATCTTCTGCCAACAATCCAAAGCAAAATAAAAAAAGAAGGGAGAGATGCCTTTGAGGGAGTTTTATTGGACACTAAATATGCTATAATAAAATCACAGCAAAAAATAATTGACAAATACGAACATTTGTTTTATTCTATGAATAGAACGAATGTTCCTATCAAAAAGGAGAACTTATTTATGGAAAAAAATGAAAAACTAAAAGCACTTGATGCGGCACTTGGACAGATTGAAAAACAGTTTGGTAAAGGAGCGGTTATGAAGCTCGGAGATTCGGCCGCGCAGATGAACATAGAAACAATTCCTACAGGTTCCTTGAGCCTTGATATTGCACTGGGACTTGGCGGAATTCCCAAGGGAAGAGTCATTGAGATTTACGGACCTGAATCCAGTGGTAAGACTACAGTCACGCTTCATATGATCGCAGAGGTTCAAAAAAACGGCGGTATTGCAGGCTTTATTGATGCAGAGCATGCTCTTGATCCTGTATATGCCAAGAATATCGGGGTGGATGTAGATAACCTGTACATATCTCAGCCTGATAACGGAGAGCAGGCTTTAGAGATCACGGAGACTATGGTGCGTTCCGGCGCTCTTGATATTGTAATAGTGGATTCCGTAGCGGCTCTCGTGCCCAAAGCGGAAATTGATGGAGATATGGGTGATTCTCATGTGGGTCTGCAGGCAAGGTTAATGTCTCAGGCGCTTCGTAAACTGACGGCAGTTATCAGTAAATCTAATTGTACGGTAGTATTTATCAATCAGCTCCGTGAAAAAGTAGGTGTTATGTTTGGAAATCCGGAAACTACTACCGGAGGCCGGGCATTGAAATTTTATTCATCCGTCAGAATGGATGTCAGAAGGATAGAGTCTCTTAAACAGGGCGGAGAAGTGATCGGTAACAGAACCAGGGTAAAGGTCGTTAAGAATAAGATAGCGCCGCCTTTTAAGGAAGCAGAATTTGATATTATGTTTGGTGAGGGAATCTCTTATGTAGGGGATGTACTAGATCTTGCTTCCAATATCAATGTTATCAATAAGAGCGGGGCTTGGTATGCTTACGGAGGAGAAAAGATCGGACAGGGACGAGAGAATGCAAAAACCTTCTTAAAAGAGCATCCTGAAATGTGCGAGGAAGTAGCCGCTAAGGTCAGAGAACATTTTAATATCGGAGTTTCGGTTAAGGAAGATAAAGAGGAAGATAAATAGATATGACAGTTACAAAGGTAACTGAAATTTCCAATTCCAGAGTACAGATCATGATAGATAATGAATTCGCCTTTGTTTTATACAAAGGCGAATTGCGTATTTACCATTTGAAAGAAGGAGAGGAGATTTCAGAAGAGATTTATAAAGAAATAATGGAAACAGTACTGCCAAAGCGTGCCAAACTCCGTGCCATGAATCTGCTTAAGTCAAGGGCCTACACAGAAAGGCAGCTTGCCGACAAATTAAGGAGTGGCGGTTATCCGGAAGAGATTGTAAAGGCAGCGATTGGTTACGTATCTTCTTTTGGTTACCTGAACGACAGACAGTATGCTTTTGATTATATTGAATATAATAAAGAAAGCAAAAGCAGAACCAGGATTATCAATTCCCTGATGCAGAAAGGGATTTCCAAAGAAATGATTGAAGAAATCTGGGAAGAGAATGCAGGGGAAGACGGGAAACGTCTGGAAATGGAGCAGATCCTTTCTCTGATGAAAAAGAAGCATTTTGATCCGTCTGAATCCACCTATGAAGAGAAACAAAAATTTTCAGCATTTTTGTATAGAAAAGGATTTCAAATTGACACTATTCGATGTGCACTTTCGCTTGACATAACATCAATTTGAGTTTAAAATTTAAGTGTTGTAGATTTGTTTTTAGAATGTTTATCACTTACATTCTATATAGATAAGCGTACAATGAAAATTTAATAAGGAGGTGCTCCTGTAAATGATGCAAGTTTTGATAGCAGTACTCATTACTCTGATCATTACGGCCGCTTTAGTCTGGGTGCTTGCCTCTGCATACCACAAAAAGGTATCAGAAGCAAAGATAGGCAGCGCAGAAGAAAAGGCAAGAGAGATTCTTGATGAAGCTTTAAAAACTGCTGAGACCAAGAAGCGCGAGGCTTTACTGGAAGTAAAGGAAGAGTCTATTCGTGTTAAGAACGATTTGGACAAGGAAGTCAAAGAGCGTCGTGCCGAGGCACAGCGTTACGAGCGCAGGATTCAGCAAAAAGAAGAGTCTATTGATAAGAAATCAGAGGCAATTGAGAAGAAAGAAGCCAATCTTACTGCAAGGGAAGAAGAACTTTCCAAGTTGAGAGAAGAAGTTTCTAAATTAAATGAGCAGCGATTACAGGAACTGGAACGAATCTCGGGATTAACCTCCGAACAAGCAAAAGAGTATTTACTGAAAATTGTTGAAGATGAAGTGAAACACGAAACGGCTGTTCTGATCAAAGAGCTGGAGAGCCGTGCTAAAGAAGAAGCAGACAAGAAGGCGAAGGAATATGTGGTAAATGCAATTCAGAAATGCGCAGCTGATCATGTATCAGAAACTACTATTTCCGTCGTACAGCTTCCCAATGATGAAATGAAGGGCAGAATTATTGGCAGAGAGGGAAGAAATATCAGAACCCTTGAAACATTGACAGGTGTTGATCTGATCATTGATGATACACCGGAAGCAGTCATTCTGTCAGGATTTGATCCTATTCGTCGTGAGGTAGCCAGAATTGCGCTTGAAAAATTGATCGTAGATGGACGTATCCATCCTGCCAGAATTGAAGAAATGGTTGAAAAAGCGCAAAAAGAAGTTGAAGTTATGATCAAAGAAGAAGGAGAGGCCGCTACTTTAGAAGTGGGCGTTCATGGTATCCATCCTGAACTTGTCAGATTACTTGGTAAGATGAAGTTCAGAACCAGTTATGGACAGAACGCGTTAAAGCACTCTATTGAGGTAGCTCAGTTGTCAGGTTTATTGGCGGCAGAAATGGGGCTGGATGTAAGGATTGCCAAGCGTGCAGGTTTATTGCATGATATCGGTAAGGCAGTTGACCATGAAATGGAAGGTTCTCATATACAGCTTGGCGTTGAACTCTGCAGAAAATATAAAGAATCTGCTGTAGTTATCAATGCAGTTGAATCACATCATGGTGATGTAGAGCCTCATTCACTGATAGCATGTATTGTACAAGCTGCTGATACAATATCTGCTGCAAGACCAGGCGCAAGAAGAGAGACGCTTGAAACATATACAAGCAGACTCAAACAATTAGAAGATATCACAAACAATTTCAAAGGTGTAGATAAGTCTTTTGCTATTCAGGCAGGTAGAGAGGTTCGTGTAATGGTAGTTCCGGATCAAATTTCTGATTCTGACATGGTACTGTTGGCACGTGATATTTCCAAACAGATAGAAGCTGAGCTGGAATATCCGGGACAGATCAAAGTCAATGTGATCAGAGAGTCTCGCGTGATTGATTATGCGAAATAAGGATAGTGTAAAAAACTAAGATATGGAAAGTATTGAGAATGCAAGGTTTTCAATACTTTCTTTCTTTTTTAGTAAATACTGAATTAAATCTTTTGGATTAATAAGATTTTGCACTTTTCTATTTTCGAAGAAAAGTTTTTATAGAAAAAATACTTGTAGTATTTAAAAGTCTATAGTACAATATTACGTGGCGTTGGATTGTATACAATTATCCAACGATACTACACGATTGATTCAGGAGGAGAAAACGTTATGAAGGCATATAAGGAGTTAAGTAAAGAAGAACTTCTTACTCTCAAGGAAGAATTGAACAAAGAATATGAAGAAGCCAGAGCCAAAGGTTTAAAACTTGATATGTCAAGAGGTAAACCAGGAGCATCCCAGCTTGATATGGAAATGGACTTTATGAATGTTTTAAATACAGATACCTCGTTTAAGACGGAAGAAGGAACAGACTGCAGGAACTATGGTCTGTTAGATGGTATACCGGAAGCAAGAAAGCTGATCGGTGATATGATCGGCGTACCGGCAGATAATGTGATCGTATGTGGAAATTCCAGTTTGGCAGTTATGTACGATACAATTTCCCGTTCCATGGTATTTGGCGTTATGGGAAGTACACCCTGGTGTAAGCTGGATAAGGTAAAATTCTTATGTCCCGTTCCCGGTTATGACAGACATTTTGCCATTACGGAACTGTTTGGAATTGAAATGATCAATATTCCTATGACAGAATCAGGTCCTGATATGGATATGGTAGAGAAGCTGGTCAGTGAAGATGCAGCTGTAAAAGGTATCTGGTGTGTGCCGAAGTATTCCAATCCTCAGGGAATTACATATTCTGATGAAACAGTGAGAAGATTTGCTGCTTTAAAACCGGCGGCAGAAGATTTCAGGATTTTCTGGGACAATGCTTATGCAATTCATGATATATATGAGGACAGAAGCGACAGCCTGTTAGAGATTTTAAGCGAGTGCGAAAAAGCAGGAAACCCCGATATGGTCTATGAATTTTGCTCTACCTCCAAGGTAATGTTCCCGGGCAGTGGAATTTCTGCAGTGGCAGCTTCTCAGCCTAACCTGGACGGCATCAGAAAAACATTGACGATTCAGACGATCGGTTTTGATAAATTAAATATGCTGCGTCATGTAAGATATTTTAACGACATAAATGGTATGAAAGCACATATGATGAAGCATGCTGAAATTGTACGGCCTAAATTTGCAACCGTACTGGAGATCTTGGATAGAGAGCTGGCGGGACTTGAAATAGGTTCCTGGCTGAATCCCAATGGCGGCTATTTTATTTCATTTGATGCACTTCCCGGCTGTGCTAAGGAAATTGTAAGTTTATGTAAAGAAGCGGGAGTTGTTTTAACGGGTGCGGGTGCTACTTATCCATATAAGAAGGATCCAAAGGACAGCAATATCCGTCTGGCGCCTACTTTCCCTGCATTGGATGAACTGACTCAGGCTACAGAGTTATTTACTTTGTGTGTAAAGATAGCAAGTGTTGATAAATTTCTTGCAGAAAAGTAAGATGGGAAAGATTGATTATGGAAGAATTTAAAAGATTGTCCCGTGATCTGGTGCAGAAGGGTGCCATTATCGATTACTATCAGGATACNATTCAGGTGCCTAACGGTAATATTGTGAAGTGGGATTTNATTAAGCATAACGGTGCNGCGGCAGTAGTNCCNGTGGATGAAAAAGGAAGACTTATTATGGTGCGCCAGTATCGAAATGCTTTGGANCGCTACACATTGGAGATCCCNGCNGGCGGACTNAACGGTANTGACGAGCCTACTTGTGANGCNGCAGCCCGTGAGCTTACNGAGGAGACNGGNTATACTGCNAAGAAGCTGGAGCTTTTNCTTACCATCAGGACNACAGTTGCTTTTTGTAATGAAAAAATAGATATTTATGTGGCCACCGGACTTACTNCCGGCANTCAGCATCTGGATGAAGATGAGTATGTGGATGTAATGGCTTATGAAGTAGAAGAATTGATCCATAAGATTTTGACGGGAGAAATTCAAGATTCTAAGACAGTTGCAGCTATTNTGGCCTATAAAGAAAAATATNTAAGATAAAAAAGAATNCTGACAGGCAGTGCATATGCACTGTCTGTTTTTCATATATTGGATAAAGGCGTCTGAACAGGAAAGAAGGAGNCANNANGTGTATCGGCAGGAAAAAAGAAAGGTCTACAGCAGATGGTTCTATATTTTTCTTTTTGGATTTTTGATCGGAATCCTGCTTATGAATTTTGGCAGTAATATTTTCCTGAAAGAAGATNAAGTTTTCAGCACTGNNGCCATAAACAGGNTGCAGGATCTGGAAGTTGACGGNGGAAATTTTATGNGGTATGAAATGCCTCAGAGATTNAAAATGGTTCTGATGNTNTTTCTNATTTCGACTACGTGCTTTGGAATTATTGCAGCATACGCTTATATTGCATGGCATGGANTACTGGCNGGAATGCTGATCACAGCAGCGATCATTAAGTTTGGGATAAAAGGAATATTGCTTATTATGGCAGGAATCTTTCCGCAACATCTTTTGTTTATTCCCGCTGCAGTAATGATGCTGTGCTGGTGTTATCAGACTTGTTGTTTTTTATATTTTCCGGAAAAAAGTGTATGGCCCCTTTATCAAAATCGAAAGAGGCAATACATTCATCAGGCAGGAATGCTGATCTGGATCATCTGTGTGGTGATCATAGGATGTATCCTGGAGTGCTACGTAAATCCTATTCTGATGTCGGATATATCAAAAATTTTTTAGATATTTTACAAACTGATCATCATGATCATTCATAGTCAGCGATGTCATATATCAGCCGTTCGGAAGCTTCCCATCCAAGGCAGGCATCAGTAATGGATTTGCCATAGATGCCGTCGCCTACCTTCTGGCTGCCTTCCACGATATAGCTTTCGATCATAACTCCTTTCACAAGCTTATGGATGTCAGAATTAAGTTTGCGGCTGTGCATAACTTCCTTTACAATTCTTATCTGCTGATCAAACTGTTTGGCGGAATTACTGTGGTTAGCATCTATGATGGTTGCAGGATTTTTTAAATCCCTCTCATTGTACAAGGTTAAAAGAAGGTTCAGATCTTCATAATGATAATTGGCAAGATTCTGACCGTGTTTGCTGGTGGCACCGCGAAGTACTGTATGAGCAAGCTCATTACCGGTAGTATTGACTTCCCAGCCTCTGTATGTAAATGTATGAGGGTGCTGAGCTGCATAAACAGAGTTAAGCATAACCGTCAGATCTCCACTGGTAGGATTTTTCATGCCGGCAGGCACATCAAAACCGCTGACAGTCATTCTGTGCTGCTGATCCTCAACGGAACGTGCACCAATTGCAACATAAGAAAGAATGTCGGAAATATAACGCCAATTTTCAGGATAAAGCATTTCATCCGCAGCAGTAAGACCTGATTCTTCAATAGCACGGATCTGCATTTTACGCATGGCGATCAGCCCGGCCAGAAGGTCAGGCTTCTTTTCAGGATCAGGCTGATGAACGATTCCCTTGTAGCCTTCACCGGTGGTTCTCGGCTTATTGGTGTAGATCCTGGGAATCAGGATCAGCTTGTCCTTGACCTTTTCATTCACTTTAGCAAGACGTGTCACATAGTCACAGACAGCATCTTCGTTGTCCGCAGAACAGGGGCCGATGATGACCAGAAATTTATTGCTTTTTCCGGTGATGACATCCCGGATCTCAAGGTCACGTTCTTCCTTCAATCTGGCAAGCTTTTCCGGCATAGGATATTGTTCCTTGATCTCGCTTGGCGTAGGTAATTTTTTTATAAATTCAAATGACATAATGATATCCTCCTGAACTTTGACACTAACAGAGTACATTATAATATAGAAAAAAAAGGTTTGTCAATTAAAGAGAGCCCGATACTTGCAATCAGCGCAGAAAAAGTGTAAAATATCATTTCAACAGGCTAAAGATTATAAAGAATAGGAGTCAGGACAATGGCACTGAGCAAAAAACCGGTAACAGGCATGAAAGATATTCTGCCTGAAGAAATGCAGATAAGAGATTATGTGATCAGCGTAATTAAAGAAACATACGGAAAATTTGGATTTACTTCCATTGATACTCCCTGTGTGGAAAATATTGAGAACTTAACCAATAAGCAGGGCGGCGAAAATGAAAAGCTGATATTTAAAATATTGAAAAGAGGAGAGAAGCTGAATCTTGAAACAGCACAGTCAGAAAAGGATCTGGTGGATGGAGGACTTCGCTATGATCTGACGGTACCCCTTGTACGTTTTTATTCCAATCATGCAAATGAACTGCCTTCTCCCTTTAAAGCGCTTCAGATGGGCAATGTATGGCGTGCTGACAGACCTCAGAGAGGTCGCTATCGTCAGTTTATGCAGTGTGATATCGATATTCTGGGAGAGCCTTCTAATCTGGCGGAAATTGAACTGATCCTGGCAACTACAACTACACTTGGAAAACTTGGATTTAAAAATTTCCAGATACGTATCAATGAAAGACGGATCTTAAAGGCAATGGCTGCATACAGCGGATTTCCTGAAGAATCTTATGACAGTGTATTTATTACCCTGGATAAGATGGACAAGATCGGTCTTACCGGAGTGGAAAAAGAACTTCTGGAAAATGGCTTTTCCGGTGAAAGCGTAGAGAAATACCTTGCTCTGTTTAAGGGAATGGAGGAAGCGAAAGACGGACTTGCCTATCTGTCAGAAGAAATCGGCGGATTTTTAGAAGAAGATGTGAAAGAAAATCTTCAGCAGATCATGGAAAGTGTAGGAGCTACCAAGGGTTCTTATTTTGAACTGGTCTTTGATCCTACGCTGGTAAGAGGGATGTCTTACTACACGGGCACTATTTTTGAAATTGCAATGCCGGAATTTGGGGGAAGCTGCGGCGGCGGCGGAAGATACGATAAGATGATAGGGAAATTCACAGGAAATGATGTTCCTGCCTGCGGTTTTTCCATCGGTTTTGAAAGAATTATCCTGCTTCTTATGGAAAGCGGGTTTAAAGTACCTTCCCAGCCTGAAAAGACGGCATATCTGATCGAAAAGGGGATTTCCGGTGAAGAACTCTGCAAGGTCATTGCCAAAGCCCAGGAAGAGCGTAAGGATGGAGCTCAGGTGCTGGTAGTTCGTATGAACAAGAACAAGAAATTCCAGAAAGAGCAGTTGACCAAAGAAGGGTATACACAGTTTAAGGAATTTTATAAAGATCCGCTGAAATAAGGATAATGATATGATCAAAGTATATTATATGAAGGTGTTCCCTTTTTTGGAAGAGGACACCTTTTGCGCTTGCTTAAACAAAATAGAAACAAAGCGGAAGGAAAAGATACTTCGTATATCAGGTGAAGAGGAAAAGGGAAGGAGTCTTGCTGCAGGCTGTCTTTTACATTATGGGCTTTGCAGAGAGCTTAGATTGTCTCCGGCGGACAGACCAGCTTTTTTGATTGATTATGAAGAGAGCGGAAAGCCCATTTTAACCGAATATCCGGAAATCCGATTTAATTTATCGCATTCAGGAGAATATGTATGCTGCGCATTCGNAAGAGAGCCTATTGGAGCNGATATCCAAAAAATAACTGCTGTTAAAAAAGGAATAGCAGAGCGTTTTTTTACNGAAGAAGATAACAAAAGGCTNCTTAAGTGCAGAGACNGGGAAAGAGAAGAATTATTTTTCAGAATGTGGAGNATCAAAGAAAGCTATATNAAATTGACGGGAAAAGGAATCGGTCGGGGCCTTGATTCCTTTGAGATCAACTGGCAGAAAAGAGCTATATATGAAAAATATAAGGAGAATGAAGCAGCTTTTTTTAAAGAAAAAAGGGATCTTTCCGGATACAGTTTTTGTGTTTGTTTTGAAAGGCCGGATGAGGAGATCCGGTGGGAAGAAATTGATTTCAGAGAGGCGTGTGTATGAAAACAGAGAGACTTTTGAAAAAGAGTGTTATAATCCTGATCACTGTGCTTGGAATGACAGCAATGCTTTTTACGGGATGTAAAAGTGAAGAAAACGAAGTAAAAGAAGTAAAAGAAGTAAAAGAAGAAAGTAAAGGTGCAGAAGTACCATCCTTTACAGCTCAGGATCTGATGGGAAATACAGTTACGGAAGCTGTTTTCGGAGAAAAAGATCTGACGGTAGTAAATGTGTGGGGAACTTTTTGCCCGCCCTGTATAGGAGAAATGCCGGAGCTTGGAGAATGGGCAAGATCTATGCCGGATAATGTGCAGCTTATAGGGCTGATCATAGATATTGAAGGGGATGCGGATACGGAGCATCATGATCTGGCAGTGGAGATCACCGAAAAAGCAGATGCAGACTTTTTGCAGATAATTGCCAATGAGGATTTTCGTGAGATATTAAACAGTGTTTATGGCGTTCCCACTACATTTTTTGTGGACAGGAGCGGCTGCATTGTGGGAAAAGCTATTGTGGGAGCTGATGTAGAAGGGTATAAGAATTTTGTGGAGGAGTATCTGAATGGGCAGTAAACGGAGGATCGCAGCAGGAGGAATAGCAGTGGTTTCTGCTGCTTTTATCATATATGGTGTTTTGCGGGGGGAAGCAGGAATTATTTTGAATAAGGCTGTCAATATCTGCCTGGAATGTATAGGGCTGGGATAATGAAACGAAACTTTGATCAGTCAATGAAAAGAAAATTGATCCAGATAGCGGCATTTGGCTTTTCTAATACTCACTTACTAAATTTTAAAGGCGGTAAGATCTACGAAGGAAAGTGGAAGCAATTCTGTAATCCGGGATTAAATTGTTATTCCTGTCCTGCTGCAAGTCTTTCCTGCCCCATCGGAGCATTGCAGGCAGTAGGAGGATCCATGAAATTTAATTTCAGTTTTTATGCTATGGGGATCCTGCTTGCTTTCGGCGTACTGTTGGGAAGAGCTGTATGCGGCTATTTATGCCCGTTTGGCCTGATACAGGAGCTGCTGCACAAGATTCCTTTTCCTAAAATAAAAATGTGGAAGGGATTTTTATATGTAAAGTATATTATGCTGGTATTGTTCGTGATCCTGCTGCCCATTGTGGCAACAGACTATATGGGCATGGGAAAACCGGCGTTTTGTCAGTACATATGTCCGGCAGGAACTTTGGAGGGCGGAATTCCCCTGCTTCTGGCCCATGAGCAGCTGCGTCAGACGATGGGACCTTTATTTATTTTGAAAATGACCATTCTGTTCGGAACAATTTTAGGCAGCCTTCTTATTTACCGGTTTTTCTGCAAAGGGCTCTGTCCCCTTGGCGTTATCTATGGCTTAATGAATAAGGTAAGTATCTATCATTTAGAAGTGGATCAGAGTAAATGTATCGGATGCGGTAAATGCAGCCGGATTTGTAAGATGGATGTGGATCCGGTAAAGAAAACGGATTCTGTAGAATGCATCAGGTGTGGTAAGTGCGCCCGGGAATGTCCCAGGCATGCAATTACCATAGGCTTCGGTAAGAAGAAAGAAAAAAGGGGATTATAGAGTAAATATCATTTCTTTATTATGGAAACTGTTATAAAAGTCCTCATGACTGATTTTTCCGCTTTTTATACCTTCTGAAAGGTAAAGCAGATTTTCCACACTGATAGCAGCGCCTTTTATTCCGCCATGAGCCACTGAAATATATTCAAGCTGATTAGCAAACTGTCCTTTCAGATAAGAAGTAATAAATAAGAATGTATAGTCAGTGATCTTAGGATCAAAATTTTCCCACCATTTATTAGGATTTAATGTGGGAGAACGCATGATATTCTCTTTGATATATCTGCTCATTTCATCTCTGCAGCCTGCGCTGATATTAAATCCATCCTGATAGGATTTATTATCTATGATAGTTCCTTTATCGCCATAGGATATGATCACATCCGGTTTATTGGAATCCCCAAGGCGCATACCGCTAAATGATAATTCTCCGGTAAACAAGTCAGCAGTCTGTATTTCAAATTCACGGGCATCAGCGTTTTTCTTTGTTTTAGAGGATGCATCGCTGTATGCCAGGTCGATCAGAACAAGATATTTATGATCCAGAGTCTTAAGCTTTCCTCTGATTTTGTCTTTCAGATCATTGACATTTTCCTTGACGCAGGCGGATCTGGCCGGTATTTCCAGTTTCTCAATTTTATCAAGCAGCCGGTATTTATTGTCTTTAACTGAAATATCGATGCCTATGGATATAAGACCATTGATATGATCCTTTATCGTATCGACAGTAATATCTGGGTCATATCCTTTTAAAGCTTTTTGCAGCTGCTCCAGAGTTTTTTCGGATGTGGAAAAAGCTTTTAACAGGGAGGCTCTCTGGTATCTTAAATAGTTGGAACCGGGTGCTTTATTGGAGGCAAGCATTTCAAACATTACCACTCTCGGCAAACGGGGATTACTGGAATTGCCCTTTGCTTTGATCAGGGCCTTTTCGCCGGCTCTGGTAATGGAATATGTCTGTAAAAGGGCAGTATATCTGCGTCCCCTGTAATGATCTGTTACATTTTTGCTTGAGGTTTCCACCCAGCCCATTTGTCCCAGCCAACTGGCAATCCCCCGGGCGTATTTGTCTGAGTCGCCTTCGTCATTACTTTTAACAGTAGATTTTTCAGCCGGTGATCCAGCCTCGCAATAGTCGCACAAATACATTCCCTGGGGTATGGAGGTAAAACCCAGCTCACCCTTAAAGCCCAGTTGGCTTCCCAGATCAAATTTTGTCTGCGCATCCTGATCCATTAATAAACTGAGAATCCTGATCACCGGAGGATAGGAAAGCAATGCCAGAGACAAAGCCTCTTTTTCCTGGGGAGAAGCATCCACGGTATCTGCCAGCCGGCTTCCAAGGGGAGTGATCCTGCACTTGTCATCAGATTTAATATACTCTAACAACCCGCAGGAAATAGCCCATCTTAGATATCCTTCCGCCGACCAGTCATCGGTATAGGGCTTTTTCATTGTAATGGAATCACCGGAAGCATCTTTATAAGTCTGGGTACTTTGCGCATCTATCACAGCCTGCACGATCCCGGTGCATTTGGCATCTTTCCGGCTTCCGGAGCCGGCTCCTTTTCCCTTTAACATATTATAATCGATCACAATGTCAGGTTTGGATAGTTCTGACAGAAAGCAGTCATGATCGTTTTTACTGATCAGATCATATTGGAGCAGCAGTGGTAAACGTTCTCTTTGCAGCCAGATGTTACTTACAGAATCCGGCTGAAAAATACTCACTACTTTTTTTAATTTTTTCAAATCTCCGGGATTCTGGACCCAGCCGAAGGTACGTGATGCCATGTAGTTTTCTCCTAATAATTTGTGATAAGAACTTCTTTCGTGATCAGTTCGGTATTGCGTGCCTGATAATTACTGTTATTGTAATTGTAGCGGATCCTGTGAGTATGGTATTTCTTTTTCCATTGCATCAGTTCCTTGTTCTTATGCCCTTTGTGCTCTGTCACATTGGAAAGAGCAAATTTGACTCCTTGCTCATTAAGCCGGTCAAGCAGATCAAATAAAAAAAGATCATCCGCTACGTTCCAGCCCTCAAAGCCACGATGACCATCGTTGTAACTTGCGGTTGTGATCCGGTAGGGGGGATCGGCATAAAGAAAATCGCCCTGGCCCAGAAAGCCGAGATCCAGATCACGAAAGTTATGGCTTGAAAAATTGATATTTCCCAGTTTACTGTGAAAAGTGATCAGATTCTCCCGCATGGTAGGATTAAAACTGCTGCGGTCCCGGCCAAAAGGATTGTTAAACTCATGACTGTTGTTAAATCTGAATTGGTAGTTAAAGGAATAGCAGACTAATACATACAATTCGATAGGATCTCTTTGGGCTTCCGGCGTCTTATTGTAATGATCTCTGAATGCCAGATATCCGGCTTCGTTGGTCATACTGAGCTGCCACTTATTAATGATCCCGTCAATGGCAGTCAGCAGATCTTCTATGGATAATTTCTGAAAAGCGCGGTAAATATCTATTACAAAAAAATTAATATCATTTGCATAGATCTGATTGGCGGTAATATTAGTACATACATCGCAGCCTCCGGCAAACAGATCATACATGGTATTGATCTGCTTTGGGAAAAACTTCATGATCTTAGGAAGCATTTTGTATTTACCGCCTATATAATTCAGGGGAGATTTATCGTATGGCATTTAGAGCCTCCTGTTTTTCAAAAAAGTAAAGTTGTTCTTTCACGCCTCCGGGAGTGGTTCCCGCATTGTTGTATCTGCGATAGTCTATCTCATGGAGTCTGAATGTATCCGGTTTTGCATATTCCTGACAGATCGCACACAATTTTTCTGTGGATAAAAGTCCTTCGTTATTGTAGCTTATCAAGACATACCTGACTCTGGCATTTTCGATCATCCGCTGAAAAGCGCCTTCAACTCCCTTGGCAGTGCAGAAATCGGACTTTTGATCCTGATAGTTCCGTAATCCTGTTACACCATGAATTTCCGGATGATCATACCGGGATATTGTCTCAAGTATATGATAATTTGGAAGGTATTGTCTTGTATTATAGGGTGGATCGGCATATAGAAGGTCTCCGGCTGCTTTAGAAGCAGAAAGCAGGGTATCACAGTTTTCGTTATAAAATACTGCTGCTTTTCCGTTATCAATGATCTGCGGGGCTTTTAATGTGAGTGTATTAAAAGTTCTTGCATCCCAGTGCTTTAAATATGCCCCATATACACCGGCTATGTTGCTTATGTACGGTACGGCAGCTATCAGGGAAGCAAGCAGATAGTAATATTCATCATCATTTATCAGATTATCATTGTGCCAGTTTTCTATGGTAATACGGATCACGTCGATCTTAATGGCGTTTTCATTCTGAAAATACATGCGGCTGGTATTGTCATGAGGAGAATAGTGCTGGTAAATAAAACAGTCGGAAAGGTCAATGTCAGTATCCTCCAGCCTCAGTTCGTTCAGATAGGTTATGGGATCATGAATTCCAAGGCTGTCAAAGGAAGGGACATGATCAAGGGCTGTTGTACCCCGACTTAAAACATAAGAAAAATGCATAAAATCATTACCGATAACATGATAGTTTCTTGATTTCAGAAAGGAAGAGACCACACCGCTTCCGGAAAAAATATCGATTACCGTACTGACATTTTCCGTAGAAGCAGTGATCACATTTTCAATTTCTGTTAATAAATTGGATTTTCCGCCAATATACCTCATAAATTCACCTTCTTTTCCTGCCCGAAAAGCTTTCGATCCTATTGCAGATCACGGTCAAATTATATCGTAAAGTACCCTCAAAAACAATAGAAAACATTAAGGGATAGAAATTTGCAATTAATATATTTATATGGTATGATTACACCGTATTGTATCTCGTTCATGAGAATAATAACAGGAGGTAATTGTACTATGAAAAATGAAAAGACCTATGAACTGGTGCTGACAGCACTGTTCACTGCCATTATTATCATAATGGCATTCACACCGCTGGGATACATCCCGCTTGTCGTTATTAATGCGACGATCATTCACATTCCGGTCATCCTCGGAGCACTATTTCTCGGACCAAAGAAGGGTGCATTTTTAGGATTTGCATTCGGATTCACAAGCTTTCTCAACAACACATTTAAGGCAGTTACGCCCTCAGCGTTTGTATTTTCGCCCGTTCTTGCAGTAAATGTGGTCGGCATTTCCGGTATTTTTAAGAGTCTCTATATCTGTTTTGTGCCAAGAATTTTAGTCGGAGTGATTCCGTACTTTGTATATCTGGGCCTTAGCAGATTATTAAAAAACGGGAAGAAAGTGTGGCGCAATGTTGTTAATCTTGCGGCAGCTCTTATTTTGTTTGTATCCTTTAGCGCGTTATTGAATCGTTTACTGCAGGATAAAATGGCTGAGAGTACCTGCAGGGCAGTGAGTCTGACAGCGGGGATTGCGGCAGGAGTTATTCTGTTTGCGGTCTTGACCTTAGCGGTGAGAAAGAAAGCCTCAACCAATATTGCGCTTGCCTATGCGGGACTTGCGGGAGCCTTTACCAACACGCTGCTTGTCATGAGCGGTATTTTTGTGCTGTATAAAAATGCCTATGCACAGGCCCTTGGTATTGCAGGAGAAGCTGTGTTTGATACAATTGCAGGGATCATAAGTTTTAACGGCGTTGTGGAAGCAGTGGTTGCGGCCATTATTACAGCAGGGGTTGGTATCGCATTATTAAAAGTAAAACCTATTAAAGCAACGGGAAAGGAATAAGATTATAAGATGATTTTAGCAGTAGATATCGGTAATACCAATATTGTGATCGGATGTATGGAACAGGAAAAAATATATTTTGTGGAGAGAGTATCAACAGATATTTCCAAAACAGAGCTGGAGTATGTGGTGGAGTTTAAGACGCTGCTTGAGCTGTACCGGATTGAGATAAAAGATATTACGGGCTGTATTATTGCGTCTGTTGTACCGCCTCTTAATAATGTAGTGAAAAAAGCAATGGAGAAACTGTTCCACATTGCTCCGCTTTTAGTAGGACCGGGCGTTAAAACGGGACTTAATATTCTGATGGACAATCCGGGACAGGTGGGATCGGATCTTATCGTCAATGCAGTAGCGGGGCTTAAGTATTATGGTGCGCCTATCATCATGATCGATATGGGAACAGCCACCACAATCAGTGTGGTGGATGAGAAGAAGAATTATATCGGCGGCATGATCCTTCCGGGTGTGAAAGTATCTCTGGATTCACTTGTTAATCGGACTTCGCAGCTTCCCAGGATCAGTCTGGAACCTCCCAAAAAGGTAATTGGTACCAATACCATAGACTGCATGAAAAGCGGTATCATCATGGGACAGGCGGCCTGCATCGACGGCATGATCGAACGGATCTGGGAGGAACTGGGATATCAGGCGGCAGTAGTTGCCACAGGAGGACTGGCTGGAAGCATCGTACCATATTGCAAGCAGAAAGTAATTCATGATGATGAACTGACATTGAAAGGACTGAACATTATTTACCACAAAAATGTGGAACAGGAATAAGAAAGAGGAGAAAGCAGTATGCTGAGTGGAAAACATATTGTACTTGGTGTAACGGGAGGCATTGCCGCATATAAAATTGCCTCACTTGCCAGTATGTTAAAAAAGAAACAGGCAGATGTTACAGTGATCATGACACAGAATGCCACAAATTTTATCAATCCCATTACTTTTGAGAGTCTGACAGGGAATAAGTGTCTTGTAGATACTTTTGACAGAAATTTTAAGCATAATGTTGAACATGTGGCATTGGCCAAGCTGGCGGATGTGGTTATGGTGGCACCGGCTTCTGCCAATGTGATTGCCAAAGCGGCGCATGGAATTGCAGACGATATGCTGACCACTACACTGCTTGCCTGTGAATGTCCTAAGATATTTGCACCGGCCATGAACACCAGAATGTATCGTAATCCCATTGTACAGGATAATATGAAAATATTACAGGAATATGGTATGGAAGTGATCACGCCGGCAACCGGATATCTTGCCTGCGGAGATACGGGAGAAGGTAAAATGCCGGATCCGGAACTTTTAATGGAATATATTCTCAGGGCACTGCAGCCTAAGGATATGCAGGGAGTAAGGATCCTGGTTACAGCCGGCGGAACCAGGGAAAAAATAGATCCTGTGCGATATATCAGTAATCACTCTACAGGGAAAATGGGATATGCCATTGCCCGGGCAGCAATGATGCGGGGCGCACAGGTAACGCTGGTATCCGGAAAAGCAGAACTTATGCCGCCTTTGGACGTGCAAGTGATAGATGTGGTGTCTGCCGCAGATATGGCAAAGGCAGTGAAAGGCTGTGCAAAAGAGCAGGATATTATCATTAAGGCGGCAGCGGTAGCGGATTATCGTCCCAAGTATACGGCTGATGAAAAAGTCAAGAAAAAAGACGATGAATTGCTGTTGGAATTAGAACGCACAGAGGATATCCTGGGATTTTTGGGTGAACATAAAGGAGAAGGCCAGTTCTTGTGCGGATTTTCTATGGAAACAGAAAATATGATAGAAAATTCCAGAAGTAAACTGGAGAAAAAGAATCTGGATCTGATCGTGGCAAATAATCTGAAACAGGAAGGCGCCGGATTCGGAACAGATACCAATATCGTCACATTTTTGTCTAAAGACGATACAGTCGAGCTTCCTATTATGAGCAAAGATGAAGTAGCAGATGAGCTGCTTAGTTACATCATGAAGCGCAGAGACAGTTAAAAAGTTTTTAAGATTACAAGAGGCACCTCTGAAAGAGATGCCTCAAAATGTTTTATAAAACAGTCTCAGTCCATTCTTCAGCCTTTTCATAATATAAAAACAATTCTGCAGGAATTTGGGTTGTATCCGGGGAAAACGGCGTATCTATGACACGGCCTTTCAATGGGAGACCGTGTGTTCCGGTCTTCTGATCAGGCTTTATATGCATCATGAGGAAATGTGAGCTTCCCTCATGAGTTTGAGGCCTGGAGCTTAAATACTGTTTGGAATAGAATACCAGGTCCAGATCCTTACTGCACTCATATTCGATACCAATATAGCACATTCCCTTTGGACAGCGCTGATTCAGTGTATCATAACTGTACTTTCTGGCCTGTTCTATTTGTTCTTGGGAAAAACGTTCAGCAAGTTTAGGATCCTTAAATTCTGCTTCCGTTTCTTTCCACACATCTATTAAAGTGACATTATTGACATGACACTGGACTTGATCCCCATAATTGTCTGTGAAGCAAAAGGAGCGGCTTTTTCCCACATTTAAAGTGACCGGCTTTTCAAGTAAATGTCTGACTGGATCGGGTTTATGGGTTATGGTTATGGGCATATCCGGCCAATAGCGGGGGAGTTCTTTTATGTCTGCAATGGTTAAGGTTACTAATTGCAGGTTCTCCCAATCCGTATCCTTAATCCATTCAGGGATTGTCCAGCCGGCATTCATCATGTCAAAAAACAACTGTATCGTGCCATAGTCCTCTAAGGAATATTTAAGGGAACCGCCCGTGCCGCCCTGTGTCTTAAGCCGTTCATTGCCAAAACAGAATTCACTGCAATGCAGATAGCAGCACACGACTCCGTCATGCTCCTTTAATAGTTTTCTGTAATTGGAAACACCTTTTTGCTTTTTTCTTTCCGGCGTCATATATGGTTCAATGATATAGAGCCTTGCTTCATCGGATAAGGTCATGCCTAAGATATGGTATTTCAGGCCATCCCGTTCAATAGTTTTACCGATCACAAGAATATCATGCCATTTTGTATGGAAATACTCAATTAATGAAAAATTCATAGTTATGCCTCCACGATCAGGTGGTATAATTATAGCATGTTTTTACCAGACATGTTATGTCCGGATTGAAAAAATATATATTTCTCGCTTTGTGTCGTGTGAATTTCAGTTGCATGCTGATATGCTGACATGGAAAGGAGGTCAGATATGGATCAAAGGAAAACAGGAAATTTTTTAAAGACTTTGCGAAAAGAAAAAGGTTTGACACAGGAACAGCTGGCGGAACAATTTAATGTATCTGACAGGACTGTTTCGCGATGGGAAACAGGAAGCAACATGCCGGATTTAAGTATCTTAATTGAAATAGCGGATTTTTATGACGTTGATATCCGGGAAATTATTGATGGAGAAAGGAAAAGCGAGAATATGGACAGTGAAACAAAAAATACATTAAAGAAAGTAGCGGAATATAGTGATGCAGAAAAGAAAATATTAAAAAAGCGTGTGATCAGCATGACAGCGGGAACATTAATAATCTTTCTGTTTTCGATTCTGCTGGATGTGACTGAGGGATTTGGATTTATTCCGGAGAGACCCTGTGAGAACATGATCGATTTTGCTTTGGGTCTTGCATTGGCCAGCCTGGTGCTCAATATGTTGTATCTAAACGGTACACTGGATAAGATCAGAGCATGGAAGTTAAAACATTTCCATACCAGAAAGGAAATACAGATTAATAAATAAATGAAAAATTTGATACAATATTCTCCATAAATATATTTTTGGAGGAAGAGAAATGGATCATTATAGGTTAACAGAAGAAATATTTAACGGATTTAAAAGCTATTTAAGAGAGGAAGAGCACGGGCAGGCCACCATAAAGAAATATATCAGTGATGTGCGGGCCTTTGCAGTATGGGTTAGGGATAGGAATATTTCCAAGACAGTTGTTACAGAATGGAAAGAGTGGCTTTTGGAAAATGGGTATGCAGCCACTACGATCAATGGAAAGCTCTCTGCACTGAACGCTCTCTTTTCGTATCTTGGCTGGAATGATTGCCGGGCAAAGTTTTTGCGTATCCAACGCTCGCTGTTTCGTGAAGATGCAAAAGAACTGACACAGGAAGAATATAAAAGACTTTTGGATGCGGCATACAGTATGGAAAAGGATCGGCTGGCACTTTTGCTGGAGATTATTTTCGTCACAGGAATACGGATCAGCGAAGTAAAATATGTTACGCTGGAAGCTGCGAAGGCAGGAAGGGCTGAAATAAACCTGAAAGGCAAGATACGGGTTATATTGATTCCGGAAAAGCTGCGCATAAAAGTTATTCAATATGCGAAGAGACAGCAAATAACTGCCGGCGAAATATTTCTTACCCGAAGTGGAAAAAGACTGTCAAGAGGACAGATCTGGCGTGAGATGAAAGGATTGTGTAAAGACGCAGATGTGGAGCCAACAAAAGTATTTCCCCATAATCTGCGGCATCTATTTGCAACATCTTTTTATAAGGTATGTAAAGATATTGTAAAGCTGGCTGATGTGTTGGGACACAGTTCCGTCGAAACGACTCGAATCTATCTGATGACTACCGGATCAGAACATGAAAAACAGTTGAACCGGTTGATGATGCAAATATAGACAGAATCTATATTCTGTCTACAAATAAAATGCCTATGAATTAATTTCGGTTATATTGTAGCACAAATAAGTTGAGATTTGCAATAGCATTTTAGCAGATACATAATTGTTTCATAATATTATATGAAATTTTGGGCGTATTGTAACAAGGCTGTAAAAGAATTTTTTTTTACAGCCTTGTTAGTATATCTTTTGTTGTTCATTTTTGGAATCGAAAAGCAATGATTTTGTTTTTCGGTTCTTTTATTTTTTGCTAAATAACTTAAAAAAATGAACAGAATATAGATTCTGTTTACTTATGCTATGTAAAGAGCTGGCATCTTCTGTCAGAAGAGGATGATGCGGAAAACTAATTCATTTATATAGGATGGAGAATTTTGATGAAAGAAAAGACAATGGAGATAGAAACAAAGATCGAGACGACTCCTACTCCGATACAGCTTTCAAGTAAGGATGCCAGCAGGATATTAGATAATGTTCTGGCAGCTTGTGGAATGCCTCCCTGTAAGATCCCGTTTGAAATTTTGGAGGAGAGAGTGCGGAAGGGAAAGATATCATGACCAGGAAAGAGTTTTCAAAACTGACACGGCAGGAACTGCTCAAGCTGCTGCTTACCCAGGGACAGGAGCAGAAAAGGCTGGAAGAACAGATGTCTGAGATGATGATGCAGAAGCGCGAACTGGAACGAAGTTATGAACGTTTGAAAAAGCGCCTGAATGATAAGGACGAACAGATTGAACATTTGAAAGGGCGTTTAGACAATAAAGATGCAAAAATTATGGAACTGGAGACTATTTTTAAGCGTGAGAATGCATTGATAGAAGAAGCGAGTGGGGAAGCCGGTTCTACAGAAGAAGCTGCTACAGAATCAGACAGTGCTTTTGAGATGGAGCAGTTGACTGTTGATCATCATGCAGAAAGTATGGAACAGCAATCTGTCGGCTCTGAATCGATAGGAGGTTGTTTTGAGAAAGAAAGAGAACATGTATGTGAATATGATTGGGATTTTAATATAGAGCTTGTCAGAAACAGGAAAGAAAATGCAAAGGAAGATGATTATGATTGGGATTTTGATATAGAGCCTGCTCGTAATAAGAAAAGCAATGAATGCGAAGGGAAAGGAATGATAGACGGTTGAATGAGTATGAAAATGAGATATCTGCGTTGAAAACACAGTCAGGTGAACGTGATATTGAAGTTCCTACGCTGGAAATGATAGAAGCTGAACTTGAGAAAGAACAGCATAAAGATAAATATCGCAGAACACTGAGAAGTACAGTATATGCACTCATCATCGTGGCGGCAGTCACGGTCATCATTGCACTTTTACTGCTTCCGGTACTCCAGATTACCGGAACATCTATGACAGAGACTCTGCAGAACGGTGATATTGTAGTTGCACTGAATGGATCCGGATATAAGACGGGGGATATAGTAGCTTTTTATTATAATAACAATATTTTGGTGAAAAGGGTCATTGCATCATCAGGTGACTGGGTAGATATCGATGAAGGAGGAAATGTATCTGTCAATGGGAAAATGCTTGATGAACCATATATATCGGAGAAGGCGTTGGGGTACTGCGACATTGTCCTCCCTTACCAGGTGCCTGACGGGCGGAATTTCCTGATGGGAGACCATAGAGAAACATCGATGGATTCCCGTGCCTCGGATATAGGCTGTATCAGTGATGACATGGTCATCGGGAAAATCATATTTCGTATCTGGCCGTTAATGGATCTTGGATTTGTGGATTGATCCGATGCAGAAGACAGGGATAGAGAAAATAAGACTGCTCAGTAATGGGAGCAGATGAAAATATGTGATATTAAGTGGAAGGGAGACAGAGATATGGAAAATTCAATTTTCACTCAGACTGCAAAATTCTTACGTGAACGGCGTAATAACAGGCGGTGGCGGGCAATTGTTATCTGCCTGGCTGTCATAGTTGTATGTGGAACTGCCTGGGTTTTGTCAAAAAAAGGGCAGGCGTTGACTCGCGAAGAAGATATTTTAGATTGTCAGATTATGGTACATGAACACGATGAGGGGTGTTATGGCGAGGACAAAAATCTTGTGTGTGGCAAAGCAGATTATGTGTTTCATGAGCATGATGAGGCCTGTTATGATACGGAGGCTGAATTAGTATGTCAGCTTCCGGAAATAAAAGAGCATGTACATAATAGTGATTGCTTTGAAGATGAAGAAATCTTGATCTGTCAGTATGAAGAAGCTGTGGTTTCCGATGACAAAATACCGGAAGAAGAGCAAGAATATTCGGTTGGCAGCAACAGTGCAGGTGAATCGGAATTAATCTGCGGTCAGGCTGAACATACCCATGACGATAGCTGTTATGAATATGAGATTGATACGACGATTTATGAAGAAACAGTGAAGGTTTTGGATTGCAGTCAGGATGAACATCAGCACAGTGAAAACTGCAGAGACGAAGAGGGAGAGTTGGTCTGCGGCCGGGATGAACACTCCCATGAGGAAGACTGTTATAGAAACGAGACCATATCTTATGAAAAAGAAGGAGAAGGGCAGGAGGTTCTGATCTGCGGTCAGGAAGAACATGTGCATAGCGACGTCTGCTATAGCGATTCTTTTGAAGTACCGGATATTCCGGCAGAACCAGATACTGATGAGAATACCGGCGATACGCATAAACATGATGACAGATGTTATAAGACGATAAGAAGGCTTGTCTGCAATGAGAAAGCGGCTCATATTCACGATGACAGCTGCTATGATGACAGCGGCTGCCAGGTCTGCGGAGCACCGTATGTGGAAGCGGTGGAAAAGCATGTTCATGATGAAAATTGTTTCAAGCCTGCTGATGAGGCAGATAGCGACAGAGAATATACCAGGTCTTTCAGCAATGATGATATCGTTGTGACCGCGTCCTATAAAAAATCAGCGAATATTCCAATGGAAGCAAAGCTGCGTGCAGAGCTGTTTACGGAAGAAAGCAATTCAGAATATTATGGACAACGCCTTAGAGAACTTGAGAAAGAAGAAGGTGCATTGGAGGAGGAAGAGTCACTGGCCATGCTGCTTCAGATTCTGTTCTATACGGATGATGAGGTCATTATTCCTGAAGATGAAATAAGTATTACGGTCCAATTCCTGAATGACCGCATCTATGCTGAGGGAGATGCGATCAAAGTACTGTGCTTTACTGAAGACGGTATCGAAACGGTTTCCGGTATGAGTACGGACGGTGATGATTCGGTAACTTTTGAAATGAACAGCTTTTCAGAACTGGCATTCATTGCACAGGGCAGAGAGGAAAATGAGAAACACAGTCTGATTTATGAAGGCGAAGGATATATTGTGACAGTCGATCCGGGTGAAGATACAGAGATTCCGGAGGGTGCAGAACTGATCGTAGAGCAGATTACGGAAGAAAACGAACCCGAGTCCTATGGGCAGCGTTTTGAGGAGCTGAGAGAAGCAGAGCTCATATCAGATGGAGAAGAAACTATAGCGATGCTGTTCCGGCTGGGAGTCTTTTTGGATGGCAAAGAGATCCTGCCGAAAGAGACAATGGATGTAACAGTACAATTTCTGAACAGTGAGATCTATTTTGAAAGTGATCCCGTTAAAGCTGTACATTTCACCGAAGGCGGTGTCGAACAGCTCCAAGCTGCTGACATAGACGATCAAGTTTCAACAATGTTTACGGTTGACGAACTGGGGGAACTTGCATTTATCACAGATGCAGATATCCGAAGCATGACTTATGAAGGAGAGGATTTCATAGTAACTGTCAGGTTCGGAAAGGAAGCAATGATCCCGGAAGACGCAGAGTTATTTGCTGAGCGGATCACGGAAGAAAGTGATCCAGAGCATTTTGCAGAGCGGGAAGAGCAGCTTCAGGATGAGATAACGGATGAACTCATAGCTTTGGAAGTGCTGATGGAGATTGGTTTCTATGTAAATGAGGAAGAGATCGAACCGCAGGATACTGTGGATGTAAAGATTCGCTTATTGGATAAGAGTATTGATAAAAAAGATGACACCTATAAGGTAGTACATTTTGCAGAAGATGGCAT
Source organism: Lachnospiraceae bacterium (assembly GCA_014803415.1). Classification (GTDB taxonomy): domain Bacteria; phylum Bacillota; class Clostridia; order Lachnospirales; family Lachnospiraceae; genus Suilimivivens. The sequence continues at coordinate 149,828 of JAAVBZ010000010.1, forward strand.
GGAAATCTTTGCAGATGCGGGTATGGTGGAAGACGAGGAAAACAGTTTATCCACAACCTTCCAGCTGGATAGTTTTTCAGAGGTCGCAATTGTTAAAGATGGAAAGGTAATAGATTCAACAACGTTCCGGAAGGCAATTCAGCGAGCTAAAGATGGCGATACAGTCAGGATAGATGCGGACTTTACCTTTACAGCAACAAAGGAAGACGATGGAGAGGCTGATGGATCTGCCAAATTAAAAATCAATGATGGTGACGGGGCAAAGAAGGTCGTTACGCTAGATTTGAACGGGCACAAAATTGAATTGGAGGGCGATTATGTTACTTTAATTAATATAGAGCCGAATACGGAATTAATATTAACAGATTCACAGGCCGTGGAACCTGTAAAGATCGGGGAAAACGACACGCCGACATATAGCTATGAAAAGCCCGATCAAGACTCACCAGGCACATTAACTTATTCTGTTACCGAATCGGTCAGTGTGGGCAATGGAATGACACAGGAAACGCTGTGCACTTACCGCGTAACAGGCGGTGCCATTATTGGGAATAAGGAAAATAATAATGCAGCGTTATATCTGGCCGGCGGAACATTGACCATGGAAAACGGTATTATTTTTGGAAATGGGGGCCGTGCTGTGCAAGAGCTAACCCCAGACTGGGCGTCTGATGCCCATCCGGTTCTGAATCTGAAAGGCGGATATCTTGTCAGCAATAGCTTCAGTAGTTGGGGAGGGGGAGCAATTTGCTGTGAAAACGGAACAATTCAAGTTGGAGACGGAGCTGTTGTTTCAGGTAATGAGGCTGACAGAGGCGGGGGAATCTATGTTAAAGATTCTGAAATTACAATAAATGGAGGATACATTACCAATAATACAGCAACATTTTTGCCTGATAGTTGGAGCTGGCCCTGGTTTGGCTGTGGCGGCGGTATCTTTGTATATAATAGTCAACTGACTATGTCAGGCGGCTATATCACCGGTAATACAGCTCATATGGGCGGCGGCGGTATAGGAGTTGACACTTATTGGCAAGATGAAAATAGGAATATCAGCAATTCCGCACTGGTGCTGAAAGCAGGATATATTTCAGCCAATACGCAAGATGGCCAAAGAGGTGAAGGCGGCGGTATCGGTATTTATGATAGTTCGGTAATAACGATAGGAGACAGAGATGGAAGCAGTAGTAATAAGCTGTATATTACAAATAACCGGCTGACGCAGACAACTGACTGGGGAGGCGGCGGATTGTTTATAGGAGATCAGGCGACGGCATATCTTTTCTATACACTGGTAACAGAAAACAGTGCAAATGGTTTTGGCGGCGGTCTGGCGGGATGTGCTACCGGTCGAATCATTGAAAGCGGAAATAACAAAACGCAGGGCGTGGCCGTTTTTGGTAATACTGCAGAAGGCAGCGCACTTTCCGGAGGCACTTCTGCTAAACATCAGGATCATCAGTATACAGCGAATAATCCTGCTTTCTGGAATAGAGGTGAAGATGGAAAATATCTTTTCCAGGATTATTTTTCAGCATTATATTCGTATGTGGATAATAATATGCTTGGCGGCGGCTCGCCAAATTGGGATGGCAGTATAGATGGAGAGCGGATAGATAGGGAAGCCAGCAGTTGGACTTCTTCTTATATCATTGGATTAACGGCTTATTCTGATGGTTCTGCTAAAGAAGCAGCCAAAAATGCAGCAAAAGTTTATATAACCGGAAATGAATCTGCTGTTCATGGCGGCGGTATTATGTGTAACGGTATTATGATCGTTGGTGATACTCAAGGTGAAATAGAAATTAATTCTGCTTTGGCTCTGGAAGCAAAAAAGGTATTGACGGATGCGGTTGGACAGGAATTTTTTGATATCGAGGAGGGCCAGTTCTCATTTACAGTATACGAGGACGAGGCCTGTATGCAGCCGATAATGACGGCTCAAAATACTGAGACGAAATTTTCTGAAACAGCTGATTCAGACGATGAAAATACGGATGGAGATGCGGAACCGGCTCAACCATATAAAGCGGCTGATATTTTATTTGATCCGCTGACTTTTGATTTGAGACGTGACTTGAACACTGAAGATATAGTGCCTTTGAAAGAGAAGACCTATACATATTATATTAAGGAAAGCATTTCAGGAGATTCACATAACAGCGGGATCAAATCAGATGAGAGAATATATCGTTTAACAGTTACGGTAAAGCAAGAGTTTAAAGAAAAATTTGAAGGTATTGACAAATACGTTGATGATATTACAGAGATTTGCCTGGATAGAAAAGAAGGTGATAGCTGGATGCCGGTCAATACCTATTATCCGGAAAGTGATGAGAAACATGTAACTACGATTTCGCTCACCGACCCCCAAAGAGATGATGGCGCCATCTTTAGAAATATCCGGTCGAGTGTAACCAGTATTAGTGTAAGAAAAGAGTGGAATGGCATTGTACCTACAGATGAATTGGTGGACTCAATTCATGTAGCATTATATCAGGTTGATAAGGGTGATGCAGATGCTGACGGCCAGGAAAAAACAAAAACTAAAATTAAAGAAGCGGATCTAAGGCCTGATAACTGGAGCTGCAGCTGGGATGCTCTTTCTTCAGATTACGATTATGAAGTAGTAGAAGAGTATGTAGTATATCAGGGTGATGAATCACATTATCAGCCGGAAGAAAAGTTTGATGTAAAGTATCAATATACTACAGAAGATGATAAGGCGATAGTCACTATCACAAATTCTCCGAAAACTTATGGGATCGAATTGACAAAGGTGGGAGAAAACAAAGCAGATGAGGCCCTTACCGGTGCAAAGTTTGAACTTCTTGGGGAAGATGGCACTCAGCTTATGTTTAAACAGCACATGGGCAGTTTCGTTTATTATGACGGTACTGATACGAGAGGGGTATCTTCCGTAATGGTTACGGATGAAAACGGTAAGATTATTATTACCGGCCTTCCGGCAGGCAGATATACGCTCAGGGAAACTGCTGCACCTTCCGGCTATAAAACAGTGCGGGATCATACTTTTTCGCTCGGAGGAGATAGTGTTGGCATAACATGTCCGGAAAAAGGCGGTTGTACGGAAGCGGAGTTTAGCTATTCTGGAGAGAAGGGAATCCTTTCTCTGAAACTGACAGACAAAGAAGATAAGTACGAATTACCGAAAACAGGCGGCTTTGGAACATTTTTCATCAATATTTGGGGAGCTATACTGATGTGTGGTGTTGCTGTCTTAATGTATATAGCATACCGACGCAGAAGGAAGGGACTAAATAAGTAACATAAATTATTAGTAAATTACTTAAAGGAGGTAATTAACAATGAAAACAATGAAAAAATTTATATGTCTGTTACTGGCAGCTGTGTTGGCAATAGGCATGTCAATGACTGTACTTGCTGCAGAACTTGGCGATGAGCAAGAAAAGGAACCGACGCCACAAGAATATTCAATTACGGTGCCAGGCGAACCGGGCGGTCATACTTATGAAATATATCAAATTTTTACCGGTGATGTTGATGTTAATAAAGTTTTATCCAATATTAAATGGGGAAAGAACGGTACAGGAACAGAAGGTGAGGCGGTCAGCGCGAATGTTTTGCAGGAACTGGAAGACGTAGCTTCTGAAACAGAAAAAACCGACAAAGAACAGCTTGCTGTAATTAAAAAATATGTAAATTTAGATGGCTATCCCTATGCAACCATTGGATCTGGTGAAGTGTTAAAAGGTGTTCCGGCAGGTTACTATCTGATCAAAGATAAAGACGGATCATTAGAAGGTAAAGAAGATGAGTCTTACACACTTAATATTGTGCAAATTGTAGGTCCTGTTGAAATCAGGATAAAGGCTGAAAAACCTACGGTTGATAAGAAAGTTAGCACCAATAATACTGATGGATGGGGTGATACAGCTGACCATGCAATTAATGAACAATTTCAGTTTAAGCTGACAGCTACTGTACCGGCAGGTGATGATATCGCAGCATATGATTCCTATGAGTTGGTATTTAATGATACGATGTCAGCCGGGGTTACTTTTGAAAATATTGTAAGTGTTAAAGCATATGTTGGCAATAGTAATGGGGGCATAGACATAGCTTATGATACTGCTGATATCCAGGAAAACGCCGTCGGTGCAACATGGAGCCTTACTATTGTTGATCTGAAAAAAGAAGTAGGCGATGATTTTGGAAATGAACCGATTAAAGTTGAAGTAATCTATAATGTGCACTTGAACGAGAATGCAATTGTCCACAATTCAAATGCAAGTGTAAGTGATGAAACAGGAAATTATAACAAGGTTGAATTAGAGTATTCTAATAATCCTAATTCGAAAGGAAAAGGTAAAACGAAACCGGATTATGCCTGGGTATTTTCTTTTAAAGTAGATAACAACAAAGTTGATGGCGATAATAAGCCTTTACCAGGTGCAGGATTCAAACTTTATAGAGATGAAGCATGTACAGAAGAAGTTAAATTGAAATATGATAACGATCAGCAGGCTTATATTCCGGTTAAGGAGAATGAAGAGGGAGAGGAGATGTTCTCCTCTAATGATGGTAAAGCTATTTTCAATATTAAAGGTCTTAAACAAGGAACATACTACCTTAAAGAAACTACAACACCAGAAGGATATAATACATGTGATGTAATTAAGATTGATATAGTAGCAGATCATTCTGAGAATAAAGAGGGGAATGGCGCTGATTTGACGTTGACGGCAAATGATGGCAAAGCTGCTACTGATACCGAAGATGAAGTACTTGATTCTATGAGTAATCATCTGAATAATACGGTTATCAACCATAAAGGTTCTACTCTTCCTGAAACAGGTGGGATCGGTACTACAATTTTCTATGTATTGGGTGGAATCCTTGTACTTGGCTGTGGTGTAATTCTTGTTACAAGAAAGCGCATGAGTAAATAAGGTAAATTAATTATCAGTTTTCGTAGATTATTTATGAATTATTTATCCGGGGGCGGTCTTGCTCCGTCCTCGGAAATTAAAATGGAGAGTATATCAGTAAGGAGCGTCCGATAAGATGGCGAAATTTTTAAAGAAACATCTGACTACCATTATATTATATCTGGTTATGTTGATCGGACTTTGCTTACTGCTGTATCCAAGTGTAGCAGACTGGTGGAATTCACGCCATCAGAGCCGGGTCATTTCATCTTATGTGGAAGCAGTTGAAAGCATGAATACTGAGGATATGGAAGCGTTGTTGGAAGCGGCTCGGGCATATAACAAGCGGTTATCTGTGAAAGGAATCAGCTTTCTTCTTGAGGAAGAGGAAATGGCGGAGTATGAATCTCTTCTGGATATTTCTGGATCAGGTGTTATGGGGTATGTACAGATACCGAAGATCAATGTCAGTCTCCCCGTTTATCATGGTACTGATGAGGCGGTACTGCAGATTGCCGTAGGACATATTGCGGGAACCAGTCTTCCTGTGGGGGGAGAAGGCACCCACAGTGTTCTTTCAGGGCATCGGGGACTGCCCAGCGCGAAACTGTTTACAGATCTGGATCAGATTGAGGAAGGGGATATCTTTACAGTCAGCGTGCTGAACGAGACCATTACCTACAAGGTGGATCAGATCCGCATCGTATTGCCTGAGGATGTAACAGAACTGCAGATCATTCCGGGAGAAGATTATTGTACCCTTGTCACCTGTACGCCGTATGGGATCAATACCCATCGGATATTAGTGCGGGGCAGGCGTATTGAAAATCTGAGAGAGGTTATTATCGTGAATGCCGAAGCAGTCCGGATCTCGCCTTTGCTTGTGATTCCGGCAGTGGGAATTCCGATCATTTTCATGTTATTGGTCATTCTGCTGATCTATTACCGCCGCAGAAAGCCGTTAAAGACAGAAAAAGAACTACTTGAAGAGTTAAAAAAGTAGATAGCAAAGAGTAAGGAGGAATTGTTTATGAAAGATGAATTCCAGGACAGACGAAATCGATGGGGTGATTTCGCAGGAAGGTCATTAATGACGTTGATATTAGTATTTGCCGTGATTGCTGCAATACCATTTTTGAGCAATGCAGCGGATCGATTTGATGCCAGAAAATGTTCTCTGACTGTAAAAGCGATTGAAGAGTATCAGGAAAGTCTGGCCAACTCTGATCTTGTGATCGATCTGTATAAGATTGCCGATGCCAGCCCGTATCCGGGAAGTGACGGATATTTTTTCAGTCTGGATCAGGTATATGCAGATCTGGTCATTGGCAATGATATGAAAGGCGAGGATTGGAGCAGGATAGCACAGATGGCTGCTGAGATTGCATTAAGCGGAGACAGTAAGCAGGTACCGGTAAAGCAGCTGGATTTTAATAAACAAAGTGATAACGATCTTGACGCCGGTCTTTATCTTCTGATCGCCAGAGACGGGGACGCAAAAGTTGAAGATTATGTGGATCATGTTACGGTAACAGATGATGAGGAGAAAACGGAAAGTAAAATTGTTACTAAAGCCTATGTTGATGAGTATATCTACACTTTTTCTCCGGAGTTAGTAGCTCTTCCCAGTAAGCCCGAGGAGGATGGTGTGATCAATACTGCCAATTCCGGTGATTGGATATTCGATATGGAGGTCTTCTTAAAACCGGAACAAAACGCGCGCTATGGCGCTCTGAAGATCATAAAGACGTTGAAAAATTATAATGCGAGCAACGGTCCGGCCACTTTTGTCTTTGATGTGGAAGCTGTGTGGAAGGATAAGAATGTATACAGCAACGTGGTTTCTGTCGTTTTTAATGATCCGGGAGTGAAGGAGATCATTGTAGAGAAGATTCCTGTAGGTGCAGAAGTAACGGTAACAGAGGTTTATACTGGTGCCAGCTATAAGTTGATCACAGAAAAAGAGCAGACAGCTGTGATCACTGAGGATATGGTTGATCCTTCTTTTGTTTCTTTTACCAATGATTATGATGAACGTCAAAATGGCGGGCATAGTATTACAAACTGTTTTAAGTATGAAGTGGAAGAAAATCCGGAAACGGATACAGATACAAATACAAAGCTCAGACTGGGGGAATGGAAGCTGGAACAATTATATGATATGTCTCAAAATGAGGAGGATTCATAGATATGGCAACAAGAAATCATTATAATATCTTACTTATCTCCTTTGCGATTGTGTTGCTCTTAGCTGCAGGCATCAAAGAAACATGGGCGTATTTTACCACATACGCAGAAGCAAAAGGCGGCTATCCTATTAGTTTAGGCTATGAAACGGAGATTAAGGAAAAAGTTTCCGATTGGAAAAAAGTAGTTACGATCAGCAATAAGAGCGGTTCCCAGCCGGTGTATATTCGTGTAAAAGCATTTTGCGGCAGTGAGTTCAACCTGGATTATTCAGGAAGTAACTGGTCCAAAGGAACGGACGATTACTGGTACTACAACGGCATCGTATATGGCGGCAGTGCCACAGAGGAGTTATCGATCAAAATTGATAATATCCCTGAAGATACGGAGGGGGCAGCGGAATTCAATGTAGTGGTTATTTATGAGAGTACACTTGTCAGATATGATGAAGCCGGCGCTCCTTACGCAGACTGGTCAGCTACATTAGATTCGGGCCGAACGGAAGGAGGGATTTAGTATGAAAAAGGTATTAAAATTTGGTTCGCCTGTCCTGACGGTTATTTTGTTTGCACTTGCGGGAATATTGTTGTTTGGCAGCTCTATCGGGGGCGCTAACGCAGCGTTGACTTATTTTTCAGAGACCTATAGCTCCCGGGTAGAGATGTTTGACATTGGAGTGACATTGAATGAGAACGGCACGGGGGTTTCCTGGCGGAATTACAAAGCGAATTCCAATGCCGAGTGGAATGAACATACGGGAGTACTTTTGGAAAACAGATGGTCGGATACTGACCCGTTTCAGATTGGCAAAACTTATGACGAAGTCATTTCAGCGACCAACAGCGGCACTATTAATGAGTATGTGAGGGTCAATTTATATACATACTGGGTAAAGGTTGAGGTGGATGAAGAGGGTAATAAGCAGGAAACAAAACTGCAGACACGGGATCCCGGTCTGATCGACTTGCATTTTGATGAAAATTACGTGGGCGAAGATAAATATTGGCTGTTAGATGAGAAAGCTTCTACACCTGAGCGCAAAGTGCTTTACTATAACAGAGTTTTGGAAGCGGGAAAAACAACAGTTCCACTGACCGATACATTGACTATTGATAGTACAATTGCTGTGAAAGTAACACAGACAGAGACAGAGATACCTGACGGTAAACGTATTACTACAACTTATGACTATGATGGTGTGGAATTTCGTATTGAAGCTGAGGTAGATGCCGTGCAGACTCACAATGCAGAAGATGCCATTTGGAGCGCATGGGGACGCAGAGTCAGTATCAGCGGCGGCGTTGACGACGACGATGTCAACAATGTCTTGCGGCTGGTGGATTAGGGAGGGTTAACATGAAAAAGAAATTTTTTGGTTTATTCCTGATACTGCTGCTTATAGGCGGACTTTCTGTCCCTGTATATGCTAAGACCTATTATGGGGATCCTGACTGGCATGTTTCTTTTACCAGTCAGAAAAAAATGGAGAGTAATTTTAAAACTTCTGATCTGGATGAAGCGGTTAGAGGCCTGCAGCCTGGGGATGATATCATCTTTACGCTGTCACTTCAGAATGAATACAGCGAATCCACTGCCTGGTGGATGACTAATGAAGTCCTGTATTCTTTGGAGGATCGAAGCGCTAACAATAGAACGCATGGCGGTGCATACACCTATAAGCTGACCTACACGGATAAAAGCGGCAGTGAATTCATTCTCTTTGACAGCGAGACTATCGGCGGCGATAGTGTAAGCAATGCCGGAGAGGGCCTGCATGAAGCTACTGACGCATTGGAAAAGTACTTTTATCTGGATACGCTGGCTACCGGACAGAAAGGTTTCATCAGACTGGCGATTGCTTTGGACGGCGAGACACAGGGGAATGATTATCAGGATACGCTCGCGGATCTGCAGATGAATTTTGCAGTAGAATTGCTGACGAATGAGCCAACGAGCCGGTGGCTGCGTGAAGAGAGTTCACGTTCTACCGTGGAAAGAATTAAGAAAAGAAGGGAATTAATAGATATTGATTCAGAGGATGTCCCCCGTTCAAATATTGTAAAAACAGGGGATGAAACGAATTTAACTCCTTTTTTTATTGCTATGGCTGCAAGTGGAACTCTTATTCTGCTTCTTGCCATTTACAGTATGAAGCAGAATGGCAAAGAAAAAGAGAAGGGAGCGAAATGATATGAAAAGGATAAGAAAAAGTATTATGCTGCTCATGATAACTTTCGTCCTGATTTGTTCTCATGCTGTTCCTGTATGGGCGGAAGCAGAAAGTTACACATATACGATACGCCTTTATCCCGGTCAGCAGGGCAGATTTGCTGACGGCAGTGAGTATATTACTAAAATCTGCAGTTATGGCGATATTGTAAATCTTAATCCGAATAGTCTTAGTGTGGTTTTAAGCAACGATAGTAAATATTATATAAAAGGTGTCCGCGAAAGCGGCAAGGATAATAATACGGTGTCAGCATCTTCTTTCATAGTGACAGGTGACAGAGACTATGTTGTGGCATATGGACTGAAAGGAAACGTGGTTTCCTATACCGTAAACTATGTAGATGCGGATGGAAATGCTCTGATGCCCAGTGATATATATTACGGAAACGTAGGAGATAAGCCTGTTGTTGCTTTTTTGTATATAGACGGGTATCAGCCTCAGACATATAATCTGACACGAACCCTTGTGGAGAACGAAGCGGAGAATGTCTTCACTTTTATTTACACGCCGTTAAGTGGATATGAAAGCACAATAACAGTAAGAAGAATAGTAATTCCGGAAACAGTTACATCAATTGTAGAAGTTATTCCGGGAGAAACGGTGAGAAGAAGCAGCACAACAACAGGTACAGGTGAAGCTCAGGAAGGTACAGCTTTGATAAACGGAGGACAGAATGGCACAGATCAAGGTACCGGGCAGACATCTTTGGAAGAATTGGAAGATACAGGCGTACCCCGGGATGTGATAGATCTGGATGAACCGGAAGTGCCTCTTTCGAATATGAAGTTCAATATAGGTCCTATTGAGGCAGATGCCAGGATTCTTTTCAGTGCGTTTATCATCACTATGGCTGTTCTGGTAATAGCGGCAGCCAGCTGGTGGTACTGGGGACATCGCAGAAAGAAGGAGAACAATGAAAAATAAAATAAAGGCGGAAGCATCGTCTGCCGCCTCAAAGGGCGGGAATGTGATTCCCACCCTTTGTAATTTAATGGGAACTTTTATCTTGATCGCGGTCATAGTATCCTGTCTGTCATTAACATTGCCGCGTCTTTTGGGATATGAGATCTATGAGGTAGTCAGCGGCAGCATGGAACCGGAGATTCCCGTAGGAAGTGTAATATATGTAAAAGAAGCGGAACCTGAAGACATCAGAGAGGGAGACATCATCGCTTTTAGGAGCAGTTCATCAGTGATTACTCATAGAGTGGTGCAGAACAAGCTGGTGGAAGGCGAGTTTGTTACAAAGGGCGATGCCAACGCCGGAGAGGATTTGAGAGCGATTTCCTACTCGGAACTTATTGGGGTCGTTGCTTATCATTTTCCGGAGGCAGGCAGGCTGATGGCTCTTTATACCAGTACTGTGGGGAAGGTTTATGTGATCCTTGTTGCAGCATGCGGCGCCATGCTGAATATGCTGGCAGGCCGTCTGCGAAGCAGATGAGAAAGCATTAAGCTCTTTGTATGGAGGAAACACTATGGGAAAAAAGATCAGGCGAATTCTTTTGCTGCTGCTTTTGGCGGTATTTTTTTTCTCTGCCGGCTACATAGCATTTACCTTGTATGGGTATGAAGAAGAAAAGAGATTTTATACGGACACCGCACAGCAGTATATGCTTTTGGAAGAGAAAGAAAACCGCAAAGAAAATATGAGCAGTGAGCCGGAAGGTGAGATAGAGGCAGTACCTGTCAGTATTGATTTTGAGAGTCTGCGGGCAGTAAACAGTGACATAATCGGATGGATCTACTGCGAGGATACAGTGATCAATTATCCTGTCCTTCAGGGTGCAGATAATGATGTTTATCTGCACCATACTTACGAGGGGAACTACAGCGGAGCAGGATCTATTTTTGCCGATGCTGCAAACCGGCCTGATTTTGCGGATTCCAATACGATCATATATGGTCATCATATGAAAAATAAAACGATGTTTGCGACTTTGGAAAATTGGATGGATCAGGATTATTATGAGGAACATCCTGTTATGTGGCTTTTAACGCCAAAGCAGAATTACAAGATCGTTTTGTTCAGCGGCTATGTGACAAGCGCATATTCGGATACCTATACTNTTTTTACCGGACCTTGTGATGAATTTAATGATTATTTGAAAGGCTGCGTAGAGCAGTCAGAATTTAAGACGGATATTGAACTGGATGAAGACGGATATTATGTGGTACTTTCCACATGTGCATATGTATTTGATAATGCCAGATATGTTCTCCATGGTATCCTGATACCATGGAGATAAAATTTGTTTCTTTCTGTTATAAACTCCATAAATATATCGGCCGGCTAAAGTAATAAAGTAATAAATGAATATAATAGCCGGAATATGCTTGATTTCTGCTATGGTTTCAGCTAATATTTAACAATAGTGGACAATAGTCGTAAAAAGGTTGCTGATCAGAATGATTTAGCAAAATAATAGGAAGCATAAGAGGAGACAGAAAGGGCTATGAATAAATTAAAAGACTTATTTAAAGCTACGGATATGACACAGGGAGCGCCGTGGAAACAGATCATATTGTTTACACTGCCTATGTTGATCGGCAATATTGCCCAGCAGCTTTACAATACTGTGGACAGTATTGTGGTGGGACGCTATGTGGGTGATAATGCACTGGCGGCAGTAGGGAGCGCCGGTCCCATTGTCAATCTGCTGCTGGTATTGTTTATCGGTGTCGCTACGGGTGCGGGTATAGTGGTCGCACAGTATTTTGGAGCGCGGGATCGTGAGAGGCTGGCGCTTGCCATAGGAAACAGTATTGTTGCAAGTGGTGTAGCCTCTGCTATAGTTATGTTAATAGGTCCCTTTGTCACCGGACCATTGTTACATATTTTGAATACGCCGGATTCTATTTTTGAATGGTGCCGATCTTATTTGAACATTATGATCTTCGGTATGGCGGGGATGGTTTATTACAATATACTGAGCGGGATTCTGCGAGGATTGGGAGATTCTTTTTCTGCGCTTTTGTATCTGCTGGTGGCAACTATTCTGAACATTGTGCTTGATGTTTTGTTTGTGGCACAGTTTCATATGGGTGTTGCGGGTGTGGCGCTGGCTACCGTGATCGCCCAGGGAATCTCTGCNGTTCTGTGTNTGCGTAAATTATTCCNTATGACAGATTTATTTGAACTGAAAGGAAAGCATTTNAAACCGGATAAGGATTGCATGGGAACGATCATCCGTCTGGGNCTTCCTTCNGGNGTTACCCAGGCNATCTTTTCCGTTGCGATGATTGCAGTGCAGTCTCTGACGAACAGTTTTGGAGANATGTTTATAGCTGCGAACGTTATTGTNATGCGTGTGGATGGGTTTGCCATGATGCCNAANTTTTCTTTNGGAACGGCAATGACNACTTATGCCGGGCAGAACGTAGGTGCAAAGCGTTATGACAGAGTGGTTCAGGGTGCCAAACANGGAACNGGTATGGCGGTTGGNACATCGGCAGCGATCACAGGNCTTATTTTACTTTTCGGCAAATATCTGATGGGAGTCTTTACGCAGACCACTGAACTTGTGGATTTGAGCATGAGTATGATGCGTATCATTGCATTAGGATATCTTGCTATGGGTGTGACTCAGTCTCTGTCCGGTGTCATGCGAGGNGCAGGGGATACCATAACGCCTATGTGGATTTCTATTTTTACCACGATCATTATCCGGATTCCCGTGGCCTACAGTATTGCATATTTAACACGTTCCCCGGAATATCCCGGCGGCAGNCAGGAGTGTGTGTANTATTCCCTGCTGTGCAGCTGGCTTTTGGGAGCNCTGCTTACGGTGATTTTGTATAAAGTNGGTCATTGGAAAAAGAAAGCAATTCAGCAGGAAAGTGATAATGATATTTCCCGCTAAAATTTGAAAATGTTTTTGTGATCGGAAAGCATATTTCGGCTGATATTTACTCATAATAAATAATAGCCGAAATATGCTATTTTTAAGTACTGCTAATAGGGATAATTATATTGTACCGATCTGNNTGATNNNNGGATTGACAAACNTNTTATACAAACGTATAATACATTATACANTNGTATAANNACAGGAGGTACATAATATGGGCAGAGATTCCAAAAATCTGGGTGAAGCAGAACTGGAGATCATGCAGGTGATCTGGGACAATGATGGACCTGTCACATCCAATTTTATTTTGAAAGAGCTGCAGGGACGAAGAAAATGGCAGCTTTCTACTTTGATGACTTCNCTGGCNAGGNTGTCCGATAAAGGCTTTGTCAGTTGTGACCGTTCCACCGGAAGCAATCTTTATACTTCAATCATAACCGAAAATGAGTATAAAGCCGGTGCAAGCAAACATTTTCTCGAAAGACTNTATGACAATTCCCTGCAGAATATGATAGCCACGTTGTATCATAATAAGGCNATCAAAAGCTCTGATGTGGAAGANCTCAGACAATTTCTGGATGAGATGGAAGCGGAATATACCGGGGAGGNNGAACTATGATAACAGATATTTTTCTTTCCTTTCTGGAAATTTCAATTTCAGTCAGTCTGATCATTGTATTGCTTATGCTGCTGGCACCTTTCTTAAATAAGCGGTATGCCGCAAAATGGAAATACTGGATCTGGATATTTATTGCATTTCGTCTGATAATACCTTTTACCGGAACAAATATTAGGGCAGTAGTTGATATAATGCTACAAAAGGACACAAAAGCTATAATGGAAACGCAAGCCGAGAATACGGATAATTTACCGGAACAGACTGCAGTGCCCAGACGGATCATGATTACCGTACCGACACAAATGACAGCGCCGATCACGATGCAGTACGAAAAAAACAGTGATCCGATCACGATTCTTGACATTGCGGCTTACATCTGGCTGGCCGGCTGTCTGGTCTTTCTGTCTTTCCATCAGATCAGCTATCTGTGCTTTAAAGGACAGGTGAAAAAGAAAGGAATGATTGTAACAGATACTCATATGTTGCATCAGATGTCTGAGCTGAAGCACGAGCTTAATATAAAAGGTATCGTACATATCATAAAATATCCTGAAGCAGCCAGTCCTATGATGACGGGTTTCCTGCGACCGGTTCTGATCTTACCGGATGAACCGTATGATCCGGAAGAGTTGTTTTTTATCCTGAAGCATGAATTGGTGCATTTGAAGCGAAGAGATGTATGGGTAAAACTGCTTTTGGTAATGGCGAATGCGGTCCACTGGTTTAATCCGGTCATCTGGGTTATGCGCAGAGAAGCGTCAGTAGATATGGAGTTGGCCTGCGACGAAAAGGTTACACAAGGTGCAGATTATGGGATGCGAAAAGCGTATACGGAGGCTTTACTGTCCACGCTTTATAAGCAATGTACAAAGAAAAATCTTCTGTCAACACAATTTTATGGCGGAAAGCAGATTATGAAAAAGCGCTTTATTAATATCCTGACAAAGTCTCGTAAGAAGAATGGGGTTGTCATATTAATCTTTACCGGCGTTTTAACGGTGGGACTTGGAACAGTGATAGGGTGTTCCGTTGGAAAAGATAACGCCATAACGGATATTTCCGGGGCAGAAAATATAAGTCAGAATGAAGAAGGAGATTCAGCTATATCAGGTGAGAACGAGATAAAGGATGAGTTATTTGATGAAGAGATTTTGACTGATGATATTTCCAATGAGAAAGATGCGGCAGAGAATACAAAGATTCTTACCATTATGAAGGAAGGTGAACCGGAAGAAAAGCTGGCAACGCTTGTGATTGAGAGCGGATATTACGGATATTCTTTTTATCTGCCTGATGGGGAATGGCAGAAAGAAGAGGCGGATAAATGGCAGGCTGTAGCCAATGAAGATGTTCATCTCTGGGTAGCACATTTTGAAGAAGATTATCACATAGATGTTGAGCAGATACTTGCCGATGATGGTTATGAGCAGACAAACGGTGAGCTGGTAAAGCAGGAGGAAGGGATCATATACAAAGTCAGATTGTATGAGGAGAACAATGATGTTTGGTGTGTATTCTACTGTTATCCGATAGAAGCAGAAGAAGGATGGGGAAGAGAACTGCCCGTAATTGCTGATACTTTTGCAATCATATCACCAGCGGATGTTTTTCACGGATATATATCTGCGTTTGATAATGGAACTGTGACAGTAGACCGGCAGAATTGGGTGACATCGGAAAGTGAGGACTGGAAACCGGAATATGATGAAGATGCAGCTGCAGGATTTGTGGTAGTTGATGCGGATGGTGAAGATATTACATATCCGCTTCATGAAGATTGTACTTTTTATATTTTGGAGAACCATTATGACCCGACAATAGAACTCAGTAAAGAGGAATTTGGAGACTATCTGACGGAAATGGAGTATCCTGTTTTATGGATCATTACAGTGGAGGACGGACAGATCACATGTATTACTGAGCAATACCGGCCATAATATGCGTTATCATAAGTAATAAATGGAGCCGCTGAAAAAGTAGGTGATAAATCTATTTTTCAGCGCTCCGTTTTTGTGTTCAAAATATGTGCAGCTGAGGCGGCAAAATGAAAAATTTTTTTGGAATGCGATATTTTAACAAGACAATGCTTTGGGAGATTTGGCATCAGACACATTTGAGGTCAGTGATGAGATGCTGGAAGAATTGGCTGATGCTTTTGATTTTGCAATGATGCCCTAAGAGAAATTTGTTGTTTTACAAAAACAGCGGAATAATGTTGGTAAAAGAGGGGATAATTTTTTTAAGATATTAAGAAAAAGGAGCTGAAAATAAGTAATGATCGAATCAGATACAATAAAATTGCTGCGAGAATGTGACGCCGGCATAAAGATGGGAGTTGCATCCATTGATGAAGTTCTGGATTATGTACATGACGAAACATTTGGCAAATATCTTGCGGATTGTAAAGAAGAACACAATAGGCTGAAAAAGGAAATACAGGCGCTTTTAGACCAATATCATGATGAGGGAAAAGAACCCAACCCCATGGCGAAAAGTATGTCATGGATAAAAACAAATGTGAAGCTGGTCATGGATGAATCGGATGAAACAATTGCCGATCTGATGACAGAAGGTTGTAATATGGGCGTAAAGTCTCTTAACAAATATTTAAACCAGTATAAAGCAGCTGACGAAAAAACAAAGGATATCACGAAACGGTTGATAAATGTCGAAGAAAGACTTGTTGTCGATATTCGTCCCTATTTATAAGTATAAGATAAAACAGCTATTGAAATTCGAGTCCTCATGAGGAAACGGATATCAATAGCTGTTTTTGTTGTGCATATTCACAGATGATCGTCTTTGGTCCATTCTAATTTAATAGATAGATGGCTAAGTTTAAGTAGCCTGCAAAAGTTACCCATAGCAGATATGGAACCATCAGATATCCGGCTGGTTTTGATATTTGATAGAACAGAAGTGCTGTTTTGAGGATCAGCAGCCATAACAGAATAAGCCAGATAAATGCAAACAGATACAGCTCCAGATTGAAAAAGATAATTGACCAGAAAAAATTAAATACAAGCTGGATAGCATATGTGGTCAGAGCTTTATCGTTTGGTTTTCCGGATGTAAGAACCAGATATGATGCAATTCCCATAAGGATATACAGAATCGTCCATACAACCGGAAACAGCCAGCCTGGTGGAGCCAGACCTGGTTTAGTGATTGAATTAAAAGTTTCCATACTGTTTTGTGTCAGAAGCGAAGACAGACTGCCGACCGCAAGAGGTATGGCAATACAGGTAATCAGGTTTTTCCATTGTATTTTCAAAAAGCATCACCCTCTACTATTGATATGATAGGATTTGCTTTGCTATGCAACGAAAAGTTACATGAAAAAAATCAAATGTATACAACTGTTGGTGGTGCAGCCTAGGCTTTTTCAGTATGGTTATCACATAATAGTAAAAAGAAAGGTGGCTGCATTATGGACAGACAGATTGTCATATCGGCAAGACATTTGAAAAAAACTTTTGGCAAAGGTGAAAGCGTTCAGGTTATTTATTCAGACCTGAACCTTGATATTTACAAGGGAGATTTTACTGTGATCATGGGTTCATCGGGGGCGGGTAAGTCTACCTTGATGTATTCCCTTTCAGGGATGGATAAGCCGGACGGTGGAGAGATCAACTTTGACGGAACGGACATCACGAAGCTGAGCAATGACAGGTTAGCTGTATTTCGGCGCAGGCAGTGCGGATTCGTATTCCAACAGATATATCTGATTGAGAAGATGAATCTAATGGATAATGTCATTACAGCAGGGGTACTGACAAGCAAAGACAGAGAAGACATCAAAAACCGTGCAAAGGCGCTGTTTTCTTTAGTAAATATTCCTGAAAAAACCTGGAGGAAAACATCTTCCCAGATTTCAGGAGGTGAAGCGCAAAGGGCAGGTATTGTCAGGGCAGTTATCAACAGTCCTAATGTACTTTTTGCGGATGAGCCCACAGGTGCATTAAATTCTGCAAATTCTGAAGCAGTCCTTGATGTTTTTACCTCCCTTCACCAAAAAGGGCAGAGCATCGTCATGGTTACTCACGATAAAAAAGCAGCCCTGCGGGGAAACCGTATCCTTTATATTAGAGATGGAATAATTTTTGGTGAGTGTGATCTTGGGAGATTCGAGCATGACAATACCGAAAGAACTGAAAAACTTGATAAGTTCATCAAGGAAATGGGGTGGTAATTAATGGGGATTCGCATCATGAAGAAAATATCCACTCTAACCTGGCATAATCTGAAGAAAGCAAAAGGACAATATATATCCTTTGGGGTGTTTATCTGCCTGACTGCATTTATNATNAATATTGCCCTTGTGCTTGCTTTTCANACATTTNANGCTTATGANNNNCTGTTTGNTNANCTTGNCACAGCGGACATTAATTTTATCATTCCACAGATTCAGGACAATAATGATCTGCTTACAGAAGTGGAAGAACTTGATGGGGTATCATTTGTTGAAAAGCATAGCGGAGTATTTACACCGGTAACAGTCCGTGAATTTGCAAACTCTGATTTTGACATGCATACTGTTTTCTATGATCTTGATGAGGAAAGAACGTTGAATCTGCTTGATGTTACGGATTATTCCGGGAAGAGTGAGGCTAATGTTTATATTCCCATGTATATGAAGGAATTGGGCGGTTTTGCAGAAGGGGGCAGCATTGCTTATTCCATAGATGGCAGGGAGCATGTTTATAATATTGGAGGAATCATATTGGAAATGCAGTATGGNAATTACGGTACCGGGCTGATCGGCAGTTATTTTCCGGAAGATGTCTATGAGGATTTTACAAATCAATATGGTGATCATGTCATTGCGGAATACTCTATAAAAGCAACCGATACCTCCAATTTGAGCGAAATAAAAAATACGATCTCAGAAATCTTAAGAGAAAAAGGGATCGCATTACTAAATATCAATGACAGGGACACCTCAAAGCAGACCAGAACCATGGTCTGTACCCTGCTTATCGTTATATTTATGGCGCTCGCTGCCATTATACTTGCAGTGAGTATTTTCTTAAGTAACTTTCGGATACGAAGCGCAATTGAAGGCGAACTGGCACAGATGGGGGTATTAAAAGCCATTGGCTATACAAGCAATCTGATCATTGCGGGAACAGTTATGCCCTATATACTTACAGGCATTGCTTTTACGGTAATTGGGATAGCCTTGTCCTATGCGCTCCTGCCTTTCGTTGCAGATGTTTTGGCAATTCAGTCAGGATTTTCCTATACGCCTGATTTTGATATAATGGCCTTGCTTATAGTAATACTGACGCTGACATGCGCAATATGGCTTTTTTCCTGTATTTCAGCAGGGAAAATACGTAGATTAGAGCCGATAGACGCCATAAGGGGCATCACAGGAGATGAATCGGCGGGACAAAATATATTATTATTTATTGTCTCATTTGGTATCATGATGCTGCTGTCTTTCGCAGGAATGCTCCTATACAATGTAAGTGTTAAGCCGGACAATTTTATGAAGACGCTTTCAGAAGAATTACCGTCTGCTATTTTTACAGCAGAGGATGAAAAAATGACGGAACTTAAGGAACTTCTTGAAAATGACAATCGAGTAAAACTTGTTTTGGAATATGCTTCTGCATCTGTAAGTTATGAAGACGGAAGTCTTACTGCCTTTGTATGTGAAGATTTTTCCAAAGCAACGAATGATATATGTTACGAAGGCTATAGTCCTGTGAAAGATAATGAAATTGCAGTAGGAAATGCAATTTCGGACAGATTTCCTATCGGTAATGAAATAGAATTGACAGTCGGCANTNAATCAGCAGATTACATTGTAACCGGTTATATTCAAAGTGTTAATCATGCAGGGATAGTATGCCAGCTGACAAGTGAAGGATACGAAAGAATCGGCGAAGCATTGAATTCTGTCAATGTTTACCTATATAATGAAAACACCGATGAGTTTATAAGTGAATATGAAGAAAACCATGATGCAATGGTTAAATCATCAGTAAATTTTGAACAGATGAGTGAAAACGGCAGAATGATTTATACGGGTATTGTTTCTGTAATTGTTCTGATCCTGTTTGTGATTTCTGTTTTGATGGTGCTGCTTGTGATGTATGTGATCATAAATGGGGTGATATGCAGACGCAGACAGGAATTTGGTATCTATAAAGCGATTGGATACACCAATAGACAGCTTACAGTTAAGACCGCGCTGGAGTTTATACCCGTTGTGGCTGCGGCGTCGGTCATTTCGATAATAGCCGGGCTGTGGTATCTTCCTGCAATCAACAATACCATTTTTTCCCTGATCGGGGCTGTGAAAAATCATTTTGAAGTATCTGGCTGGATACTGATCCTATTTACTATAATGTTTATTGCGGTATCATTTTTGATCTGTATACTTCTTTCAGCACCAATTAAAAGAATTACCACATTTTCACTTTTAAAAGAATGATGGAATGGAGAATCAGCATGAATTTTTCGGAAAAATTAAAGAAAATANGAAAAAAAGAAGGTATTTCACAGGAGCAGCTGGCCGAAAAGATCGGCGTTACAAGGCAGGCTATTACGAAGTGGGAAACCGGAAAAGGTCTGCCGGATGTGGAAAATATGGCAATCATAGCAGAAATCTTTAAGACGACCATAGACGAGCTGCTTATGGATTCCGTCACAAAAACAGCCCCGGAAGCGCCCTTGTATACCAGTGAAACAATTTATGACATTGACTGTGAGAAACATTTTGACGTCAATATTGGCAGCGCAGCCGCNATCAAGCTGTCATCAGGCGATGATGAAAAGNTGCATGTCAANCTGTCCTCTGAAACTATTGAGAATTTAGACTCCACATTTAAAATAAAGCTGGATGACAGGAAAAGTAGGCTTGATGTAATTTGTCTTAACAAAAATAAGCTAAGCCGCTATGAAGCAGAAGAGTCGCTAACGGTTGAGATTATCCTTCCGAATAAATATTCTGACATCTGTGAGATTGCAGCCAGTGCTAAACTTCTTGCGATCAGTGATCTTCATCTAAACCGTTTAGAATATGACGGTGATGCAGAACAGGTCCTGATTTCGGACAGCAGCGGAAGTCTGGAATTAACAGCAAAGACCGATTATGATATTAGGGTTGACAGGATTATGGGAAGATTGGATATTCACCAATGGAGAGCAAAAGCAATTATTCATATTCCGGAAGAGAATATGGTGAATGTTATTAATACAGGCAGAAAATGTAATGTTTATTACATAAAGGAAGGGAAAGCAGCAGAGTGTGAAAATGCTGCTGACTGTGAAAATGAGATCCATGTTTCGGGACTCTATTCGGAACTGGTAGTGGATTTGTTGAGGCGATCAAAATGAGGAGAAAGAAACTGAACGGAAGGGATTGGAAGCGCCATTTTAAATGACGCTTCCCGCAACCAGAATCTTTTCCATGCAGACCGCCAGGGGCCCTTCAAAAGATTCTTCTGTTTGTATCTGACTGGAAAAGACCATGGATTTCTGAGCTTCCAGGATATTTCCGTTGATAGATCCGCCAGTGACCGGAATTCTTTTTTCGCCATCGCAAAGATAAGCCAGCCTGATCTCTCCTCCAAAATGCCCGCTGAGGCTGTCCATTTGGAAATCGGAGAAATTCACCACTTCGAGGTATGTTCCCTGTCTCATCTCATCCAGTGTCACGTTTCCTGCCGGAACTTTGTAGCTTTCGTAATTTCCGGTAGGTTCCAGATTCAGGTAATAGGCAAAACGATTATTACCGTGGATCATCAGAAGTTCGCCATCATGGATCAGATCTCTGTCTTTCATGGGGATTCCTTCTGCACTGTACGGCACGGTGGCTTTCAGCGTCAGATTGACATGATCCTTCTTTGCCGTCCCGCCCTGCACATTGCAGCCAATCTGGTATGTGGAATATTTCCTGTATATCATGGAAGCGGCGGAGCGTTCCACATAATAATCGAAGATATCTCTCACATAAGGACCGGACAGGATAATGCGGTATTCCCCAGCAGGCGGCGCAGACACAGCTTTCGCTCTGTCACGGGTAATCCGCAGAGTTTCCCTGACTTTACTGCGAAGCGGATTTGTATCACAATTTACATAAGCAAAATGCTGATAGGTTTCTACATCCTGACCATCCGTACACTGTACTACGAATTCTCCCTGTACCCTGCTTTTACAGTAACTCACGTCCACTCCTTTGGAATTGATGATATGATAAGTAGTTTTCAGGACAAAAATTTCCGCGGAATTTAAGAACACATCCGTTTCCTGATCCTCTGCAAACAAAGCCTCTGCGAAACTTTGTGCAATCTCTGTCAGCGATTTGTCAGCCAGTGTTTTGTCGGTCGGGCAGTAGTTCTCCTCCGGCGTTTCCTCCTGAGCATCTTTCTTTCCGGCATACAGCTCATAATACTTGTTTTTTACAAAACCTGCCGCATACAGGGCGTCCCGGAACAATTCCTCCATCTTCTCTTCGGTATAGCTGTCCTGAACCTGTACTGCAGCAGAACCCATCATGCGCATGTCGCCTTCCAGAAACTCTTTATATACCACAACTTCTGCCTGTCTGATATCCCCCATTCTCTGCATATCAAGGGATTTGCGGATAAAATACAATTCCGCCTTTTCCTGTTTGGTTTCGGTTATCTGATATGATTCCACCCCGCTTTTCTTTAGGGCGGATAATATTTTTTCTATCATATATTCCTCATTTCTGTGCCAATTTAAAACGCACTTTCTAAATTTCTTTCTTAACCAAGTCTTATTCTGGCTTTCATAAATGGGCCGCCGTCAGACACCTTCACCCATTCCTTATAGCCCTTGCCGCACATGCCGCTTCCTAAAAGTCTTACCTCGTCAGACATCATACTGATAGATTTCAGCAGATCCGGCACAAATCCCGTGAGCACTATCGGCGAATAAATTTTTCCGGTAAGCTTTCCGTCTTTGATTTCCCGGGCGATGCTGACCATGCACTGGATACCCCAGTTCTTAGGATCCTCCATACCGCTGGCAGGCTGTTCTAACAAAAAGCCATAGCTGATGGAAGCGATCATATCCTCCACTTTGTCCGTCCCTGCCTCAAAAAAGGTGTTGGTCATTCTGGTATAAGCTTTGTTTGAGTATTTTTCACGGCGTCCGTTTCCTGTGGGCTCTGTTCCCAGATGCATGGCGGATTGTGCATCGCTGATGCCTGCTTTCAGGATTCCCTTATCGATCACGATCGTATCCTTGGCCAATACCCCTTCATCATCAAAAAAGTATGAGGCAACTTCCTTTGCAGCAGAAGCGCCGTCATGCATGGTGACCAGTTCTGAAGCAACCTGCTTTCCTATAAACTGTTCCGCTAAGGCCCTTTTCTTGACAAACATATCCATTTCCACGCCATGTCCGAAAGCTTCATGGACGATCATGCCGGTTACCTCCGGGTTACAGATGCAGTCATATTCTCCAGGCGTAATAGGTTCGCTCTCTAAAAGTTCCAATGCTGTCTTTGCTATGTCGCCAATCTTGTCATGCATTTTTGCAAACAGTTCCGCGCCGCCCAGATTGGAGAAGCCGTGGTAACTGTTTTTTATTTCTTCTCCCCGGGCAGCTACAACGACTATTCCTCCATCTGTCCAAAGCACGTTCTGCTCCATATCACGGTTTCTTGACAAAAACAGCTTGCTGTACTTCTGGTATTGGGCAAAAGCCTGGCAGTCCAACACTTTGTCGCTGTATGCCCTGCCGGCCTCACTGGTCTGCGTCAGCTCCCGAAGGATTGCTTCATCCCCATATTCCTGAGGGTCAATCTCATACTCCGTGCTGTCCGCAAATACCGTAGGCGTATCTTCGAGCATAGAATAAACGCTTTTCTTCACTCCATCCGGAAGGCCCTGGGACAAGGGAAGCAATTCCTCTTTGATCTTAGACACTATCTTGTCAATCCCATTATCCGAAATCTCATTAAAGGAATATTCCCCATAACTTGCTCCGTCATAGACCTTCACCACAAAGCCCTGCCCTGTAAGCCAGCTGATCATACTGATAGATGTTACATCTTTGGAAACCGAGTACTGTTTTCCTACGGAATCTGTTGCCAGTATGGATACATAGGGAAATTCTTCCAACAGGCGATCTCGCAGGTGAACCAGCAAAGGCTTGATCTCCTTTAGATATTCACTTGATTTTACTTTCATTTCCGTCTACTTCCTTTCTGTTCAGGATTCACAGCATCCGCAAACGGTATAGCAGATGCTCCATTAACGTTTGCGATACTTTATTTATTATAATCCGCTTTTGCCTAAAAAACAATATTTCACTTATTGTGNTTTTGTGCAAAAGTACTTATAATAAAATGCAAAAATGAATGTNAATGANAGGAATTTTATGGGAGTATATTTGGAGAAAACANNTNGCGGCNATCTGCCTATGGCCTNNCTGAAAGAAATGCTTTCAGAAAGGGTTGCNNTGGCGGAAATAGAGCGCTTTTGTGACAGTACGGGAGAGTATCAGCGAAAATACAATGTGTATAAGATTTCCACAGGGGAAAAAGCATATGTGCTGAAATGCTCAGATAAAATGGAGACGGTTCTTTATCGGGATTTTCTGCAGGGAAAGGGCTTTGCTGTGCCGCAGTATTACGGCGATACGGAATATGATGGNCGCATCTGGCTGTTGATGGAATANATTGATGGNCCGGATCTGCGNCGGTTTGATCAGNAGATGGCAGTNGCNNGCGCCGACACTTTGGCTCAGATCCAGAATTTTTATTGGGGNTGCGNAATGGAGGATGGCAGGTTCCNGAGATATTGGGAGAGGATTCATCGGCGGGCAAAGTGCCTTAANAAAGAGCCGGAGCTGACGGCAGCATATAATAGNTTTCTTGAGCGACAGAAGAACTGTCCGCGTACCTTAAGCAACGGGGACTTTTTACAGTTCAACGGCATCCTGNATGANGGCAGGGTATACATGATCGACTGGGGNTTCGGNGGGATCATGCCCTATGCGCTGGATATTGCCCGATTGATNGTNCATGGGNCAGAAAAGCAGGAAGCCGGGGGATTTCCNTTTTATATGGATGATAANCTGCGGAAAATTTTTGTGCAGACGCAGTATGAAAGACTGAAGCAGAAGCCGGATTGGGACAGGTATATCATGGATATCAAACTGGCGGCACTCAATGAGTATGTGGAGTTTCTGGAAGAGGATCTTAATGATCCTGAAGTCAGCCGGGAGGAAATTGAGGGCGGATTTTATTATAAGCGCGCCAGAGAGTTGGCAGAGATAATAAACTCTGATCAATGTAGGAGATGAATGTGATGAGTTATACTGTAAATCAATTTGAATGCATCCGGAGCGGATTAGTGATCCGAGGGACAGAATATCGACCTCAGGGAAAGAAACTGCCAGTGGTTATTGTCAGCCATGGTTTTATGGCCAATCAAAACAGCGTCAGGAATTATGTCAGGCAGTTTGCTAAGTGGGGCTATGCGGCCTATTGCTTTGATTTCAATGGGGGATGTCTCAAGGGAAAAAGCGACGGCCGGACTACAGATATGACAGTCTTTACGGAAAAAGAAGATTTGATGGCAGTCATTGAATATGTCAGATCACTGCCTTATGTGGATGCCTCCCATTTGACCTTGATGGGATGCAGCCAGGGCGGTTTTGTTTCGGCTCTGACAGCTGCAGAACTGAAAAGTCAGGTTGAAAAGCTGATTCTGTTTTATCCCGCTTTATGTATTCCGGACGATGCCCGAAGAGGGCAGATGATGATGGCGAAGTTTGATCCGCAGAATATTCCTGCTACGATCAAATGTGGTCCTTTTCTGCTGGGGCGGAATTATGCGGCAAGCGTGCTCTCAGTGGATCCATTTGAGGAAATCAGGCCTTATGAAGGACCGGTCCTTATCGTACATGGAGCGGCAGACCGAATTGTAGCGCTGGATTATGCAAAGAAGGCTCAGAAAGCTTATAATGTGTCGGGCAATCACTGTGATCTGGTGATTTTAGACGGCGCCGGACACGGTTTCCGGGGAAAGAACGATGTTTCGGCAGTGGAAGCAGTTGCCCAGTTCATGCAGGGAAGAAGAAATGTTTTGACGATTGATGTGCAGGTGACAGGGTGTTCTAGGAAACGCAAAGGGCTGTCAAGCATAACGACGCTTCCGTTTACCGGAAGTGCTTCAGGTGAATGGTTTCATGGAGAGATACAGCCGGGAGCGGCAGATGTGCAACAGCGCTATCTAGGGAAAATAGTTCGTTTTTGTGCGGATTATGTATTGAAAGGTGAAGATTACGCAGGAGTTAAATGTCAGATCCATATTGTGAATACGAATACCGGCAGGGGTTGGAAGCCGACTGTGACCACGGACAGCGAAGTCCTTTCCTTTTTAAATGATGCGGACTGTATAGCAATCTTGGAAAATCGCAGACAGGGGCCTGTGGTGCGGATATATTGCGAAAGTATTATTGCAGGATATAGAGAGCGAGCGCATTGATGTTTATGATGAGTGTTCGACATTTTTTGATAAAATACATCTATGGAGTACTGCCATAACGGGATAGGCGGTCAGTCCTTCTTTGCAGAGGGACTATCCCTCTAACAACGGGTAAAACCGGGAAAGGAGGGATTGCTTATGAGTGACTATGAACTGCTGACGGTTGTTCTGATGATTCTTGGAATCATTGTGCCGATCTTAATAGCATACATAAACCACACAAAAAAGTAACCGCCCTCAGCCAAAGGATGCGGTTACTTTTTTAGCAACTAATTTCTAAGGGCTGACCGTCTATCGGCAGTATTCCCGTTTGTGTTTTTAATGTAACAGATTCCCCCGCGCCCGTCAAACGCCACGGAGTGTTCCGCTGAAATCATTCTATACCGGATTCCGCATAAAAGCAAGGGGTTTTAGCAGAAAACGCAATTTGTCGAACCATAATTGGGGGTGGGTAAGTTTGGAGGGGTTCACCGGAGCAATTGGTGGGCCTCTCTTTTTGGGCTTTTTTGATACCGCTGATAACGTGGCGATTTGGGATGGAAGAATTCGAAATAATTTCTTACAGTGGGAAAAGTCCTAATGTCTTATAAAGCAATGCTTGATGTTATTCGGTTAACTGCATATAATGATGACAAAATCAAAAGTCCCAGAAAGAATTTTGAAAGCAGAAAATGATTTTAGGATAATTCTGCAACATTTGGGTTTTATAATATCCATAAAACCCGGAAAAGGAAGTGGACACATGAAGAAGATAATCATTATTGAAGATGACACTATATTAAACAAAACCCTTGCCTATAATCTTGTTTCGGACGGTTATGAGGTGGATTCTGCCTATACCTGTTCTATGGCGAGAGAGCTGTTAAAGGAAAATTATCATCTGGCATTGCTGGACATCAATCTGCCGGATGGAAACGGGCTTGACCTATGTACTGAGATAAAGGAGAAAAACCCAGAAACATACATTTTCTTCCTGACTGCCAACGACAGGGAAAGCGATATGCTGAAAGGCTATGAGGCAGGAGGGGCGGATTATTTCACCAAGCCCTTTTCTGTGGCGGTACTCTGCAGGAAGATTGCCGCTGTATTTGATACCATAGAGCAGTACATCCCACGTCATGACTTATACGAGGACGGCTTTCTGAACATCGATTTTTCCGAACAGACTGCTACACTGGGCGGAAATCCCATAGATTTCACGCCAAAGGAATACCGCACTCTGTTGATGTTCATAAAGAACGGCAGGCTGATCCTGACAAAAACGCAGCTTTTAGAAAAGCTGTGGGACGTTGACGGGAACTTTGTGGATGAGCATACCCTGACAACCATAATCAGCCGCATCCGCAAGAAGATTGAGGTAAATGGACACAAATATATCAAGACGACTTATGGCATGGGCTATCAGTGGATTGGGGGTGGGATGGAATGAAACCGCAAAATTTATCAATCAGGAGATTCCTGCTGATACTGGCAGTCGGTGTGGCTGTTACAGCTGCCTGCCTGACAGCTGTTTTCTGCCTGATGACCGGCAGCGGGATTTTTGCCCTGTATGGGGTGATTCTGACCGCCGCCATGTTTGTATGGGGCATAATCTTTTTGAAATTCTTTCAAAGAAAGCTGACGGAGTTTACAAACAGCTTATGCCGGACGCTGGATGGGATGATAGACGGCGGTGAAAGGCCGCAGGCAGATATGGAAGCGGAAACCTCCCTGGCCCGCATATCACACCGGCTGGAACGGCTCTACAATATCATGCAGATGAACCGCCGCAAGGCATCCGAAGAAAAGGCGGAATTGCAGACCCTTGTGTCGGACATTTCACATCAGACAAAAACCCCGATTGCAAACCTCAAAATGATAAATGATACTATGCAGAACCGGAAAATGCCGGAGGGAAAACTGCAGGAGTTTTTGCAGGCATCGGGAAGTCAGCTTGATAAACTGGATTTTCTGATCCAGGCAATGGTAAAGACTTCACAGCTGGAAATAGGCGTGATTGCCATTGAAAAGAAACAGGCGCAATTTACAGAGACGCTGACTGCCGCATTAAACGGTATTCTTGCTCCAATGGAGAAAAAGCAGATTACTCTGTCAGTGGACTGCCCGGACAGCTTTTCTTTCCCGCATGACAGCCGCTGGACGGCGGAAGCCTTGTATAACATTCTGGATAACGCGGTGAAATATACTCCTGTCTGTGGAAGCATCCGCGTGACCGTGCAGGAATGGGAAATGTATTTTAAGATTGACATTGTGGATACAGGCAAAGGCATTCCCGAAAAGGAACAGGCGGCGATCTTCAAACGCTTTTACCGGGAGGATACGGTACATGACATAGATGGGATAGGTATAGGTCTGTATCTTGCCCGTGAGATTATTATCATGCAGGGCGGTTATATCAAGGTTATATCCGTTGTGGGGGCAGGCTCTACGTTCTCTGTTTTTCTTCCAAAGAAATGAAATGTCCTAAAATTGAAGCAATTCAAAGGTGATTTTTATAGGTTCTAGGACATTTCTGCAACATTTCGGTTTTATGATATGTTCGTCAAATGGTGGTTGGGACAGCCACATGAAAGAAAGGCGGTATTCGTATGAGTATTTTAAAGACAACAGATTTGAAAAAATATTACGGCAATGAGCCGAATGTCACCCGCGCCCTTGACGGCGTGTCCTTTTCCGTAGAACAGGGGGAGTTTGTGGCAGTGGTCGGCACATCCGGAAGCGGGAAATCAACCCTGCTGCACATGATGGGCGGGCTTGATGTGCCGACATCCGGTTCTGTCTGCGTGAGGGATAAGGAACTGGCAAAGCTGAATGATGAGCAGCTTACCATTTTCCGCCGCCGCAATATCGGCTTTATTTTCCAGAACTATAACCTTGTACCGATTTTGAATGTGTATGAGAATATCATCCTTCCGGTGGAACTGGACGGCGACACTGTAGACCGGAATTTCATGGATGGAGTGGTTTCCATGCTGGGACTGGAGGATAAGCTGAAAAATATGCCGAACAGCCTTTCCGGCGGCCAACAGCAACGGGTGGCAATTGCCCGTGCCCTGATCACAAAGCCTGCAATCGTATTGGCTGACGAGCCGACAGGGAATCTTGACAGCCGTACCAGCGCCGATGTCCTGGGGCTGCTGCAGCGGACGAGCAACGAATTTAACCAGACAATCGTGATGATCACCCACAACAATGACATCGCACAGCTTGCTGACCGCATTGTGCGGATCGAAGACGGCAGGATTACAGGTTGAGGGGTGATAAGGAATGAATCTGCCATTTGATAATGATACCAGGACCATTGTGCAAAAGCTGGCTAAAAAGAACCTGAAAGCGGATAAAACCAGAAATGCGCTTATCATAATTACGATTGCTTTTGCCACATGCCTTATCACGGCAACGACACTGTATTTCTTTGACGGACAAAGGGCTTCCCAGAATAGCGCCGAAGGAATGTATCAGGCGAATATAAGTGATCTTGATGATGAAAAGGCCCGCATGATCCAGAATGATGACCGGGTTTTAGCGGGGTTCAGCTATTTGATGGGGATGATCGATTATGGAGAATACAAGGTTACTGTGCGCTCTATGGACGAAAATCTCATGCAGTTGGCAAAATACCCGGCCATAGACGGCAGACTGCCGGAAACCGAAAATGAGGTAGCCGTAACGCAGGCGTTTTTAGACAGAAAGGGTTTGTCCAGCGGGATAGGCGATACAATTCGGTTGAGCTTGACGGGTGACGAGCAGAGCTACACGGTGTGCGGCATATTGCCTGTCACGGAATCAAACTATGCAATCTATGTGACCCCTTCTTTTATTAAAAACAATGCTGAAAGGCCCATGTACAGCGCATATATCCATGCCAAAGGAACTGATGCCATTTCCGAAGAAGGCCTTAAACAATATATTCGGGGTTTAGCAGGAGAATGGGGGATTGAATTAAGGGATGTTGATTTTTCCAGTTATTATTTTTCCCTCATCCGGCAAAGAAGTTTTGAATATATGACAGTCATCACATTTGTTATTTTCATTGTGGCTTTGGCGTGTGCGCTTGTGATATATAGCCTGTTTTTTGTTTCCATCATCAGAAAAACAAATGAGTACGGAAAGCTAAGAACGATTGGCACTACGAGCCGTCAAATCCGGCAGATCGTAATGAAGGAAGGCCGCAGATTGTCAGTTACCGCTATTCCCATAGGGCTGATAGTTGGATCAGTTGCAGGATATGTACTTGTCCCAAATGGGTGGACTGCATCTACAGTGTTGATTGTAGGGACCTTTGTTGCGATTTTAATGTATTTGTGTGTCATGCTTACGATCAGACGCCCTGCTAAAATGGCATCCAAAGTTACACCGATCGAGGCTATCCGGTATTCTGCTGGAAATGAAGAAGTATTGGTCAAAAGCACAAGGAGATTAAAACGTTCTTTGTCCAGCAGCAAATTGGCGCTCATCAATTTCTCCCGCAATAAAAAGAAAACGGTATTGACAGTGGCTTCATTGGGGGTATGCGGCACTTTACTGATGACAAGCTCAGCTTATTTCAATTCCATTGACCCGGTGGAAGTGGCTCGCGGAGTGTTCCCATATGGCAGAGTCCGTATCGAACTTGGTGACTATGGCTCACAGTCCCACAACAGCGAACAGTTCGTAGAACTTCAAAGAGACAATCCGTTATCATCTGATTTGATCCAGCAGCTTGCGGCTATCCCCGGCGTAAAGGATATGCGGGTGTATACAGGGACGGTCTTGAATGTTACCACTCCAACAGGATATGAGGACCCTTTTCTTGCAGATGCCATTTCAATAGACAGGCAGGCATTTTTAGAGGAATATCTGGTTGCGGGAACAGTTGATCTGCAGGAACTTGCAGAGAACAACGGCATTGTTATAAAGCAATTAAATCAATGGACGGAACTTTTTGGATGGGAGATAGCTATTGGGGATAAAGTAATGATCCAAGCTGGTTCGGGAGAGCGCATGGAAGCTACTGTTATGGGAATTGTCGATGAAAGCATCCCGTATGGCGGCTATGAGCTGTTGTTTATGCCATTGGAAACATTATCTGCGCTTATGCCAGTTGAAAATTTGAATTACCAGGTGCTTCTTGATACAGAAGACAGTGATTGGGAGCAGGTGCGCGAGGAAGTACGGACAATTCTCCCGGCAAATGCGCGGGTGTACGTTACCACATTAAATGCATGGGCAGAAAGCTATCAGGACTTGTTGGAAAATTACCGCACTCCCGTTTATATTTTCGTTTTGTTTATTGGCGTTTTCGGTGTGCTTAATCTGCTGAATACGCTTATCACAAACATACTAACCCGCAAACGGGAATTGGGAATACTGCAGGCCGTAGGCATGAGCAATCATCAAATATCAAAGATGCTGCTGACCGAAGGTTTGCTCTATACGCTGGGCGTATTAATACTTTCCATTTCATTCGGAACGCTTTTAGGTATCCTTGTGTGTAAGGTATTTAGCGCAATGAGCGTGTTTGGAGAAGTAAGTTACCAGTTCCCAACATGGGAAATGGCAGGCTTTTTTGTCCTGATGCTGGTTATTCAGGTTGTTTTCTCACTTATAACAATAAAACAGCTAAGAAAACAATCACTGGTAGAGCAGATACGTGAACTTGCATAATTTTATGAAGAGCAAGCGTCATTCTGTTGAAGCAACTGAAAGCGCCAGAAGTATCTATATGCGTTTGACAAAACAGCATAAAAAATATTATTATCAGGGAGGATGATAGTATGTCAATGAAAATTAGTTTTAATGCGGGTAATTCGGGTTATACGAGCATTAACATCAATAGCAAACGTGGGGAAGAAGCATACATGAAAAACGTAATGCGGAATTCCGATTCTGATGGAAATTTTTTGAATGCGTATGGCGTTGTTGGAATGGATGCAACTGGAAAGAGTTTATCAGAAATCCCTTTATAGATATGAAGGAAATACAAGAGGCTGACGAGCGGTGGCTGCGCCTCCTGTTTGGCGAGCTGTATGAAGCCAAGTTCCAGTCCGGAGGAGTCCATGTGTATGATGAGAACAATGATGAGATACTGACGTATTCCGCAGGTGTGGCTGGCATGAGAAGGAATCGAAAGCGGAGACGAAAGTATGAGGGCATAAATACAACGGGCGAGATTCACAAATTAACTTTTCAGGAGGCATGGTGTGAAAAAGAAACTCATTATTGTTTTTGCAGTAATAACGATGATTCTGCTGCTGATTCCGGTCAAAAAAGTCTATGAGGATGGCGGGACGCAGACCTATACATCCCTGACTTATAAGGTGGTTATCTGGAAGCAGATAGGCGGGAAAACAGGAACGGAATTTTACATTTTTCCTAACAATTTCCACCAGTTAGATTACTATGAGTGATTTTTAAAGAACAAACGATAAATAACGGCACAGCAGACTTAACGGGGAGGCGTTTATTGGAAGATACCAATAGGCGCATCCGTGCTTTTCGGGAGAACGGAGGTGGTAGATATCCGGAAAATGAAATGCTCGAACGGACAGTGCAGGAAGCCAAAGGAGAAAAAGT
This sequence comes from Lachnospiraceae bacterium, assembly GCA_014803415.1. Taxonomy (GTDB): domain Bacteria; phylum Bacillota; class Clostridia; order Lachnospirales; family Lachnospiraceae; genus Suilimivivens. The sequence goes on from JAAVBZ010000010.1 coordinate 182,662, forward strand.
AAATACACATAGACGGTAAGAGCGGCGGGATAGTATCCTGCTGTTTTTGCTTTTATGAATTAATTCCATTGTACGCAACCATGGCCATTCTCTGCCATTTTTTCAAAGCCAGTCCCACATCTAAAAAGAGAGACAGGGCGGATGGGCTGTGCGGCAGCCATTCATGCGGGCAACCATCAACTGGTACAGTGCAGATTCCTTTTCCATCCAATCCTTCCTTCCGTGGAGTCCGATATTACCTCGGAACCGGAGGATTAGCAAGAGGGAAAAACAGTAATTTGTCGAACGGAATATTGGGTGGGGTAAATTCTTCATAGATGGGGTAAAAGGGGTAAATCATTTACTCCAAGGGTAAAAAGTCATCAAAGTCTAACAGTAGCACAGGCGGCTATTCAAAATTCATGACATAGAATTATTGTGAAGCGAGGATTCTATTATAGATGCCATAGGATTTTTTGAACAATTTAGCGAAAGGGTATAGAAATTTTCTGTGGTATAATCAATGAAGGTTTTTTGCTTTAGCAGGAACGGTATTCTGCCGAAATAATAGGAAACAGCAGAGAGGATGGTATGCGGATGTATGATGTGATAGTGGTCGGGGCGGGGCCTGCGGGATGTACGGCTTCTAAGGCTTTAGCGGAAAAAGGCTATAAGGTTCTTCTGGTGGAGAAGTTCAAGATGCCAAGGTATAAGTCCTGTTCGGGCGTTCTGATAAAGAAATCTATGGAGCTTGTTAAGACTTATTTTGGTGAGGATGTGCCAGAGTCCGCCATGTGTACCCCGACAGATAACAGGGGCATGATATTCACAAATGACAAAGGGAAGGAATATCGTTTTGAGCAGGACGGATTTGTGGAAGTCAGCCTGCACGGTAAAAATAATTATACTGAAGGAGCAAGATACGTTCTGGACTGCGAGGGCGTTGCCGGGACATTAAAACGGCAAATTGCCAGGCAATATGCCGGGAAGATTACCGGGGAGGTACCCGGATACATAACCACATTCCAGACATTCAATGAGGGTAGCATAGATTTAGACTCCCATTACTTCTATGCCTATTTACAGCCGGAACTGTCGGAATATGATGCGTGGTTCAACGTAAAGGATGACCTGCTGGTGCTTGGGGTATCTGTGAAGGATATGGATAAGATCGGCTATTATTATGAGCGATTCGTTGCTTATATGGAGGAGAAGCAACACCTGCGTATCAACAGGCAGACCAGGAGCGAAAAGTGGCTGATGCCGCATATCCGTCCGGGGTGCCATATAGACTACGGTGTGGGGCGTGTCTTTTTCGCCGGAGAGGTTGCCGGATTTCTGAACCCTATGGGCGAAGGGATATCAGCCGGGATGGAGAGCGGGTACTGTGCCACCTGCGCAATCATGGAACATTTTGATAATCCGCAGATGGCTTATGAGGCGTATCAGCAAAGTACGGAAAACCTCAAATCCTATATGCAGCGTCAGTGGAGCCTTGTGGGAGGAATGGCTGACACGTTCAGGGAGATGGAATAACGGCAGATTATTGAGAATGCATCATTTATCTGTTAGAATATGTGAAAAGAAAATTATTCGGTATCATGGGATAGGAGTGAAAGAAATATGCGTTACTATCAATTTGATAAGTATCCAATCGAATTCGTATTGTCAGAGAATATTGATAAGCACTTTGATTCCCATAACCATGTAGGGCATTATGTCATATCAGTGGTCATGCAGGGAACGGTGACAGTTTGCATGGAAAACAGGGAAGTGGCGTGCCACAGAAAGGATGTGTTTATCATCCCGCCTTATGCAATACATTCCGTGTGTCAGGGAAAGGATGCGCGTCTGCTGTCTATGTGTGTAGGAACTGCTTTTATTGAGGAGACAGATTTAGAAACAGCAGAGGGTATTGTCAAGGAATTGTTAGGGGATGCGGAGAGGCAGAGAATTTTTGAAAAAGAGCAGAGGAAGAAATTGTTGATTTCTGTGAAGGATGTTTACTTCCTCCGGGATAATGGCCAGAAAGAGATGGATGCAGGCATAAAAATCGTGGCTGATAAAATTACCACCCATCCGGAACTGGAACTGCCCATAGAAACTTTAGCGGCGGATATTTTTGTCAGCAAATATTATCTCATAAGGAAATTCAAAAGCAATATCGGAATGACCCCGCACCAGTTCTGTATCCAGAACCGCATAAGGAAATCACAAGGGTTGCTGGATGGGGAAAAGACGGTCAGCAGGATTGCCGCGGAAATGGGATTTTATGACCAGAGCCATTTTGACAAGGCTTTCCAGAGGATTGTCGGGATATCCCCATCAGAATATGTCCATTCCAAAAAAAAGATAGCACAGGGTACATAGGGCAATTTTTTACAAGACATGACAGCTTCCGAAGAATATGATTGAAACGTAAGACAGATCACATATTTTATCGGAGGTGCAGAATGGATACATTTGAATTGTTTAACAATGGAAAATTAGTTTTGCCGGAAAAGGAGGCTGGCTTTGCGCAGATCGAATGGTCAAGGCATCCGACTTTTAAGGGCGTTGAGCTGAAACACATAATAACGGCAAAGGACACAGACGGGAAGTTCAGCTACCACTTGGTGCGGATTGCTCCCGATTGCAGTATTGGGAATCATATCCATGAAACTCAGTTGGAAACGCATGAGGTGATAAAGGGCAGCGGAAAGTGTGTAAACGCAGGTAGCACTATTCCGTATGAATCCGGTACAATATCCATCATGCAGGCAGGCGTACCGCATGAAGTCCTTGCAAGCTCAGAGGGGTTATATCTGTTTGCCAAGTTTATGCCTGCATTATGTTAAATGAAAATAAAAGTATAATATGCAAAGACCGCCGCAGATGGCTCACTACCATATGCGGCGGTTTGCTTCCACAGGCAGGCAATGAGACGGAGAAAAAAGAACCGAAAAGCGTACACCGAGAAAAAATTGCTTCTTCTGCGTCAGTATTGTTCATGGATAAAGGTATTGCTGCAACATCTATGGACGATATAGAAAAAGCAGCCGGATATAGCAAAGCGACTTTATATGTGCATTTTAAGAACAAAGAGGAAATTGTAGTAAGTTTACGGAAATCTCAAACGATTTTGCTTGTTGGTTTAGTTGGGGAAATGATCTACCTTAAAAGTGTTGCAGATTATAAACAGGTAGTAAAAAAACCACTTTTGAAGAAATAAATATTTCTGATATTTCCGATGGAATTTATATTGGTGAATATGATGTGGATTTTATATATGCTCAAGTGGAAGATGTGGCCGGGTACTATCAGTATCTTTGCGCAGAAGTGTCCCATGGGAGGCACGGCCATGTTTGCATTTTTGGCTTTGGCCGGAGATCTGGGTGGTACGGTGGGGCCGTCAATGGTAGTAAGTTTTTCCGGCATGGCCGGCGGCAATCTTAAGATTGGCCTGCTCTTTGCATTATATTCCCTGTAGCGTTTTTCTGTATGCAAGGGGTGTTTTTCGGTATTTTTTCTGAAATGCCCTTGTAAAATAGGATTGATTATGAAAACCACAATTCTCTGCAATATCGATCACTTTAAGATTGGTTTCTGATAATTGCTTTGCTGCCAGATCCAGTCGGTAATTCACCAGATAGGCGTTGAAGCTCATCCCTGTAAATTTCTTGAACAACTTCATAAAGTGACTTTCTGAAAAGCCACATTGCTCTGCTGCTTTCTGAATGGATATTTCATGGTCATAAAATTTTTGGATATAGTAAAGCGCATTTTTAAGTCTGCTGTAGGATAATTGGGAAGAACAGTTGTCATTAGTGGCAGCAGTACTATATTGGTTTATGTAATGAAGCAGAAGAAACAGGTTAGATTTGATCAGTAGTTCGTGGGAGGAGTAACTGTCCTTCCGATGCTCCAGCAGGGACAAGATACAGGGAGTTACAGTCTGATTGAAAGAAGAACCGGCAGGATAGAAATATTCCATACTTTTTTCATCAGTCAAAAAGGGGAGGACATATTTGGCGTAACAGAGNTCATNTTCGGANCCCTTGAAAAGAGAAGGGTGAAACATGATATTAAAGTATTTTCCGCTTTCCTGGCCGGCTTGTTCAATGGAATGCACGGCATGGGGAAGAATTACGATCAGATCCTCAGCACANAGTGTATANGCATGTCCCCACAAAGTGACNTGTATCTTACCGGCAGTACAATAGATCAACTCNAAATCGTCATGCCAGTGCAGGGGAAAGGAGGGAAACCATGTGGGAATATTTCCCTGATAGATAATGTAAGGAAAGGTGATCATTCCGTGTATTTTGGTTTCATGCATAGGTGTATTGTCCATAAGTGACCTCCAAGCGACTGGTTGACGATTCAAAAATAGGATTGTGCTAAAAANATAAGGATATTTTACAAGAATTATAATATGAATAAGAGTACAATGCAAGTATGGTAANATTAATGTCACAAGGATGCAGGAAAGAAGAGAGAAAACATGGAGTATTCAGCTATCAGACATTTTGCAGATAAAAAATATTGTTATGCAGTGGAGAAGGGACGTTTTTTGTTCCGGNTTGAGACNAAAAAAGGGGATGTGGCAAAGGTTATCCTTCANAGGCAGGATAAGTATCTCCCGATCCGATTTATGGATACAAGGCAGGAGCAGNGGATGCAGNTTGCNNATTCTGATAATTATATTGATTACTNTGAGGTGATCATNGACATTGATGTGGTCTGTCTCAGGTATTTTTTTGAGATAGAAGATACATCAGGAAAAGTGANTTATTACGGAAATCACAATTTNTATGANGAATGTATCACNGATATTGATAAGATGTTTGACTGTCCACAGAATCTCAGGGAGGAGGAAATCTTTGAACTGCCTGATTGGGCGAAAAATAAGGTNNTATATCAGATTTTTCCGTCNCGTTTTGCCACAGATAAGGATATCCCGGAAGAAATCTGGTATCAGGCTCCNATAGNCCACAAGGCTGATCTAAAGGGATCTCTTCGGGGTATNATCCAGCGATTGCCTTACATAAAGGAGNTNGGTGCGGANATTCTTTATATGACACCNATTTTCANNTCCAATTCCAGTCACAAATATAATATAGACGATTATTATNGNATTGANCCGTCTTTTGGAACCAAGGAAGATTTAAAGGAGCTTGTAAGCAAGGCCCANGGNCTTGGAATGTANGTNATTNTGGANGGNGTATTTAANCACACGNCAGTCGATTTCTTTGCTTTTAAAGATATCAGAGAAAAGAAAGAAAAATCCAANTATCTGAACTGGTATTATATTGAGGATTTCCCNCTNGTGATGGAATGGGGAAAAAAGCCCAATTATAAGACATTCAGTTATGCNGCCTTTATGCCGAAGCTGAATCTGCAGAATAAAGAAACAGCAGATTATGTCATTGATGTAGCTTCTTATTGGATAAAGGAATGTGATATTGACGGCTGGCGNTTAGATGTGGCGGATGAGATACATCATGCTTTCTGGAAGAGATTNAGAAGAGAGATAAAGGCGGTAAAGAAGGATGNTTTGATCGTTGGCGAAATTTGGCATTTTGCCGGTGACTTTTTAGAAGGCGACGAATGGGACAGCATTATGAATTACCANTTTTATCATGCAGTGAAAGATATTCTCGTGGAAGAGAAATTGAGTGCGAGTTCATTTGCNGGNCAGCTCAATTTTATGAAGGGNAATTTGAATAAGGCTTTGGANGGGTATCTATGGAATTTTATAGACAGTCATGATACAGCAAGGTTTTNCCATAGTGTTGAAAACAATATAAAAAAGCAGAAGCTGGCAGCGGCACTGCAGATCCTGCTTCCCGGNATGCCAATGATTTATTATGGTGATGAGGTAGGCCTGGGNGGAGGACCTGACCCTGATTGNAGGAGGGGGATGNTATGGGAGGAAGGAAGACAAGATAAGGAGATTTTTCGCTACTATCANAAGCTTATCNGNATCAGGCATGAGTATACAGTTTTGACAGCAGGTGATATTGTAAAAGAATANNCAGATGATACAGAAGGACTNCTTTATATGGAAAGACATTTGGAGGATCAGCANATAATAGTAATTTTTCATATGCAGCAGGGGAAGGTTGAACTGCCGGATCTGGAAGGCCGAAGAAACCTTGTGAGCGGCCAGCATTTTTCAGGCTGCTTAGGAGACTATGAGGCAGCGGTGCTTGTGGAATAAAGGGAAGACCCAAAAGGAACAGGNAGGAGAACGAGGTGTAAATCTGATGAAATCATTTACCAAACTATATATACCGATCGCNTTGGAAACTTTATGCNATATGNTGGCGGGTATGGTGGATACCATTATGCTTTCCNCTGTGGGGGANNATGCCGTGGGTGCAGTAGGTACGGCAAATACATATATTAGTGTTTTTATNATCATGTTCAGTGTTGTTTCATCAGGTATGATAGCTGTGATGACACAGTATATCGGGGCAAAAAAAATCGGGGTAGCATATCAGGCAAGGCAGCTGGGNGCNATATTTAATTTTTCNTTCGGCGTTGTTCTGGCAATATTTTTAGGNTCTTTTTCAGGAAGNATATTGGAAGTTGTGGGAGTAGCGCCGCTTCTGATGGATCATGCAAAGATTTATTTGAGGATAGTGGGAGGNTTCTGCTTTTTAAATGCNTTGATTCCCATTTTTTCAAGNTATCTGAGGGCTTTTGGACATACCAGACAGCCGCTGATCGCTTCNTTATTGGCCAATGTTGTGAATCTGTGTCTCAATGCGGTCTTCTTATTTGTATTCAAAAGCGGCGTGGCAGGAGTGGCTGCCGCTACTGTCATATCAAGAGCTTTGAATCTTGTGGTCATTGTTGTGGCNGCAAGGCTTTTGATCAAAGCAAAAGAAGATCCGGCCAGGATAAAAAATAGAGAAGTATTTGCTCAGATCATAAAGGTAGGTCTGCCATCTGCTTTGGAAACTACCTTGTACAATGTGGCTATGACGCTTACGATCCGGTTTTTAAATCAGATGGATGAGGCGGGANTGAACGTGACNGCGAGGGCATATGCATCTCAGATCACTAATTTCTCTTATTGTGCCGGAGCGGCGTTGGCACAGGCAAATGCCATCATGACAGGGTGGAGAATTGGCGAGGGGGATTATGAAGCCTGTGACAAGGGNACNAAAAAGGTTGCTTGTATTGGCATATGCATAGCGGCAGGGCTTGAAGCTGTATTTGCGCTGAGTTCAAATTATCTGATTCGGGTATTTACAGACGATCCGGAGATGATAGCTTTGGTNGGAAAGCTTCTGGCGATCGATATTGTGCTTGAAATAGGACGTGTGACAAACCTGGTATTTGGACAGGCTTTAAAGACCAGCGGGGATGCCCTTTTTACTACAATTATGGCAGTGGTGTTTATGTATCTTTGTATGGTAGGCGGCACATGGTTTTTTGGGATACAACTGAATCTTTTGGCAGTAGGCGCTTACATAGGGATTGCCAGTGATGAATGTGTGCGTGCAGTAGGTATGGTATTGCGTTGGCAGTCAGGAAAATGGAAGACAAAGGGGTTTATAAAGCATGAGAGTGCTGAAGCTTAAATTGTTCCTTTCAAGCATTTTGCGTTGTATAATATTGTGATTGGGCGTTCCAAAGTTCATAATATTTTCCCTTATTATCGGCAAGAAGTTCTTCATAGGTTCCTTTTTGGACAATTTCTCCTGCATGGAATACGGCAATTTTATCGCAAAAACGACACGACGCAAGGCGATGACTGATATAAATTGCAGTTTTGCCGCCGGCGATTTCATTGAATTTGCTGTAAACCTCATATTCCGAAAGCGGGTCGAGAGCAGCTGTGGGTTCATCAAGGATGATAAAGGGTGCATCTTTATAGAGCGCGCGGGCGAGAGCCAGCTTTTGTGCTTCACCGCCTGATATTTCCACGCCATTTGTGTCGAAGTCTTTGTAAAGATAAGTTTCCAGATCATTTGGCATAGAGCTGAGCCGCTCGTCAAAGCCTGCCTTTTTCAGGCATTTTCTCACCTTTTCACTGTCATAAGAAGCACTGGCGGAGATATTTTGCCCAAGGCTTAAGGAAAATAAACGGAAATCCTGAAAAACCACGGAGAATATTGACATATACTCGCCGTAGTCATATTTTTGAATGTTTACTCCGTTAAGCAGTATTTCACCTTCTGTTGGGTCGTATAAACGGCACATCAGTTTGATAAACGTGGTTTTACCAGATCCGTTCATCCCCACAACAGCCAGCTTTTCACCGACTTTAAATTTCAGATTCAAATGCCTGAGGACATATGTGTCCGTGTCAGGGTATTTAAAAGATACATCTCTAAACTCTACATAGTATTCGTTGTCGTCCCGTTTTTCAACGGTCAATGAACCCTTATACATATTATTGGGTATATCAAGATACTCAAATAGACTCTGCAAGTGGGTGCAATATACTTCATTATCGGACAACATATACATTAATTCCTGCAGTCCTTCTCCCAGCCGTGATAAAACTGCAATGTATTGCACGATGCTTCCAACGCCAAAAGCGCCGAATAAGGCTTTTGCCGCAACAAACAGGCAGCATGCAGCATTCGCCAGTCCGATAATGATATAGGCGATGGCAGGATAGAGTGCCATTTTGAAAATATCGGATTGGTTTTCTCTTTCGTGTTGGGTGAGTTTATTCAACATTTTTTCTGCGATAATATTTTGCTCGTATATTCGAACGTCTTTTGCCTTTTCCGGATTCATATACAAATCTTTGCCAAAAAACATGAATACTCGATTAAACCAGACTGTATTTTTGCACCATTTCATGAATACTTCATTTTCTTTTATCGTTGCCTTTGAATTGCATAAACCGCCTGACATGATACAGGTCAAGACGATCAGGATAAAGCCCGGATGATCTATTACTTTATTTCCGGATTTGGATACAAAGAGGGGGACAGTCATAATAAGGGAAGCCAATATGTTCACCGAAGTTCGGACCAGTGCAGAAATACCCCAAACAAGCTGTGCCAGACCGTTGCCAAACATATAAAGGTTTTCTTCAGCTTCCTGNCGTCTGCGTTGGATCGCNGCATTTTCTAAATCAANAAAATCAAGAGACATTTGCTTGTCNGAGAAGATTTTTCCAAACCAGCTCCACATTTGTGATTCTTTTTCATTACAGANCCGATCAATAATACTCTTTAGCACCGCACAAATGAAATNNATCNAAACANCACCAAAAACATATACTAAAACTGTTTTAATCCTTCTTTGGGCAGATATTTCATTAATGATCTGTGCAGTAAACCAAACGGAGATGAAAGGCAAAATAGAATTGATCAGCTCATAGAATGCTTTTCCCTGTGCAAGGCCGGGACAATANTGCTTGAGGATTGAAAAACCACGCATCGTGACAGAAATTCTTTTCTGAATTGATATTCTTTTCATTCTGACACCTTCCTTTCATTCNTTTTCTCTCTGTAATATTTNGCTTGCATTTCAAACAGAGTGTNGTACTTTCCANTTANANCAAGCAGTTCATTGTGAGTACCTTCCTCGCATATCGTCCCGTTTTCGATCAGTATGATGCGATCGCAAAAACTNGTGCTGGCAAGCCTGTGTGAAATAAATANGGTAGTTTTTTNTGCACTGATNTTATTGTANTTNTCATATAGAATGCTTTCAGCAATCGAATCGAGAGCAGCGGTAGGTTCATCAAGCAGCATAACGGGCGCGCATTTGTATANAGCNCGGGCTAATAATAATTTCTGAACCTCCCCTCCGGAAAATTCCATACCATCATCGTATATTGTTTTTCCGAATTGGCTTTTTACGCCATTTGTAAGTTGTTCAATCTTATTCCAAAGGCCGGCAGTGGTTAAGCAGTTTTTCACTTTATTGTGATCTATGTTTTCAGGCAAAGTTTCGGAAACAATTTCTTCAATAGTCATAGGCATGATGCTGAACTGCTGGAATACAGCAGAAAACAGTTTGTAGAATTCAATTCGATCGTACTTTCGTATATCAACGCCGTCATAGAATACCTGCCCCTCAGTGGGATCAATCAATCCGCAGATCAGCTTGACAAGCGTTGTTTTTCCGGCACCGTTTGGTCCAACAATTGCGATGTGCTCTCCGGGAACGATTGTTAAGTTGATATTGTGTAAAGCATAGCATTCGGAGCCCTCGTATTTGTAACTTACATTTTTAAGCTCGATTAACTTCGGACCATCATCCGCAGGGCACTTTAAATTATTGTCTCTGTGGAATGTTTCCGGATATTCCAGATACGAACGAAAATAATTAATCTTCAGGTTTATCTGGTTCAGTAAGGATATCTGCGAAAAAATATTGGACAGCCATGCTGAAAAACCTGTTACTACACTAAAATACAAAATAAAATCTGCAACAGATATTTGGTTGTGCCATATGAGATAAAGTAAATATAGATAGGCAGCGCTTTCGCGGAGTAAGGCCAATCCACTGTCATATACAGCTACGCCAAAGAGTTTGCCTGTAAGCCGNTTATACCATCCGGCAAGNCCATTCATATTGTTTTTATAGATATCAGAGAACCATACAGCCATTTGGTAAAGACGAATATCTTTTGCTGAACGAATATCACCAGAGATACGATTAATATAGTCGATCCGCTGCTGATAACTTATCCGTTCCTGATTGTTTGCGGCAGTCCACTTAATTATCTTTTGATTCAGNAAATAGCTGGTCATAGTTGTGATGANCAGGAAAATGATGATNCCCCAATTNAGNTGTACAAGAATTGCCCAGAAAACNGATAATCCTAAAATGTCTGTAGACAGATCGATCAAGGCATCATATATATTTGAGAGCGGGGAATAATTTCCATTGCAGCACATAAAACTTTCCGTTTGGAGCTTCCTGAATATTCCGTTTTCCTGATTGATATAATCGGTTGTCAGCCCTTTGAGTGCCACACGTTTAAGNTAAAAAGTATTCATTTTATATTTCTGATGGTAAATAAATTTTGTCAGAAATTTATTGGCGCCTGATAGTATGGTTATGCTGCCCGTAAAGGCAAGAATAGAAATTACCAATTCCTGCAAAGTGCGCTCTGCAGTTACTATTTCAATGATTGTTTTAGGCAAATAAGTTGATAATACCGGAATCAGCACCTTTATCAATATAGTAAGNANGCACCAGCATAGTAACGGAAAATAGCACTGGATAGTGTTGTTGAGGCAATACAAAATATTGCGGGCCACAGAATAATGGCAGCGATCCAATTCATCCTGCGAACTTTTATCAGCTCTTTTCATATTCAGTATCCCTCCCTTAGCATACATTCTGACACAGGCAATGACAGAATAAAAAATCTGTGCACTAATTGTATTTGTCAGTGCACGAATTGTAGATTACTCTACAGCTGGTACTAAAAACTCTGAGGTAAAGGCACCGTCTTCTCTGTTGTATTTGACCCATCCGCCATGTTCCTTAAGGATTGCCTCAGCGCGACGCAGGCCGAAACCGTGAACGCCATCCTTGTGTGTGATAAATAGGGATCCCCTTTTCTGCCTTTTTGACCCCGCGGTGTTGAGCAGATTCCCAATGATAATGCTTAATTCCAGATCCGAAACAGTTAATGAATCGGGCACATTGGCCTTGACGGTCACTGCAATATTTTCTGCTTTTGCCTGAGCAATCTTTGCGGATAAAATGGCATCAAGCGATACATTACCTGTTTTTAGCAGAGTATCCACATTCATCAGCCTGGTATCAAGCTGTTCAATATAAGCAAGCGCACGTTCNATCTCACCTGCTTCAAGCTGCCCTTTCAGGGTTTGCAGATGATGGTGAAAATCGTGCTTATAGCCTCTCATTTCCTTGTGGATGCTCCGCACCTCATTCAAGTGTTTTTCGTAAAGGCGGTGACATCACAAGTATAACTGTTTTGTGCACTCCATGCCGATACTATGGAAGCAATATGCTTAATTTGATCCTGCTCATCATCACAAATTACAATATTATATTTCATGTTGATCACCACCTTGTCTTTTGGTCATGTACTATGGTTTTGACAATGCAGGTGCAGCGGATCAGACAGGGCGGATAGGTCCATAGCCGTCACATCGCCAACGAGAATGATTGCCGGTGCGGATACATTGGCATTNTTNGCGGCCTGTTCCAATTGGGAAAGGGGCGCCCGGACCCGAACNGGATTTGGCGCATTGCCGCCGGAGATCACAGCAGAAGGTGTGTTTTCGTCTTTGCCGGCGGNCAGNAGCCGCGCGGTGATGACAGNCAGTCGTTCTAAGCCCATTAGAAATACCAGTGTACCTGACAGTTTTGCCAGCGTATCAAAATCTGCCGGCAATCCATCCGNCGTGTCGGCGGTATGGGCTGTAATAATATGCAGACTATGGCTTATTCNCCGATGGGTAACNGGAATTCCCGCCTCAGCCGCGATACCGATCGCAGATGGAATGCCCGGAACCTCCTGACAGGGAATTCCGGCCGCTTTTAAGGCCAGCATTTCTTCGCCGCCACGNCCAAAGAGGTAGGGATCCCCGCCTTTTAGNCGAACCACCTGCAGGCCGGAGCGTGCCAGTTCGATAAGCTTTTGGTTGATTTCAGTCTGTGNCGCGGNGTGTGATCCGCTGCGCTTACCCATATAGAGGCGCTTAGCGGATTCCGGNGCTGCATCCAGCANGGCCGGATCGATCAGNTCATCATACACCACTGCCTGACACTGNNGCAGCAGCCGNAAGCCGCGNATGGTGATCAGATCTGCTTTGCCGCAGCCGGCACCCACTAAGGCAACGCTGCCAAGAGGTGTACCGGTAATATATTTTTCCGTTTCCGCCTGTGTAAGGGGCGTGCCTTTTGCCATGCAGGCATCAAACAGTCTGCGAAATATGGCNGCGCGCTTATTCTGTTCCGGTATGGAAGCTTTCAGTTCCGGGCGCAGAGACTCCAGCCAGGTAAGAAGCTTGTCTAAACCTTCCGGAAGCAATTCCTTCAGCCGTTCTTTAAAATATGCCGCCGCCACAGGGCTTGCTCCGCCGGTGGAGATTCCCGCTGAGAAGGAACCCTGTTGTACCAAAGCGGGAAACAGGAAACTGCAAAGCGCCGGATCATCTGCCACATTCACCGGAATGCGGCGTTTTTTGCAGAGAACGGAGATGCTGTGATTTGCAGCTTTATTNTCTGTNGCCACAATGACCAGAAAAGGGCGCGGNCGCAGATCAGCANCNCTGAAGGTGCGTNTNCGNAGNTTCACATCAGGAATCNNTTCAATCTCAGGCAGNATNTGGGGTGCGATCACGGTGGGAANCACACNGTANGGCATCAGCTTTTGCAGCTTACGAAGGGCCACAGTTCCACCGCCTACNATNAGAACAGGTTTATTTTTTAAATCTACGAACATGGGAAAATAAGTCATTGTTACATCTCCATTGGTATACAGTAATATTGCGTGCCGTGGGCGGTATTCATGCGGTGTACGCCTACGCCGAACACCTGCGTCAGGATACCGCTTTGGTAAATGGAATCCGGCGTGTTGCAGCAAAGAAGGCNGCCNTCNTGAAATACCGCAATGCANTCTGCTTCACGCAGCGCCAATAAAATATCGTGAAGCACCAGTACGACAGCCTTTCCTTCCCNNGCAAGGGAATGGGCAGTCTGCATCATTTGAAACTGACGGCTGATATCTAAATAGGTNTTAGGCTCATCCATGAAAATAGTTTGGGTATCCTGGGCNAGCGCCATNGCTAAGTATACNCCCTGACGCTGACCGCCGCTGAGCTGGCTGACATTGGTATCTTCGTGCTGCAGGCTGCCTGTGGACTCCATGGCTTTGCGGGAAATGGCATAATCCTGCCGGCTGTAGTGTCTGGGATAGGTCAGGTAGGGGAAACGTCCATGCAGAACCAGCCGCAGTGCCGCAATAGCCGGCGTGTTCCGGCTTTGAGTCAGGAATGCTGCTTTTTGGGCAATCTGCCGGTATTTCATCTGCCGGATATTCACGCCGTCATACAAAACCTCGCCATTCATGGCTGGCAGCAGACCAAGCGCAGCTTTCAGAAGAGTGGACTTCCCGCTGCCGTTGGGACCCAGCAGAACGGTGACCTTCCCCGGCATAAAATTCATCGTAATGTTCTGTATTACAGGGCTTCCAAAATACCCGGCAGAAAGATTGTTAAGTTGAATCATGTGCGAACTCCTTTCTGTTTGAAGAGAAGCCACAGGAAGAATGGGACTCCTGCAAATGCAAGAATAATCCCAACAGGCAGCTCAAACGGCGAAAATAATATTCTTGCCAGCAGATCACATACCGTTACAAAGAAAGCGCCTCCCAGGGCGGAAAAAAGTAATAGTGGAAGACTGTTCTCACCCGATAAATACCGTATAGAGTGGGGGACGATCAGTCCTACAAAACTCATCAGTCCGCAAAAGCTTACTGCTGCACCTGCTAAAGCCGCAGCCAAAACCAACAAGATAAAGCGCACAAACTGTACAGGAAGACCCAGGCTTTGGGCTGTATCACTGCCCAGTGCAAGGATGTCCATCTGCTGAGAGAGGGAGAGTGCGATTCCCAAACTGGCAAGGATCAAGATGGCAGCAGGAGTAAGCTGTGCCATGGTAACGCCGCTAAAGCCGCCGATACGAAAATCTGTAACGCCGTTTACTGCATCAGGCACCAGTGTGACCACAGCATCAATACCGGCGCTGAACAGGGCGGATATGGCGACGCCTGCAAGAACCACAGTCATACGGGAAGCACCGGTGCGCTGGGATAATGTGGTTACCAGAAGAACGCCTGTAAGCGCACCGCAAAATGCCACAAGCGGCGTATACTGCTGTGCCAGCGGCGAGGCAGCGCAGACTAAGGCCACGGCAAACCCTGCGCCGGAATTAACGCCGATAACGCCGGGAGACGCAAGAGGGTTGTTCAGAACCGTCTGGATGACCGCACCGGAAACTGCCAGTGCCGCACCCGCCAGCATTGCAGCGCAGGTACGGGGCAGACGGCTGTAAAGTATGATTCGTGCAGCAATGGAATCAGCCTCCCTTCCAGTCAGCACATCAAACACCTGTAAAGGAGACAGCTTCACGGAACCGATCCACAGGCTGCCTGCCGCAGCTATTAAGGTCAAAAGGCACAATCCGGCAAAGAAAATACCATTACTGTGCCGGGTAGAGAATATCCGCAAGCTTCTCATAGGCTTCCCCCCATCTTTCATTTGGTTTTAGATTGTAAAGGTTTTGGTCCATCACATAATAGCGTCCTTCCTGCACAGCAGTCAGAGAAGCCCAGGCGGGATTTTGCAAAAGCGTGGTTTCCAAAACTGCCTGCGCATCAGCAGGGTCTGAACCCTGCAATACTACAAAGATATAGTCAGGATCATTTTGCAGGATGGATTCTATACTGAGCTGCTCTAAAAGGCTGTTTTCTCTGTCTGCAATATTTTCGCAGTCCAGATTGGAGAGCATCTCTCCAAGTACGCTCCCTTCACTGTTCTTTACCTTACAACTGCTTCCGGTAGCCCGGATATATAAAATACTGGGACGCGAACCGTCTGCTCTTGCAAGGGCGCTTTCTACCTGTGACTGGACTGCGGTACCGTATGTTTCGTAATTTTCGGAAAGGCCGGTAATTTCCGTGCAGATCTTAAGCATTCGCAGATAATCTTCAAAGGTGTTGACAGCGAAATACGCTGTATTAATTCCCATTTCATCAAAGGCAGACTCTAGTTCTGCATTTCGGTCTGTGCCGCAGCTTGCCAGGACAAAGTCAGGATCGCAGGCGATCAGTTCTTCTAAGTTCAGCTCCTTGGCAGCGCCCAGATTGACAATATCCTCCCTAAGGGGCAGATCAAAATAGGTCCAGGTAGAGTCGGTCGTAGCGACGATTCTGTCTACGCCGCCGGCAAGATACCAAATATCCGCGAAGCTGGCGATCAGGCAGACCACCCGCTCCGGACGGTCTATCGTCACCTGACGGCCATAGTCATCTGTAAACGTCACTGCCGTTTCCGAATCCGTTTCCAAGGAGAGCGGCGCGTTGGCAGAACTGCCGCAGGCGGTCAGAAACAAAAAGCAGCATAGCATAATAATGAAACTTAATTTTTTCACAAGTCTTTTCCTTTCTGTCATGAAAAAAGATCGCAACAGACGAAAGGGCATAGAATTCCCTTACCGCAGTGGAAAGAGAAATCGTTTCAAAGCCCTTCATCGTCTTATGCGATCCGGCAGATTAATCTTAACTTTATAATATATAATACTGACTAAAATATTTGGTTAACAGGTTGCACCGCCTTTTACGGTTTTCTGTAAAATCGCAGTTTTATCAATCGTATCGGAAAGCAGCTTTTCGTTAACATAGTCAAAGCCCAGACGGCTGACAGTGTCGGCAAAGCGTTCGCCGGAGATACCCTCGTCGCGGAACAGAAGAATTGCCTTCTCCACAACATCCAGTACTTCTTCCTCGCTGCTGAAAATCTTAGTCAGAGGAGTGCCGTGAGCAACCTTTTTGCCCCAACGGCCGCCGATATAGATTTTGAAGCCTTCTTTATATTCCTCCAGCGCACCGAATGGACATCTGCCCTTGCAGCGGCCGCAGTTGTTGCAGGCATCAGGCTCAATGCGAACCTTGCCATCGACTACCTTGGCTACCTTGACAGGACAGTTCTCTTCAACCTGACACTTCTTGCAGCCACGGCATTTCGAAAAGTCTACCATAGGAACACGTTGACCGATGATCCCCAGATCATTCAGATCGGGTTTCACACAGTTGTTAGGACAGCCGCCTACGGCAATTTTGAACTTGTGAGGCAGAGTCACACCATGATAACCTACATAGAACCGTTCATGCAGTTTTTCAGATAAACCGTAGGTATCAGCAAGACCATACTGACAGGTAGTACCTTTGCAGGAAACAACAGGCCGTACCAGCGAGCCGGTGCCGCCGGTGGTGAGACCGTGTTCATTTAAATAATCGATCAATGGCTGGATGTTCTCATGCTTAACGCCCTGGATCTCCAGTGTCAGACGGGTAGTCATGGTAACAGCGCCTGAGCCGAAGAGTTCAGAAGCCTCGGCAATGGTACGGTGTTCGTCCGCAGTGATCTTGCCGTTGCGGGTGATGACGCGGACATTGAAAACATCGGGATAACGCTTATCCTGGAGGCAGCCCAAAGCTTTCACGCGCTTAATTTCTTCCGGAGGCAGAACGCCGCCGGTAAACTGTACTTTGACATTATTGATAAAGGCACCGCCCTCTAAAACGCGGGTGTTGGTGTAACCCAAAGCTTTTAAACGGTTTTGCAGGAAGTAGCCCCGCTTGCCTTTAGCGCATACGAGCAGCAGCTTTTCCTCTGTCCCGATACCATCGATGGGTGCGGTAACTTTGCCCAGATCGATCCATTTTGCACCGGGAATAGTGGCAGCCGGATGGGCGTCGATGACACGATAATCTTTGGCTTTTCCTGCAGAGTACTCTGCGGGCGTAAAAGTTTCAAAAGAACTGCTCATCTTGTTTTCCAGTATATAACATGCCTGTACAAAAGGATGAATGGCAGTGGAAAAGGGCGGCGCATAGGCGAAGTCCAATGTGTCAAAATCTTCGATCGCCGCGTTCATAGCGATGCCGGTGACAGCGATATCCACCATCTTATCTACTGCGCCTGCGCCCAGAACCTGAATACCCAGCAGCTTATGGGTGTTTTTGTCAGCGATCAGCTTGGTGACGAAGGTAGAGGCGTCTGTATAGTAGTGTGCTTTATCATCCGTGACGCAGGTAACTGTGATAACGTCATAGCCTGCTTCTTTTGCCTGCGCTTCGGTCAGACCGGTGCGGCCGGCGTTCAGATCGTCTGTCAGCTTCACAACGCCGGTGCCCAGGCAACCGCCATAGACAGAGTCCTTACCGGTCAGATTCTTGGCAAGGCAGCGTCCTGTGATATTGGCAGTAGAGCCCATGGCGGACCATTGTCCTTTGCCGGTGATGCGGTTATAGACCTGCGCGCAGTCGCCCACCGCATATATGTCATTCAGGTTTGTTTTTTGATGGTCATCTACTAAGATGGTACCCCGATTCATTTCAAGGCCAGACTCCGACAGAAAAGCGGTAGCGGGACGAACGCCGATGGCAAGTACTACCAGATCGCCCTCGAAGATNCCTACGCTGGTGCGGATACCGGTGGCTTTCTCATTACCAAGGATTGCTTCCAAAGCTGCGCCGGTAACGATCCGGATACCTTTATTCTGTAACTGACGGCGGATATATGCAGCCATTTCTGTGTCAAACAAGTTAGGCATGACCTGATCCGCCATATCGANAACGGTAACTTTNAAACCTTTGGACAGCAGNTTTTCTGCAATCTCNAAACCGATGAATCCGCCGCCTACGACTACGGCGCTGNCGCAGTGGTTATTTTCTATGTAAGCACGAAGGTCAATGGCATCATTAGGCGTACGCATAGTGAATACGCCGGACAAGTCGGTACCTGGCACATCAGGTATGAAGGGAACAGCACCTGTGGCTATGACCAGTTTGTCATAGNAAACGGTTTCACCGTTTGCGAAGCTGACTGCTTTAGATGCAGCATCTATGCTCACGGCTTCCATTTCAGTTCTGACTTCAACCCCTGTCAGACTGGTGTACTTTTCAGGGGTATTGACGATTAATTCTTCACGGGTTTCGATACTTCCTCCCACATAATAGGGCAGACCGCAGCCGGCGTAGGAGATATCCTTACTCTTAGTATAGACTGTGACCTTTGCACTGCGATCCTGACGCATCAGTTTTGCAGCAGTTTTTGTGCCGGCAGCAACGCCTCCGATAACAACAACATTCATAACNTTCACTCCTTTGTTTTTAATNATGAAAACTGAAAATCCTGTTACACTGCTTCCTTGTTAGTATTCTTCTGCAATATCCAGTTCCTCCTGCTCAGCCTCTTTGGATACCGGACTAAGCGGCGTATGGCGCAGATAGCCGAGCCAGTAGCCACAGCCCACAATACCCGCTCCGCCTATGATATTGCCAAGCGTCACGGGAATGATACAGTTNGTGAAAAACCGGATAAGCGTTAATCCTTCAGCAGCAATCCCATATTCCCGGGAGGTCAGCAGCGCAGCCGTGCCAAAATACATATCTGCTACACTGTGTTCAAATCCGCAAAGCACAAATAACAAAATNGGCCAAAAGCTGGTCATTAATTTACCGGATACATTCTTAGCTCCAAAGGACATCCACACTGCTATACATACCAGCACATTGCATAAGATNCCCCGGACCAGACTTTCTGAAAAACTTAAGTTACATCGNGCCGCACCTGCTGCTACAATGCTGCTTGCCAGATCNGTGTTAAACAGATCGGGCGTATGCCCATAGACTACGCCGAAAGCCACCAGCGCCGCTCCAAGAAAATTACCGATAAAAACAAAAAACCAGTTTTTCAGCATTTTCATCATCGTGATCTTTTTCTCCAGAACAGCTAAAATGATCAATGTATTTCCCGTAAAAAGCTCGCTTCCGGCAATCAGAACCATNGCCATACCTGCGGGAAATATCACTGCGCCTAACAGCTTAGCCACGGAAGGGTTGCTGACAGTGGAAGAAACNGTNGTGGAACCAATACCTGCAAAACCGATGAAGAAACCGGCGAACATACCCAGGATAACCATCTTAAAAGCAGATAAATGGGTTTTATGTATACTGACTTCTACATAATTTCTGGCAATTTCTAAGGGTGAGTGCATAGGAAATACCTCCTTAAATTGATAGAAATATTATATGTGAATTTTGGTAAGTTAGCAATACTTTCTGACAACTGTAACTGTTTAGCTTGGATTTTTTGTTACTTTTTCCGNTGTTTTCTGTTATATTTAGTTCATAGAGGGATAACACAATGAACAGGAAAGGGGTTTTTATATGGCTTTTACTTTTCAGATCAACAGTAATATAGAATTCAGACATGATGAGGCATTGCTTGCAAAGGCCGAGGCAAACCGCCCGNAAATACAGCATTTCAAGGTAAGCCCCAGGCGAATCGTNGATGTGGTTGAGGACAANACGAAANTGAATGGGTATTGGGTGGCGGAGAATGGGATGCAGCTTGAAAAACTGAAAGAGTATGGACTCAAGAGAGACGAAAAGCTGATTCTGGATTTTGGGGATCACTATGTCGGACGTTTTCAGGTTGNTATTGATTCAGCAGGTTCACCCATGGACGCACCATTGATGCTTCAGTTTCGNTTTGCAGAGATGCCTGTGGAGCTAATGCAGGAATCGTCTGAATATGACGGATGGCTCAGCAGATCATGGATTCAGGAGGAAATCATACATATCGACGAGCTTCCCGTCACTTTAGAACTCCCAAGGAGATACAGCTTCCGGTATGTGGAAATAAAGGTGTTGGATACATCACCAAAATGGCNGGCAGTATTTTCCTCACCGGTTCTGACCGCGGAAAGTTCGGCAGATATGGCGAGGCTTCCGAAAGTAACGATTGCCGATAAGCAGCTGCAGAAGATATACGATGTAGGTGTAAAAACGCTGGCGGACTGTATGCAGGATGTATTCGAGGACGGACCCAAGCGGGACAGGAGGTTATGGCTCGGCGACCTGCGGCTCCAGNCTCTTGCCAACTATGCAACCTTTGATAATATTGAGCTGGTGAAACGCTGCCTGTATCTCTTTGCGGGCATGACAACCAAGGAGGGAAAAATTGCCGCCAATGTATTTGTGAAGCCTCAGAATATGCCGGATGACACGTTCCTGTTTGAATACAGCCTGTTTTTTATATCTACCNTATATGACCTGTATAAAGCCCATTCAGACCAACAGTCTGTTCAGGAGCTTGTAAAGGAATTGTATCCTGTTGCGAAGGCACAGATAGATCTTACACTCACTATGATCGATGAAAACGGAAAACTTGTCACTGATAAAAATTATCCAGTGTTTGTGGACTGGTCCAATGATTTTAATAAGGATACGGCCGGGCAGGGTGAGGTTATTTATGTGTTAAAACAGTTTCTTGNACTTGCGGCCATAGCAGGAGAGGANCAGAAAACAAAATATGAGGAAAAANTGNCACTAATCTCCAATTATGCGAGGGAGCAGTTATTTGACAGGGAGCGGATGCTCTTTGTAACGGGTGATAATGAATACAATATTGCCAGCCAGGTATGGATGGTTCTGTCCCATGTCATGACAGATGAGGAAAATAAAGCCGTCATGACGAAGACTGTAAAGGAGTTTTTTCCGGTAAAAGGCATAGCAACCCCGTATATGTACCATCATATTGTGGAAGCTCTTTTCGAGGCGGATCTGCATAAGGAAGCGGTCACGCTGATGAAATATTACTGGGGAATGATGATCGGTCTCGGAGCGGATACTTATTGGGAAGCCTTTGATCCGGATCAGCCGGATTATTCTCCATATGGCATGTCGATCGTGAACAGTTACTGCCATGCATGGAGCTGTACACCGGTATATCTGATCCGGAAATATATGCAGAACGAATATCAGGATCAATAAACAGCATATAGAAGAAAGAGGCATGAGATGACAGAACCAATTATGATTTTTAAAGTGTATACTAACCCAGAGGAATGTTCGGATATGATGTGTCCCTACGGCGGGGTATCTTTTATTCCCTTTACGGCCACCGTTGAATCGGAACTGTTTAGCGGCAGGACTCTTCCCGGTGCCTGCGA
Source organism: Lachnospiraceae bacterium (assembly GCA_014803415.1). Classification (GTDB taxonomy): domain Bacteria; phylum Bacillota; class Clostridia; order Lachnospirales; family Lachnospiraceae; genus Suilimivivens. Next base: position 204,328 of record JAAVBZ010000010.1, read on the forward strand.
TGTACAGGTGGAAAATCCTGCGGGAAGCCGGAATATGTGCGCAAAATATATGTTCAAGGGCATGGACAGTGAGGGGAACGAATGTCATATTTTTGTTGAAAACAATGGTTATCTGGCTGAGGTAATGAGAAACGATCCTTTTTTCCACGCCTATCCCCGTTTTATGACTGATTCGCCCGTTCTCGGACCTTATCTGAGCCAACAGCGTTTCCGTTCAGAGGTTCAGGGACGCGACTGGGCGTAGAGATTCGCATATATGATGTGCTTAAATAAATAAGTTGAGAACTGAACAGATGAATATAAAAGTTTGCTCGTTAAGTATATAGTATAGATAGAAATTGAAGTTTAGGGAGGAATGAAGGATGTCAATACCACATTTAGAAGAATATAACAACACAAAAAGACTGATCGTAAATGACAAGCCTTTTCTTATGCTCGCAGGAGAGGTGCATAATTCAAATTCATCATCAATAGAATGCATGGAGCAGGTTTGGGAAAAAGCGGAAACTCTTGGAATGAACAGTCTGCTTCTTCCTGTAACATGGGAAATGGTAGAACCGCAGGAGGGCGTATTTGACTTTTCCATAGTGGATGGTATCGTAGAACAGGCGCGTGCAAGGGGAAAGAAGATAGGCTTATTGTGGTTTGGCACATGGAAAAATGCCCAGTGTATGTATGCGCCGCCGTGGGTAAAAAGAGATTTGAAAAGGTTTAGACGCGGGCAGATCGTAAAAGGGAAAAATAAGGCCGTCATGCCTATAGGAATGAAACAGCCTTATACAACGTTGTCTTATCTGTGCGAAGCCGCTATGGAAGCGGATGCCAGAGCCTTTGGAAAGTTAATGGCCTATATTAGGGATATTGACGAAAAGGAGCAGACGGTTATAACCATTCAGGTGGAAAATGAAACAGGACTTTTGGGCGCAGCGAGAGAGCAGTCTGATGAAGCGGATGCACTCTTTGCAGCGGAAGTGCCGCAGGATTTTGCAATGGCAGTGGCTGGATGCACAGGTACATGGAGGGAAGTGTTTGGGGCTGAAGCAGAGGAAGCGTTCAGTGCTTATTATATTTCCCGGTATGTAGGTTGCGTGGCGGCGGCAGGGAAAAAAGAGTATCCGATCCCAATGACGGTAAACGCATGGCTTGATAAACCCGGTGAGGCAGCGGGCGAATATCCGAGCGGCGGACCTGTTGCAAAGAACCACAGAATATGGAAATATAATGCAGCCTCAATAGATATCTATTGTCCGGATATTTATGTGCCCTACTTTAACGATGTGTGCAGAAGCTTTACAGGAGACAATAATCCGCTTTATATACCGGAATGTGCAACACACAGTTATGCGGGAAGTCGGATGGTATATACTGTTGGCAGATATCATACCCTTTGCTATGCGCCCTTTGGCTTTGAAAATATGGGGAAGCCTTTTGGGGTAATAGAGGGGATGCTGTTTGGTATGGATACCAGTGACCCGGCCCTTCAGATTCCGCAGTCTGTGAAAAAGTACAGAGAATATTCTGATGCACTGAGCAGTATGATGCTGCCTCTCATAGAGGCATATGGTACAGAACGGTTACAGGCGTCAAGTGCAGAAGTCGCGGATGAAAACTGGATGGATTTTGGAGAATATAAGGTTCAAGCGGTATTTGAACATCCCTTTGTGACTAGAAGAGACGGCGTGTGTCTGGGGCTTAAGGCGGCTGAAGATGAATTTTACTTTTTGGCTGACGGATGCGGTATTGAGATTTTTTCGGGAGATGAGACAAAGCCGAATGTGGACTATCTATTAGTGGAAGAAGGTGGTTTTGCTGATGGGAAGTGGAAACCATACAGGCGGCTGAACGGTGATGAAACGCAGTTTTTGAAATGTGACAATCTGACTTTAATACATATGAAAGTATTTAATTATAATTGATGAAAGGGCACTATTTATCTGGGACATGTTCTCAAGATTGCCTGATAAGAGTAAGAGGAAATTTTATAGGTGGATAAAATTTATTAATAAGTAACTGGATATGGGTGAATGATCAGGAGCATGTAGATAAAGAGAAATCTTGTATCGTTTATTTTAGGAAAGAATTTCACAACGCTGATGAACTGCGTATTTCTGCTAACTGCCGTTATAAACTTTACATTAATGGGAAATTTGTGCAGGTGGGACCCCAGAAAGGAACGGCAGAAGCAGCGTTTGTCAATAGGGCATTGATAGCTGGGGATTCTGGTAATGGCAGGAATGTAGCGGTAGTAGAAGTGTCATATTACCCGGAGGAGAATGCACATCGGAATGATAGTTTGTATTATAGTCCATATCCCTGTCTATACATAGTTAATATATCTAACAACTAATCAGATAATTTTTCAAAATTGATGCCATAATGAGTTTGGAATGATTTGGCGAAAGTTCAGAAAAATGGCTTGAAGGGGGCACTAGAGCAACTGGTGAACCTCTTTTTAGCATTATTTTGATATCGTTGATAATGTGGTGATTAGTAATTGGTGATTGTAGGATACCATTTGGCAAAACCTTTCGCTTTTGCCAAGAGGTACAGTTTTACCAAAAAGTATCAAGTAGAGAAGTTCGTGCAATATAGGCGAGGCAGAATCTTTGATAGATGTGGACACAGCCTTCATGTCGAAAACAATATTGAGTAACTTTTTTAGAAACTTTTTTGTACTGTTTTTGGATAGTAAAATAATGGGAAATATGGTAAGATATACAAATAAAATTACTTGGATTAAGTAAAATGATGATGAGTAAAAAAATGGAAATTTTTTTAGAAATTTTTTGATGGATAAAAATACGGAATTAAGGAGTATTATGTTTGTAAGTAGTGAAGGGGTATAAAGGATGAGGCAGGAAGTTAGAGATCATTTAATAAAAGAATACAATAATTTGAGATTTAGGAGACAATATACGGCTATTAAATATCGATTTAGGTATAACAATGTTGATGTAAATATTTACTTTGATACTTATGATGATAAAGTTCCATCTATGAGCATGATACTTGCCTATGCTAGAGCGTACTATTATACATCACTAAATATAAATAATACCGAGGTTCGAACGGAGTATTTGGAAAAAATACCATTTGCAATACTTAATCAGATATTAGATGAGAGCCATCATTTAAATGCATTCTTTGCAGAAATAGAAAAACATATCTTAGATAACAATAAGATAGTTATTAATTATGAAAAGGATACTTGCTTTATTAATACTATGAAGTATTCTCGATCAAGAACGGATTTGCCATTTTTGCAGTCGCTGAGAAAAGTAAAAATGCCAGATGATACATTAGAACGATTGTCAGAAACGATGGGAATTGATAGAGAAATTTTGAAAAAAATACAATCGGAAGGCTTTACAATTGTAAGAACAGATGATATCAAAAAAAGAAAACATCTTACGGCGATTATTGAGAATGCTGGCATTTCGATTTAATAAATTATTTGAATATATGTCTCTTGAGAGTAAGGGATTTAATATGAGTAAATAAATATGTGTATTATTATGGTAGATGATTTTACCTTGGGTTAAAAGGAAAGAAGCGGTAAGTATGTTTTTAAGAGGTATTATTTGATATAAAAAGGGAGAGGTAACTTTTTATGTAAAATGTTGAAATAATAAAAATAAAGCTGACAGGTATTATAGGGTGTATAAAGGAATACACGGATGAACCTACTATAGAAAATATTTTAAGTTCTTTGGATAAAGCTCTATCTAAAAATAATTATGATATTATTTTATTTTCATGCAAAGAGATTGAAAAATGGTATCAAAAAAATATAGATGAAATTTTAACCAATGAATATGTCTTTAATAAAGATGTACATGAAGAAAACACGCAATTGATAACAGATATTATAAATGAATTGGAATCTAATGAAAAAGAATATAAGAAGGAATTAGGTTTATTAACAAAACCCACGGTGACAACAACCTTAAATGACACATTACTTAGCAATTTGTTAAATAGATTTCACCAGATAGTAATACAGTTACGTGATAGATATGATAATCGTGAGACAATAGATGTAGATGACGAATATGATGTACGGGAGTTGCTTCATGCATTATTGAAAATATATTGTGATGATATTCGACAGGAAGAATGGACTCCTTCATATGCTGGAACTGCTTCAAGGCAAGATTTTTTGTTAAAAAACGAGAAAATTGTAATAGAAACTAAAAAGGCTCGAAAAGGATTAAATAATAAAGAGTTAGCAAATGAACTTATTATAGACATAGCAAGATATACAACACATCCGGATTGTCAAAAAATGATATGTTTTGTTTATGATCCGGAAAATAGAATTAAAAATCCTAGAGGATTTGAAAATGATCTTAGTAAAACAACAGATGAATTGACTGTGATAGTATATATTCGTCCATAAAAATATGCAATGAGTAGTTTTTTAATACTTCCTTTTCACTGTAAACACAGGGGACGAGTTTAGATGGGCGTTGAAGTATCTGATTTGGTTAAGTCACCAACTTTTGTTAGATTGTTTGGAACTTCGTAGTACGGCATTTTATGTAGATGTAAAGATTCTTTTTGGCATATTATATGTAGTTTGACGAGTTTATTTATTATGGAAAGCGTATAAGGAGGTATTTGTTGAATGGAAGAGACTTATTTAATACAATACAATGGAATGTTGTATAGACATCCTCGCCAAATTAATCAAAGAGGATTTACATATGATGAAGCTATTTCTTATATAGAAAAAAAACAATGGAAAAATGCAAGACTTATTTCCATCAAGGAGGAAATAGAAAAATATAAGTTACAAGGAAATCCTATGGACAAGGGGCTATTAGATTCAAAGGTGTATGATTATGAGACATGGCGCAAAGCTTATATGGATAACAATATTAATGGAATTAGATTGCCAATTTATATAAACACAAATGAGGAATATATTGAAGAACTTGAAAATATATATAAAAAATATTTGTTTGAAATAAATAAGCCAGCGTTTGCATATGAGGATGGATTAGTTTCGGAAGTAGAAAATACTTGTAAAAGTATAATTGGTATAATAAAGATGTTGATAAAGGGAGATGCTTTTGATGCAGAAAGTCAATTAAAAGATATGATAGAGAAATTTTCTGTACATCCATTTTTTGTTAATGATCTTGATAAGAGCTATTCATTTCGTGGAATTGCTCCATATATCGACTTGCAAAAGAAAGGACATGAAGACATATATAGAGAAATGCGTACTCAGGAATTATCCTTTTTCCGTGTGCGGACTAAAAAAGAAATAGTAAAGAATGATATTTCTAAATTGACACATATTGTTCACCTACCATATGAAATGAGAGGAAATGCAAGCAATATGAGATTTAGTAAAGTAGGGTGCCCATGCTTATATTTAGGAACTACTACTTATGTTTGTTGTAAAGAATGTGGCTGGGATGTGTCTAACGAAGAAATGTTTGCAGCATCGTTTGTACCAAATGAACAAGGGAAAAAATTAAAAATATTGAATTTGACAATATCTCAAGCATTAATTAATGGCATATATCACAAAAGTATTGATAATCCTGAAATTATGGAAAAGTTGCAAATTATGATGTTAAAAATATTTCCATTAGTTATTGAAACATCTTTTTCAGTTAGCGAAAAGAATAGAGAAATTAAATATGAATACTTGATTTCGCAAGCACTAATGAAAGTAATAAATGAAATAGGAATTGATGGAATTGCATATTTATCTATGAAAGGGAAAGATGAGTTTCAATATCCGCAAGGAGTAAATTTAGCATTACCAGCATGGGATATTACAGAGGAAAAACAGTATAGCAGTATTTGTGATGCATTTTGTATTTCATTGCCTATTAAGTTTTGTCAACAAGATGCTGGCGCAAAAAAGAGTTATATTAATTCTGTATATAAAAAAATAAATAGGTTTGGTATGGAAAACTATATATCTAAAACAGATGTTGATGGAAAAGAAAATTATTATGGTGACACGAAATATGGTAAATTTGATAATTATTTAGTATCCCAGCCTCTAAATAAATTTCAAAGTTGATTTTAACTGTAAGTATTGAGGTACGGAGCAATAACTCTGTCACCCAAGGTGTCTTAGTTTCCGTTGGATAAAGTAGCGGAAAGCTCAGAAAGCCTGTAAATGCGGCATTTCTTCCACTACATAGGTCTGAAAGTTACATTATTTTCTTGTGTTTTTATGGTGGTTTTTACATTCGAGAGTGGGTGAACTTATGTTCTGGAGTTCTTTTGCCAAAAAGTATGAACGATTTGGCGAAAGTCGGATACAATTTGGTGTAAGTGATATCTTTTGGCAAAACCTCATACGATTTGTCAAATAGTGTATGAATATAGCGGTAAAAAGAATATGGGAAAATGATAAGGAGCTGTACTTGCGTACTACAATTTGATACATTGCACCCAAGCATGAGTTTGGGTGCAAGTTTTAACGATAGGGTTTTTGTTAATAAACTCTTTAAATTATCTGAATTATGGATAAAATAATATTTGGGTTATTTACTGTGTATTTTTGAACTAAATTTAGGAGGGTATAATGAAAAAACAATCAGAAATCGACACTGCGCAGATTGTTAAAGATTTTTTTCTAGGGGAGTTTTCATTTGATGAATTGAAATATGATCCAACGAATTTGCCAAAAGGAAATGGGAAAGAGCTGGCAGATGTGATTATAGACTATGGAAATTATGTTATTGCGTTTCAGGTAAAGGGGCGTGAGAATTTTGACAATGGCTCTAGCGAAAATAAATGGATAAAAAAGTATACTGATAGAGCCAAAGACCAGCTTGTGGATACATATAATCAGTTTCAGAACAATGTGGTTCCTCCATTTGTAAATGGTCGTGGTGATAGATATGAAATAAAAAAATATGGAATCTATACATGGATAATTATTCTTTATAACGAAAGAGTTCAAGAATATAAGAAAGTTTTGAATTGTAATCGGTTGAATGATATTATTCATTGTTTTACATATAAGGATTTTAAAACTTGCTGTGAGAAATTAGTTCTTCCAAGAGATATCATGGAGTATATGGCATATCGTGAGAAGTATATTGAAATTGATAGGATATGTAATGAAGAAGAAGCAGATATGGTAAATGATTTTTTAGTTGAGAAATATGGGATGAGCGAATTTGATGCGAGTGAATTAGATATATTTCGCTGGTTTCTGAATAATTACAAAGATAAACTTGAGGAAGGTGACCGCGAACGGTACAGAGAGATTATAGAAGTTTTCTTGGAGTTAGATCGGGCAGGTGTAGATGCTTTTTCTCAAAGATTAGGCAAGATAATTTCGCTTGCAAAAAAAGGTGTAAACTCAGATAATAGTTATATTGTTCCGGGAAATAAAGAATCCACATCATTCTTATTTTTGTCGGCAGATTCCGGCAGTAAAATTATTGAGTATGTTGAGAAAATGACCTATTTATTTATGTATAAGACGAAATCACATAAATGTTTAACTGTGGTGGCATACTTCGATGCTATAGAAACCTTTCGCCTTGATTGGGTATTTATAGAACTTCCGTGGGAATATGATGAGAAATTGGAAAAGATGTGTAATCTACCAGAAATTAGGAAACTGTGGAATCCGCAACTAATATTGACGGGAAAAATAGAAAATCATTGAGTCCATACAAAAAGAAAAGCGAGTTGATTCGAAACAGTGAAATCGACACGCTTTTACTCTTCAAAATAATGCTTTTCAAATTATATTAGGCTAAAATCGGAAAAGTATCCACAGAGACAAAGGAACATCGCAACCATGAAATTGATATAATGCGGAATTGCTGAAAAGCCTGAAAATAAGGTATTTCACGGGTTCTGCGGTTTTATTTTTTCGTTTTTTGAGTCTTTTTTCTGTTACGGGAGCAGTTCCGTTTTTTGATTTTGCACCACTTTTTAATGATAGCAGGAATCGTTAAAAGGTTTAAATGGGGGCAATGGGAAAATGATAAGGAGCTGCAAGGCTCTTTTTTATTTTTAGACAATTCATGATTTTCTATATTTCTAAAATGAAATATTCTTGCAAAACACCTCAATACACATAAAAACAACTTTTTCTATCAGATAATACTGACAGGAAATAGAGCCGATAAAACTGAAAAATGAAGATATTTTACAAGACGCAGGAAAAAATAAGAGGTAAAATGGCTCTTGAAAAAATTCAAAGATTGAATTCAGAGGTAATCCAAATGAAGAAAGAAACAAGAACAGTAGTATATGATGATGAATTAAGGATTGAAGCATACCGCTTTGAGGGAATCGTGCAGCCTTTTCCGAGCCATTTTCATGAGTATTATGTTATAGGCTTTGTGGAGAAAGGGGAGCGGGTGCTTTCCTGCAGGGACAGGGAATATGCCATAGAGGAAGGAAGCATCGTATTTTTCAATCCGGGGGACAGCCATGCCTGCGTCCAAAGTGACGGAGGGACATTTGATTACCGGGGCATCAACATCTCAAAAGAGATTATGCTTGATCTGGCAGAGGAAGTTACAGGGAAACGTGAGCTTCCGGGGTTTTCAAAAAATGTTGTTTATGATGAGGAGGCAGCCTGCCACCTGCGACCGCTCCATGAGATGGTCATGAAAGGGACAGGGGAGTTTAAGAAGGAGGAAACCCTGCTGTTCCTGCTTTCGTATCTTATCCAGAATTATGGGCAGCCCTCCCGCCGCTGTATCCCGGAGTGCAGGCAGGATATTGAAAAAGCCTGTGAATATATGGGGAAGCATTTTATGGAGCGCATCTATTTAGACCAGATCTGCCATCACGCAGGGCTTAGCAAGTCAACGCTGCTGCGGGCCTTTACAAAAGAAAAGGGAGTCACGCCATACCGGTATCTTGAGACGATTCGTATCAATGAAGCAAAAAAACTGCTGTCCGAGGGGATTCCCCTTGTGGAGGCGGCAATCAGGACAGGCTTTTCAGACCAGAGCCATTTTACGAATTATTTCAACCAGTTCATAGGTCTTGCGCCAGGGACTTACCGTGAAATATTCTCGGAAAAAGACGGGGATGGTGGACAGCATGGCGGAATTTTCCTTTCTGAATACAGCGGAAAGGAGAGCCCGAAAAATGAATGAGCCAGCCATAAGGATGGAGGAACAGATTTTAAGTCTGTTTCAAGATAGAGAAACACAGATATGTCAGGGATGGATACTGAAAAAAATGGGAGGTCATCTTTGTGTCTACCCGCTGTATTATAAATATTCGCAGGGGAATATCCCGGATAATATACAGAAATGTGAGAAAATCAGCCGACGGAGCGGACTTAATTGTGTATTCCGTATTGTGGAGCATACCAATTATCACCTGAGTTCCATACTTACAGACAAGGGGTATGTGCTAAAAAAATGCGGTGTGGTAGGCGAATGGAATATTATGGAAGATGCCGGAAATTTGTACGCTCCAAGGAAAACACAGGACAGCTTGTTTCTCAGAAATGGTGCAGAAGGGGAAAATGCAGAGTATACCATGGCAGATACGGACATGGTTATCGGCATAAAGCGGCAGGAGCTTTTATTCCTGCCGGACGGAAACCTGCCAGATTTAGGTATAGAAGATATTTTGTGGTTTTCAGCTGATAATGGAGTTACAAGGATACTGGCAGATATTCCGGGAAAAGAAGAACTGCCGGAACAATACGTGCGGGCAGGATTTCACAGAGCCTATCTTTACCGCTGCTATCAAAAGGAGGAGAAATCCTCCAAAGAACAGGAGGATTGAAAATGGATTTACAGAATGAGAAGTGTGTCATGGTGATTGACGAAAACCTGCCCCTTGGCATCATAGCAAACACGGCGGCTATCATGGGCATCACGCTTGGAAAGCAGATGCCGGAAGCTGTAGGTGCAGATGTGTATGACAAGACAGGTAACGGGCATTTGGGGATTATCGAATTTCCGGTGCCAATATTAAAAGGTAATGTGGATTTGATCAAGGCTGTCCGTGAGAAGCTGTATGAGCCGGAATTTTCAGAACTGACGGTGGTTGATTTCTCCGATTTGGCGCAGGGCTGCAAGACCTATGATGAATTTATAGAAAAAATGAAGGATGTTTCAGAAACGGAACTGAATTATTTTGGAATCGCCATCTGTGGTGCAAAGAAGAAGGTCAACAAATTAACAGGGAGTATGGCATTGTTGAGATAGTGTATAAGAAGCAAGGCCGCCGCAGATGGTTCACTACCATATGCGGCGGTATCCATTTTCATAGGATATTCAGGCGGACTGATATCGGAAATTACTTGGTAAAAAAAAGATTTCGTTCCCATTAAATAGGGTTTCATTCCCTCCCGGCAAAATATGAAAATTATCTGCCGATATAAAAATAGAAAGTTCCTTGCTATGTAAAAAGAACAGCCCATGGGGAAGCTAATGCTCAATGCGAGAAAAGCATTCGCATGGGAAATGAAAAGGCAATGGATTCATATTGTTGGTCATGGTAAAAAGCTGATCAGCAGGAAGGAGAAAAGTTATTATGAGTATTTTGGGAGTAAACGGAGCTTTGGCGGGAGTACACCGCAACGTAGACAAGACACAGAAAACAAGCACAGGAAGTGGCGTGAGTTTTGCAGAGCTTGCGGCTGCAAAGGCGAAACATCAAGGTTGGGGGGTGATGGAAAACAGCAGTCTTGTAAATTATTATGCCGGCACGCACTGTTCGCTCAAAGAATTTACGGATTATTATGAGTCAGAGCTGCAGGCAAAAGGAATGTCTCCGATTGAGTATTCACAGGTTGTAAAAGGCGCTGGAAGTTTTTCGGATGTATTTCCGGATTATCAGGTGATCACAAAGATTGGAACCGGCAATGTGCAGCAGGGCCTGTGGGAAAGAAATGATTTTCCGTTTGATAAATATTTTGATAACAGCACGACAGTTGACGAATTGAATAACTGGAGACCGACAGGAAAAAATCCGAAGATGTCCGATCCTGTTTCGCAAAGGCGGATGCAGGCAGTCGGTCCCATGAAAATAAGCATTGTTATTCCGGAAAAGTTGCAGGAAAAGATGGATACCGACCCTGAATATGCCCAAAAAATATATGCCAAGGTTGCAAAATGGAAGACGGATTATGACAGGTGGAACAGGGCGGCTGTGGCATCTTTGGGTCCGAGAGCGCAGGAAATTGTAGCAAAGCCGTGGGAAATAAGTTACTGTCTTGTTCTTGATGAAGAAGGAGAAGTCAAACAAAGCTGTGTTTTCGGTGCTACAGGGGGAAAAATCATCGGCCCTTCTGAGGAAGAAGTGCGTCAGTTTAAGGCAGAGCAGGCGGCAAAGAAGAAAAAGCGTGAGGAATATGCCCGTCTGAATGAGGAAGCCGCCCTGAAGCGCAGGCTGATGGAGCAGGGAGCAGATTTTTGAAGTAAAACGGGATATGCCCGGACTTATTATAAGGGGGCATGGGCTGCTCCGAATGACAGAGGAGCCGCCAATAAAATATTGATTACAATGGAGGATATGAAATGTCAGCAGCAGGAATTAACGGAATAGCAAATTACCCTGTCTATACACCGGGTAAGGCAAAAGGGAATGTAACCAATAATTGAAATGGAATGATGTATGGGAAGAGAAAAGAAATAAAAAAATATAAGAATTTCAAATCTACACAATAGATTCAAATTACTCTGTTATAATTCTTGATAATAGAAAATTTGCGAAGCTGATTTTCTATTATATACAGGAGGTGCGCTATGAGTAAAATCTTAATTGTTGAGGATGATTTATCCATACAGGCATTGCTGCATGATTTTATAAAGGAGGCAGGGTATAGTGTCGTACTGGCGTCTGACGGGGTAGAGGCTCTTGCGAAATATTCCGAGCAGGATTTTGATCTGGTGCTGCTTGACATTATGCTTCCCAAAATAGACGGTTACGGTGTTTGTGAGGTTATCCGGCAGAAATCCGATGTACCTATTATCATGCTCACTGCTCTAGATGGGGAAGAAAACCAGATAAGAGGATTGGATCTGCAGGCCGACGATTATATTACAAAGCCTTTTTCCATGCCCGTCCTGCTTCGGAAAATAGCTGCTGTCCTGCGCCGTTCATCAAAACTTGAGTGTGTGCCGCAGATTATGAGCTATAAGAATCTGACACTGGACTTAGACGGGTACAAGGTCTATGCAGGGGGAGAAAGCATTGACCTTACCCCGCGTGAATTTGAAATACTGCGGGAGCTGCTGACCAACAGGGGCAGGATTCTGACACGGCAGAATCTTTTGCAGACAATCTGGAAGTATGAGTTTTTTGGAGAGGAACGGATCATTGACACGCATATAAAGAATCTGCGCAGGAAGCTGGGAGCGACTGACTATATAGAAACGATCAGAGGGGTGGGGTATAGAATTGATAAGGAGGATTAAGAGTCGATTATCTGTTAAAGTTTTTTCATTGACTTTGCTGCTGATAACAGTGTGTTGTTTGATAACATATAACTTTATTTTACAAGCAGCTCCTAAAAATTATCTATATGACATAGAAAATGCCGAGTGGGAGATTAGCTCTTTACCGGATGAGTTATCACGAGAAGAGAAAGAATACGCATATATTTGGCTTGAATCTGTTTCTGACTGGATAGAGGAACAATATGAAAATGAATTTGAATTGCATTTCTTTCAGTCTGACGGGCAGGAAGTAAGTTTACATGATATTAACCAGCTTATCGAAGGGCAGATTACCGATTATGATAA
>JAAVBZ010000011.1 GCA_014803415.1 Lachnospiraceae bacterium
AAGGGATATTTTCCAGCTTCTGATGCAGCATTGGCATCTAATTTTCCAGTTCGTATCTTAGTTAATTCTCCAATTTTCACTTTTTCCATTTATCATTCATCCCCACAAATCCGAATCTGTATTTTCTTTCTATAAACTGAGTAATCGCTCCAGTTCATCTATTTCACTTGCTATCTTCATTTCAGTTTCGCGGATACTGGCTATGATTTCAGCGGTAGGCGGATATTCTACTGCAACATACTCAACTTCTTTATATTTGTTTATGCTAAGGTCATAATCATTGTCCACGATATCTTTTTTAGCTACCATAAATGACTTATCTGTACGTTTTCTATCTGCCTCTTTTTCAAGATTTTTAAATCTTTCAATAATGTCCGGTATATCATTATCTGCAATCGGAGAGCGCTTATCATCTAAGCTAAATCCATCTGCCGTCATATCATAGAACCACACATTGTCTGTTCCACCATGCTCTGTTTTTGTGAAAACCAGAATTGCAGTAGAAACTCCTGCATATGGTTTAAACACACCGGAAGGCATCGAAATTACTGCTTCTAATCTATGATTCTCTACGATTTCTTTTCTAATAGATTTATGTGCTGTAGATGAGCCAAACAATACGCCATCCGGAACGATACATGCGCAGCGTCCGCCAATCCTAAGAATTCGCAAGAATAATGTCAAGAATAAAAGCTCTGTCTTCTTTGTCTTACATACCTTAAGTAGATCACCTGATACAGATTCAGCATCAAGACTGCCCTTAAAAGGCGGATTTGCAAGAACAAGAGAGTACTTACCGTTATCTGCATTTTGGTCTGATAAACTATCTCTATATTCAATAAATGGATTATCAATTCCATGTGTCATCATGTTCATTGCACCAATACGGAGCATTGTACGATCCATATCATATCCATGAAACATATGGTTCATATAGTGATCTTTCTTCTGCTTATCAAAGAAGATCTCTTCCTTCCTCTTTTCTTTCAGATATTCACCTGATGCAACTAAAAATCCAGATGTACCACAAGCCGGATCACAGATTACCTCATCACTGGAAGGATCCATCATCTCAACCATCATACGAATAATATGTCTAGGCGTTCTAAACTGTCCGTTTAATCCAGACTGCGCAATCTTTGAAAGCAGATACTCATACACATCACCCCTTACATCAGCAGACTGAATTTCATTCATCATCTTATAAATTTCATCCAGAGAATCCACTACTTTTGATAATACCAATGGTGTCGGGAGCTTAAATATTGCATCACCCATATATTTTGAATATGCGCTATTCTTATCACTGTGCAATGTTTTAATAAACGGGAATACCCATTCTTGCATTACAGAGTACATTCTATCTGCCGGGAAATCATGAAACACAGACCATTTAAGCTGTGCCCCATCAATTGTTCTTTCTCCGATCTTTACCTCTTCTGCAAAAATACTTTGATACGGAAGTCCAAGCATCGCACTCTCTTTTGCTCTTGTATTATCCGAGTCATCCAGATCATGAATAAACATCAAGTAGGTAATTTGCTCAATTACTTCAAGAGGATTAACTAGCCCTCCTGCCGCAAAAATATCCCACAATCCATCAATTTTGTTTTTCAATTCGCCGGTAATCATCTGTTTATTCTCCAATCACTTATTAGTTATTCCATGTGTATTTGGTGTATCGTCCGCCACCAATCTTTGATACCTCACCAGATTCAACCAAATCAGCAAGTGCTCTCTGCACTGTAACCTGACTGATATCAGGGCATTTCTTCATAATTTCAGTCTTCGTAATTGTACCTACTGTATTTCTAATAATTTCTCGTATGCGGTCTGGCTTTGATAAGCCATCTATTACAAGCAGACTAACCCTGGAAGAGAATTCTCTGTATGTAGCAGCCACAACTCCAAGCATATATTTCACAAATGGCTCATAATCGTTTTGATTCTCGTGCCAATTAACAGAACTAAGTTGTAAACATTCATAATAAGAATCTTTTGTTTTTTCTATCAATTTCTCAATACTGATATACTTGCCAACAATATATCCTGCTCTATAGAGCAATAGCAATGTTAGCAATCGGCTCATACGTCCATTACCATCGTTGAATGGATGCACACACAGGAAATCAAGAACAAACATCGGAATTAAAATAAGCGGATCAATCTGTTCCGTCGCAAGAGCTTCATCAAATGATTTACATAGTTCTTCCATTGCCTCAGAGGTTTCCCATGCTGGTACAGGATTAAATCTTACAAACTTATTTCCTGCGGCATCTTCTTCCTCAATAATATTGTCTGCTGTCTTATATTTTCCACCTACATCAAACCCTTCAAACTTATACAAATCCCGATGCAACTGTAAAATAATTGATGGTTTTGGCGGTATATAATCATGGCTCTCGTGAATAGTTTTCAACACATCTCTATACCCGGCAATCTCTTGCTCATTCCTGGTTTTGGGTCTTGTTGTATCTTTTACCAAAGCTCTCAATCGATCGTCTGATGTATAGATACCTTCAATCTTATTAGAAGCTTCTGTACTTTGTATCTTTGCAATCTCCATAAGCTGCGTTAGAGCATCTGCCTTTGCTTCGATAAATAATGTCTGCTCACCTTTAAACTCATGAATCTGCGATAAATAAGATACAATCTCTGGTGTAAGAAGTTTTTTCCATTTCTCGCGATAATCAAACAATCTCATTCAATTTCTCCATTTATAAGGCTTGTTATAGCACTCCATTTCTCCATATTATATCTATACAAATTAAGTATATTCTCCAATTTTATCATTGTCAAATCAATTTTATCTTTTTTACAAAAATGATAAAATTGAACTGTTTTTGACTAAAATCAAAGGACGATCACTATGATCACCCTTTTCTTTACAGAAAACATTAATGAGCGAATTAAAACTATATGAAATATCCAAAGAATATATCTCATATATCAGTACCATTGAAAATTTGAGTAATATGATTCCATTTCCTGCATCGGAATAATTCCTGTATGATATATAAGACTCTCATACATAACACCACTTGGCAATATCTGAAATCAATTCTTTGGGAACTGTCTTGCTATACGGAAGTTGTATGGTCCCTTTGCTGGTCTTATATTCTTTCAATCGCTCTGAAAACTCCCAAACAGCCTCTGCCCCAGGATACAGACCAACATGTTTTTTAAAACCGGCAAACTGGATAATGTTATGCTTCTTCCAATAAGTCGGCATGCTCCATGAGATCCGTTCTTCTGCTTCCGGTAGGGCTGCGTGCAGAGCCTCCCTTACTTCTTGCAGATACTGCTGTACCTCTTCCGGCTGTGCCGAAATATATTCATCAATAGTTTCTGGCGCTTTCCCGCAGAAATGACTCTGTTCCTGCCTCTTAAAAGTACGCCCACATTTCGGGCACGTCCACATCGTTTCTTCCTCCTTTTTATGGTATTGCTGCCCAGCCTGTCATTTCCACGTCCGGGTGAAGGCTTTCCCCATCCTCATTAAATACGATCGTATAACAAGGTTCATAAGTCCATCCGATCATCTCGAACATCTCTGCATCTGTCATATCCTATCGCTTCCAATTATTCTTTTAACAGCTTCTTTGCTTTCCGCATCTGACTCTTGACGGTTCCTTCCGGCAGACTGAGAATCTCAGAAACTTCTTTTATCTGCATATCCGCCGAATAATACAAGTAGATTGGAATTCTGTACTTCTCTGGCAGAGATGCAACTAATCCCTGAATCATATCTATCTCATTTTGCCGCAAAACAATATGTTCTGGCGAAGCTTCATTGTTTCGATCGGATATCTCATATCCCTCATCATACATCTCCTCCATACTGTCAATCGGAACCAGTCTTATCCTGTTTGCATTTTTTTCTTTTTCTCCAGCAGCTTAAGCAAAGTGTCCTGATATAGTTCGTCTCCATTTTCTGCGTCTCCGGTTGTCATCCGGCAGAACCGCAGGATATCCTTTCCAAACTTCAGGACAAACCGCTCAAATTCATCATTATTCATAGCAGCCATCCTCCTTCTTCTTTCAAGTCGACTTGCAAAGATTTGTCCTTGCATCTATATATTGCCGTGGCTCCAAAAAAAGTTTCAGTTTCATAATTTTTCCCCATACTTATGAGCCATTTAAGCCTCTGAAATTTATTGATATAATTTTCTTTTCTTGATAAAATAAGCATTATTTTATATATTACTACTTATTGATATGGATGGTAAGAGGATGATATTATGCGCATAGCCATTTGTGACGATGATGCAGATTTTGCAGACAATTTAAGAGCATTAATGGAAAAGGAACTTGCCTCGCTGCATGTCAGCCCGGTTATTTCGGTTTATAATGACGGGGAGACTTTTATTGCGGACAGACCGGAATGCGACGCTGTTTTTCTGGATATTGATATGCCTGCCTTGAACGGCTTTGACATTGCGGAGCAGATCAACCGCATGGGAGAAACACTCATAGTATTTGTGACAATGCATGATGAACTTGTTTACTCTTCTATTAAATTCCGGCCTTTCCGGTTTATCAGGAAATCTCATCTTACAGACGAACTTTCGGAAGTATTGAGTGCTTTAAACAAGACGATATGTAAACGCAATGCAGGACGGAAGTTTGAATTTCAGACTAGATCAGGATCCGTTTTCCTTGATATCAGCAGCATCGAATATATCGAAATATACGGACATTGGCTTCATGTCTGTGTGGATGGCGGAGAGGATCTGGAGTGCTACGGAAGTCTTTCGGAGTTTGAAAAAGAGCTTGCCCCTTTTGATTTCATACGGACCCACAAGAGTTATCTTGTGAACTGTAAATATATCTATGCCATAGAAAAAGGACAGATCGTTCTTGATGATAAGACCAAGATCCTGCTCAGCCGGTACCGGGCAGGAGCGGTCAGAGATAAATTCAAAAATTATATACGGAGTGAACTATGAATGATATTGCAGAAATCATCGCTTCTCTTACAGAGACTTATATTGTTGTGAGATTGTGTAACAGATCCCTGGGGTTTAAGAACAAAAATATGGCCCTGCTCAAATCTGTGGTCATCTTTATTATTCTTGCGGCAGAAAATATACTGACCAGCCAGGAAGAATGGAAAGGACAGCAGAACATTTTAATAGCAAGTTTAACCTTTATCCTTTTTATATCCCTGGTTGGTATTTATGTTTTTCTTTTTCTGGATGGAAAGACTTTTGACAAACTACTGATCACACTTATGCCTGCCATTACGATTCTTCCGATCAATATGATCATTATCAGTGTGATTCGCGCATTGTCCGGGGAATATATCGTGGATATCGTTGAACCCGGCGGCAAAGCACGTATCTGGGCTCTGATATTCAGTAAACTGGCTTTTTTTCTGGTGGCTGAGTTTATTATACATATGAAAAAACGCAATCAATATTCACTCAGCATCTTTCAGTGGAGCATTCAGTTATCTTGCTTTTTCATAACATTTCTTATTGCTTATCTGCTATTTAACATATCCCTGAAAAATGACAATATGCCGGAATTTCTTCCAGTGAGTATATTGATCATAGTTCTGAATATTTTGCTGTATGTCTTATTGGACAGAATGAATCGTGACAATAGGATCAAAGAGGAGTATCGGATCTCGAAGATCAACCTTGCCGCCCAGGAACGTCTGGTGGATGAAGCCAGGAAACAGTACATGGAGATGAAGACTCTGCGCCATGATATGCGGCATTACCTCATGACTGCCGCAGAACTGATAGGTGCAGGCAGACCAAAGGAAGCCAAAGAATATATTGAAAAGATTGTTGATGAGAAAATGGATCAGGCCGCCTTCGGAATAGACACGGGAGACGTAGTGATTGACGCCGTGATCAATAGCAGGATCGCATTCTGCCTGAAAAGCCATATTGAAATGAAATGTATGATCGATTCACGGTTTAAAGGTGTCAATAACATAGATATGAGCGTACTGCTTTCCAACNCGCTGGACAACGCCATAAACGGATGCNCAGGTACAGAGTCAGCGGCAATNGAATTGATCATCGGCACCAGAAAAGCCTTTACCTATATTATNGTTAAGAACAGTNTCAAAGAGTCTGTTCTTGCAAAGAACCCGAATCTTAAGACNGATAAAGAGAATAAGACNGCTCACGGGTTTGGNATTATGTCCATNCGAAAGATTGCGGANAAATATANNGGAAGTGTNGAATTTAAAGAGNAAGATCATACCTTCATCGTGGAGATCTGGCTNGAAAATCTTCTGCCGNTTATGCAGTAAAATGTGCCGTTTATGTGGTNAGCATGCCGTTTATGCGGTGCNTATTGTACCCCAATTTGCTCTGTGATATATTGTGACGATGATTATGCAACATGTCACAACAGCGAAAAGGCNGGTATGAACTAAGAATGAGACACACATACATTAAGATTATTACAGTTACGGCGGCTCTGTCGGCTGCATTATTTGGCATGACCGGNTGNTCAAATTGGAAGCAGACTGCACTTCCCGATGTGAAACTTTCCATCTGGTGGGGTGACGAAAACGACAGGGANNTGATTGANAATATCATAGAAGANTTTAAAGCCGAGTATGCTGATGAAGCTCATTTNGANATAANCGTAAGCAAAGAAAATGTTCAGACTTCAAAAGANACAGTATTGTCAAATCTAANTAACGCTGCGGATATCTATATGTTTGCGGACGATCAGTTTGATTCGCTCAGACAAGCNGGNGCGCTNCTTGAGATTACTGAAAATGCGGATCAGGTGATCAATGCAAACGGNGGNGCTGATAACGGCGCCTGCCGTGCTGCAATGTATNACGGAAGCNTNTATGCTTATCCTTTGACAGCNGGAAACGGATATTTTCTGTANTATAATTCGGCATATTTTGAGGAAGAAGATATTAAAAGTCTGGACAGGATTCTGGANATTGCNGNCGAAAACAAGAAGAAAATGACCATTGATTATTCCAGTGGCTGGTATATTTATTCNTTTTTCAAAGGCGCTGGTTTGGANCTAAGNNTGACCGCGGANGGNCTNTCAAATNATTGCAACTGGAATGCCACAGATACNCCTTATAAGGGAGTCGATGTTGCCGAAGCCATGCTCAANATNGCAGAACATGATGGCTTNCTAAGCTGTGATGATACGGGGTTCTTAAANGGAGTAGAGAACGGNACGATCATCGCAGGCATCAATGGAGCGTGGAATGCACAGGCCGTTAANAANGCCTGGGGAGAGAACTTCTCTGCCGCAAANCTGCCCTGTTATACGCTGGCAGGGGACAGTGTGCANATGTGCAGCTTTTCAGGCTATAAACTGCTTGGNNTCAATCCCAACTCNGAAAACANTCNNTGGGCAATGAANCTTGCGCAGCGGCTTTCAGATGAGGACTCACAGNTCAANCGGTTTGAACTGGTNGGGGAATGNCCCTCNAATATCAANGCGGCTTCGTCNACGCTTGTGCAGGCNTCTCCTGTNATNGCAGCNCTTGCGCAGCAGTCAGAATATGCTTATGTNCANCGTATAGCNGACTCATACTGGCATCCATCTTATATTTTCGGGATCACAATGGCAGGAGGAAATTCAGACGATCAGGANCTGCAGACTTTGCTTGATAATATGACCATGGAAATAACGGGAANGGCNNANTAGCCAAAACCNGAATATGTATTTTGTGGGAGGAGCAAATGAAACTGATCAAACNTATTCCTTTTCAAATGTTTTTAGTGAATCTGATNGCAAGTATNGTATGNGTTGCCGGTGTGCTGGTNNTACGGTATACCATGAATGAAATATCGGCTGGTTATAAATACAGTATTGANGAAAATGTAAGAGACAGNCTTAATATGTCAGATCTTTGCAGGATGATGGGAAGGCATCACATTATNCTNTCCTGGCATACNNTGACGGATTCTCCCGAAGAGAAACAACTCTATGAGGAGAAAGCTGCGCTGTTACAACAAGATATCATGGATAAGCTGGATGAGATNATTGAGCATATCTCATTNANTGAGGAAGAGCAATTATTTCATACAGTATATTCNAATACNGTCGCTTATTTCAGTAATGCCGNTAACGTATTTAAGATGAGCCGNGAAGGCAACAGTGATACCGCGAAATATTATATTACTTCNTATCTGGCGGATTCTATCGATGAAATCACAGATGATATTGATCTCATGGATGAATATATTGCAGAGCAGATGAATGNCACNAGTGAAAAGATAGANCACAGCATTTACATAGCTGAGATCAGTGAAAAGATANGTNTTGTGAGCATATGTCTTNTTATGGCAATATGNATTATTTTGTGTGTCAGCATAACATCNCGGCTGGAAAAGTACAAAAATCAGCTTGAGAAGGAAAATGAACTTAAGACACAAACGCTNATCTGGCACAATCGCAGAATGCTTGCNATTCAGGAAAATGCTATTATNGGAATGGCCGGCTTGATCGAAAGCCGCGATCCGGACACAGGAAAACACGTTAAACGTACCAGCCGGTATGTNGANCTTCTGACCCATGCCGCGCAGAANGCNGGGTATTGCANGGATATTCTGACAGACGACTATGCNGANCTTCTGATCAAGGCAGCGCCNATGCATGATATCGGCAAGATTGCNGTTTCGGACACTATTTTACAGAAGNCCGGACGCCTTACCGACGAAGAATTTGAGGNGATGAAGAAACATACNACTGCGGGCGGNCGCATCATCGTGGANGTTATGAGCANNATAGAAGAAAAGAAATATATTGACATCGCCACACAAGTTGCGGAAGCGCATCANGAGAAATGGGATGGAAGCGGCTATCCAAANGGACTTAANNNCAATGANATTCCTATNAGNGCAAGGATCATGGCGGTGGCGGATGTCTTTGACGCATTGGTTTCCAAACGNTGCTATAAAGAAGCAATGTCTATGGATAANGCGTTTGATATTATAAGGGAATCCGGCGGCAGCCACTTTGATCCGGAGCTTGCCAGACTTTTTTGCGAAATCAGGCGTGAGGTTGAGGCAGTTCATTGGGAATAGGAACCGGATGATTAAANTAACCTTGCTTTTGAATACCTCGACCGCTNCAGATAAATATTAGCCCCTNGTGCAAGGCCGAAGAAATGGGCACTTGTTCTGAAGCTGTGTCATCAGATATTCATACCGCAGTCTTTTTTCATCTTTAGTAAAGTGTGTTTCTCTGAACTGTTCCAGACAGTTACTGTAATCCAGTACTTCATCTCCAAACTGCTCACTGGTCAGGTCAAAAACACAGTCACCTACCACATTGAAACAGTGATAATTTCCGCCAGGTCTTAAGATACCGTAAACCTTGCCGCCGAAGAAATCCTGCATCAAAAACGCTGTGATCGAGCACTGTCCAAGAGTAGGATTATGGACACTCCACCTGTCCCTCATCCGGGGTGCGCATGTATCAGCACACCAGATGCCGGATAGGATATCGTAATAGTCCTGCGGTGTCAGTCCATTATCATCTTTTATATCAGCTGTTTCCCAGCCATAGAATCTATATTCTTTCATTTGTCTTCCTTTCCCTACATCCATTTCCTGCCGCCAGATCATATCAGAAAATGGCTGTTTGTTCAATCATAAGATCGACCAGCAGACCTGTTACAAGTGAAAACAGCATCACAAATGCAAGGTACAGCACAAAACGCCTGATTCCTAACACAATCTTTAATGCTCCAAGGTTCGTGATCTTTGTTGCGGGCCCTGTGATCATAAATGCAGATGCAGATCCCATGCTCATACCGGATACCAGCCATTGCTGCAGCAAAGGGATGGTTCCTCCGCCGCAGGCATACAACGGAACACCCACGGTTGCTGCCATAAGTACGCCAAACCCTTTATTTTCCCCGAACAGCCTGCCGAACGCCTCCGCAGGCACATATCTCTGGAAAAGCGCTGACAACAATACCCCAAATAAAAACCACGGCCCGGTAGCCTTGATATTCCGCCCTAAATTTTTTAGGAATCTTAAGAGCAGATTGGGGTCTGTATCCCTGCCTGCAGATACCTCAAAACCTTTAAAATCAAAATAGCTTTTTCCCCTGTAAAAATACCGGACACACAGCCCTGCCCCGACCCCGCATAAAAAACAGGAAACAATCCGTATTGCCATCGCTGTACTTCCAAGCGCCGCACTATAGATCAGCAGCTGGGGATTTAAGAGGATGGAACTCATCATAAAAGCGGCAAGCATATCGTCTTTCATCCCTTTCTGTGAAAAGGAGGCCGCAATAGGGATCGTCCCGTACATACACAGCGGCGATGCAATCCCAAGCAGACTTGCAGGGATCAGCCCCAGCACCCAATACCTGAATATCTGCTGTAACTGAATCGTGAAATAATACCACACATAGACAAATTCCCGCCTTATAATATCTATTGGGAATCACCTCGCTTCTTTTCTGTACATCACAATATATCTACTCGTCAATGGACATTAACTGGTATTCCCTGCTTCCGAGTCCGATGTCCTGTGCATGTTCCAATGTATGCAGTCCATTCCGGGATTCAATCCTTTTTATCAGGGAACCTCCGTCCTCCGCCCCATACACCAGGTCGATACATGCCTGATCCAACGCCACAGGGTCAAAGGATGCCAGGATTCCAATATCATGCATATCCGGCTCAGAAGGGCTCCCGTCACAATCACAGTCCACGGACAGGCGGTTCATCACATTGATATAAAGGATATTCCCGTCCAGGTAATCCACTACCGACTTCCCTGCTTCTGCCATAGACTCAAGGAACGCGTCCTGGTCTGCGCTCCACATGCTTCCTCCCTGTCCTCCGGTATGGATATGCTCCTTACCCTCTGATGATGCGATCCCGATGGATATGTTTTTTATTGCTCCGCCATATCCTGCCATGGCATGGCCTTTGAAATGGGACAGTACAACAAAATAGTCATAATTAGCAAAATTCGCCCCTACATAATTCTCCGTCAGATTGCTTCCCCCTGTGACCGGCAGTGTCATAGAGCCGTTCTCGTCCATGATATCCACTGTGGCAATGGCTGTATAGCCATGATCCTCCGCAACCTGATAGTGCATGGCTGTACTGGATTTGGAACCTCCATAAGCCGTATTGCACTCAACTATGCTTGCACCCAGGGACTGCACCAATTCCCCGATCAGATCCGTCCGCAGATAATTGCTTCCGGGTTCTCCTGTGCTCAGCTTTACCGCAATGCTGCCTCCCGGTGATGCTCCCAACGCTTCATAGATCGCCATAAGTCCGTCTGAACTGATGTCTGTGGTCATATAAACCACCGACACTTCCGTATTTTCCGAATCAGTGCTTTCCGAACTGTGAGAACTTTGCACATCTGCATTCTCCTGATTTCCCGCAGCCTGTTTTTCTCCAGTCTGATTTCTTTCAGTCTGATTTCCGGCATTCTGGTTTTCTCCAGTCTGTCTGCAGCCCGCTATACCAAGCATTATCATTCCTGCTGCCATAAGCAACGCCAAAATCTTTCTTCTCATTTTAATCTCCGTTCTGAAACAGATGGCAAATATCAGTTATTTCAGTTTCCCGTATTCTTCTGACGTTTCAACAATCTCCTCATTCCATACCTCTTTTGCCAGGCGGAACACGGCCCATCCTTTCGGCCAGCCCACATACATAGTAGCATGGGTAATGATCGCAGCAATTTCTTCCCTTGTCACCCCATGGTTCTTCGCATTCTGCAAATGGTAAGTCAGAGAAGAATCTGTGATGCCGGATGCCATCAGCGACACCACCGTGATGATACACTTTGTCTTTATGGAAAGTACATCTTCGTTCCATACCTCCCCAAACAGCACATCATCATTCAGATGTGCAAACATCGGTGCAAATTGTCCAAGGCTCTCCCGCCCTGCGGTCTGTATTACTTTTTCACTCATATCTGTTATCCTCCATTTCTATTTTCTCTTCGCTGCCGCTAGTCTCCCAATTCCTTTCTGCACATAATAGCCTGCAAAAATCCATGTTCCCATCATTGCAATATGCTCCGCAAATACCAGTGCGGCGCTTTTCTCATAATCAAAGAATACAAACTCCACTTTCACAAACATATAAGAAAAGATATCTGCATACCAGAAACAGACTGCTCCATAGATAGCAATTGCCACGGCTAAGAAACGTACGATCCATGCAAGGACCGGTCTCCTTTTCTCTCCTGCAAGTTTATGGAACATGCCTGCCACCATGCCCCAATGGAGTCCTATGTGCAGACTCATCAGGACAAAGCCCCAATAGGAGGCGGACAGATGCATCACCCTGGCCAGTGCCATCCCGCTTGTGATCGGCAGAAAATCAAATACATGCCGCGACAATACCACCCCGCTGTATGCAAGGGAAAACATTACTGCCAAAAGCGCCCCATTCAGCATAGTGCCAATTACCCTTTGCGGCATATATTTTCCTTTCAACAGGCTCTTATACCATCGGACATTCAGGATATGATGCATCAGAAATAACACAAGCATTGCCGTTCCGCATATTTCATGCAGATAATCCCCCACCACCTGATAGGCCATAAGAAGCAGAAGCATGACAGACATCAGGATGTCTATGACCATCTTCCATCTCATTTTTGTTTTCATAGATCCAATCCCTCGATCCAAGTCTGAATCTCCTCTTCGGAAGCTCCGCCGCCAAACCTCTTGCCTTCCAGCCACTGTGCGCCGTCTGTCAGTTCCTCCAGGTTCCTTCCGCTGGAACCAANCCCNCTGCTGGATGAGGTACAAAATGGAATCACTGTTTTGCCTTCAAAAGAATAGCTTTCCATAAATGTGCTCACGNTCCTCGGTGCTTCACCCCACCAGATCGGATAACCTATGAACACGATATCATACTGCTCCATATCCTCCACTGCACCGCTAATCTCAGGCCGGGATGATCTGTCATTCATTTCAATNGTACTGCGGCTNTTGTCGTCATGCCAGTTCAGATCNGCATCTGTATAAGGTTCCTNNGGNACGATTTCATANATATCAGCCCCCATATTCTCCGCTATGATCTCAGCAACNCCTTTGGTTGTNCCTGTTGCTGAAAAATATGCTACCAACACTTTACTCCCTTCTGCAGCCGGAACATCCTGACTNCCGGCTGCATCTGTACTGTNCGTACCAGTTAAAGCTGCNTCCTCTGAAGGTTCAGGTGTGCCGTCTGTTTCNGGCTGGGCAGATATTGATTCCGGTTCTCCTGCAGATACAGGGCTTTGTTCTCTCTCCAANGNNTCTGATGCNGTATTTTCACTCTGCCTGGCATTTCCTCCACATGCTGTCAGGGATATTATCATAGCTGCCATAAGCAGCGCCATCACTATCCTTTTCATAACTATCTTCCTCTTTCTATTTTATCTCTTTTTCTCTGCCTTTGCACTCTCAGGCTTATTCTGTGCCATGACTCCTGCCAATGCATGCGGCACATAGGGCTCNTCCAGATAATGCATTTCATCCTCTGTCAGCTCCAGTTCCACCGCTTTTGCTGCTCCCTCAATATGATGGAATTTCGTTGCACCCACCACAGGAGATGTNACTTTTGTAAGCAGCCACGCAAGGGAAACCTCTGTCATGGTGACATCCCTCTTTTCCGCAATTTCCTGTACACGTTGGATGATGACCTCGTCCTGCTCCTTTGTTGCATCATATTTAAATTTTGCATAGCTGTCCTGCTGAAGCCTCTTGCTGTCCNCGCCCGGTTTCCGGGAAAGCCTGCCGCTTGCCAGCGCACTGTATGGCGTGAGGGCGATATTCTCNTCATAACAGAAAGGCGCCATCTCCCGTTCTTCCTCCCGGAANATCAGGTTATAATGNCCCTGNATNGATACGAACTGCGGAAACCCCTCTTTCTCAGCAAGNGCGTTTGCTTTGGCAAGCTGCCATGCGTAGCAGTTTGAAATNCCNATGTAACGCGCTTTCCCCGCCTTTANCACATTGGACAGTCCTTCCATAATATCATAGATTGGNGTCTGATANTCCCACATATGGTAGATATAAAGATCAACATAATCCATNCCTAAATTCTGGAGGCTNTTATCTAACATTTTTTCNATATGCTGNTGTCCGGACACGCCTGCCTCTATTTCCTCCTGTGTCCTGGGCAGAAACTTTGTGGCAACCACCATCTCATCACGTTTTGCAAAATCNTTCAGTGCCCGCCCCAAATACTGCTCGCTGGTACCGCTCTGATAAGCAATCGCTGTATCATAAAAATTTACGCCAAGCTCAATGCCNCTCTTAATGATCTCCCGTGAATGNTCCTCATCCAAAGTCCACGAATGCTGCCCTTCTNNTGCAGCGCCGAAACCCATGCATCCCATACAGATNCGGGAAACGGTCAAATCTGATTTTCCTAATTTTGTATATTTCATGTCCTGCTCCTTTCNTATATNGATTTCTCANGTTCCTTCCAGANACGATATTAGTCTCACACTCATTCCTTTACTTCCAGCAATTTCTTCACACAAGTGTATGTCATCTCATAAACGGAAAGATATACAAATCCTACATCTGCCTGTTCCATNGCCTNNNTCTGCTTTTCTGTCACTACTGCATATGGATATACGCCATACATGAAGGGAAAAAAGGTATATAGGAAGTCNTGTCTTTCACCCTCTGTCATTTCCGGGCAGAATTTTTTCAGCAGCCAGTTCACTGCCTTGATGGANGCNCCATATGCNCGTTTGAATTCNACCANNCGTTCCATNCTGCTGTTTGNTTCCATGTCATAATGGTTCATGCTCATNATCTTGAGNAGCAGCANCCTTTTNTCTACNGNTTCTGCCANGGNTNTTGCAANTTCCTCCCTGCNCATGGTTTCATGCCCCGCAGCCAGTCCATCT
Source organism: Lachnospiraceae bacterium (assembly GCA_014803415.1). GTDB lineage: Bacteria > Bacillota > Clostridia > Lachnospirales > Lachnospiraceae > Suilimivivens. The sequence continues at coordinate 14,851 of JAAVBZ010000011.1, forward strand.
AAATCNTTCACCCACAGCTCGTATTCTTCCTGAAGGATAGCAAGAAAGATTTCTTCCTTGGTTTCAAAATAATTATAGATGGATGTGCGGGTAAAAGATGTTTCCTCTGCAATATCTTTGATCGTAATTTCTTTAAAGCCCTTTACTTTATACAATGACTTACAGGCCGCGATGATTTCCTCTCTCCTGGCATTTGTAAGTTTAGTTGATCCTTTTGGCATAACCTTTCTCCCTTATTCTTTTGTATTTCCTTTAAAAGACAGGCACTCGCTTGATAATCCCATTAATATATTCTGACACAGTGTCAATACAATTATTATAAATTCATTCTGACACAGTGTCAATATGGAACGGGCTGTAAACTACATTAAGAAAACACTGCATTCTGCCGCCTGTATGTATCGTTATCTTTTTGACTCAGCTCGCCCTCTACCTGTGATAATTTTTTCTCCAGCTCCTTTACCTTTTCTTCATCTCCGGCAGCTGCGTTTATCTTCTGTTCCAACTGCTGCTTCTGTTCTTTCAGTTTTCTAATTTCCCTGTCAACCTTATCAGTATTCGTTGTGCATTTTTTCGGATCATCATACAGCACTTTGGGATTTCCATTTTCATCCTGTCCCATACGATACAATCCGCTTGGCCTGCTGCCGGACTGCTTGCTGCTGATATACTCGTCTTTTGGAACCGGAATGCCCTCACTTTTGTCTCCTGCACCCTGCTCTTTTTGGGCTTCCTTTGCCTTCTCCCTCTCTTCCTGCAGCCTTTCCAAATAATCATTTTTGTAATCCTTATAATTACTGCTTACTTCCATTGACATAATTCTGTCTTCCTTTCTCTTCACTTTTATACCGAAACTGAAATGCTTGTACTTGGCTCTGCTGAAACAGTATTGTCCAAACCTGTGCTATTTTTTAACAGCGCTTTTCCTTCCTCACTGATTTCCAAGAGACACGCACTTGTCTCTTTAGTATCTGTGTTAGCATCATCGTTCCTGTTTTCTTCAATCTTCTTTTCCAGTTTTTCACGTTCAGCCCTGCGCTTCTGGATAGCCTCCTTACACTGCTCTCTGGCGATCCTGCGCATCTCCTGCGCATCCTTCTTCATGCCCTCGTCAACTTCCGCCTTATATTCCTCCGCTCTGTCAGAGCATTCGTTAGCATATCCCATTGCCCTCTCCATTGTTTCCGAATCGCCTTTTCGTCTCGCTTCCTTGTAAACGCGCATAGGTGTATTCATCAGGTTCATATTCGTCCTCGCGCCTATAAGTCCTTCCATTGTCTTTGTGTGCATAATACCCTCCTCATTATCACCAATTTTTGAGATCATAAAAACCCTCATCTCTTTTCGGCGTTGAAAATATACGATATTAGATTTGTGCTTCAAACAGCCGTTTTGATGTCTTGTGCGGCATCATTCAGCGGTATTAAAATGGATGTTACGAAAATTCCTTTCTCTGATTCGATATTCAATACCCCATTATATCCATGCACCACATCACCAACATTCATAAGACCGATTCCATGTTCTAGTGGATTTTCTTTATTCGTAAATCCATCTACATACTTTTCTGCCATATCCACACTGTTTTTTACTTCGATCAAAAAGCATTTCTTCACCGTTTTAGCCTGAATATTGATAAAACAACTTTCGCCGCATCGCATCCTGCTGCATGCTTCCAGCGCATTATCTAATATATTTCCAAACAATATGCACAGGTCAAATTCATTGATAGCGTATCCTTTTGGCATCTGCACATCGCATTCCCATTTGATCTTTTTCTCATTTGCCTGTTTTCGCTTCTGGTACAAAAGCGCATCCACTGCCTTATTCCCTGTCATATCTCCGCCATTCTCTATGCTGCTTTCCTCCATATTTTTCAGATAGTCCCCCATCTTCTCCCATTCTTTATTCTGAAACAATGCCGACAAAACAATGACATGGTTTTTCATGTCATGCCGTAATCGCTCCGACTGCCTGTACTGCTCTGTCAGCATTTTATAGACTGCAACCTGCGAATAGTACCGGCTGCTTTTTTCCTGCTCGAAATAAATCCTGTTCATCCCAAACACATAAAACCCGGCCGCAAACATAGACAGTAAAGTCAAAACCAAAAATTCAGCATAACTGAAAATCTGGTCATAATACATCCCCGTGCTGCCTCCGCTTCTGACCATGATCCCGTGGCTCGCACCCCAATTTGCCACATCAAACACTGTAATGATCATGAGCAGAGGAAGCGCCAATATAACATACCACTTTTTACGCTTACCACAAAAAATTGGCTCCATACGCCCCGACAGCCAGTATACGGCAAATATTACAAAACAACAGCTGATACCACTGATCACTCCTATTTCCCACTCACTTAATAATGGCTCTGAAATCGATCTCATCGTATGTTGGAAAAGCAAGACAAAACATGATAAAAAAGATGTGAAAAAGGTTGACACCAATGTCATAACTATGATCAGCACAGATGCTGTCAAAATTTTTTTCTCCCGGCTTTCCCTGAAAAGCATTAACACCAGTTCCATAAATAATATGTGCTCCACTGTTACAGAGAAAATGTACGGAACAAGAAACCATCTGCTTACTATATTTAACGTCAGCCAACTGACAAAGGAAAAAATTACAAACAGCAATTCATTTTTCTTTGAAGATTCCAAAATTTTTTTACAAAATTTATCTGCCACACATAAATACCCCAGATAGCATGGCGCTATAATTAAAATATCTAAATAGTCTAAGAATTGTTTCATAGCAACCCTCCATTTTCCCGCATAACCTTAAAAAGCTCCTGAACAAACTCATCATATCTTCTCTTGGCGATAACGATAGTTTCCCCATTTTCCAGAATTGCCTCCTGCCTGTTATACAGATCAACATATTTCAGATTTATCAGATAGCTCTTATGACACCTGAAAAAGCCTTTATCACGCAGTTTATTCTCTAACTCCCCTATTTGTTCATAGTAGGTAAAAATACCTTCTGTCTCATGAACATCAACCACTCTCCCTTTTATCTCGAAATAGTATATATCATCAAGAAATAACTTTACTTTCTGTCTTTCCCTGCTGACAATGATAAATTCCTGCGGACGCTTTTCTGTTTTCAGAACGGCTTTTTGCAGTACCCTTTTTAGTTTCTTATCATCCACCGGCTTCAGCAGATATTGAAAAGCCTCCACATCATATGCATCAAACACATACTCCCGGCTGGAAGATACAAAGACAAGCATCTTATCAAATGCCTTCTTTCGAAAGATCTGTGCTGTTTTCATTCCATCCAGATCCTGCATAATGATATCAAGGAAAACAATATCAAAACTTTCCAATGCCTGCAGCAGTTCCCTGCCGCTTTGGAATTGGCGGATAATACACTCTATTTTCATATCCTCCATAATTTCTTTAATTCTTTTTGCCATATCACAGCATTCTATTACTTCATCATCACATACTGCTACCTGCAACATCTTCATCACCTCTTTTACGGATATATCGTATATATCGACACAAATACGGACAAAGTTTGGTCAATGCCATGAACGGGCATTTCGGCGTAATGACCGTAGGAACCTTCCTGTGGAAATAGAAGACCGCCGCATATGGCAGTGGGCCATCTGCGGCGGTTGTCTTTTGTAAACTTATTCTGCTTCGCCGAGGATTTCAAGCATGTAAACTTCACAAGGCGATAAGCTCATATTTTCAGTAGATAAGCTATTTGCCAGTTCTGCAGACTTGTCTATGAGCATTTTTTTGATATCGCTGCCCGCAATTTCTGCTTCGCTTAGACTATTCAAGTAATTTTGCATTTCTTCTTTGAATGTCAGCAACGCCTTATCTCGCTCTGCTACTGTTACAAGT
>JAAVBZ010000012.1 GCA_014803415.1 Lachnospiraceae bacterium
AGAACTATTATTGGGCACATAATTTGCAGTAATGCTGTTGTCAAAAAGGACAATCAGGTGCTTCCTGTTCTCAATTTTGGCCCTTTAAGTGTGTTGCCCGAATATCAGCATCGAAGCGTTGGAAAAGCACTTGTTCGAGCAATGATAGAGCGGGCAAAAAGGCTCGATTACGGCGCAATTTTATTTTTTGGCAGACCAGAATACTACCCGCAGTTTGGGTTTAAAGAAGCAGCAGTTTATGGTATATCTGATTCTGAGGGTTATAATTATCCTTCGTTTATGGCTATGGAATTGAAAGAAGGATACTTAAAGGATATTTACGGTGGAAAATATTTCGAATCAGATATTTATAACGATGAGCTTAATCGCGATATAGTGAGTACGTTTGATAGAGAGTTTAGGTTAAACAAGCAGTAAAATCTGGTTTGTAGAATAAAAGCATAAGCAAGAGGCTGCACGCTCATTCAATAACCATCATGGACGAATTTAAATGACAAAAAGTATCGAAAACTTAGTTTCTTTTCCTGTAAATGCACAAAGAAACTCTTTTTTTGAGCTCTTTCTACCATTCTTTTATATCGGAATGCTTACACAGAGGACACTCCCTTTTTCTGTGGAAAATACCAACGCAACTGTGTACGATGTGGCGGCTGCGGAAACGAGCCTTTTATCAATAAACATCACCTTAAGATATATCAGTATTTAATTACAATAACAGGTTGCGCATATCTTTGGATAGATAAGGAAATTGGTGATTCGTTTGACAAACCGTACATAACAGACGAATTTTCAGAGACTGCTCTTGATACATTTTAGAAGCATCCGATTTACATCTTCATTTCCATGATCAGGCATGGAAGGTTTGGGAGCTTCTGGGTGTGACACCTCAGACTTTCTATTGTGTGCCACCCAACATTAATGAATTGTTAGATAAATCATCTACCAGAGCAGAGCTAAGATCCTTATTTCAAGAATTATTTGCTATAGACCGTCAAGTGTCCCATTTACTGCAGGAATGCTCATCTTTGCTGTAATCAACTCGAAAAAATGAAATTGTCATGTTAACCTTAAGGAGGTAAATTATGCTGATACCACACTTGCATTTTTGTGGCAACTGCGAAAAAGCGATTGCCGTATACGAGAAAGCGTTTCATACAAAGGCCGAAAACATCGTATACAGCCGTGATTACGCGCCTGGAGAATATTCGGACGATAGCAACAGGATAGCCCACGCTGTTATGAACATCCACGGACAAAAGGTTTTTCTGAATGACCGGTTTGGGAATAAGTACAAATCTCTTGATTGTGCTGTTCATTTGATCGTTATGTTTCCATCTGTCGAGGAGCTTCTTGCCTGCTATGAGTTTTTCAAAGAAGGGATCACAATTGTTGACCCGTTTGAAAAATTACCATACAGTGAATTATCGGTAAACTTTATTGATAAATTTGGTGTGCAATGGGGTTTTATGACAGAGCAATAACGCAGTATATAAAACAGGGAAACAGGTATTAAAAAATGACAACTAATTGTCCTTCAATTGAATATCGCACTCGCAAGGAAATTATGGCATTTGAGAAATTGTATGAGTGGCTTCCGCTTCCGCCGGCATATATTAAGGCGGGGTCACAACTTGTCGCTCCGCTTGGCAGCATGATTCATCCGATCAGCAATGAATTTAATGAACAGTACGGTTTTTGGTGGTTTCATTTTCATGAACTGGCGGCACGAATGGGAATGTTAAGTGAAAAGTCACTATTCCGTAAGAATTTGGACTTAGTAGATGACATGCAGCTAGAACAAATAGCGGGAAATATAAAGAGAGCAAATCAAAGAACAGCATATACCGGCTGGGGCGCCTATTCAGGTTTGGTGCTAAATTCTGACTGGAAAAGTAAACAAAATCGTATTTCGGACTTGGCGTTTCGGATATGCTTGACACAGCACTACGGAGATAGATGAATTAAGGAATTTTTTTATTAAATACTTTAATGCGACAGCGAATGATGGTTATCATAATAAAACCACAAACTTTCGATCGTTTTTTCTGACGTTTGATGATGGAGCGAGACTTGAATTGATGTATCGCCCAGATATGCAGGATATAGAAAAGGAGATTAGAAGAACGGGGCTTATTCATATAGTCCTCGGCGTTGGTTCAAAGGAAAAAGTGAATGAATTAACACAGATACTCAAAAATGACGGATACGAGGTTTTATCCGGTCCACGAACAGCCGGTGATGGATATTATGAAAGTTGTATCGTAGGAATTGAGGGTAATCAGATAGAAATAACAAGTTGATAAAGTCGGAATTTGAAGAGGTATATCAAATGGAAATTATGCTCAAGCCGTATGACGGCACCAGTGAAAAGACAATGCTTCGCTCCATAAGTGCTTTTTTCCGTGTGCATCATTCGCAGGTCGATGAGGCGCAGGCTCGGGAAGATCTTGCCAGCTGGACAAAAGAAGATCATGAACTTTACGACATTCTCGGCGACGGGACCCCTGTGGGATTTGTCCATCTCAACTGGCGTGGGGCAACGGTCTGCTGGATCGAAGACATCTTTGTGGAAGAAAGTTTGCGCAGACAGGGTATTGCATCCAAAGCCATTGGTCTTGTGGAAGAAGTATTGCAAGAGCGAGGCGTTGAGGGAATCTGTATGGACGTAATTCCAGACAATATTCCTGCGCTGCGGCTCTATCACCGCCTTGGCTATGATCGGTTAAGTATCGTTACCGTGCGGAAGGATATGCAACCCTTTACAACCGAACGCAGAGAGCAGATTGGTGGCATGGACTTTCGCGTCAAGCAATTTTATGATTAGATTTTTGAGGAGTTCTGATTTTTTTATTTAACGCCCTCAATACATTGTTACAGCAAATTCATGGATTCATTCTCCATTTTCATTTTTATATGAGGAGATATTCTATAGTTATTTCTTCTAAGGATATGATATAATTAAAACAAAAATCGTAATTTAACAAAAAGGAATTGTAATGCAATGAAAAGAACATTTTCCATATTAATGATTGTTGTTTTGGCTATTTCTTTATGTTCTTGCTCTAAACAAGATTTAGCAGATATGACAACATCTGTGACTGATGATTATGCGGCTATTGTATGGGGTGATAAGACCTATGTTCCTTATGGTGCTTTATCTGCTTATGGTGGCCGTGGGCAACAAATCGGTATCGTAGACGGAAATGAAAATCACAAAGTCTATGAATGTAAGGGGTATTCCTCTGACGAATGGATTGTAGCTGCTCTTCCTTATGATGCAGCTATGTTATATAGAGAAATAGATTTCACTGATATTCCAGATGGCTGGCAGTCAGAATATGAATGGAATCAATAAATTTCCATTTGCCTCTATCACAATTGAGGAAACCTTGTAAATACCGAGGTTTCCTTTTTCGTTTGAATAGATTAAAATAATCATGCTTATTACTATCATATTCTTTTTCCACTAAACCAATCTATATATTTGACTAGAGATTATTCGTCAAATAAATCAACATGTGTTCCTGCATCAATCAATGTCAGTGTTAATATATTTTATTCTATCAAATAGATCAATAACCAATCGAGTTGAATATGACATTCACGATAACCTTTATAATTCTCACTTAGAGCATGATCCTTATTTTTCATCTCTAAGGGTATTTTATGCAACAGTTTCTCTACAATATCTGCCAGTAAAGAGATATCCAATCCACGTTTTTTAGCAAGCTTCAACCCTTTTTAAATCTTCTGGTGAGGACTAATTCATATCTCATAAATCGATATCCTCCAGCGCTTCTGCAAAACTGCTATATCTTTTTGTATTTGGGTCTCTGCTTATCTGTTTAGCTTCTTCCACAGCTTCAATTACTTCCGACTTGAATTTGGGAATTTCTACACTAAAGGGAAGCCCTCCACACATGATAGCCTGCCTCAAAAACATATTAACCGCGCTGGACATATCAATCCCAAGTTGATTAAATAATTCCATTGCCTGTTTTTTACATCTTCTTCTATTCTTATTTGAGTTTGCACAGTAGCCATGATATCACCTTCTTTCTTTTATGTTATGTACCAATTCGTTTACATTGTCAACCAGAGTAATGCTTTGTTTTTCTTGCGGTATTCTGCATTATGATGTTTATTCTTAATACGTAAGCGGAACTTTTTAGTTGCACTCATAAGATGATGTGCCGAAAAGCTCATTTCTATCAGTATTTTTTCGAGAAACAATTCTTCAAGTCCCATCTTCTGCAAGTTATGATTTTTTTATTTAACGCCCCAATACATTGTTGATAGCAAATTCATGGAGGAGTTCTCAATTTTCATTTTTGTATGAGGAGATATTCTATAGTCATTTCTTCTAAAGATATGATATGATTAAAACAAAATTGAAATTTGGAGGTGTAGGCATGAGAGATCGCAGTATGGCAATAGTAGTTCGTAATAATAAAATATTGTCGATACAAACGCACAGATCAGGTAGATATATCAATGAGTTGCCGGGCGGCGGCATTGAGTCGGGAGAAACATCGGAAGAAGCGGCACTCAGAGAATTGAAAGAGGAATGCGGCTTAATTGGCACTATAAGCAGGCAGTTAAATATCCTTCATCGGAAAGATGGCAGCACAGAATACGTTTATCTTGTTGATGTATCAAGTGAACAGCGGGAAATGATCGGGTCTGACCCTGAAATTCAGGAAGGTAATGAACAAGCTATTAAAAATGTTCGTTGGTTATCATTGGATGAATTTACAGAACGTGAAAGAGCCTATCTTTGGTCATATGGTTTGCTTGATGTTGAAGACTTTCACGATGAGGTATCACACTGGGGTGATGCAATAAGCTATCCGGTTTGCAAATAAATTCTGGTTTGTAGAATAAAAGCATAAGCAAGAGGCTGCACGCTCATTCAATAACCATCATGGAGGAATTTAAATGACAAAAGTATCGAAAACTTAATCTCTTTTCCTGTAAATGCACAAAGAAACTCTTTTTTGCAGCTCTTTCTACCATTCTTTTATATCGGAATGCTTATCTTTGCTGTCATCATAGATAATGTTGTGGCACTATTATTGATAAAGCATGGTACATGCTGGCAAATTGCTTTTTAGCATGTTTCAATGTTATATGTAACGGTTAGTCTCTTGAACAGTATATTTCAAAATTCTTTATATATAATATTAAAATTCGTTGAATGTTTAATCATATATCCACTAAAAAGTATCTCATGGTATATTTCATAAAAAAGATATTTTTTAGTGGATATTATTTTGCTCTGGCCGCAGGCATCCCATGGTGTGATCCAAAGGCGTTCTGTTTGCTCACATAATTTTAGTGTAAAAGCGAATTGAAAATTTTATAAATAACAGAAAAAAGTGACCTTGACTATCCGTTTGGCGAGTGGACTTATTGGGAGAAATAGCGTAAAATAAGGCAGGATCAAGGCTGTGTTAAGCAGCCCGGTTCCCAGCTAACAAACTGGAATTCATTGTTCTGTTTGTTCAGTCATAATTCCCCAACGAATTCCAAACTTATCAACAAAAACAACTCGGCAAGAACTGTATGGCGTGGCTTCCAGTTGATATATTGTTTTACTTCCTTCTTTCATGATTTCATACGCTCTTTGCACTTCTTCTTTTGTATCATACATAACAGTGAGGAAATTTGAATAGCAGGTTTGAAATTCAATATCCACATGGTCGCTCATAATGATTCTTTGATTGCCCAATACAAGTTCCGAATGGTATATATATTCCTTTTGATTTTCTTTAAGCAACGGATTATATTCGGAATCATCCGCTTCTCTATAAGTAATCAGACAACTAATCTTTCCATTAAATGCCTTTTCATACATTTGAATCGCTTCTCGACAATTCCCGCCGAAATTTAGTGTAGGTACAATCTGCATTTTTTTGATCTCCTTTCCAAAATTTTATTTACCTTATCAATCATATTCATGCTTTTTCAATTCATCCTCTAATACATCAGCAAAGCCCTGAATTGGGTCTGCAAGTGATCCTGCATAGTCAAGGGTTTGCTTGTTATTCTTGTACTCTAGCGGAGCTTTACGAACCTGCAAAGCAGTTTTAAGTACATCAGGAATTGGACACAGGTTGTTTTTCAAAGCCCATTCAGCCGCAGTGGTTTTTGCAATGATTTTTCCAGTACGCAGGGTATACAGGCATCGAGCAATATCCAATATCCAACCAAAAGAGTATAGGCTATGTTCCGTTTTCTGTACATAGCTTCTTATGGTTTCATAATGATGTTTAATATCGGCATACAAATCATTTAAATTCGGCGCACTCAATAAGCTGCGGACATCTCGGCCATACAATAAAATGCCGCTTTCAATCAGCTCTGCCATACCAAAACTGTCAAACATATATGTATCGGTAATTCTTTCACCGCTGGTACCCCAATAGACCACTCGGTCGGAGGATCGCGATATTAAAGCGTCCAGCGTCAGCATTCCGCCCTCAAATGATCGATAATATGGATTACCGGGCTCTTTTTCAAGCATTGTTTGACGGAGATTTACAAGCTTTTGTGCCTGTTCTTCAGATATCTGCCTGTTAGTTAAGACAAGAATATCAATATCGCTCCACCCCAGTCTGAAATCATTGAGCACCGAGGAGCCATACAAATAAATTGACGGTTCACAGTCTGACAAAATGCTGCTTATTTCATGGATCATTTTATTTATGGCCCTCTGACGTTCGCAGCGTTCAGAATCGGCGGGGTGAAGGATGTATTTCTGATTCGGATATCCCATAGCTTCAACAAGGGCATCTTCGATGAATCCATACTTTTCATAAAGTGCTCTCGGCGCAATACCTTTCTCATCATCGGCACGAAAAGTGCAGACTGAAATTTCCCTGGTTCTATCCAAGTTTTGGAGAGCTTCGTCCATAAGCATTGAAGCAATGCCGCAGCGGCGGTGATCTGGAGAGACGCCAAGACAGCAAATCATATTATGCCCTCTGGAGAAAAGCATAACGCCCGCAATCTCGCCGTCGACTTTTACACAGATGGCTTGCCGTTTATCCATGAACTTAAGAACGGCAGCTTTGTGCTCGTCCAGCTTTTCCTGAGTCTCCAGACCGGGAAAGTTCCAGCTGAGCTGATCCACAAGCCGCATCCAATTTTCAATATCTTCAGGCATACCGTAAAATAGCTGCATGGTTTTCCTAGGATCTCCTTATCTGATTAGAATTTTTCTTGTTATATCATTCTACTTTATATAATGTAATCGCACAATACAAATCGGGTATCCTTTCTGAAGCGTATCAGATTGCCTGGTCTTATGATTAATGCCAATCAGGCACATTTCCAAAATCGATCACTATTCCGGTAATGCAGGTATCTTCATACATGGTTCCGGGATATACTTCCTCTATAACAAATTTAAATGTTACTTCCGAGCCGTTTGCCACCTTGATATCACCCTGAGGTATAGTAAAATATTGAGGATTTATAGTGTCCTCAAGTTCAAGTCGGGCATAGGGCTGGTCGTATACGTACATCATTAGTGTTTTCACTCTGCCGTTTTCCTGCCATACTTTTGTATCTTTAGCGTAGCCGTTTACGATACAAATCTGTGTATAATCTATATATCCGTCATCGCCATAATCACCTGCTCTTAATATTCTATTTCCACTCGGCTCTATAAGNTTTCCGGAAAATACAATCTGGTTATAGACAATATATTCTCCAATTCCGANACCTTCTGCCCCCTCTGCCCATGCNAATTCTCTNTTTTCNCAAACGGCATTATCANCACCATAACGTCCGGAAGCAGAAGCCAGCTCNGACGAAGCAATTGCCTGATTAGCAAANAGAAGGATNTGNCACCATTTACTGCANCCGGGCCACTGCCAGTCCTCAAAACCNTAATTGGGNGCATCCGGNGTTTNCTCAAAGCTGAAACACATTTCATCTTCCCAATCGTCGTATGTACCNCCCAGTTCTCCATAAAAAAAGCTTCCTATTTCCGGAGTTAAGANCAATGGCTCCGAAGGNACATTAANCTGNGTNNTCACNGNATATTCCACNTTAATCCCATTTGCTGCTGCGTATGCNTCTACTTCNTTACCNGTTTCTTCTCTGCTCCATTCCANATAAAAAAGCATTTCATCTCCGCANNCGTCAAAGGCNTCCTNTTCAATNATAACATNTCNCGACCANAAATNAACCCGGGTAAGCTGCTCATTTCCNGCAAANGCNCGNTCTCCTATTTTNTCCATAAACCATGNAGAATAATCCTGANCNTGCAGATTNCAATTTTCAAAGGCGNTAGCCTTCACCTCNTTCANATNATNNCATTGTGNTGAAATTAACATTTTCNANANCTGTATTTCTGAAAGCGCTNTTNCCTATTANTTCAANAGATTCGGGAAGGTGTACACTTTTCAATTTGGTATTCTCAAAGGCGTGGTCGCCTATTTCTACAATGGAATATCCNTCCAGTGTATCAGGAANCTCTATTTCTCCATATATTGACANATTTTNNNTCAGAGAATTCTCATATTCCNCTTGCAANCCGGTAATCACTGCACTGTTATCNNCAATNANATAAGTAAATATATCCTGTTCNGCGTNNTCTGGTACAGGGTCTGTTTTATCCTCACCTTGATCAGGCTGGTCATGTTCTTTCCCGACTACAGGCTTGTTCAACGCTTCTGCATCTGATATTTCTTCACTTTCTGCTTCTGTATCCTGCGGTTCAATGTTTTCCGTTTCTGCAGTAAGAGCGTCTTCGGCTGTTTGAGCGCAGCCATAGATACTAAATATCAAAATTATGATTGTACATATACTGATCAGCTGTTTTCGCATAATATCACCTCTTTTTTCAGGATTTAGTATAACATGGGTTTGCATCAATCTTGCATCAAAATTGCATCAAATTTGCATCATTTCCTCTATTTGCAACAGAAAGTTGCAAAGAAGCACTTTAATGTTGGTGGTAAATAAAATTGTTATTTTGTATGATATTAATNANCAAAGGAGGGCGAGTCAATGAAATTGTCAGAAAAGATCATAGAGTTAAGAAAAGCAAATAGAATGACTCAGGAAGAACTTGCATCAATATGTAACGTCAGCAGGCAATCCATATCTAAATGGGAAGCTGATATTGCATTGCCTGAAACAGAAAAGCTATTGGTACTGGGAGAAACCTTTCGGGTATCTATGGATATTTTATTAAAAGATGAACTGACACTAAATGAGATTAAAGATATTCATAGCTGTGGTGATAATGCGATTCAAATAAAAAAACAAGAATTATATGAAGGAATATTGATTAAAGAAAGTATAGTGGATGACAGTATTATTGACTGCATGAATATTCATAAAATTGAATTATGGAATACCGGTGGAAAACCAAAATACTGGACTGCATTGTTTTTTACAAGCGATAAAAGAGATTTTCCGGAACAAATATCTAAAGTCATGCTGTCTGATCATGATAAAGGTAAAAATTGGTTTGTTGATTTTAGGGCAGGTAATGAAAAATATATTGTATTTAAAGATAAGATTTTAAAATATCAAATTGGTAATCAGACTGAAAAGGAACATGTATGCAATGAATGCAGAAAGTTAGGCATTTCAAACGAACAGATGAATTGGCCGGAATAAGGAGGTAGTATGAAAGTATTATTAACATCAGCAGGTTTGGAAACTGAAGAAATTAAAGAGTACTTTGTAAATATGGTGGGGAAAGATATGTCTTTAGTAAAAGCGCTGTTTATCCCTACAGCGGCAATAGATGCAGGTGCAATAGAAGTTTTGCCGAAATGTATGAATGATTTATTAAAATGTGGCATTATAGACAAAAACATTAACGTATATGATCTACATGCCGGAATGGAAATTGAGGAGATGCGGCAGTATGATATAGTATATTTATGTGGAGGAAATACGCACTATTTACTTGAAAGGATCAATGACACAAAATTTAATAAGTCTTTGATGGAGTATATCAGCGGCAATGGAGCGGTAATAGGGGTAAGTGCCGGAAGTCTTATTTTTTCCAATAATTTATGTAATAACTTAGGTTTGATAGATACAAAATTAGATGTTCATTGTATAACAGGTGAAAGAAGAGGTAAATTGGCATATCCATTGAAGAATAATATAAGGCTTACAAATACATGTGCACTTGTGATACGGGATCTTCCNAATGGGATAGAAATAATTGGAGATTAGGAAGGCGACCGCAGGAAAATTTCTTTCTAAAATAATAACTATTTCATGTAAATTGTATCAAAAAAATGAATGCTTTTTATATTATGATTACGAGGTCTTATATCTCATCCAGTATTCCCGAAGAGCTTGTTGAAGCAAGCCGTATAGACGGAGCCAGTGAGGTTGGTATTTTCGCAAGAGTAGTTGTGCCTTTGTCCAANCCGATTGTTGTTACGTTGGTTTTATTTATCGGTATCGCCTACTGGAATGATTGGCTGAACGGTATGTATTATTTAACCGATGCTAAATATTTTTCCATACAGAATATTTTGAATAAAATGTTGAACAATGTAAATTTTCTTGCCACAAATTCTTCCGTGGCACAGCAGGCAGGAAACGTAAGTATTCCATCCATTACAATACGAATGGCCATTGCAATGGTCGGTATTTTACCGATCATCGTCGTCTATCCGTTCCTGCCTATGGCCGGTCAATGACTCCTCAGATTGACTGATGCTGTGAAATTTGATAATGTAGATACAGAAGCATAGAAAGTCAGGAGGAGAAGGATATGATTTACAGAAAATTTCAGGATATTGAATTATCCGGTTTGGGTCTTGGCATGATGCGGCTGCCGGTAATAGATGGCAATGATGGGGTAGTGGATGAGAATGCGGCGGCAGAAATGATTGATTGTGCGTATAAAAGCGGAATCAATTATTTTGATACGGCATGGGGATACCATGACGGAAATTCAGAGCTCGTTGCGGGAAAATATCTCTCGAAATATCCGCGTGAGAGCTATTACCTTGCGACCAAATTTCCGGGCTATGACCTTTCCAATATGGATAAGGTGGAAGAAATATTTGAGAAACAGCTTGAAAAATGCCAGACTCAGTATTTTGATTTCTATTTGTTCCATAATGTCTATGAAGGAAACATTGACGCATACCTTGATCCCCAATATGGGATTTTAGAATATCTTCTGAAACAAAAAGAGAATGGCAGAATCCGCCATCTTGGATTTTCAGCGCATGGCAGTGTGGAAGTCATTCAACGTTTTCTGGATGCTTATGGCCAGCATATGGAATTCTGTCAGCTTCAGCTTAATTATATGGACTGGCATTTTCAGAAGGCACAGGAAAAGGCAGCTATTATGCAAAAATCCGGTATCCCGATCTGGGTGATGGAGCCGCTGCGTGGCGGAAAGCTGGCTAAGGCTTCCGAAGAGATGACCGCTGCGATGCAGTCCATGCGTCCGGAGGAAACGGTTCCCGGCTGGGCATTCCGTTTCCTGCAGAGTATTCCCGGCGTGACTATGGTATTATCCGGCATGTCTAATATGGAGCAGCTTAAGGAGAATATCGCCACATATGAGACGGATGAGCCATTAAACGGAGAGGAATTTGATGCTTTAGTGAAGCATATAGATGCGGAAATCAAGAACGGAGGACTTCCCTGCACAGCATGTCATTATTGCACCAGCCATTGTCCAAAGGCGCTGCCTATTCCGGAACTGATTGCTTTATACAATGAACACAAGCTTACCGGCGGCGGATTTATCGCTCCAATGGCAGTGAGCAGCATGGCTCAGGAAAAGAGGCCGGCGAATTGTATCGGATGCAGAAGCTGTGAACAGGTTTGCCCGCAGCAGATTAAAATATCTGAGATGATGGGGGACTTTACTTCCATGATCGGAATGTAAAGAAAAATAGAATTTATAAGCAACAGAAAAATTGCGCCTTGCTCCGGCAGGAAAAAGGGTCTCCCGTTTTCGGGGGACCCTTTGGTGTTTCAGTATTACTTTTTAAGCTGTAAACCGTCTTTGAAGGCTTCGCCCACTCTTTCGGTCACCTTATAATAGCCGTGTGTATAAGGATCAAAAGCGATTGCATTTACTTTAGACATATCGATCCTGTCACCCACCATAACATTTTCGTCTGCTGTGACATTTACTACTTTGCCGATGACACCGCATCCATATTCATTGTTCTGATATTCAATAAACTCACACTCTAAGCAGAGCGGAAATTCGTTGATGATCGGAGCGTCCACGATTTCAGATTTACTTGCTGTGAGACCGCTGTTCTCAAATTTGTTTGAAACCCTGTTGCCCGATTCGACGCCGAAATAGTCTGCTTCAACTACATGGTCGGCATCAGCAATGCTTACTGTAAAAGCGCCTCTTGCCTTGATATTCTTCACAGTTTTATGTGTCTCCGTTAAATTAAGAGCAACATTTCCTCTCTCCTGCATGGTACCCCAGGCAGCATTCATAACATTAACACTGCCATCTTCATTGTAGGTTGCCACCATTAAAACAGGCATCGGGAAGATGCCTTCCGTTATATTGAGCTTCTTTCTCATTGTATTTACCTCGTTTCCTGTATGAATTGACAGAACTTGTGTCTTTACATATAATTGTAACAGGTAATTGAAAGAATACAAGTACTGTCTTTTAGGATATGTACTTTATCAGAGGAAAGCGTAAAATGATTAAGGATTATATCGGGAAGGCTAATTTCGAAGATACAGGATTCAGTTATACACTGTCGCTTATATCCGGCAAGTATAAGATGGTTATCCTGTACTGTCTAATGGAGTTTGAGGTTGTGAGATTCAATGAATTAAAACGTTATCTGAAAAATGTGTCGGATAAAACACTCAGCAGCAATTTGAAAGAGTTGGAGGCAGACAGGCTCATTATCAGAAAAGAATATCCTCAGATACCGCCGAAGGTTGAATACAGCCTAAGCGACAGAGGCAAATCGCTGATGGATGTTTTAGATCAGCTATGTGTTTGGGGAGAGAATAACAGAGAATAGACAGAAGACTGAGATATAAGTTCATGGAGGAAAGAAGATGGAAGAACGCGCGATAGACCGGGAAATCACGTTGATACCATATTTCCCTAATGAGGAAGTTGCGCTTGCGTGGTATCAGAACCAAGATGTGTGTAAGCAGGTCGATAATATAGATTATCTCTATACGCCGGAACGTCTGAGACGAATGTACGACTATCTAAGTAATCATGGGCAATGTTATTATATTCAGTATTCCGGCATTCTGGTAGGAGACGTCACACTGCTGGACAATGCAGAGGTAAGTATCGTAGTCTGCAAAGAGTATCAGAATCTGCATATTGGCCGCAGATGCATTGCGAATATGATCAAACTGGCAAAGGAAAAGGGAATGTCGGCGATTAAAGCCAATATTTATTCATTCAACGCTCAGAGTCAGAGAAGTTTTCAATCCTGCGGTTTCAAGCAGGTATCTGATGAATGGTTTGAATTCAAGATAGCAGAATGATTTCCGATTTAAGGTTTGGATAAGAATTATGAAAAAGAAAAATACCTATATTTCTGTATTGGTGGGAGTTTGTGCATGTATAGGAATCTTATTATTTGGGGTGGGATATTTTAATACCCGTAGAGATCCTGTAAGTAATGCAGCAGCTGATGAAAGCACAGAAATTGCTCTTCATGATATCTATACAGTAGATAACAGACTAAAGCTGATCAGTCATGAAACTTATAAGCCTGACAAAGAAAGCGTCCTGCCAGATAGTGATCTGGAAAACTCCTATACACGGGTCTCTAAAATCTATGATGAGGAAGGAATGGCAAAGCTGTCGCATGCATATTTTGACGAGTACAATCGTCTGTGCTATGTATTGGGGTATTCTTCCGGAATACTTGGCGATAGTAGAAGTTACTGTGAAGAGAATGTTTACCTGCACAATGATACGGAGCATACATGCAGATATATTTATTATAAATCAAACAGTTTGCCGTATCGGGATGGCTTTTATATAGCCGACCGGTATATATTTGGGGTGTCTGATTTTCAGTTCGATGAAGAAGGAAGACTTATCTTGAGTTTGTCTTACAGCCGTGATGTGGGATCCGATCTCAATGGTTACAGCGAAGAGCTTTTCTTCAGCCGTGGATACGAGGCGGAATATGATGGAGAATATCTTCTGGACGAGCTGCAATACTATGATTTCTGGGGAACGAATGAATTCGGCGCTTGGGAATATGGAATCTACCAGTACAATGATCAGGGAGACTGTATTCTCAAGGTGATCACCACAGAAGACGAGATTACTCTCTATTGCTATGAATATGATGAGAACACAGGACGGATAGATGAATATGCTTATCTGGTCACAGATAATTGGGATCTTTCCTGTGATGATGGAAGTATATATTATTTTGGACTTCATTGGGATGAACCGGCTGTTAAAAAAGTTACAGCGGACGGTACGGTGGAAAAAGAGCTTTTTTACGGACGGGCAATGAATCTGGGGCAGCAGCATTACCTGATGCCGGAAGAAGTAGAAGAAACAGTAGATGATCATATGTATACAGTTAAGCAAGGTGACTGTCTCTGGAATATTGCGTACAAAAGTTATGGAAATGGTTCTTATTATGATATTATCTATCGTGTGAACAGGAGCATTATTGGACAGGATGAGAATCTGGTTATGCCGGGAATGAGATTGTATGTACCGGAAATCGGGAACGCTCAGGATACGAAAATAAGAGGATGATGCAAGGAGAAATAAACAATGAGTCAAATTAAGCTGATCAGGGTATCTGCCGAGTATGCAGAGAAAATATTGGAATATAGAGCAGAATTTCCTTCTGAACGAATGCGGATCACATACGATCCTGACAGAATTCCGGGTATGGATTATCTTGAGAAGTACGGAAATGGGCTTAAGTACGAAAATGTACTAGACTGGCTTCAGTTTTGCAAGGAGATGTCAGATAAAATAACCGGTATATGTCAATTCGTGAAAATGATAGTAAGATCATTGGTTTTATAGTTTTTCGTCACAAACTTGAATATGATGATGACGATGAAGAATTTGCGTCAAACTTCGGCTATTCAGTTCGTCCCAGCGAGCGTGGCAAAGGATACGCAAAAGAACAGCTCAGGCTTGGTTTACAGAAAGCAAAAGCATTCGGGCTTAATCAGGTGCGGATTGTCTGCCGTGATATAAACATTGGCAGCA
Source organism: Lachnospiraceae bacterium (assembly GCA_014803415.1). GTDB lineage: Bacteria > Bacillota > Clostridia > Lachnospirales > Lachnospiraceae > Suilimivivens. Next base: position 15,209 of record JAAVBZ010000012.1, read on the forward strand.
ATAAAACCATTCTTGCTAACGGCGGCATTTATGTTGATACGATTCACGGTGAAGAATCGGGTTTGAATATCAATCGCTATGACATTCAGATAGAGTAAAGTATTCCTTAGTTTATTGGAATTATTTAACAGACTTTGATTCCGATTTTGAGGAGAAGAAATGATACGGAAAAGAATTATATATATGTTTGCCACTGTATTTTTATTTTTGATAGAAGTATTGATCGCTTTATATGTTCATGATGATTTTATAAGGCCATACATAGGTGATGTTTTAGTTGTTATCCTGATATATTGCATCGTTAGAATGGTTTTTCCGGAGAAGATCATGTTATTGTCCGTCTATGTTTTTCTATTTGCATGTTTTACAGAGTTTATGCAGTATCTGCATATTGTTGAATGGTTGGGATTACAGGATCATGCATTCTTCCGCATTTTAATGGGAATGGTATTTGACTGGTCTGACATTCTGTCTTATGGAGTCGGATGTGTATTATTGGGAATGTACGATCTTGTAAGAGTATATATTGCAAAAAGGAATGAACAGGAATAAAAGAGCGAGAGGAAGATAAAAATGATTTCTGCAATTTATGACAGACGAAGCACAAGAAAATTCTTGACTGAACCTATAACAAGGGAAGATATAACAGATATTATTCAAAGCGGAATGAAAGCACCTTCTTCAAAAAACAGACAGCCATGGAAATACATTGTGATTCAGGGAAATGCAAAAGAAGAAATGTTAAAAGTCTTCCGTCGGGGGATTGACAGAGAAGAAAATGAAAGTGCATTGCTGCCTCAAAGCAAACAACACATTGCTGCGGCTAAATATACTATTGATATAATGGCAGAAGCACCGGTTATCGTTTTTGTTATTAATACATTGGGAAAAAGTTTTATGGAAGAGATGACCCCGGAAGAACATATATATGAAATCTGTAATATTCAATCCATAAGTGCTTCCATACAAAATATGCTTCTAACTGCCACAGAAAAGAGAATAGGCAGCCTTTGGATATGTGATATTTATTTTGCTTATGCGGAACTATGTAAATGGCTGAACAGTGACGGCCAATTGATCGCGGCTATCGCATTTGGTTATCCAAATGAATTTCCCAGGGAAAGACCCCGCAAGAAAATTGAAGATATACTTGAGTGGAGAGATTAGTAAAACAGATGAATCCTTCTGGTATTGGCGCATGGTTTTTTGCAAAAATGTATGAGGTGGAACGCAATATCCAAATATGTTATGCTGGTCACTAAGAAGTTTGCATAGAATAAAAATTACGGGAGACAAACAGAATGAATTCAACTGAAAAATATATGCAGGAATTAAAACAATGGCTTCAGGAAACATCAGATTGTCCGCTGGAGGAGATGTCTGACTTTTTTAAAAAGCGATTAAATGATTATGAGCAGCATATGTCTGTTTGGGAAAAATCATATCAGATATTTGCTGAAACATTACCGGCAGAATGTCAGAAAATCTTAGATCTGGGATGTGGAAGTGGTTTGGAATTGGACAAGATTTTCCAAATAAATCCGGTCATAGATGTGACAGGAGTAGATTTATGTCAAAGTATGCTGGATAAACTGTTGGAAAAACATTCTGCTATGCGTCTTACCACGGTGTGCCAGGATTATTTCCAATATGATTTTGGATATGGTAAGTGGGACGCCGTAATTTCTTTTGAAAGTCTGCATCATTTCCTGCCGGAACGCAAAAAGGAACTGTACCGGAAAATCTGTAATGGACTGAAAGATGGCGGTGTTTTCATTTTGGGAGATTATATTGCCTGTTGTGATGAGGAAGAAGAATTTCTGCGCGGCGAATACCTGAAAAGGAGAAAGGAGTCTGCAATACCGGATAATTGTTTCGTTCATTTTGATATTCCGCTGACTCTGGAACATGAAAGAAAACTGCTGCAAAACGCCGGATTTATGATCGAGAAAGTATTGGAGAACCCCGACAATGCTACAATTATTACAGCCAGAAAGGGACTCTGAATATCCCGTTTCTGGCTGACAGTTCCTCACCCATCAGTATAGGATTTCTGTAAATACATTTTTATCGGCATCATATCCTGCAATCTCCATTTTTTTGTCAGAATATTTTAGCCGAAAAATACTTCCCGGATGAAAGGTAAGCAAGTTTCCCCCATATGTAATTTTTTCGTCAGTTATTGCTGTCACGATCGCATATAATATAGCGCCATGAGCAACTATTAAGACATTCTGCTTATCTGCAAATTGTTTCGTAATGCTTAAAAACACAGACCTTGCTCTATGGATCAAATCTTCGTAGGATTCCATATCGGGGAAAATATTACCTGGATACTTTTCATTTCTTTCAAGTGCTGTTAAGCCTTCTCCTTTACCAAAAGAACGCTCTATTAGTAATTGTTCAATAATAATATTCTCGTTCTTATAGTCCAGTCTGTCAGCAATGATCGCTGCGCTTTCACATGCTCTTGATAAAGGACTTGAAATAATTACATCCACGTTCGGGCAGACATCAGCTATTATGTCTGCTGCATGAGAAACTTGCATTTTACCATTGTTGTTTAGCGGGATATCTGTATGTCCCTGCAATCGTGAAGTTTTATTCCAATCAGTTTCTCCATGACGGATCAAATATAAATTCATTTTCAAAATCCCTCCGTTCCCAACTTTTTGGCTGCAGCTATTCTGTATTCGTCCATTAATGCCACGCAGCCAGCCGCATCTACTTCGCCCTGCAGTAGCTTTTGCACGGCCATCCCCATTTCCTGCTGAGTATAGCCGATGATCTTAGGATTTGCGGTGCTGGCACGCTCGTGGAGAGAGATGGAACCTTGCGCGTCAGTGACCATGTCTGACTGGATATTGGTGGTTTGGCCTTTAAAGCAGCTCACAGTGGAAATGCCGTCAAAAGCTTTGTTATAATTTTCACTCTGGGCGCAGAAAGACAAGAATTCCAATGCCTCCTCCACATGGCTGCCCTGTTTGTTGACCATCATCATATTCAGGTTTCCGCCTTCATAGGTGCCGGAGATTTCCGTGTTCATGAACACTGGCATCAGGGCGAAATCCTCTTTTGAGTAAGTTCCGTCTTCTTCCAGGTCGGTATCGAACCAAGTATCCCAAATATTGATCATCACACATTCACCGGAGGCCATGGCATGACTCAGATCTTCCCAGCTCCGGTCGGCGTAGTCTTCCCCGAACCAGCCTTTTTCATTTGCATCGGCGAGCCACTCTGCCATATCCCTTACTGCCGGAATATCAGCGTAGGTAATCTCGTTTTTGTTCAGACGGGTCAGAAGTTCCGGGTCATCGGCAAAGATGGGATCCAGAGCGAACTGATAGTTCCAGTGGCAGGTGCGGAAAGACCAGCACAGGGGAGTGTATCCAATGGATTCAAGGGCCTGACACAGGGCGTCAAACTCTGCCTGTGTAGCAGCGGGGCGCAGTCCTAAAGAGTCAAGGATGGTCTTATTGTAATAGCATCCGGAGATAGAGCTTTCCCAAAAGGGCAGACCCAGAAGATGTCCTTCACTGTCCTGGCAGTATGCCTTAGCGTTGTCAGCAAGATCTGACACCCATTCTTCTTCATCCAGACAGACAAACTGATCCTTTACATTCAGCGTGTTCAATCCGGAATTATTGAACTGGAACAGAATATCAGGGGCTTCCTCGGAGGAAAAAGCTTCCTGTATGGCAGCATCATAGCTTGCATCTTCCATACTGATGATACGAAGGCGGCATCTGCCGCTCTGTTCGTAAAGTTGGAAAATCCGTTGAATGTAGTCTTTTTCCATATCCGTTTTTTTACCCATTATTGTGAGAGTGACTTTTGTATCCTCCTGTTCGCCGGCTGATGCGGGACTGCACGCTGCAAGCAGAAGCAATATTGCTGAAAACAGAGCTGCCATTCTTTTTCTCATATTTCGTTACTTCCTTCTTTTTCTTTCTGAATGGAAGCGGCCTGCAGGTCTTGTTCGTTGCGCAGATGTCCTAACAGGGCTTTTACCGCGTCCATATCGATAGGCTTAGAGAGATGCCCATTCATCCCAGCATCCAGGGCATTCCGAACATCCTCGGCAAACGCGTTGGCGGTCATCGCCACAATGGGGATGCTTCCTGCTCTGGGGTGGGCTGAGGAGCGGATATTCCGCGTAGCCTCATATCCGTTCATCACCGGCATTTGCACATCCATCAGGATCATGTCGTAATATTCCGGTTCTGAACGCTGGAACATCTCCACTGCTTCCTGCCCGTTGACTGCCAGTTCACACCGGGCGCCTTCCATGTTCATCACCTCAAACAGAATCTCAGCGTTTAATTCGTTGTCTTCCGCCACCAGGAACCGCAGCCCCTTCAGGATGCCCTCCAAATCCGGGGAGACCTCCTTCTTTTCACGATTTGCGTACAGGTTTTCCAGCGTTTGCTGGAAAGTTGAAACAAAGAATGGCTTAGGCATAAAGGCGTCAACGCCCGCCGCTCGTGCTTCATCCTCAATATCACCCCAGTCATAGGAAGTCATCACCAGGATAGGAATATCTTCCGGCACCTTTTTCCGGATCTGTCGAACGGTTTCCACTCCGTTCTGCCCCGGCATCAGCCAGTCCAGCAGGATGACATGGAAACCCTCGTTCTTCTCCTGGGCCTGAATCGCTGTCTCCACAGCAGCTGCCCCTCTTATCTCATAGGACACATTCACGCCGATCTCCTGCATCATAGCCTGGACATCCAAGCAGATTTCTTCTTCGTCATCTACTACCAGCATCCGGGAGATGCCATGGCTCACCCAGAGATCCTCGCCGTCAGTCTGTTCCGGCAGGGCAAATGACAGATCCACAGTAAATACGCTTCCCTCACCTTGCCGGCTGGTCACGACGATTACGCCGCCCATCAGTTCTACCAGATTTTTGGTGATAGCCATACCCAGACCGGTTCCTTGTATACCACTGGTGGTGGAGTTGACTTCCCGTGAAAAAGGATCAAATACAGTTTTTAGAAATTCTTCGCTCATACCCAGTCCATTATCTGCTACCACAAACCGCAGATTGGAAAACTGGGGTGAAACCTTGGGAAGTTCTTCAACCGTGCATGTGATCTCGCCGCCTTCCTGGGTATATTTGATCGCATTGGACAGGAGGTTGATCAGTATCTGATTGAGTCGCAGTTTGTCACCCAATAGCCGCTCTGCCGGGCGGCCCTTGGTGCGAAATTCAAAGAACTGGCCCTTCGCCTTGGCCTGGGGCAGGAGAATAGTATACAGTTCTTCCATCAACTCAGGAAGATGAAACACAGCAACATTTAAAGAGGTTTTTCCACTTTCAATCTTACTCATATCCAGCACATCATTGATCAGGCTGAGCAGATGCTGACTGGAGGCAGAAATCTTACGGGTATATTCTCGTACTTTTTCTTCATTGCCTGCGTTCTTGGAAAGCAGGTTCGCAAAACCCACAATGGCGTTCATGGGAGTGCGGATGTCGTGGGACATATTGGAGAGAAAGTGACTTTTGGCTTCGTTGGCGCTTTTTGCAGCAGTCAGGGCCTCCTCCAGATTCTGGCTCATATTCCGCTCTCTTGTACGGTCAGACATGACCACTACGAATTTTTCCACGCCTTGAATATTTTCACGATATACAGTCTCATAGAACCAGCGCCGTTCGCCGGTAGTCTGATGGATGTGTTCCCGTTCCCAAGACTGGCTGCCATGGCTGGGGATGACTTTAAGATCCTCTATGGTGAGACTGCCGCCTTCGCTTGCACAGCTGTCTTCCAGCAGATGGATATTCTCTGATATTCTGTTCTGGGAAATTCCCAGCAGACGCTCCACATTTGGACTCAGGTAATCCAGCCGTAAGGTTCTGCTGTCCACCATGAGGAAAATATCGTCCACATTGTTGGAGAGCATATCGAACATCCGCTCCCGGTAACGCAGTTCCATGCTGCTTTTTTGCGTTTTCTTCTGGTATCTGAGAACGATCCATAAGACGATCAAAGCCCCCAGAAGCACAGATACTTTAATTAAAATATCCACGGTTGCTTTCTGGATTTCCAGCATACTGGCAGAAGCCGCCGATTCCGGCACCACGCCCAGCAGGATACAGGATTCATAGCCTACAGGCTGGTAGGAAATATAGTGGCTGACATCGCCGATTTCACAGCGAACCACGCCGGAAACGCCGTTTTCCCAGTCTTTACGGATCTCAGAGAGTCTTTCGGGGCTCAGATCGGAACCGGCGTTCAGATAAGAGAGGTAGTTTCCGAAAGCACTGCCGCTTGGCTGTGTGGATAAAAGTACACTTCCGTCAGTATAAATAACCAGGCACATGGACTGATCGGAAAAGGCATTGACATTTAAAGATGCGACAATATCGGCGTTTGAGTAACTGACAGCGATAGCGTTGTAGTCAAACCCGCGGTAGGTTCCCTTTTCAACGGGGATGGCGAACAGCGTGACTGCCTGCCCGGAGGACAAGGTTTCCATGAACATGGCACGTTCCTGTTTATGAAAAAGTGTTTCACTTGCACTTTCCAGATTGAACTGTTCCACGGTACCTTCCGGCGAAAGACCCTGCCCATCAGAAGAAAGAAAGTAGAATTGGGAAAACTTCCAGTTTTGTTGTCTGCCATGAAGGAACGTTACAACGCCTTCTTCGTCCTCAATCTGGATATGATGCACCCAATCTTCAAGGTTCCCCCAGTTTTTCTCCAAAAAGGAAACAAAGTTATGATTGACCTGGCTGTAGACCTCTACGAGATGGTCAGCACATTCTTCATAAATCTGTTGGGATATATAACGAAAATAAAAATGAGCCATCAACGCAACGGCAGCCCCAACCACACACAAAACAGCCGCAGTTATTCCCCGGCGACACCACGATTTCACTGAAATCACTCCCTCCGTAAGTATTACAGCAATTTCATCTTATTCCCTTTAAAGATACCACGAATCCCCTAAAGATTCAATTGTGAAAGTAGATAAGGTCCCCTTTAGAAATTGACAGGGATAGTGTCTTTACCTATAATTGAAACGAAAGGCAGGTATTAGTTATGAGTTTGTATCGCATCATGCTGGTAGATGATGAAGAAGAGGTGCGGAAGGCGATTATACGCAAGATGGATTGGGAGCAGCTTGGCTTTGAAGTAGTCGGCGATGCTGAAAACGGTGAGGACGCGCTGGAAAAACTGGAACAATTAGAGCCGGATGTGGTCATAACGGATATCCGCATGCCCTATATGGATGGATTGACTTTGACATCCCGGATCCGCGAGAAATATCCTTATTTAAAGGTATTGATCTTTTCAGGATATGATGATTTTGAGTATGCAAAGCAGGCTATCAAACTTAATGTGACAGAGTATATTTTAAAGCCTGTCAATGGACAGGAGCTGGCGGTGATCTTAAAAAGGCTTAAGGAAAGCCTGGACGAGGAGATCGAGCAGCGCCGTAATATCAATTCTCTGCAGAAAAGTTATCTGGAAAGTCTGCCTATGCTTCGGGAATTATTTTTAAATGACCTGGTACGTGGAATTACAGATATACAGGCAGTGGTTCCGAAATTAAAAGGATATGGAATCGATCTTCTTGAGGCGCATGAATGGATGGCAGCGGTGATCTGTGTGGAAAAGGTGGAACGGATCGAGACCCAGGAGCTTTCCCTGCATCAGGAGCTGATCCCAATTTCAGTACGGGAGCTGATCGCGGATTGTTTAAAACCTTACTGCCGTTTTACCATATTCAATTCTGTAGAAGGAATTACGGTAATTGCGGCGGTAGATGAGCATAATACACAGACCGGATTGATCAATATTTTTAATGATATCTGCAAGGAAAGCCGGCGTATGCTGGAAGTCATGATCACCATTGGAGTAGGGCACAGCTGCGATACGTTACAGGAGATCAGCAACTCCTATCAGACGGCTGTGGATGCGTTAGGATACCGTGCCATAGTCGGGAAGGGCAGAATGATCTATATTAACGACGTAGAGCCTGTGAGCAGAGGAAAGCTGCAGTTTAGCGCCAAAGATGAGGAAGAGCTGACTGCAGCGATCAAGTTTGGTTCTCAGGACAGGATCGAGAGTGTGCTTCAGAATTTATCAGCCGGCATGGCTGATGCAAAAGTACATGCCAGTCAATATCGGGTCTATATGTTGTCCATTGCCAATTGTCTGGTCAGACTGATGCAGCAGTATGATCTGAATATAGACGAAATGTTTGACTCAAAAGCGCGGTATGAGGATATTTTGGCGGGAACCTGCAGGAGGGAAGAATTTGCAGATCATATTATTCCAATCGCATGCCGCATGAGCGAGGCTATGAACAGGGAAAGAGACAACACGACCAGGAGAGTGATCAAGGAGGCCAAGGAATATATCAGAGAGCATTATTCCAACCCGGAATTGTCTGTTGAAATGTTATGCCGGCATCTGCACATGAGTCCCGCCTATTTTTCTACTGTATTTAAAAAAGAGACAGGCCAGACTTATGTGAATTATCTGACGGAAGTGCGTCTTGGTAAAGCGGTGGAATTATTGAATGAGACTGATGATAAAACTTATATGATCGCCCAGAAAGTGGGATATCAGGAGCAGAACTATTTCAGTTATGTATTCAAAAAGCGGTATGGGGTATCGCCCACAAAGTATCGGGGCGTGTCAGATGTGAAAGGAGCGCTATGAGACAGGATGCACCGGGAAATCTGAAAAAAACAAGTATCCGATATATAATCTTTGTTTATTTTACAGTCAGTGCCCTGGCAGTGATCCTGCTGACAGGTGCAGTTCTTTATATGCAGATGTCCAGACAGCTGATACTGGCTGTGCAGGATGAGAATCAGGCGGTTCTGGGACAGGTCAATCGTTCAGTTGACGCTTACCTGCGCACCATCATGAAGCTGTCTGACAGTATTTACTATGGCGTGATCAAAAATGCAGATTTGAATACGGAGCCGGTAAACAGCCGGATCACGCTGCTTTATGACAATAATAAGGACAGTATTGCCAATATAGCATTGCTGTCTAAAGAAGGTGAACTTCTGGAAGCAGTTCCGGCGGCGCGTTTAAAGACCGGCCTTGATGTGACAAAGGAGCAATGGTTTGGGAATACCCTTGAAAGGACCGATAACCTGCACTTTACCACGCCTCATGTTCAGTATATCTTCGACAATAATGAAAATCAGTATCGGTGGGTCATTACGTTAACACGCGCGGTAGAGATCACCCATGGCACATCTACGGAGCAGGGCATCCTGCTGATCGATATACGTTACAGCAGCCTGCAGCAGATCTTAGAGAATATTACGCTGGGAAATCAGGGCTATCTTTATATGATAAGCAGCAGCGGAGAGTTGATCTATCACCCTAAGATGCAGCTGATCGAAACAGGCCAGGCACCGGAAAATCTTGCCGCAGCTGTGGACTACAGAGACGGAAGTTACCGTGAGAAATATGACGGAGAATGGCGGGAAGTCAGCGTGAAATCTGTAGGATACACGGGATGGAAGCTTTTGAGTGTTACGCCTGAAAAAGGACTCCCCTTAAATAATCTGAAAATGCGTCTCTTTGTAGTATTTGTAGTAGCGGCTTTTTTGCTGGTGCTGATTCTTACCAATACGTTTATCTCATCCCGTATTACGATTCCGATTCAGAAACTGGAGAAATCAGTCAATGCCATTGAGGCAGGTGATCTGAATACCGAAGTATATATGGGCGGCTCCTATGAGATCAGACATCTGGGACGCTCTATCGGAGATATGGCAAAACGGATCAAGACGCTGATGGAAGATATTGTAACAGAGCATGAATCCAAGAGAAAGAGTGAGTTTGATACTTTACAATCCCAGATCAATCCTCATTTCCTTTATAATACACTGGATATCATCGTGTGGATGATAGAGAACGAGCAAAAGCAGGAGGCAGTGAAAGTTGTGACAGCGCTGGCCCGGTTTTTCCGTATAAGTCTCAGTAAGGGAAAAAGCATAATCACAGTCAGAGACGAATTAGAACATATACGTAATTATTTAATGATTCAGCAGATGAGATTCAAAAATAAATTTTTTTTTGAAATAGATGCAAAAGAGGATGTAATGGATCTGGTCAGCCTGAAATTAATGCTTCAGCCTTTGGTGGAAAACGCCATCTATCACGGCATGGAATTTATGGATGGTGATGGAGAGATTCGTGTAGAAGTGTACAGAGAAGCTGATAACTTATGGTTCCGGATCAGCGACAACGGACTTGGTATGACGAAAGAGCAGGTAGACAGTCTTCTCGATGAGAAGAATCATGTGTCCTCCCAGAAGGGATCCGGGATAGGGGTCAAAAATGTGAATGAGAGGATACGATTGTATTTTGGAACAGATTACGGACTTACGATCTGGTCGAGACCGGACGAGGGAACAATGATCAGTATTTGTCTTCCGGTGCAGGTCTATTCGGAGACAATGATAAAGGAGCAGACATGATAGGCAGACATGGGAAATTTCTGATATTCTTATATGTTGTATTTTTGGTTGTGTTATTTCTGATGTGTTCTACGGATCTAATCATCCGTGAGCCGGAAAAGGAGATTTACCAGATTGCTGTTATCATAGAAGATGAACGGAGTGATAATTACAGCAATTTCCGTAAGGGAATGGACCAGGCTGCCATGGAATTAAATGTGGACGTTCATTTCATTACCCTGTATGAGAAAATGGATGTGGAGCAACAGATGAAGTTAATGGACCGTGAGCAGCAGGATGGCGCGGATGCATTGATCGTAGTTCCCGCAGATGAAGAGCGGATGAGCGGAAAGAATATGACAGTCCCGGTGATCTTTCTTCGCTCCGGATTAGGAGGAGCGGGTATGGGGAGCATTACCGTGGACTATGAGAAAATGGGAGAAAAGCTGGCCCGTGAAATACTGGAAGACATACCTAAAGACAGTTCGGTGCTGCTGCTTACGGATCCGGCGAAACAAGGAGATATGGATCGTATGTTTTTAAGAGGCGCCGAAACAGTTCTGGCAGCCGATGGATGCAGCATGCAGGTGGTCGATATAAATGAGGCAGGCGTGCCGGCTTCTTTGGAAAATCTGCCGGTATGGCAGGAAGGGAAGGCTGTGATCCTGGCTGAGAACCAGGAGATACTGACTGAAATGGCAGAAAGCCTGTCAAATGATTCGGCAGCGGAACATGTCATAGGACTTTATGGCAGGGGAAATACTGTGCCGATTCTCAATTATCTGGATAGTGGATATATTGACGGCATCTGTGTGACCGATGATTTCAGTATAGGCTATCTGAGCGTGAGCGCAGCGGTTCAGGTGTTAGAGGGGAATGACAGTTCTTACATCGTAATGGATTCCTATTATATAGAAAAAGAAGATCTGAGAAAAACGGCTTATGAGAATGTGCTTTTCCCGATAGAATGATTCCGGAGGTAATAAGATGACAAAATTAAAGATATTTCTGGTGCTTGCGGCATGCTTACTGCTCGTATCATGCCAGGGGATAGGAAAGGAAGAAGAGAAAAATTCGATTCGTATCGGCGTCAGTCTGTATCGAGGAGACGACACCTTTATTAACAATATCCGCAGTATTATGGAAGAAAAAGCCAAAGAATATGAGAGGCAGAGCGGCATCAAGATAATCCTGGATATTCAGGAGGCCAAGGGAAGTCAGAACATCCAGAATAATCAGGTGGAACGGTTTATATCACTGGATTGTGATGTGCTTTGTATTAATCCGGTGGATCGAATGGATGCTTCCGGTGTTATCGATAAGGCCATGACAGCCGGAGTGCCGGTGGTGTTTTTTAACCGGCAGCCGGTGGAGGAAGATATGAATCGATGGGATCATCTTTATTATGTAGGAGTGGACGCGAAGGAGACGGCTATCCTGCAGGGGAAGATGGTGGTTGATCTATACAGGGAGCATCCGGAATCAGTGGATCTGAACGGCGACGGTGTGGTCAGTTATGTCATGCTGGAAGGGGAGACAAGCCACCAGGACTCCCTGATACGTACAGAATGGTCCGTACAGACGTTGAAAGACGGTAAAGTCCCCATTGAAAAGATCACCGGCGGGATTGCTAACTGGGAACGCAGTCAGGCGTCGGCATTGATGGAGCAGTGGATCGCAGAGTATCCAAGCGACATTGAATTAGTGATCAGCAATAATGATGATATGGCTTTAGGGGCCATTGACGCATTGGAACGCGCCCAGGTTACCGGAGTGAATGTAATAGGGATCGACGGCACCACGCCCGGTTTGGAAGCATTGGAAAGCGGCAGGCTTCTTGGGACAGTATCTGTGGATAAAGAACTATATGTCAGCGCCATTTTGGAATTGACTGTCAGTTGTGCCCTGGGGCAGGAGCCGCCAGAGGAGTATCCGCTGTCAGATGGGACATATTACTGGACGCCGCAGGAAATTTTAATCCATAGAATCGAAGAAAATCAATAAAAAATCCAAAAAAAACTTATAGAAATTGAATATAAAATCCATTATAATAATCTTGTCGTTAGTCATTATGTGCAAAAAAGAAACGCCTATAATGACAAAAAAGATAAAAATGCCCAAAATGGGCGGAAAAGGGAGGAATTGTAACTATGAAATTATCCAAAAAAGTAATTGCAGCAGTGATGGCAGCTATGATGTTGTTCTCTTTGACAGCATGCGGCGGTAATTCATCCACACCGGCAAGCAGCACAGATGATGCCGCACCGGCAGCAGACACCTCAAACGATGAAGCAGCTGTTGTAGATGAAGCAGCAGATGATGCTGAACAGGCAGCTCAGGAAGCAGCAGATAGTGCAGCAGCTGCTGTAGGAGAAGGCGGTAATATCGGTGTATGTATTTACAAGTTTGATGATGCGTTCATGACCACTTACCGTAATGCATTACAGGAGATTCTTGAAGGCAAAGGTTATACTGTAACATTCATGGATGGAAAGAATGACCAGGCTGAGCAGAACAACCAGATCAACAACTTTATTGCACAGGGCGTTGACGCTTTGATCATCAACCCCGTTATGACATCTGCAGCAGATCAGATCATTGCAACTGTGAAGGATGCAGGAGTTCCCACCGTACTTATCAACCGTGAGCCCACTGCAGAACAGATGAGTGCATATGACAAACTGGTTTATGTAGGATGTGATGCACGTCAGTCCGGAACAATGCAGGGCGAACTGATCCTGGATACCGTTAATAAGGGTGATATCAACGGCGACGGCAAGGTTTCCTATATTATGATTCAGGGTGACCCGGAGAATATTGATGCACAGTATCGTACCGAGTTTTCCGTAAAGGCATTAACAGATGCAGGAATCGAAGTTGAAGAACTTGATCTGCAGCGTGGTGACTGGGATCGTAACAAAGGTCAGGAAATAGCACAGAACGACTTAGCTAAATTCGGTGATGAGATTGAAGTTGTTTTCTGTAACAATGATGATATGGCAATCGGTGCTCTGCAGGCTATTCAGGCAGCAGGCCGTACAGTTAACGAAGATATCTATCTGGTAGGTGTTGATGCTCTGGATGCAGCTTTGAATGAAGTTGCAAACGGCAATATGACCGGTACTGTTTTGAACGATGCTAAGGGTCAGGCTGAAGGTGCTGTAGCAGCTATGGAGGAATTACTCGGCGGCAAGACTTATGCATCAGGCGAGCAGTCCATCTACGTAGATTATGTAAAAGTTACTCCGGATAATGTAACTGATTTCCAGTAATCTAAATGAACTGAAATTATATGAAGATATAAATCACTGAGAAGTGCGTGTGCATTGGCGCATGCACTTCTTTGATTTATCGGGAAAGTATTTCAAGAGGATCAAAGGGGGTAATCAAATTGTCAGAGTATCGGTTGGAAATGCATAATATTGTGAAAACATTTCCAGGTGTCAAAGCGCTGGACGGCGCACAGCTTAGGCTTAGGCCCGGTACGGTACACGCCTTGATGGGCGAGAACGGTGCCGGTAAGTCTACACTGATGAAGTGCATGTTTGGTATTTATCATATGGAAGAAGGGGAATTAATCTATGAAGGGGAAAAGGTTCAGATTAACGGTCCGCTGGATGCTTTGAATCGTGGAATCGCCATGGTGCATCAGGAACTGCAGCCGATTCCGGAACGCAGTATCGGAGAGAATATTTATGTCGGACGATATCCCATGAAAAAGTATGGACCGGTGGAAGTGATCGATCATGATAAGATGTATGAAGACGCTGCCCGGGTATTGGAAGAAGTCCATTTAAATTTTGATCCTAAGGCAAAATTGGGCAGCCTTTCGGTATCTCAGATGCAGCTTGTTGAGATTGCCAAGGCAGTTTCTGCCGACTGTAAAGTGCTGATTCTGGATGAACCCACTTCATCTTTGACTTCAGCTGAGGTAGAGGCGTTGTTTACGATCATCAATGAACTGCGGAGCAAAGGGGTCTCCATTGTTTATATCAGTCATAAGATGGATGAGATTCTGCGGATCAGTGATGAAGTAACTATCATGCGGGATGGTCAGTATATCGGCACATGGTCTGCGAAAGAGCTGACTACGGACTTCATTATTACCAAGATGGTAGGACGCGAGCTTTCTGAATTGTATCCGGTTCGTGAAAATGTTCCGGGTGAAGTTGTTTTTGAGGTGGAGGACTTTACTTCGATCAATCCCAAGAGTTTCCGGCAGATTTCTTTCCAGTTACACAAAGGTGAAATACTGGGCGTAGCAGGCCTGGTAGGAGCTCAGCGTACAGAACTGATGGAAGGATTGTTTGGACTTCGGAGCCATACAACCGGTAAGATCACATATAAGGGGCAGGAGATTAAGATCAGCCAGCCGAAGGATGCCATTAACAATGGTATTGCAATGCTGACAGAAGACCGGCGTGCAACAGGAATTCTGGGTGTGCTGTCTATTGCAGATAATGTTTCCATCGCATCTTTAAATCAGTATCTGATTGGTAAAGTTATGTTAGATGATGCCAAGATCGAAAAACTGGTGCAGGAAAATGTAGCAAAACTTTCTATCAAAACGCCATCTTCCAAGACGCAGATCCAGGCACTTTCCGGCGGTAATCAGCAGAAGGTATTGATCAGCCGCTGGCTGGCCAACGATCCTGAGGTCTTTATTATGGACGAACCCACACGAGGCATCGATGTGGGCGCCAAGTACGAGATTTACTGCATTATTGCTGAGATGGCAAAACAGGGCAAGAGTATCATCATGATATCTTCCGAAATGAGCGAACTTATCGGTATGTCAGACCGTATTATGGTCATGTGTGATGGCCGTGTGACCGGATTTATTGACGGAAAAGAAGCAAATCAGGAAAATATTATGGCGTTGGCGACGCAGTTTGAATAAGGAGGAAGAAGGTTATCATGCAAAAATCATTTAATGTTAAAAAATTTATATCCAACAATGCTATTATCATTCTGATCGCGCTGCTGGCTATTATGACAGGATTCACGACTAAGAATTTCTTCACCATAAACAACTTTAAAAATCTGGTGGTTAATGTATCGCCCAGATTTATTATAGCCTGCGGTGTATCAGGCTGTCTGATCACCAAAGGAACAGACCTTTCAGCCGGCCGTGCAGTAGGTCTTGCAGCATGTCTTTCTGCAATGCTGCTGCAGAGTCTGGATTATTCCGCCCGTATGCTCCCCTGGATGCCGGATATTCCATGGCCCATCGCATTACTTCTTGTGATCGTGATCATGGGCTGCTTCGGCGCTGCAAACGGCGTGGTAATTTCTGTTCTGAAAGTTCCGCCATTTATTGCAACTCTTGGCATGCAGACAATCATCTATGGATTATGTTCATTGATCACCAATAACCAGCCTATGGGCGGTTATAAGAAGAGTTACCTTACAGTTGCCAGCGGTTCGCTGGGACCGATTCCGTATCTGATGATTTTCGCAGTTGTAGTTGGTGCGTATTTCTGGTTCCTGTATAATAAGACACGTCATGGTAAATATATGTATGCGATCGGCGGCAATGAGAATGCTGCCCAGGTAGCCGGCGTTAATGTACGCGGATCCCTGATCCGTATCTATATTCTGGCAGGCTGTATGTATGCTCTGGCAGGTTTCCTTGTAGGAGCAAAGGCAGGCGGTGCTTCTACGGCGACTGGTAATGGGTATGAATTGGAAGCTATTGCAGCATGTACGATCGGCGGCGTATCCGCCAACGGTGGTGTTGGACGGGTAGGCGGTATTTTGGTAGGAGTACTGGTATTTGAGATTTTGAAGATCTGTCTCCAGTTCCTCGGCGTAGATCCGGCTTATACATATATTGCACAGGGTCTTGTGATCATTATTGCGGTTGCGCTTGATTTAAGAAAGTACTTAAAGAAGAAATAAAAAGGAAAGGAATTATGTTGCTATGGCACAGGAGCAGAAAGATGGATCAGAAGTAGTGCAGGAAATTCAGCAGGAAACAGTACAAACACAGGAAGAGACAGGAAACAAGCCTTCCGGGGAAAGTATGTTTGCAGGAATTTATGATCGGCTGCCGGATATTTCCGTAAAGGCTGTAGACCGGTTCATTGTGGTCTGTGTGATTGCTCTTGTGGCAGTTATTTTGATCGGCGTTCTGAAAGCCCATCATGTGTTCTGATTCTGAAAACCTTATGATGTATTAAATAGGAAAGAAAATTCAGCCGGAAAGGGATTTGTGAATATCCCATTTCCGGCTGATTTTTTATAATATAGGAAATTCCCACAAAGAGCGGAAGAACCGGAGGTTCTTCTCAAGATAATCGCGAAGCGATTTTCTTGTAACCTTACTGCTTAACAGGAACCCATAACTCGCAGAACAGATCCTTTTCACCATGTTCATAGTATATTTCATAATCAGTATCATCAGTTTGAGTATAGCCTGTCTGCGGAACAAATTCCTTGAAAAACTTGCTCCATGTTTCGCCTAAACAATCACCGTCAGGTCCAAAGCATTTAAATACTGCATAGTCGGCAGGTTCTGTTTTCCAGATAGTATAGCCGTTTTTGGTAAAATGCTCCAATTTAGTAAGATCCGTATCTTCATCGATCAAAATACCGATGCCGTAATTGAAATGAGTTTCGTTGTCTTTGACAGGACTGCATAAACCGTATAAATCTCTTTTCCCTTCGCTGCGAAGCAATTTCATAGGTTCGATGAGATCTTTTTCGAAACATTCACTCCAGAAGTCAGGGATACTGTGACCATTGTCATCATTGCTGGTTTCATTCGAGAAAGGTCTTACCAATGCAAGAAACTGTTGACATTCCTTGTGCTCAATTTTGTAATCCATAATACTACCGCCTTCCAATGTAATTTTTATCACAAGTGGATTAAATAAATGAAGCTTAGCCCCTTTGTGTTTAGCCTGTTTGGGAGTTGAACCATGAAAACGCGAAAAAGCTTTGGAAAAACTTTCCGGGGATTCGTAGCCATATTTGCAGGCAGCATCGATCACCGATATATCCGTTGTCTGCAGTTCCATGGCCGCTAATGTAAGACGTCGTTTCCGAATGTATTCATTAGCTGTCATTCCTACAATAAAACTGAATGTGCGATGAAAATTGTAGCTTGACATATGCACGCTTTTTGCAACCTGGGCATAGTTGATATCTTCAAAAATATGTTCTTCCATATAGCATATTGCCCGCTGTATAAGTTGTATCGACACTTTATTTAATCCTCCTGTTTATATGAATGATTATAGCAGATTATATTTTGAAAAGTCCTGTTCATGCTTGCACTGATTTGTCTCAAACAATCTTTTGCTTTATCCATGATAACGAACAACTAAAATCTTGACAAGTAATATTGTATTTGCTATTCTTAAACAAAGGTTAAGCGATTAACCAAAATGTAAATAAAAAGCAGAAGAAATGTAAGAAAGATTGAAAGTAGGGAGCAGGTAAGAATGAGAAGAAATATAAAAAAATTTATGTCAGCTATTTTGACCGCAGTGATGCTGATCATGACTGCATGCTCAGGTTCCAATGCCCTAAATGAAGAGGACGGCCTCAGATACCAGCCAGAATGGACTAAGGACGCTGTTATATATGAAGTTAATGTCAGACAGTATACAGAAGAAGGGACTTTCCGGGCATTTTCCGATCATTTGCAGGAATTAAAGGATATGGGAGTTACAACATTATGGTTTATGCCGATCCATCCCATATCGAAAACAAAGCGTTCAGGAGTGCTTGGTTCTTATTATTCCATAACAGATTATCGTGCTGTAAATCCTGAGTTTGGAACGGCTGAGGATTTTGCCGCATTAGTAGAAAAGGCGCATGATATGGGTTTTCATGTGATGTTAGACTGGGTAGCAAACCATACTGGGTGGGACAGTACATGGATAACGGAGCATCCGGATTGGTACACACAGGATGAGCAAGGTAACATTATTTCACCGGAAGGGATGGGATGGCCGGATGTGGCAGATCTTAATTATGATAACAGCGACATGAGAGCAGAAATGATCGATTGTATGAAATACTGGGTGGAAGAATATGATGTTGACGGCTTCCGGTGTGATTTTGCCGGCGGAGTTCCGTTAGATTTTTGGGAAGATGCGAGAGCCCAGTTGGATGCGATCAAACCCATATATATGTTGGCGGAAGATGATCTGGCAAAGGAACTTCTGAATACAGCATTTGATCTTAACTATAACTGGGGACTTTATGATGCAATGGTTAGTGTTGCGAAGGATAGTAAAAAAGCAAACATATTAAAGATTTATATTCCGGATAATCTCCCGGATGGAACCTACACTTTAAATTTTTTGGATAATCATGATAAAAATTCTTATGAAAGAACGATTATGGAAGGTTTTGGAGCAGACAGTCTGTCGGCAATGTTCGCCTTTATTTATACGATTCCTGGTGCACCGCTTATTTATACCGGTGATGAGATTGGGCTGGACCACAAGATAGAATTTATGGAAAAGGACACAGTGGATTGGGAAAGTTCTGATTACTCTTACAGGGAACTTTTGACGAAACTGGGTGAAATACGAAGCGGGAATCCGGCGCTTTATTGCGGTAATTATGGCGGTAATATAAATTATTATGAAACAGATAATAAAAATATATTTGCTTTTTACCGTCAGAAAGGTGACAACTGCATTAAATGTATCTACAACTTATCAAAGCGGGAACAGACCATAGATGTATCTGAAATAGTTGACGGAACGGAAACGGTCTTACTGCATGGAGAAGAGGAAATGGAGGAGCATCCGGTCAGTGAAGACGGTTTGGCAGGGGAAGTGACATTACAGCCATGGGAATTTTGGATTATATCAGAAAAGAAAGGTTGATGGAATGGGTATGGCAATAAAGAAAAGTATTGGAAAAGAACGAATGGCAGGAGTTTTGATGCCGGTTGCGTCACTGCCCTCTGAGGATGGGGCAGGAAGCTTAGGAAAAGAAGCATGTAAGTTTATTAAAATATTGGCGCAGGCCGGAGTGAAGATTTGGCAAATACTTCCGCTGAATCCGCTTGGATTCGGAAATTCGCCTTATCAACCATACTCCTCTTTTGCAGGAGATGAACTGTACATAGATATTGAGCTTTTGGAGAAAGAAGGTTATTTGCATCAGAAGAGGGTGCCTTTTACAGAGGAGGCAGGGTCCGGTCGCATTGCGTATGAGAAGGTCAGAGCTTATAAAGAGCCATATTTGAAGGAAGCGTACCAAAACTTTTGGGAAAAGGAAAGTGGGCAGAAGGGATTCCTTAAGTTTCGGGAAATGGACTGGGTCTATCCTTATGCCGTGTTCAGAGCTTTAAAAAAGCAAAATGATCAGCGTTGCTGGAATGAATGGCCTAAGGAGCAGCAGGATTGGATTTTGGACCGGAAATATGATATTAGTCATCTGAAAGAAGAAATACAGTACCAGATGTTTTTACAGTATATGTTTTTGCAGCAATGGACTCGTTTGAAGAAATATGCAAATAAAAACGGAGTATATATTATGGGGGATATTCCATTTTATGTAGGAATTGATTCTCTTGATGTCTGGCAGTGCAGAGAAGATTTCCTGCTGGATAAAGATGGAAGACCGCGGTTTATAGCGGGAGTACCGCCTGATTATTTCAGTGAAACCGGACAGCGTTGGGGAAATCCTATTTATGATTGGGAAAAACTAGAAAAAAATGATTTTAATTTTTGGGTAAAGCGGTTAAAATATAGTTGTAATTTATATGATATTATCCGAATTGATCACTTCCGGGCATTTGATACTTACTGGAAAATACCATCTTCCTGTGAAACCGCAGTAGACGGAGAATGGGTGGAAGCTCCCGGGTACAAGGTTTTTGACAGGATATTTGAAGAACTGCCGGATATACAGATTGTGGCGGAAGATCTGGGAGACTTGCGGGACGAGGTACTGGAACTGCGGGACTATTACCATTTTATAGGAATGAATATAGCTCAGTTTTCTCTATTTTCTGCGGAAAGCGCAAGAAAACATCAGCTTATTTATACAGGAACCCATGATAACCAGACCATTGCGGGCTGGTATCAGAATCTTGACAGACATGAAAAGAAGAAAGTCAGAAGAAGACTAATGATGTTTGGAATGCCTTGGGAAAGCATTTCTGCAAAAATGGTCCGATTCGTATACCTGAGTAAAGCGTGTATGGCAATTGTTCCATTGATGGATATCCTTGAACTGGATGATGCTGCAAGACTGAATACGCCGGGAACAGTTGGAAGCCCTAACTGGGAATGGAAGCTTACAGATTTGGAAGGACTGCGCAGATATCAATATCGGATAAGAAAAGTGATTCGGTCTTCAGGAAGGTAGGCAGACAGATGATTTTAAGGGATATTGCAAAAGAGGCGGGGGTAAGCACAGCAACCGTTTCTAATGTTATTAACGGTAATTTTCATAAGGTATCTCAGGAAACTATTGAAAAGGTGCAAAAGATCATTGAAGACAATGATTACAAACCGAGTACGATCGCAAGAAGTCTTGCGCGGAAAGAAAGTAAGATTATCGGAGTGGTCATGCCGAATCTTGGAGAAGAGGAAGCGTTTTCGGTAAGCCCTTATAATACACAAATATTGGCGTTGTTGGAAAATTATATACGCAGACAAGGCTATTATATGATGATACGAAGCGTAAAGGAATGTAAAGAAATTATTCCTTTATTTTCAACATGGTATGTAGACGGGATGATCTTCATGGGAGCATTTAAGAATGAAGTAGAGGATATTCAGAGCCGTCTGGAAATACCAGCTGTGTATATTGATAGCTATGTAGAAGAATTAGATATTGCGAATGTGGGAATTGATGATTATAAAGGGGGATTTCTGGCTGCCAGATATTTGATTGGGAAAGGACACAGAAAAATTGCTTTTGCGGGTCCGAATATTAACAGTTCGGGAGTTGTAAAGGAAAGATACCGTGGATTTTGTGATGCCTGTAGAGAACGAGGAATTGAAGTAAATCAAGCATGTATCTTCGAAGCGTGGACACTTTATGAATACGGAGTAGAGGTTGGGAAAAGAATCGCATTTTCTGATGAGGGATTTACTGCAGTTGCGGCTATGTCGGATATTCTTGCATTCGGCATTATGGAAGGTTTACGGTTGTGTGGGTTGAATGTGCCGGGTAATATTTCTGTGGTGGGATTTGATAACCTTCCGGAGTGTCGGTATTCTTATCCAAAACTTACTACGGTATCCCAGAACTTGGAAAAAAAAGCTTTGCTTGCAGGGGAGTGTTTATTTAAAATGATACGCAATAAAGAAAAAGTGGTGACAAACCAAAAAGTTGATGTAGAAATTATAGAGCGGCAGTCAGTGAGAGAAATCATAATATGATTATTACTTTGAGAGCTATGAAAAGAAGGATTGGAAGGATAGATAAGTATGGAGCAATGGCTGGAAAGTGTATATAGCGATGGAACATCGTGTTTTGTCAGTAAACAAGAACCCCAACTTTTTGACACTGTTACGGTTTGGATCAGGATGTATGAAGACGCACCGGTGCATCATGTGTTCTTAAGGACAGTGCCTAATGGCGCAGAAAAGCTGATAGAGGCAGAAAAAAGGAAAACAATGCATGGACTTGCTTATTATGCGGCAGAGTTAAAAATCACGGAAAACCGAATGCAATATCATTTTTATATCGTTTGCAGCGATGTGGTATATTTTTATAATCAAAAAGGAATTACAACCTATTTACCTGATCATACATATGATTTTGTCCTGCTGGCGGATTATGTACAGCCCGCTTGGGTGAAAGAGGCTGTTTTTTATCAGATTTTCCCTGAACGGTTCTGTAACGGGAATCCGGACAATGACGTGACAAGCGGGGAATACAGTGTACAGGGACATCCCACGATTCATATGAAAAACTGGGAGGATAAGGCACTTTCGTATGAGGAAGGCTTTTGCCTGGACTTCTATGGCGGAGATCTGCAGGGGGTTAAAGAGAAAATTCCTTATCTGCAGGAGTTAGGCGTTACCGCAGTGTACTTGAATCCGATTTTCACTGCACCATCAGTACATAAATATGACTGTATTGATTATTTTCATGTAGATCCGCATTTTGGCGGAGATGAAGCACTGGCAGAATTGTCAAAGGCCCTGCATGAAAAGGGGATGAAACTGATCTTGGACATTTCCATCAATCATACAGGGAGCGCTCATAAATGGTTTAATAAAGATGGTCTGTTTTTTGACAAGTCAGTAGGAGCGTNTCATAATCCCGATTCGCCTGAGAGAAGCTACTACTTTTTCAAAGATGATAATACTTATCATGGTTGGTGGGATAATCCNGGATTGCCTACTTTGAATTATACGGCAGATTCTCTTCGGGATGTGATTTACAGGGCAGAGACTTCTGTACTCAAAAAATGGTTAAAACCACCATACAGCATTGATGGCTGGAGATTTGATGTGGCAGATGTATTTGCAAGGCATAATGAGGTCCAACTGGCACATGAGCTATGGCCTGAGATTCGTAAAAGCATACGGGAAGAGAATCCACAGGCGTACATTCTGGCTGAGGATTGGGGAGACTGCGCTTCTTACTTGCAGGGAGCGGAATGGGATTCCCCCATGAATTACTACGGATGCGGAAGGGTGATCCGTCAGTTCCTTGGGGAACCTGATTTGTTTATGGAAAGAAATGAGATCCTCCGTAAGATACCATATAAAATGACGGCACAGGATGTGGAAGGACGTGTCATGGAACATCTGGCAAAGCTTCCTTACGTGATGTGGGAGAATCAATTTAACCTCTTCGACAGTCATGATGTCAGCCGGCTGCATAATAATCCCAAGGTTCATCNGGCTGAGTACAGGGGAGCGATTCTTTTCCTTTTTACGCTTGTAGGTGCAGCATCTATTTATTATGGAGATGAGGCGGGCATAGATGGCGTCCTTGGGACCAATGAAGGCTGCAGATATCCTATGCCGTGGAGCAAGGATTACAAAGAGAGTGAAGTATATCAAATGTATCGTACTATGGCGCACAAGAAGGTACAGCATAAAGCACTTTCTCAAGGGGGAATGAAATTCCTTTATGCGCAGGGATACGTGGTGGCAATTGCTCGTTTCTATGACAACGAGGTTTTTGTCACGGTGATATCTGCCAGTGATAAAACGGAAAAAATTCGCCTGCCGTTAGGAGCAGTAGGCGCCGCTAAGCCGAAAGGAAAAGAGGATGTCTTCGGGAAGAGGCTGGAGTATAGGAAGATAGATTTAAACAGCATTGAATTGACGGTAGAAGCTCACCAGTCTTATTTCATAGAGTGTGAGGAGAAGTTCTAAGGAATATGTAATAGTTGAGTGATTGTGTAGGAGTTATTGAACATAACCATTTGATTCAAGACAATAGAATCCTCGTGAAGCGTGGATTCTATTGTTTTATCTAACGAGTTAATCGGTTAACTTAAAGCGATTTGAAAGGAGCGCGTATAAAAATGCAGAAGGATTACTTATTACAGATGAAACCTGCTGCGCGGAAGGAAGCAATTGTGGCGGGTGAACAATATCGTTTTACGATATTGACAGATTGTCTGATCCGTATGGAATATCAGGAGGCAGGAAAATTTGTAGATGAACCTACGCAGACAGTAGTCTGCCGTGATTTTCCGGTGCAGGAGTATCGTGTGATGGAAAAAGAGGATTCATTGGAGATTGTTACATCAAAGCTTCATTTGTATTATAATAAAAAACCTTTTTCCAGAGAAGGACTGACTATTCAGTTAAAGGAGGGATTCCATGTATATGGCTCTGTCTGGAATTATGGAGATACAACCAATGATCTGAAAGGGACTGCCCGTACACTGGATAATGCTGATGGAGCCATAGTGCTTGAGACGGGGCTTATGTCGCGGGATGGCTTTAGTGTGCTGGATGATAGTAATACAGCTCTTATAACGAAGGATCAATGGGTTATGGCAAAACCGATGGAGTCCAAGGATTTGTATTTTTTTGGCTATGGACATGATTATCTGGGATGCCTCAAGGATTTTTACCGATTGAGTGGAGCGACACCTCTGTTGCCGCGGTTTGCAATGGGAAACTGGTGGAGCCGGTATTATCGATATACCGAAGAAAGTTATTTGGAACTTATGAATCAGTTTAGGGAAAGGGAACTTCCCTTCGCTGTTGCAGTGATTGACATGGATTGGCATTTGACTGACATTCCAGCGAAATACGGGAGTGGCTGGACCGGATACACATGGAATCCAGCGCTATTCCCTGAGCCANAGCGTTTTATGGATAAGCTGCATGAAATGGGAATGCATATAACTCTGAATGTCCATCCGGCTGACGGTGTCAGGGCTCATGAGGAGGCATATCTGCCTATGGCGAGGGAACTGGGAATTAACTATGAGGAGGGGGACAAAATTCCTTTTGATGCTATGAATAGGCAGTTCATGGATGCATACTTTAAGTATCTGCATCATCCGAATGAGGAAAAGGGNGTTGATTTCTGGTGGCTGGATTGGCAGCAGGGANGCGGTTCTAAAATGGCGGGGGTGGATACCCTTTGGATGCTGAACCATCTGCATTTTCTGGACAATGGAAGAAATGGGAAAAAGCCGCTTACTTTTTCCAGATATGCAGGAGTCGGAAGCCATCGGTATCCCATTGGCTTTTCTGGAGATTCCTATTCTACATGGGATTCTTTGGAGTTTCAGCCATATTTTACAGTAAATGCAAGNAATGTAGGCTATAGTTGGTGGAGCCATGATATCGGCGGTCATCAAGGTGGATGCCGTGACGACGAGTTGGCTGTGCGCTGGCTGCAGTTTGGTGTTTTTTCTCCTATTATGCGTTTACATAGTACCTCAAACGAGTTCTATGGGAAAGAACCATGGAGTTANAATATGAAAGCTGAACGTATAATGACCGAATTTTTGCAGCTTAGGCATAGGCTGATCCCTTATCTGTATACCATGAATTACCTGACACATCTGCAAGGATTACCCTTATTACAGCCAATGTATTATCACCATGATACGGAAGAAGCCTATCATGTACCCAACCAGTATTACTTTGGCACACAGATGATCGCATGTCCTATTACAAAGCCAGTGAGCAGAAGAACATTGATAGCTGAATTTGATGCATGGCTGCCGGAGGGGGAATACTTTGATTTCTTTACAGGGCAGCATTACAGCGGCGGACGCAGGATGAAACTTTACCGGGGATTGGAATATATTCCGGTATTGGTGCCTGCCGGCGGAGTGATACCGATGGCAAAGGATTTTATGAAATGCCATTTACATAATCCCAAAGAACTGGAAGTGCATATATTCAATGGAGCAGACGGTTCTTTTGATATGTATGAGGATCGGGAAGATGAAGATGGAGAGAAGAATCCTGTTGTTACACACTTCAAATTCACTTCCGGTAAAACAGCAGAGGTTCAGATTCAGATAGAAGGAGANNNGGAAGGAGTTATTCCGGACAAGCGATGTTATGACATCCATATCAGAGGAATTGCTGAGCCATTGCAGATTGTTTTTAAGAATAATACCCCAGTGCAATTTGATCAAAGCTATAGTGCAGAAAGAAAGGAGATCAATATCCAGTTTTGTGGTGAAAATCTCAATGATATCAGCATCCAGNTCCGGCTGCAGGAGGAAAAGATTATTGATCCGGAAAAAAAGAAAGTGATCTTTAACCTCTTACATCGCGCACAAATTGAGTATTCACTAAAAGCGGATATTTTTGAAGCTGTGTGCAATGAAAAGAATGGGGAAAGATTGATTGGAAGGCTTATGCAAATGAAAATGGATAATGATCTGATGGGGGCTATCGTTGAGCAGATCATTATGGAATATTAGAGAAATTGTGCAAATCTACTGAGATATTCTAATCTGTAGGAGCAGCAATGTTACAGCAGACTAGCAGAAAAATTTATACTGAATAGATATATTGCTGTATAGAAAGTGAAAATGATAAGGGTTTTTTGTGGTTTTTATCATAAAAATATAAAAAATAACTTGACAAGTATAGGTAATTAATGTAATCTTAAGTTAACCGGTTAACTAAAACAATTATTATATGGAATTCAGGAGGTAAATTATTATGAAGTTGAAAAAAGCAGTTGCATTACTTTGTGCAGCAGGTATGTTAATGGGCATGCTTTCCGGCTGTGGCAGCAGTGATAAAGGCAGCTCAGATCAAAGCGCAGCAGTTACTGGTGAAAGTTCTGGGAACGGTGAAAATGTCAGTGGTGAGGTTGAACAGGTAAGCCTGAAAGTATGGGTACCTGAAGAAGAAATGGAAATAACGCAGGAAATGTGTAAAGCGTTTAACGAAGCGCATCCCGAATTTGACTGCACATTTGATATTGCCGTTGTAGGTATTGATGAGTCTGCTAATAATCTGGAAACAGATCCTGAACTGGCAGCGGATGTATTTCAGCTTCCTTCCGGTTCTATTTCCCAGCTAAAAGAAGCCGGACTGATCTATCCTATTACAGCAAATATCGATGAAGTAAAGTCTTTATATGGTGAGGGCGCTATAGAAGCGTGTACCAGAGATGATTTAATGTATGGCGTACCTTTTTCACCCAACTCTTTCTTTATGTGGTACAACAAGAGTATGTATAGTGAAGACGATGTGAAGAGCCTGGAAACTATGTTTGCTAAGGATCTGGGAAGCGATGTATATAACTTCTCCTATACCCTTCATGATTCATGGTATCTGGAAACTTTCTTCTTTGCTGCAGGCTGTACTTTGTTTGGAGCAAACGGTGAAGACCCCACAGACTGTACATGGAATAACGAAGGTGGTATAGCAGCTGTAAATTATATTCTTGACAATCTCGTAAGCAATCCTAAGTACATAGAGGATAGAGATGGCGTTGCAGGAAGCTTGTTCAAAGAAGGCAAACTGGGCGCTCTGTGTTCCGGTACATGGGCTGATGCAGATGGCGCGCTTACAGAAGCACTTGGCGATGATTTAGCAGCCTGCGCACTTCCTACTATTAAAATCAATGGAAAAGACTGTCAGCTTAGCAATTTTGCAGATTATAAGTGCTACGCTGTAAAATCCAGCACAGCACATCCTATGGCAGCACAGCTTTTAGCTGAGTGGCTTACCAATGAAGAGAACCAGTTGACACGTTATACAGAGTGTAAGGCTACTCCTACCTGCCTTTCTTTAGGAGACAGTCCGGAACTGGCAGCTGATGTTGCTACCCGTGCGCTGCTTGCACAGACAGAGTTCGCAACTCCTCAGCCGACCATTTCCCAGATCGCTAATTACTGGACACCTGTTGCAACCTTAGGTGAGAGCCTTTTACAGGGTGATGTAACCTCTGATAATGCACAGGAAAGTCTGGATAAAGTTGTTGAGCAGATTCTTTCTTCCATTACGGACTAAAGAATACGGAATGATAAGTAAGTAGTTAAGGGAAGGGGCTGCCCGTAGAAAATTACAGATGTTCTTATGGGCGGTTCCTTTTTGGTATTTTCTGAACAATATAATGGAGGTAGTAGGATGGAAACTGTAAAAAAGAATGATCCCATATCCATTTTTAAAAGGGGNGACANTTNTACNAAGCTTTCCTTTATNGTCTTTGGTCTNTCCAATATAGTCCGCGGGCAGGTTGTAAAAGGACTCATTTATCTTGTGGCTGAAATTGCATATATNGNCTATATGATTCAGACAGGNGCCGGTAATCTGTCCAAACTGACTACCTTGGGGACACAGCAGCAGGGNATGGTNTTTAATGAAANTACAGGNATTTTTGATATGGTTCAGGGAGATAATTCCATGTTGATTTTGCTGTGGGGTGTTGTAACCTGCGTCATCACTGCAGTGTTTATTTGNGTATGGCTTGTGCAGTTATATTCAGGGGAACAGGCAAGACAGATTAAACTNTCGGGCAGAAAGGTTCCCGGTATTATNGAAGATGCAAAATCCCTTNTGAATGATAATATCCATAAGCTGCTGNTGGCAGTTCCNGTCNTGGGTCTGCTTGTTTTNACGGTNACNCCGTTAATNTANATGATTTTGATGGCATTTACCAATTATGATGCTAATCANCAGCCTCCCGGAAATTTATTTACNTGGGTGGGACTNAGAAACTTTGTTAAATTGATGTCTACCGGTGATACGTTNTCNAATACTTTCTGGCCGNTACTCGGCTGGACTTTTATATGGGGGTTTGCTGCGACNTTTACCTGTTANTTNGGAGGAATTTTNCTTGCNATGGTNATCAATTCCAAAGGAATNCGNGGTAAAAAGGTNTGGAGAACNATTTTCGTTATTACCATGGCGATTCCGGCTTTCATCTCTTTATTGGTTGTAAGATCAATGCTTGGTGAACGGGGCATTGTNAATGTGTTGTTACANCAGTGGGGTNTTACAACACAGGCNCTGCCGTTTTTGACCAATGTTACATGGGCGCGNGTCACNGTTATNGTTGTCAATATGTGGATTGGTATNCCTGTAACGATGTTGATGGTAACAGGTATCCTGATGAATATTCCTGNGGANTTATATGAAAGTGCAANNATTGACGGNGCAAATCCNGTNGTTCAGTTTATTAAGATNACGTTCCCNTATATGTGGTTNGTNACCACACCGTATCTGATTGCCAATCTGNTTGNTAATTTCAATAACTTTAGTGTTATNTATTTCCTNACCGCNGGTTCTCCNNTGAAGATGGATTACTATCAGGCGGGNACAACGGACTTACTGGTTACCTGGCTGTATAAACTGACCAAAGACAGCAATGATTTCAATCTTGCAGCGACNATCGGTATTATCATCTTTATCTTCTCCGCTGTATTNTCATTGATTTCTTANACGCGGTCAGGAGCAATGAAGAGTGAGGAGGGATTCCAATAATGAAGAATAAGNTCATCATCGGNTTAAGATTAAATTTTTTGATTCCTGCACTTGTGGCGAGTATTCTTGCACTGCTTGGAATATTCCTTCCGTATGTTTCTACATCCGCGGGGAGTTCATCACTGCTTAGTGTGATGAGCAATTCGTGGCTCATGGCAGCTGCGGTGATTTTTGCAGTGGCTGTCGCAGTATTGGGCATTGTAAGTTTTGTGCATCCTTCTATCCGAGGCGTCAGAATTTGGGCGATTGCGGCTGCCTTTCAGACGATTGTTCTTACAATCCTTCTTTTTGCCAGCAAAAGCATTTTGGATGGTTCAGGAGCGTTATCAGAACCTTTTTTGGTAAAATATTTCGGCATAGGTTATTGGCTTAGTTTGGTAACGTCTTTTGTGACTCTTATTTTCTCAATGAAGACGGCCAAGGTTAATACAGGCTATATTGTACTGACTGTTCTGGGGGTGATATGGCTGTTCCCCATCCTCTGGATGGTTCTTACATCACTGAGAGCGGAAAAAGGTTATTATGTAGGATATTTTATTCCGAGAGGATTAACGTTTAATAATTATGTGGAGTTATTTACCAATCCCAGCGTACTACCATTTGGAAGATGGTGGGTCAATACGATGATTGTTGCTGTCTGCGGCTGTCTGATTAATACAATGATTGTTCTGGCAACTGCCTTTACGCTTAGTAGGACGCGTTTCACGGGAAGAAAGAACTTTATGAAGGTATTGATGATCATCGGTATGTTCCCCGGTTTCATGTCCATGCTTGCAGTGTACAATATTTTGAAAGGTATTGGCCTGAACCAGTCAATCGTAGCATTGATTGTTGTTGGTGCGGCTGGTGCGGCAATGGGATACCATGTATGTAAAGGATTTTTCGATACGATTCCCAAGGCTTTGGATGAGGCGGCGATTGTGGACGGAGCTACCAGATGGCAGATTTTTACAAGGATTACGATTCCGCTTTCCAAACCGATTGCGATTTATACTTTGCTGACTAGCTTCTTAGGCGCATGGTCGGATTATATTTTCCCAAGTATCTTGTTTGGTGACAAGCAGGCCAACTATACGGTAGCGGTTGGTTTGTACTGGATGACCGATTTCAGGCGAATTGACAAGTATTACACACAGTTTGCTGCCGGTGCGATGGTAATCGCAGTTCCGATCGTAATTCTGTTCATCTGTTTGCAGAAATTCTATGTTGAGGGATTGTCAGGATCAGTAAAAGGATAAGTGTAAAATCTTTAGACAGACAATCGGATCCATGCTTTGCGAGGATTCTATTATCATGAATTAAAGGCCCTGTGCGGAAGGCTCTATGAACCTGTCCGGTGCAGGGCTTTTTAGTGATCAGTGTGTTTCCTCCAGTTCAAAATTTAGAATTATTGTAATTGTACGGAATGCTTGTTCCAACAATAACATCTTCAATTTTTTCTATAATAAGCCAATCGTCCATATTTCCCTGATGCTCAAAAGCAAGGGGAGAAATTTCTTTGACATTTTCAAATTCCACTAAGCATAGGCACTTTTTATGCCACCGTGCTTTTTGTTTATCTGATAAGTTTAATTTACTCTGATTATCCGCAAGAGTTTTTGTGATTTCTTCATCAGACAGTTTTACAAAATTTTGCACTTCTTTAACAATAGCGGTTGTCGTTATATCCGCGCTGCCTTTTTCTATGAAATAGAGACGCTCGCCCTCAAAAACTCTGCTGTGGGGAATTTTTCTTCCGGCTGCACCGCGCACGATCATAGTTTTAGTTCCTGCTAAAATCTTATCTAATACTCTTTCTCCTTTTTTGCCTGCGTTATCGCAATAAACTAAATGTACCATTTTTTATTCCTCCTCTATAATTGGTATCCATATTTGGCTTAAATAGTTGCTGTCATATACATTTCCATCGCTAAACCATTCTATTTCCGGGCACCTCGCGTGTTGAAACGGATATTTGACAAGCCATTCTTCATTAAGATATTGCCAGCCTTTCTGTATTGCTTGTGGAACGGAACCCCTACAATCAAAAATTGCCCATGTAGCATTTGGAATATTGATTTCAGTAAAACCCTGTGGCAGTTCTTGATCAGATATAACCATAATAGAATATTCAATTTCATTTAATTGTTCATTATAAGTGCCGAATAGACCAAATGTCCCTTTGGGAGCAGCAGTGTCTATCGAAATTAGTTTCGCAAAAGTGCCATTACGTTGACATTCATTCCAGAATTCCGGTATTTTCTTGAAATGAAGATTATTTTTGCAAGACACATTGATACTCTTTCCTACTAACCGGAAACCGTCTTTTTGTTCAAGTTTCCATGAATATTCATGGCGTTCTGATATCTGCATTTTCGGAACAACTTTTAAAGCAACATTCCCATTTCGTGCTTCTCTTGGTGATACTCCATGAAAAAGTTGAAATGCTTTTGTAAATGATGTAGGAGAATCATAACCATATTTATAGCTTATATCAATCACTTTTAAATCAGTGCTTTTCAAATCATACCCGGCTAAAGTTAATTTTCGTGAGCGAATATATTCAGAAAAGCTAATACCATTCATGTATGAAAATACCTTTTGAAAAAAGCCAAAAGAACATTCTGCAATTCTTGCGATTTCTTCACTGTCGATCACTTCTTCTTTTCGCTGTAAATGATTTTCCACATAATCTATAATTATTTGTAGTTTTTCATTCCATTCCATGTCTATTTCCTTTCGGTTAGGCTTATATTATTTTAGCAAATGATTTCCGGCGCTTCCTCTTATTTTTGGTTCTGTATGGATAGTATAATACATTTTATGAATGAGAGGAAATCCACCGAAAGAATGTTGAGGGATGTAGTTTTTGGGGTTATACTTAAAATATACAGTAAACAAGCAATGCAAGTATATCATTAAAGAGGATAGTTATTATGAATCAAAATGCAGAGAGCTGGGCGTTGGCACGAAAGCAGCTCGTTGATACCATATGCAATATGGGATATACGGAAGAATTTGGAAATGCAATTGCGAAAGGGCTTGGCGGAGAGAGGGTCATGCGTCGAATGACATCATATCTGAATCTTGCAAAGCCGAAGAGTGCAGAGGAAATTGTGGATGAAATGCTTGCTATTTCCAGTGAGGTGGATACCTGGCGTAAGAAAAAGGCAAATGAATACTATAATAGTGAATATAATAAATTGCTTAGTCAGGGTCTGACCGATGAAGATGAGAATTAAAAGAGTTTTAGTGCCCTTCTATGTTATCTTCAAACGGAGCTGCTGTATTTAAATAGAACAGGTAATTCCCGTCATCTGTTTTATTTAAAAAGCAGTTCCATTCATTGAATTCATAGTACTTGGACATAGTGTCTCTGATTTCAGATTCCGGCATATTTGTTGAAAATATTATAGCAGATAAACAATCAACATGATTTCCGGTACCAGTTGTATTTCCGGTTTCAGAGTATATGTTTATGATTTGGATATCTGAAATCTCATTTTCTAAATTCACTTGTAATAGATTGGTTTGCTGCTTAGTGGCATGATGATTGATGCACATACCAAAGATCTCATATACTATAAAAAACAGAATCAACAGAAAGGGTAAGAATAGAATTACCCATCCGATTTTTTTAAAATTCATACTCACTTTTCAGGCCTCCCAATCTTTTGATGCTTTATTCCCGCGAGCAACGAGCCAAGTGACTGCTTGCAGGCATTTGGCGACTGCCGCGAGGGTCAAATACCCCGCTGCTTGCGGCGGGGTTTTTGACTATAACATGCTGTTTTATATGCAGTAAATACAAAATGAAGGCAATATGAGAGCTAACATTTGGGATTAATTGACATTTTATACTTTCGGTAATATTGTAATATTGGAGCAAATTCAATACATTCTTCGAGGGAGTGAACAAATGAAAAGAAAACCCAAAAAGTTACTATGGGCTGTAGCTATATTGCTTTTGTTTTATGTTTTAGCAGGCTGGAAAATGCTGGTAGCTCGGCGTATAGAAATGCTGGAGATTCCGGAAGGCAGCGAAATAGTATATCCTACAAAAATATGGATATCTGATGTATATTGGATCCATATAAAAGGTGAAAAAGTTATCAAATGTGATATGGACTATAAAGCTGCAAAGGAATATATTGAGGAGCATAATTCCGAAAGAGCGCTAAAAAATATTGATGTTTATCCATATGGCGGGATGTCGGATATTGCGATTTATGAAGCCGAATTTGATGAAATGTTCTGGCAGCAGCCGGATCAGGATAATTATATTACAATAAGCTATTTAAGAAAAGTGTTTGAATAACTTATTGTCCGATCATCATTTCCTTTACAGCCTGTTCCCAGCATTCTTCCGGTACATCAGGCCAGTTACATTCACCGAATCTGTCTTGGCATATTGCCATTGCCCTTGCTAAAACAGTACCATGCGATATTTCACCGGTTCGCAGCAAATGCTCTGACACTTTGCACCAGAATGGCGCTTTTTTACTTAACTCTGAAGCATGTAAATCTGCAATGACAGTTTCGACATCATATTCCAGACTGACAAATTCATAATCCCATATGCCCGGTGATCCTTTTAATATCATAAATTGTGATTTCCCATTGCTATGCAGGGGAACACCTACAGAGCCGGCATTCAGTACCACTTTTCCGCTATGTTCTATTTTACCCTGTACATGAGTATGACCGCATAAAATATAGTCACTCCGATCATTCTCCATGATCTGAAATGTATTTTCATCGTCAGGCAGCAGCTTTTCATTTGCTTTTAGGGGTGAACCATGGCAGAGCGTTATTGGCAGCAGGCCATCAAATTCAAGTTCTTTTTTCAGAGGAAGTGATTTAAAAAATCGTAAATCTTTTGGACTCAAATTCTGATATGCATAATAGAGACTGCCCGTAGTTGAATCATATTCATTCCACCCGGTTGGATCCTGCTCATATGCTATCCAATAATCTTCTTTGTTTCCCTTAATGAAAAAGCAGTTATATTTTTCTTTTACGGAGTATAATATATCCATGGTTTTTTGCGGGTACGCCAGTTCACCAATATAATCTCCAAGAAAGATGAAAGTATCTATTCCCAAATTTACTGCATAGTCCAGGCATTTTTGTAAAGCTATATAATTGCCATGTATATCTGATAGTACGGCTATATTTAACATATTGATTAACCTTTCTTACTTTTGATTTCTTCTTCCATGTTTAATGATCCATGCCTGTGCCTTGCTTTGCCCGGTTTTCTCCCATTGTGAAATAATAAAATCTGCTTTTTCCGGGGCATCTTTGTATAAGTCATTCAGGTTATTTCCCACACTCTTTTGAACAAACTTTTCCGGATCATCTTTTAAATTTGTAAGAATGGCGGTATATCTCTCAAATTCTTCCAAAGCAACATATAATTTGGGGGACCATGGCAATCGTATTCTGACGCCTTCGCTTGCAAGCCGCCTGACATGAACGTTTTCATCAAGTGTCCATCTGATCAACTCATCCATTACTTCTTTGGGATGTTCCTGCAGTAAAGGACGGATAGCGTATTCACCGGTAAATCTTTTCGTCAATTCTTTCAAAAAAGAAAGAGAAAGATGCCAATCCTCATTTCCGCATCGTTCTACATATCTGCCAATAGGCCATAGCCACCATCCTAAATTAAACATTCCTTCAGGTTGTTCCAATTCCGGCCCGAGTATATTGAAAAATGCTTCTATATTTTTGGAATAATCGTCGGCCATACATTTTTGCATGGCATCTACAATGCAGTCAAATCTCGCAAACAGTTCCTTGTCATTTAGCCTGCCCATCAGAGAATGAGAAAAAGTTTTTTCATCGAAGTCGGGCATTACGGAAAGTATTTTTTGAGAAAGATCGAGAATATAGTCGTCATTATAATGGTCTTTATGCTTCATACCTGTTCTCCTTTTTGATGTTTAAATACAAAATGCAGCATAAAGAGGAACGGTCTTTTTTCCGTTCTCAAAGCCAAAGTTTTTCGTAGAAAGCTTGATAGCATAGTCAGGTTTATAGGTTTCCATATAGACCTTTAAGCTCTTGGCTTTGGTATTGTCGGCAGATTTAACTTCAATGGGGATAAGTTTACCGCCACGCTGAATAATAAAATCAACCTCAGCCCCGCGCTCGGATTCCCAATAATAAGTCTGGTAACCGTTTATGGAAAGCTGCACATTGACATAATTTTCTGTCATTCCGCCTTTAAAATCATTCAGTTCCTCCACCATATAGAGAACATCGCTTGCGGTTAAATCCTTTTTTGCGCATAGTAGACCTAAATCTGAAACATAAATCTTGAATGCATCAATATCCCGATAGTTTTCCAAAGGTTTCCTGATCTGCTCCACCTTATATACCTGAGATATGATACCGGACAGGCGGAGCCATTCAATGGCATTCTCAAATTCCGAAGCCCGTCCGCCTTTTTTGATCAGCTTATACTGAAAACGAGTATTTTTCTTGGAAAGTTGAACTGTAATATTGTCATAGGCAAGCCTTGTTTTTTTGATTTCATTCAAATTATTGTACTTACTCATATCATTTAAGTAACTTGTTAGAATGGTATCCTGTGTATGGCGGATAAGAATATAATCTTTTGTTTCGGCAAATTGCATTACGCATTCCGGCATACCGCCTACTATGAGGTATTGACGGTAAAGCTGCATTGCTGCATCATGCAGAGCGCATGGCAGCGGTGAGTCGGTTTGAAAGCTCTTTTTTATTTGCTCTGCCAGAGCGTCTTCACCCAGAGCGAGCATAAATTCTTCCATATCCATAGGATAGAGGGTTTTCATATCTACTTTTCCGACAGGGAAAGAGAACAGCTCTCTGTTTACTGCAATACCAAGCAGGCTGCCTGCCACAATTATATGATAATCAGGAGCGTCCTCATAAAAATATTTCAGAGAGGTCAATGCGCGTTCACAAAGTTGAACCTCATCAAATACAATCAATGTTTTTTCTTTTACTATTGTTTGTCCTGCAATGTGTGATAAAATAGGTATCAGATAATCAGGACTGATATTCTCTTCAAAGGTCTTGTTCAATCGGGGATTGGTTTCAAAGTTGAAGTAGGCCACATTCTCATAATGAGTGCGCCCAAATTCCAGAATGGAGTAAGTCTTACCCACTTGCCTTGCTCCCTGCAAAATGAGGGGTTTACGATGTTTGCTTTCTTTCCATGTTTCAAAGAAACTCATGATTTTTCGATACATCAGGAACCTCCCTAAATATTTTTCTATAGTATAGCAGGAAAACGTGTAGAAATCAAAACATTTTCGGATGAATTTAACATCAAATTACATGAATATATCTAAAAAATCACAAAATAATACAGGAGGAAACAAGGCGTAATGATGAAGAATTGGAAAAAAGAATTAATAGCGACGGTTATTTTATGCAACTTGCTATTGCTTAGCGGATGCGGTCTGAAGCTGGGTGATGAGTTCACAGGGGAAGTAAATACCCTGGAAGGAGTAGAGCTTATTGTGGATCAGGAATCTGTAAAACCTACCGAAATTTCTTATACCATCGAAAATCAGTCTGAATCGGATCTGGCTTATGGACAGGATTACGGACTTCAGATGGAAAAAGACGGAAAGTGGTATCAGATCATTCCGAAAAAAGATGTTGCGATCACGCTGGAGATGCTGTGGACACCCGCAGGCAGTACAGATACCCATATGATAAGCTGGGAAAGTTCCTACGGCAAACTGCCGAAAGGACATTACAGGATCATAAAAAGCATGTCGGATGACCAGCAGGGTTATTTTTTCGCTGGTGAGTTCGAAATAAAGTAAAGAAAGAGGTAATAAATTATGGGAGAAAAGTATGAATTTAAAGCAGAATCTATGGAGACCCTGAAAAATACCATGGGAGGCACTTCATTGATCAGGAATATGATAGAGGGCGGTGGGATAGATTCCTATGAAAAAGGAATTTTATGTCTTGGACAGTTAAAGACACTGTTCGGAGAACCTCTGTATATAACTGAAGATCTGGAAGATCAGTATTCTTACTGCATATCGGCAACAGATGAAAGCGGAAAGAAAATATATCTCCACGCTTACAGCGGTCCCAGCGGCCCGGCTATCGGCGGAAATCATGATGAGGACAGCAGGCAGGCAGCCGATGAACTGGCAAAACTCATTACCGGTGCTGAGGTCACGGACTATGATTACGAAGGGTATTATATGGATGGCCCCTGTGCCGTTAAAATGGGTGTTAAAAACGGAAAGCCCTATGAGGAAGAAAGAGAACTGTCAGAAGAAGAATTTGCTACGCTCTGTAAGGAATTATATGGCATGGGAGAGTAAGATAAGACTATGAGAAGAAAAGACAGAGAAGTTACAGATTTACAGCAGATAGAGCAGATCATAGCAGGCAGCAAAGTCTGCCATGTGGCAATGGCTGATCAGGAAATGCCTTATATTGTTCCCATGAATTTCGGATATGAGATGAAAGGCGATGAATTGACTTTGTACTTTCACTGTGCAAAGGAAGGCAGAAAGTTGGATATACTGAAAAAGAATGATAATGTGTGCTTCGAACTGTGCATAGAAGGGGAACCCGTATATGCAAAAGAAACGCCCTGTAATTCCGGTTATTATTATCAAAGTGTGATCGGAAACGGGAAGATGGAGATCGTTTCTGATGTACAGGAAAAGTGTAGAGGACTCTCTCTTCTTTTAAGGCAGGCGGCAGAAGCAGAAGTGGTTTTTGGAAAAGAGCAGGCAGATACGGTATGTGTATTGAAGATCACTTCCAGGGATTTTACCGGTAAAAAGAAGCAGCCGCCGGAGAGATCGGTTCAGCACTCAAATACATAAAAGCAAGCTAAAAGGAGGAAGTTTAATTATGATGGATTATCAAAACTCTGCTCTGCCTGTGGAACGACGCGTGGCGGACCTGTTGTCACGGATGACACTGGAGGAAAAAGCGGCCCAGACCTGCATGGTGCGCGGGGTAGAATATGCTACCAAACCATCGGACAAGCAGCACTGCAGCGTAGAGCCTGACACGGAATTTGACTGGGAGCGCCTTGAAAAAGATTTCGGACAGGATGGGATCGGATGTATCCATGACATGTATTCCACCCCGGTACCCTTTAATAAGATACAGAAATATTTTATTGAGCATTCCCGCCTGGGTATACCCGCAATTTTCACAGGAGAAGCGCTGCATGGTATCAGTGGCCTGCGCGGAACGGTATTCCCCTGCCCTGTCAATTTCGGAGCAACCTTTGACCCGGATCTGATCCATGAGGTAGGTTCTGCAATCGGGCGGGAAACCCGTGCTCTCGGCATGCATGAAATTCTGGCGCCTAACCTGGATGTGGCGCGTGAATCCCGCTGGGGGCGCATTGAAGAGACCTTTGGAGAAGATACTTATCTGTCCACTCGTATGGCAGAAGCTATCATCACCGGTGAGCAAAAGGGAGATATCAGCCGTTCGGATGCAGTAATTGCGGAACCGAAACATTATTGCGTACATGGTATTGCCGAGGGCGGCACCAATTGTTCCCATGCCCGTGCCGGACGGCGTGAGGTGGAAAGCTGCTATCTGCCGGTATTTGAAGCTGGTATCCGTAAAGGCGGCGCCTATAATGTGATGGTCAGCTATAATTCGGTGGATGGGGATCCGCTCATGTGTTCCGAATTTTATCTTAAGGATGTATTAAAAAACAGATTTGAATTGAAAGGCTTCTGCCGCTCAGACTGGGGCGGCGTAGGACGACTGAAAAGCGACCATCATCTGGTCACTACCGATAAAGCTGCCATTGGACTGGCTATGCGCAACGGACTGGATGTACAGGGATGCGACTATCCTCCTACCTTTTGGAAGAAAAATGTTATTGAGCTGGTACAGGAAGGCTCTTTATCCATGGAGAGACTGGATGATATCTGTTCACGTGTGCTGCGGGTAAAATTTGAACTGGGATTGTTTGAGAATCCCTACACCGAAGAAACTACATATGAATCTGTTATCCGCTGCAAGGAGCACCGTGATATATCCCATAAAGTAGCGCAGGAATCAATGACTCTGCTGAAAAATGACGGTATTCTGCCTTTGAAGGAAGGCTTTAGATCTGTTGCACTTATCGGTCCTTCTTCCGCGGCACAAAAGATCGGAGGATATTCTTCCACGCCCCAGTTCCCGATTCCTTCTGTGTATGAGGAACTTAAGGCAGAATTAGGTGATGCTGTCACAGTGCGGCAGTGCAACGGCTGTGCCATTACCTATGATAAAAAACAGCCTCGTATTGTGGACGGTCAGCCCCATTTGTATTCCGAGGGAGAAGACGAAATTCTTGACGAAGTGGAAGAAGCAATCGCCATCGCCGGAGAATGTGATGTGATCATTATGGTAGGCGGAGACAACACTATCACCAGCGGCGAAGGACGTGACCGCTGCGAATTGACCTTAAACGGCAGACAGAGAGAATTGATTGAAAAGCTTTCCGGGCTGGGCAAGCCGTTGATCCTGGTTTTGGAAAATGGCAAACCATTGGAATTATCGAGGGAAAACGAAGTATGTAATGCCATCCTGATGACATGGTTCGGCGGCGAGTCCGGCGCAAAAGCGATCGTGGAAGCATTGCTGGGTAAATTCAGCCCTGCAGGACGTCTTCCTCTTTCCCTGCCCCGCAGTTCCACCCGTATCCCCTGCTATTACTCCATGCTGCCCGGCGGAGCACCGGAATTTTTAGAGGGGCCTAAAGACGCTTTATTCCCCTTCGGTTACGGACTGAGCTATACCTCATTTGCCTATAGCGATCTTACGATCAATAAGATCGGAACCTTTGACGTGATGGTTTCCTGTACGGTGAAAAACACTGGGGATATGGACAGCGATGAGGTAGTACAGCTGTATATTGATGATGTGGAAAGCTCCGTTGTCACGCCGCCTATGCTGCTTAAAGGATTTGAACGTATCCACCTGAAGGCAGGTGAAAGCCGCACAGTCACTTTCCATCTGGATTATGATTCCTTCAAACTGATGGGCATTCGCTATGTCTGGACAGTGGAGCCCGGTCTTTTCCGCATTCTGATCGGCGGCAGTTCAAGAGATATCCGCCTGGAAGGAGAAGTTACCCTGTAATATCATGGAACGAATTAAGAAAACGGAGGTCGGATAATATGATCAGAAGGAAAAAATATGCGGTAATTACCGGAGCCAGCGCCGGGATCGGACTGGAATTTGCAAAGAGACTTGCCGGAAGAGGTTATCCTCTTGTATTGATCGCAAGAAGGCAGGACAGGCTGAATAAGATCGCCGAAGAACTGAAAACAAAGTGTGAGATCATCGTGGCCGATCTGTCCAGAGAAGAAGAGTGCTACCGCGTCTTTTATCAGCTGCAGGAAAAGGAAGTAGGAGTCTTTATCAATAATGCGGGATTCGGTGACTGCGGCAGATTTGCGGAGACAGACCTGCAAAAAGAGATGAATATGGTACAGGTCAATGTGAAGGCCATGCATGTGCTTCTAAAGCTGATGCTTCAGAAGATGCAGAAAAAGGATTATGGATATATTTTAAATGTGGCCTCTTCCGCCGGTCTGATGCCTGCCGGTCCCTATATGGCAACCTATTACGCCACCAAGGCTTATGTTGCC
The DNA here is from genome assembly GCA_014803415.1 of Lachnospiraceae bacterium. Taxonomy (GTDB): domain Bacteria; phylum Bacillota; class Clostridia; order Lachnospirales; family Lachnospiraceae; genus Suilimivivens. Next base: position 56,140 of record JAAVBZ010000012.1, read on the forward strand.
AGCCTGACTCAGGCGGTAGCAGAGGAACTTCGGGAAAGCGGCAGCAGGGTCTATGTGGGCTGTCTTTGCCCCGGGCCTGTGGATACGGAATTTAACAGTGTGGCTAATGTAGAATTTGCTTTAAAAGGGATCACGCCCCAATACTGTGTAGATTATGCATTAAAACAGATGGGAAAGAAAGAAGTAGTGATCGTTCCGACTAAGACCATGCAGTTTGCCATGACATTCGGAAGATTCCTGCCAAGGTCTGTTTATGTAAGAATTGCAGCCCATCAGCAGAAAAAGAAATTTCAAAACAAGAATTAGGCCCATATTGCAAAGATGTAGTAAAAAATGTATAATATAATGCAAAAGTTTAGCGAAGATAAAGGAGTTATGGGTGATTATGGTACAGTCAAGAACACATAATTGTAACCAGCTGCGGCTGTCTGATGCAGGTCAGAAGGTCACGATCGTAGGCTGGTATGATAATATGCGTAAAGTCAGCAAGAATCTTGGATTCTTAATTCTCCGTGATTTTTACGGAGTTACGCAGGTAGTTGTGGAAACAGAAGAAATGATGGAGAGATTAAACGGCGTCAATAATGAGTCCACACTTTCCGTTACCGGCGTGGTAAGAGAACGTTCCAACAAAAACGGGAATCTTCCTACCGGCGAGGTCGAGGTAGTGCCGGAAGAGATCACAGTACTTGGTAAATGTATTTATAACGAGCTTCCTTTTGAAATCAATCGTTCCAAGGAAGCCGATGAAGCAACAAGATTAAAATACAGATATCTGGATCTGAGAAATCCGGAAGTAAAGGATAAGATCGTTTTAAGAAGCAAGATCGTTGCAGAATTGAGACAGCGTATGACAGAGCATGATTTCCTGGAGATCACAACGCCTATCCTGACTTGTTCATCACCTGAAGGAGCAAGAGATTACCTGGTTCCGGCCAGAAATCATCCGGGCAAGTTCTATGCATTGCCGCAGGCACCCCAGCAGTTTAAGCAGCTTCTGATGACATCGGGATTTGACAGATATTTTCAGATCGCTCCCTGCTTTCGTGATGAAGATGCCAGAGCAGACCGTTCACCGGGAGAATTTTATCAGCTGGATATGGAAATGGCATTTGCCTCCCAGGAAGATGTATTTAGCGTAATAGAGGATGTACTGCCCCCTATTTTTGCTAAATACGGTAAATATAAGACGGCATCAAAGGCTCCTTTTACAAGGATCTCCTATAAAGAGGCTATGGATAAATACGGTTCGGACAAGCCGGATCTGCGTATTGACCTGACGCTGCAGGATGCAACGGAATGCATGGCGGACTGCGGATTTGGACCTTTTGAGGGACAGGTTGTCAAGGCCATCGTAGTGGATCAATTTAATGCCACCAGAAAAGTGATCGATAAGATCTGCGCTGATGTGGAAGTACAGAGCGGCAGAAAGGTCTACTGGTTTAAACTGGATGAAAACGGAGAACTGGCAGGTGGGATCGCCAAGTTCCTTCAGGATAGAAAAGAAAAGGTAGTAAGTGCTTTAGGATTAAAGCCGGGTGACTTTGTAGGCCTGTCCGCAGGAAAGCTTCTGGAAGCACAGAAGACAGCCGGTGTTCTGCGCCGTTTTCTGGGCGCGGCAAGTGAAGCTCATATGAAAACAGAATGCTATGAATTCTGCTGGATCGTGGATTTCCCTATGTATGAGATCGGAGAAGAAAGCGGAGAACTGGAATTTTGTCACAATCCTTTTTCCATGCCTCAGGGCGGAATGGATGCACTTGAAAACAAGGATCCCCTTGATATTTATGCTTACCAGTATGATCTGGTCTGCAACGGCGTGGAACTTTCTTCGGGAGCCGTTCGTAACCATGACCCTGAGATCATGGTAAAGGCGTTCCGGCTGGTGGGTCTTAGCGAAGAGCACGTTAAGGCAAAATTCCCTGCTATGTACAATGCATTCTGCTATGGAGCTCCTCCCCATGCAGGTATTGCACCGGGAGTTGACCGTATGGTCATGCTGATCGCAGGAGAAGAAAGCATTCGTGAGATCATTCCTTTCCCTATGAACAAGACAGCCCAGGATGTCATGATGGGAGCGCCTTCGGAAGTAGATGAAAAGCAGCTGCATGATGTGCATATCAAGATCGATATTCAGGAGAAAGACAGGTAAGTGTGTATGCTGCCACAGGCATTTACAGACAGAATGAAGGATATGCTGGGGGAAGAATATACGGACTTTCTCCAAAGTTATGAGGAAACCAAAAACCAGGCGCTGCGCTTAAATCCCCTGAAAGGGGATAGCGGGCGCTTTTTGGAATTATCCCTTTTTACCTTAACGCCTGTTCCCTGGAATGAGAACGGTTATTATTATGAAGAAATGGACAGACCGGGCAGGAGTCCTTATCATGAGGCAGGGGTTTATTACATACAGGAAGCCAGCGCCATGGCGCCTGCTTTTTTCCTTAACGCTGCCCCCGGTGAAAAGATTCTGGATCTGTGTGCGTCTCCGGGAGGAAAAAGCACACAGATCGCAGCAGATATGCAGGGAAGGGGAATCTTGATCTGTAATGAGATCCATCCCGCTAGAGCTAAGATATTATCGGAAAATATTGAAAGAATGGGTATTGTCAATGCTATTGTGTTAAATCATTCTCCCGATGTGCTTGCAGAGCATTTTCCCGGCTATTTTGACAGGATTTTAGTGGATGCGCCTTGTTCGGGGGAAGGTATGTTCCGTAAGAACGAAGAGGCCTGCAGGGAATGGAGCCCTGAAAATGTCCGTATGTGTGCCGAAAGACAGGACGAGATATTAGATCATGCTGCCGGAATGTTAAAAGGCGGCGGAAGGCTGGTTTATTCTACCTGTACCTTTGCACCGGAAGAAAATGAAGGCAGTATCAGCAGATTTTTAAAAAGGCATCCGGAGTTTTTTATTGTTCCGGCAGAAAAGACAGTCGGAATGTCTTCAGGGAACCCTGACTGGATTACGGAGAGTACTGAAGGAATTGAAAATACCGTCCGGCTTTGGCCTCATAAACTGAAGGGAGAGGGACATTTTGCAGCGGTGCTCCAAAAGGAAGGCCGGGAAGAGACTAAAGTAAAGAGTGGAAGATACGGTGTAGAAAAAGGAATGCCTGAAAAGGAATGTAAGGAGTATACGGCATTTAAGCGGGAATATCTGAAAAAGGATATGGAAGGGTGTCTGGTCCGTTTCGGGGATCAGTTGTACCTATTACCTGAAAATGCTCCTTCTTTAAATAAATTAAAGGTACTGAGACCGGGACTGCATCTTGGTACTGTCAAAAAGGGCCGTTTTGAACCGGCACACGCTCTGGCCCTTTCTTTGAGACAGGAAGAGGTCTTCGGATATGTGGATCTGGCATTGGAGGAAGCGGAAAAATATCTGAGTGGTCAGACCTTTGAATGCAAAGAAAGGACGGGCTGGCAGCTGATCACTGTTAACGGTTACAGTATCGGCTGGGGAAAAGCGGCAGCAGGGATCATGAAAAATCATTATCCCAAGGGACTTAGGAAAAACCGGTGATCGGGCGTATGTATATAGGGAGAAAGCAGATGAAGGATAAAAGGCTTGGAACAGTATTGATAGCTGCAGGAATAGCGGTACTTTGTACCGGATGCGGATTCAGAAGCCAAAATGAGAATATTGATGCGGGCATGACTGCAGTTGCAGAACTTAACTATGATCTGGCAATTGAAAGTTTTGAGGCGGCAAAAGAAGCAGAGGAAGATCCAAGACTTCTTTATCGTGGGGAAGGAATGGCCTATATGGGCAAGACCCAGTATGCGGAAGCGGTCACAGCATTTGAAACGGCCCTTTCCCTCAGCGACGGCCGGGTGGGTGAAATGGATTATGATATCAATTATTACCTGGCAACAGCTTATTATAAACAGGGAGAATCAGATAAGGCGATCAGCGCTTATACTGCGATACTGGATCTGAAACCGGAAGAAAGAGATGCTTATTACTTAAGAGGCGTCATATATACGGAAAGAGGAAGACTGGAAGAGGCGATAGCGGATTTTGACAAAACGATCTTACTGAATACCAGAGACTATGACAGGCTGATCAGTATTTATTGTGTGCTTGCTGAAAACGGTTTTAAGGAATCGGGGCAGAAATATTTACAGACGGCTATGGAAAGCGGAACCAAATATATGACGAATTTTGAAAAGGGGCGTATCAGTTATTATCTTGAGGATTATGACAATGCCCGAACTTATCTGGAAAAGGCCAGAGAGGAAGAAGGGGCTGATGCGGTACTCTTTTTGGGAAAGACCCATGAAATACTGGGGGAATACAACTATGCCATCAGTGTTTACAATAATTTCCTTGAGAGCGGAACAGAAAGTCCTCAGATCTTGAATCAGCTGGGACTTTGTAAGATTGAAATGAAAGATTATCAGGGAGCGCTGGAGGCATTTCAAAGAGCCATGAACATTGAAGACAACGGCATGATGCAGATACTTAAGATGAATGAAGTAGTAGCCTATGAATGTCTTGGGGAATATAAGCAGGCAGCCGCGCTTCTGGGCAGTTATTTAAATACATATCCGGATGATGTATCGGCCAAGCGGGAGTTTGAATTTTTAAAGACCCGATGACTGCGCATTTTCCTTAGAAAAGAACACAAGATGTTATGATGAGCAGATCAGCCCGGCACAATATCTTGTGCTTTTTATTGACTTTTACAGACCTAAATGATACACTTTTCATGTTAGTTCATAACATGGAGGGAAGATGAAATGATACAGGTGATCAACAGAAACGGAGAGATTACAGACTTTACTTTAACGAAGATCAGCGACACCATTATGCGGGCGTTTCTTGCTGCCGATATGCAGGATGCTGATATGGCAGATCTTCTGGCACTTCGTGTTACTGCAGATTTTCAGGAAAGAATTACAGAGGATGGCATTCATACGGAGGATATCCAGGACAGTGTGGGCAAGGTCCTCTTACAGGCCGGTTATGAAGAGGCAGCCAGAGCATATAGAGGAGAAATATAAATGATAAACAAGTTAGTTAATAAGATTAAAGCAACCGGGGCGCCTATTGTAGTAGGACTTGACCCTATGATGAAATTTATCCCGGAGCATATAAAGAAGAGAGCTTTCGGGGAATTGGGCGAGACTTTGGAAGGGGCTGCAGAAGCTATCTGGCAGTACAATAAAGAGATCGTAGACCATATTTATGATATGATTCCTGCTGTGAAACCCCAGATCGCAATGTACGAACAGTTTGGTATTCCGGGCATGATAGCTTTTAAGAAAACAGTGGATTACTGTAAATCCAAGGATCTGGTGGTGATCGGGGACATTAAGCGGGGAGATATCGGTTCTACCTCGGAGGCTTATGCAGTGGGACATCTTGGCAGAGTTGCAGTGGGAAGCAATTCATTTTACGGATTTGATGAAGATTTTGCAACGGTCAATCCTTACCTGGGCTCCGATGGCGTAAAGCCTTTTATCAAGGTGTGCAGGGAAGAAAATAAAGGTTTGTTTATTCTGGTTAAGACTTCTAATCCCAGCAGCGGCGAATTCCAGGATCGTTTGGTAAAAACGGAATCGGCAGGGGACAGACCGCTGTATGAGGTGGTAGGAGAGCAGGTTGCCAAATGGGGCGAAGAGCATATGGGCGAAGAATACAGTTATATCGGAGCCGTTGTAGGCGCTACTTATCCCGAAATGGGTAAAATTCTCCGTAAGGTAATGCCCAAGAGTTATATTCTGGTACCCGGCTACGGCGCTCAGGGAGGTAAGGGGTCTGACCTTGTCCATTTCTTTAATGAAGACGGACTTGGAGCTATCGTAAATTCTTCCAGAGGGATCATTGCAGCATACCAGCAGGAAAAATATGCTTCTTACGGTGAGGAGAATTTTGGGCAGGCTTCCAGAGCGGCAGTAGAGGACATGCGAAAAGACATTGCAGAAGCCTTAAATAACAGATGATATTGATTGACGGATTGGGAATAAGGAGACAGATATGGAACAGTACAAGCAGGATTTTATCGAGTTCTTTATGCTCCATGTTTCATAAGCTCTAAAAAACCCTTGAAAACACTGGATTTTAGCCTATTTCATCTAATTTGTTTGTTTTACTAAAGTGTCGTAACTTATCGTGAAATGGTGTAGTACAACGCAAAAATGGTGTAAAAAATGGTGTAAATTATTAGGGTAGAATTACTAAATATTTGAATGTTTGCATAGGCGTACATCCTTATAGAGATATAAAGATGTACGTCTATTTTTATGTTCAAATTCATGTCAGAAAGGAAAAGAAAATATGGCAATACATGTAAAAAACATGAATGAATTATCAAAGGCAATGCAGCCGGTATTACTAAAAATGACTAACCAGCTGGCAGACAGAGTATATGAAACATTAAATTATTTCCTGCAGGATTATTATTCAGGGTATGAACCTTCAAGTTACCAAAGAACAAAAGATTTCCTCTACTCAGCAGTAAAAGTAGAAGCAAAGCCGTGTAAAGACGGTGTGAAAGCAAGTGTATATATTGATTATGATTCATTGAATGCTTATAAAGGTGTAACAGGTTATCAGGTGGTTAAGTGGGCAGATGATGGTCTGCATGGCGG
>JAAVBZ010000013.1 GCA_014803415.1 Lachnospiraceae bacterium
GTACACATAATATTTCTTCCTTTCTACTACAATATATTTATGGTTGATATTCCTAACAGCCGGTTAGGATATTATCCATCTTGTTGCTTAAGCTGTATAATGATGGAGCAATAGGTATGTCGGCTTCCTTTCTTGGACTTCGCGTCCGTAAATTAGGCTGATAACCAGCTCCTCATTTGCAGCGTTCGTTTTATGCAGGTTGAACTGCCTTAGGTACGTTCGTGTCACACCACAGTAGATTGAATAGGCAATGAGTAAAACTGGTATTTATCCATTGCACAATCAAATTTTAAGGAGTGACAAATTTATGAACGCAGTAGGTATCGATGTTTCAAAAGGAAAAAGTATGGTTGCTATCATGCGGCCGTTCGGAGAAATTGTTTCCACACCTTTTGAAATCAAACACACATCCAGTGATATCAATTCACTTGTAGAACTCATCAACTCTAATTAACCGCAAGTCCAATTACTTTATTCCTTGTAGAATATATTTTTTCTTTTAAACCGGTACTTAAATTCACTTTGTATAGGTATTCCTTTTTTTTTTTTTTTTGAATATAGAAAATATCATCCCCGTTACATACAAATAAATAATTTCCATCCATCCAGCCTCCAATTTCCTGTACTATTTCTGTATTTCCATTAGATATATCAATTGCTATAATCCGATTGCACAAACCTGCCATAGAAGAATCATGCACTGCGTTTGAATATACTTCCAATGCATATATTTTATTTTCTTGTGCCTGACCAATCGACTGTATCCATCCCTCACATATCTTTTGCTCAAGATTTTCATTCATATCCATACTATACAACTCACTAAACTTCCCGTTGTCTACCAATTTGTAACCATATTCATCATTTTTCCATATGAATGTTCTTCTCCAATTACTGCCTATTCCATCCGTTTTTTTGGTAACCACTTTGTCGTTTAAAGAGTATTGATATATTTCATTTTCATATATGAAATATATGCTGTCATCATACGGACCATATTGCACATTAGACACTGTCTCTGTTAAATCGACAGCCTCTACATTCATTATCTGCTCTTCTCCCGCAATATTCCTTTCTACGATTTGATTCTTACTATTCACAAACAGCAATGTCTCTTTATCTTTACAATAATCAATACATTTATCCCTGCAATCTTCTATCACAATCTCCTTGCATTCAACACGTGAATCACTGTCAATAAATAGCACTACTTTCTCTTGTGTCATGGTATTTCTATTGCCTAAAAGAACAAATGCGCAGCATGCCACAATACCAATTATTATTGCCCCAAAAAATATTTTATTCTGTTTCACAGTCCACTTTACCCCCTTCTATTAATCCATAAAATACGTAATATAATCCTGGAGTACTAATACTAATTTCGAATAAACTAACCTCACCCAATTTAACCTTTTCCCATGATTCATCCACCATCAGTGATATTGCANAAAAACTATTATTGGGATATGTTTTTATCATATCATCATAAAATTTTGTAATTGATGAATCTACTATTCCTATTGCTTCTAGTGCTACATCATCACAATTATATTTATAAAGATTATATCCAGCCCCATTTGTATTTTCTATATAGGCATCCAAAGCTTGACCTTTCAAATTCCTTCCAGCATTAAATATCGTAACATGGCTACTTAATCCCTCTTGTATTTGCACATATTCATCATATGATATATCTCGTTTTAAAGCTCTGTCATAATTATCAAGATTCTTACTACCATCAGCCATTGTTACATCTATATCTCCACTGCTTAGAAATTCATCTACTCCTTCCTTAGTCAAACTCTCATGGCCCATATATCCCAATGAAGTTTTTCCTTTTAAAGCTTCGCCCTGACTGATGTTAGTACCCATAAAACTATAAAATTCACCCTCCCCTTCACTATCTACCAAAAGAATTGCATTATGTCCAAATATTTTCGCACCCTCCATATTGTTTAAATAGTATAATGAATACTCCCCTTCCCCCGGTGTAAGCCCATTCAAATCCACCAATCCTACCGGATTCCCCCAGCAATACCCATACCTGTTCAGAGTCTCCGGTGCTGTGCAATTCCCTTTAATAACATCCTCCGCAGTAAACCTTCCGCTCTCTGCCCTGTACTCCCTCGCCTGGGCAAAGTATGTCCCGCTGACATCATCAAAGCGATACCCCGTATAACCAAAAGGCTGCTCTTCACCCTGTCTGTCATAAGGGCATGGTATGCCCGCATCCTTCAGCTCTTTATAAAGATCATTTCCGAATTCATCATAGCCATAGGTAAGATATTCATTTCTGATATCAGCTGTTTCCTTCCCTGCTCCGTATCCGCTAACTCGGAGTGGACTTCCCAGTTCATCCTGCAGGTAATAGTGCAGGTTTCCTTCTTCTTCCATTGCTGATACATTGTTGTCGAAGTAAAAGTTCTGTCTGCTGTTTCCTTTGCTGATGCCAAGCAGGTTATGATAGGGCTTTGACAGATCCAAAAGGTAATCTTCTTCCTCTCCGTTTATGGTCCTTCCCATCCTCTGGCCCAGTCCGTTATAGAAATAATCAGACTCCTGCCCCTTGCTGTTCCATGCTCTCGTCATACGGTCCATGGCTCCGTATTCATAACCGTGGAGGAATTCTCCGTTTCGCTCTTCCCGGATCAGATTTCCTCTTCCATCATAACCATAGGACCTGGTTATTGCGGATCCGGCCATGGCACCAGCTCCAGGCGTCTCCTCTGCCGTAACAAGCCTGTTCAGTGCATCATAAACAGAGGCCGTTTTCCTGCCTGCTTCATAGTCTTCCATGCCTGTTCTGTTGCCGAAGGGATCATATTCATATCTCCTTAATGTTTCCCCATTTCTGGTAACACTTTCCAGTCTTGCAAGAGCATCATATCCGTATTCATATCTTCCGCTCTCCTCAGTAAGCCCTCTCCTTTCCCGGGTAATGGCTGTCTTATTTCCCATTCCGTCATACTCATAACTGTATCTGTCAAGAACGCCTTCCTTATCCTCATGGATCAATTCCTTCAGCTGTCCTTTTCCGTCATAGAGCCATCTGATACGCAGTCCCTCCGGGAACTGCTTCTCTGAAAGCCTTCCCTTTTCATCATACTGATAAGTGATCGCCTGCGCTGCCCCAGTGCCTGCTCCGGGCAGCATCATCTCTTTCAGTCTCATCTGATCATCATAGGCGTAAACCGCTTTCCTGCCGTCAGGATAGGTCATTTCCCTTCTCTCACTTAAATTTCCCCATTCATAGGACACTTTCCTTCCCTTATGGTCGGTAATCGCAAGAGGTCTTCCCTGTCTGTCTCTTTCTATGGCCGCAGTCCCCAGCCAATCCTTTACTTTGACCAGTTTTCTTAAGGCGTCATATTCCATCTCTACGGAAGTACCGTCTCCATAGAGGATACTTTCCGTCTTTCCATCAGGGGCATGTTTATAGGCAGTGATATAGCCGTCTCTGTCGGTCTTTTCCTTCAGTCTTCCCATGGCGTCATAAGCATAATGCTCCTCCTGGCCCATGGCGTCCGCCATCACTTCCACCTGTCCTAAGGGGTTGCGGCGATAGCTTGTGATCCTGTCTTCTTCCCCTTCCCTTCCTTTTTGGCAGATCAGGATGAGATTATCCAAAGCGTCATAACTGTATTCCGACCGGTTTCCAAGGGCGTCGGTTACTGTTTTCAGCTTTCCGCCCATGGTATATTCATAGGAGGTCCGGTTTCCGTTGGTATCCGTCATGGCAGTCACATTCCCCATGACGTCATATTCGTAACTCTTTTTCTGTCCTTCGCTGCTTGCTGCTTCCGTCAGCCTGTTCATACAGTCATAGGAATAGGTAAGGATATAGCCTGTTTCGTCTGTCTGGGTCTTAATATTTCCGTTCTTATCATAGGTATAGGAAACAGACCTGCCGTTAGAGTAAGCAGTCTTTGTAAGTCTTCCGCCGGGTGCATAGGTGTGTACTGTCTTTCTTCCCATGGGATCTGTAATACAGCATACCTGTCCCAGCTCATTGTATTCATAAGAAACAGTATTCCCAAGAGCATCTGTCTCTCTTATCTTTTCCCCAGCCTCATTGTATTCATAAGTCATTCTGTTCCCAACAGGATCCGTAACCGCCGCAAGGTTACCTCTTTCATCGTACTCATAGGAGGTTCTGCCTCCTGCTTCATCCACCCTGGCAGTCATACGGTTTAAAGCATCATATTCATAGGATGTGACTGCATAGGTTTCCCCGGCATCCCCTGACTCGGTTCCTGTCAGATTCCCTTCCGGGTCATGGGCATAGCAGATAACACGGGCAGGTTCTTTTCCCTCTTCCATGCACAGTTCTACCCGTTCAAGTCGGTTGTCCTTATCATAAGCAAATCTTGTCACAGCGCCCGAAGGGGATATTTCTTCGGCCAGATTCCACATCAGATCATATTTCCGCCTGGTCTGCCTGCCCTCTCTGTCGGTTAGGATTTCCGGCCTGTTCAGGTTATTGTAAGCGATGGAAGCTGCGTTACCGTCAAAATCCTCTACCCTTGTGACTTTTCCGCTTTCATTATACTCATAGCTTCTGCTACATCCTGCAGGGTTTGTAACTTTAGCCAGCCTGTCTTTTAGATCATATTCATAGGCAGTAGTATTTCCTTCTCCGTCCGTAGTGCTCACTACCCGGTTCAGATCATCATAGATATATTCCATTACAGCTCCGTAAGGATCTGTAATGCCTATAATATTTCCCCGTTTGTCATAGGCAATTTCCGTCACGCTTCCGTCAGGAGCCTTGATCTGCGTAGCAAGTCCCCTGTGATCATAGATACTTTCCCGGGTCCTTCCCACAGCGTCTATGGTTCTGATCAGTCTTCCCCTGCTGTCATAGGTATTTTTCAGCATCTCTTTTCCGCAGTATTTTATGGCAAGAAGCTTTCCTTCTCCATTATAGGTGAAGCTCGTCTTCTGCCCTATGGCGTTGATAATGCCTGTTACGTTGCCTTTATCATCATAAGTATAGCGGGTGGTATTGCCCCTGCGGTCCGTTCTGGCGGTTCTTAAATCTTTGTCGTTGTAAGTGAAACTTTCCTCGCTGTCATGGTAGATGGTCTTTACGTTTCTCAGTCTCTCATCCTGTACGTAGGTAATGGAAGCATTGTTTCTTTCTGTCAGGGTTGTGCTGTTTCCTGCATCATCATAAGTATAACACATCTCTCCTTTATCGGGGAACTTCTGGCGCACAATTCTTCCCTTATCATCATATTCATTCCGCACAGTCAAAATGCCTCTGGGGTTCTTTACTGCACGGATCTTTCCGTTTTCTCCATAGCGGTAGCCTGTCACGTTCCCTTCCGGATCCGTCACTTCCATAAGGCGTCCTTCCATGTAAAAAAAGCTGATCTTTCTTCCCGTATGATCCGCTACTTCCTGCAGCATGCCGTCTTCTTTATAAGTATAGGTAAGGTAAGGAAAGTCTCCTTCCTCTTCTCCTGCCGGTTTCATTTGTGCCTTTTGTATCCTACCCTCTTCGTCATGTGTAAAAATAACTGCATTGCCGTTCTTATCTTCTCTTTTTATCAGTCTGCCTTTTTCATCAAAAGCAAGGAACAGCTCCCCGTTTCCTTCTTCATAACGGTAGTCCCGTCCTTCTTTTCTCAGCATTTCTTTTCCGGTACGGGCATCCTGCAGGGCGTCTCCTTCTGCCTTCAGCAGAATCTCCCTGCCATCCGCTTTATGAAATATTACCCCACCCTCCGGAAAGGTAAGATGCTCTCCGCCTGAGTGACTCCAGCCTTCTCCCAGGCAGGAACGGGCCTTGTCCATAGCGTTATAATATCTGTGAAAAGTAAGGGGCATAAGGCCTCTGATACTCAGATCCTCTTTATCATAATAGAAGTTTCCGGTAGAGAGATTCACAGGATCTCTGCTGTACTCACTGGTCATTACCAGACCTTTTAAATAGGTCATGGCAAGGAGCATCTTTCCTTCCAGACTTAAAGCTCCTGCCTGCCATTTCTTTTCATATTCTTCCAGCTTACCCTTAAATTCCTCAAGACTGAGGGAAAGGCTGCCCTGTCCGATCATCCCTTTCAGGTCCTCCAGCATGCCTGCAAGACTTCCGGCAGTAGCAGAAAGAGCGGAAAGAACTGCTGCTGTCTGACTGTCATAGGCAGGAACCAAAGCATTCAGCTTGTCCAGCTTTTCTGTGATCTTGGTCTGCAGCTCTGTATAAACTGAAGGGTCCAGACTACCCAGCAATACCCTTGCCGCACTGCTCAGACCGCCGTGCTTTGCTTCTGCGGGAACTTCCTCTGCGGTTGCGATCAAAGTGTTCATCAGCTCCATAAGTTCACTTGTCACATCCTCTGCGGTTCTCATCAACTCCACTACCTGCGTCTTCAATTCCTCTATAGACGCTTTGTCAAATACCCTGTTCCGTCCTATTCCTGCCATTTTCTTATTCCGCCTTCCTGATTTATTTTCCTACTTCATATTTCTCCGCCAGCTTACTTATTTTCCCTTCCAATTCTGTCAGCTTGGCTGCTTTTTCCTCACCGGTCATTTCCGTATCTGTCTCTGTCAGATCCTTCTCCAGCATATAAGCATAAAGCAAAAGCTCATCATCTGATTTCTGCATGGCAATGTTCTCTGCCTCCAAAGGTATCAGACGGCCTATGTAGATCCAGTACTCCATCAGCTTTTCGTCTCCGTTGATGGGTATCTTTTCCAGTATATTGATCTTCTGCTCTCCGGTAAGACTCTCTGTATTGACATAAGCAACGCTTAAAATATATTTCTGATCATAGAAAAGATCCTGCATCGAAAGCCCTGCCAGATCATCAATTACCTGAATATAATCTCCTTTCAGGAAATCAATTTCTGCCTGAAGCATGGCCTTCGTTTTTGGTCTTTCAATAAAGCTGTAATAGAGGATCGCTGCCGCTCCTGCGGCTAAAAGCAGCATACTGATCACGATATATATCCTGCTGCCCCGATAAATTTTCTTATTGACCAGCAGCTTCTTTTCTTTGATTTCTTTTGAGATTCTCTGGTATTCGCCATCAAGCGCCTTTGTCACTTCCTCCAATGTTTCAGTCAATATTAAATTTTTAAGGAATCTGTTTTTCTTAAGCAGATCCATGCCGCCTTCCAGATAATCCTCATAGCTGTATTTCTTCTGCAGGGCATATCCTGTCAGCGCTTTGTATTCCGATAAAAAGTCCGCACGTTCCGGCTCGCCTCTTCGGTAAACATCCCTGTCCATTACATAAACTCTGCCATTTTCATCAAAGTAGAGATTTTCCGGACTCATCTGAAAAGAATATTCTTTCCGCAGAAAGATCAGCGAAGCTGCGTCCAGCAAGATCCGCAGTCTTTCCTGCTTTGAACGGGAACGGATCTCCGTAAAAGGATGGTAATTCCCGATCAGATAATTGATTTCCAGGCTTTCCGCCTGCTCCGTAATTTCACAGTCAAGAAAACGACTGTCTTTATACTCTATTTTTTTATAATCATATGTTGTTTCCGCCTGTAATTCTGATTTTTTAACAGACTTTTTCAACATTTTCATTTCTTCTTTCATCTTCTGTTATTCCTCTGAAATTTAGTTTTTATTCAAACGTAAGAATATCTCCATTATAGATATGACCTTCTTTATAGGTTTTTTCTGTATGGATTCTTTCTTTGGTGCGGGCAGAACGCACCATGCGGCAGCCTTTTCCATCCAAGATGCCCGCCTGCGTCAATACTTCCAGTGTACCGCCTATTTTCTGGTCACTATCTACCATGACCGTAATGCATTTATCTTCCAGTCGATGCCTCAGGCTGATCGTTAACATCATTTTTTCTTTTTCCTTTCCTGCCGGACCAATAGATTGCTCCAAATATCAATACTATAGCCATGATCATAAATACGGCTGCTGCAGGCAATGTATCCTTATCCAAGGCTTCCTGCTCATTTCTGATGACCAGCTCTTCTGTAGTTTCCCTGAACAGATAAGCCGTAATATCGCTGCCTACATATTGCAATATTTCCTGTGAAAATACTTTTGTATTCAGCTCCTGTTCTTCTGATTGCTTTCTTTGGTCTACCGCTTCCTTTTTTTCTTCAAATTCATCTGTGAAAACCGGTATATTGCTCATATCGGTGAGAGAAGAGCGTACACCGGAACGGTCTTTTACGGAGTCGGTATCCAGCTCCAGGTTTTCGTTTTCTTCCATTGATTTTCTTCCCCCGGTCATTCACTCCCGGCCGGCCTCTTCGAAGCCGGCCCCGGGAATGATCTTTCCTATGCGTAGCTGTTATCCAGCTCTTCCATATCTGCACGATATTTTTTAATACTGTTNACCAGCTCGTCAGCCATAGAAGTCAGGTTATCGATATTCTTTCCAACCGTTTCAAATTCTTCTCTGTGTCTTTCGCTTGCTGCCGATTCCCATGATTCGCACAGATAATTGACCTTTTCCATCATAGTGGATTTATTGGTGACAATTTCACTTACAATGGCTGTCAGCTCACTGCTTACCTGATCCATGATCTCATAGGTCATATTTATTCCGCCTGCCATATTTCTCCCTCCTCTCCGCTTTCTTTTTTGATCAAAAATCTTCTATGAATTAATTGCACTGCAATATAGATAATAATGAGTGCCGTAATTCCGATAAACATGCATATCAGATCCACTCTGTCCATATTGACGGAGGTAGTTGTAAAACTGATATTTCCCGTAGATACATCATTGGAAACCACAGGCTGTACAATAAAATCATATACCTGCGTGTATTCCAGGTTCCCCAGCCTTGTATAGGGAAGCTTTTGCGTAATACCATTCAGCAGAAATATATTCATCTCGTTGATATTTGTCCTGTTTTCCTTGAGATCATCCATGGTAAGAAAGATATTTTCCCGTGTCTGTTCATGTGCTTCATCCAGACTTTCCTGCAGCATTTGTATATTTTGATCGGCAGTCTGCGTAACTTCATCGATATATTCCATGTATGCCGTGTCCTGTTCCATGATCTCATCTTCCATATCACTGATCACCGTAAACATGGAAGAGAGATGATCATCTATGACTTCTCTTTCCAGATAGGACATGGCGTCATACTCGTCGATCTTATCTACATACTCATCTATCATAAGCTGCATATCATTCACTGCCGTTATTACATTCTCCGATTCCAGTGCTGCCTCTTCCATAACGGGAGATGCTATTTCATCATTGATGATTCTCTCTGCATCTGATGCAAATTCCGAAGCGTCAGGTATTTCATTGATGGCTCTGATCTCATCTTCATAATACTTTTCTATATCCTGCTTTAAGGCGTATAAATCTTCCAGATCCTGCTCAATTTCCTCCTCCGTTACGGGCTCCGTAATATCATCATCACCGTCACCCTCACCAGGATCTATTTCTCCTTCTCCGGGATCTTCTCCTTCCTCTTGAGAGTATGTTTTAACTGTATTTCCCATGCTCTGTATCGTGAACTGAACTTTCTCCATAAATTCAATCTGTTCATCCACCTGACGCAGCAGATCATATTTGGAAAGATAAACTCTTTCTTCTCCTTCCGGCAATTCCGGCTCGGGCTTTGGTTCTTCGTCTCCTTCTTTAAATCCAAGCCTTTCTTTTGCCTTAAACTTTCTATAATCTACTTCATCCTTAAATTCATTTGAGAGATTGCTTAAATGCTCCATCCCTTCTTCATAAACACAGTTCTCCTCTGCGTCCGTCAGAATATCCACTTCCCCAAAAGTCTCTGACATTGCCGTCATTCCTTCGCCTATGGTCAGACCGCTTTCTTTAATGGCTGCAAATTCTGTTTCTGCCTCCTCCATGTTTGTTTGATAGGTTTTATATATTTCGTCTACCGCCTGATCCACCTGAAAATAATCATCAGAAAGATCCATAAATTCAATTTTTGTTTCCACGATCTTCAGCGGTTCATATTCTGCTTCTTCTATCAGGTCTGCTTCCTGAACTCCCGTAATGGATTCCATATCTTTCACATCATTTTCCATAATGGTCTGGGAGTCATCCTGAACTGCATGCATTTCCTGCAAAATGGCATCCACATAAACATAAGAAACATTGGTGCTTAAGCTCAAAATGAAATTATGGATGTCGTTGACTACCTTTACCTGAACATCCTGCCGCAGATCATCATTTAGTGCATAAGTGATCTGCGCTTTAACAGGCTCTTTATTTACACTTTCTATGGATTCCGAAAAGCTGCCGGGGATCAGAATATAAGCAGCATACCTGCCGCTTGCAACTCCCTCTCTTGCCTCGGTAAGCCCCGTACTTTCAAAATTAGTATCCGGAAACGCCATTAATTCGGAAGCATAGAATTTCTTCTCTCCCTTCACCATCGTACCGGTGTCTGCATTGACTACCGCTATGGTGGTGATCGTGCTCTTATTTTCTTCCCGATTCTGTCGAAATTTCGCTGAATACATGCCGCACAGAAAAGCTGCGGCAATGAGCGCAGATATGATAATGATCTTCATTACAGACTTAAAAAAATTCATGGCAAGATATCCGTTCTTTAAAAAATTTACTCTTTTAAAAATAACGTATATTGCCATGAATTTTGGAAATATCTGGTTTTTTGTCGATTTGTCTTTAATTTTGGTGATTTTATCTTAGTTCATTCACTAAGGTTGTACTTCCTTTACAATCTCGCATTGCCCGCATTGTCTTTAAACCACCGGTATGCCAGCTCTACGCCTTCTTCCAGCTCTACCTTATGTGTCCAGCCAAGTCCATGAAGCTTGTCAACATTAGTCAGCTTTCTGGGCGTTCCATCCGGCATATCCGCATTCCATACGATTTCTCCTTCAAAGCCCACGGTCCTCTTTACAATTTCTGCAAGCTCTTTTATGGTCACTTCCTTGCCCGTACCGATATTGACATGCTGCTCACCGCTGTAATTTTCAAGCAGGAATACACAGGCGTCCGCCATATCATCCACATACAGAAACTCCCTTAACGGCGTGCCTGTCCCCCAAAGCTCTACCTCAGACGCACCGCTTACCTTAGCCTCGTGGAATTTGCGGATCATGGCGGGCATAACATGAGAACCGGAGAGATCGTAATTATCATATGGTCCATACAAATTAGTGGGCATACAGCTGATAAAGTCGTCACCGTACTGTCTCTTATAAAATTTACACATTTCCAGACCGGAGATCTTGGCGATGGCATACGCCTCATTCGTCTCTTCCAAAGGACCCGTTAAAAGAGCATCCTCTGGTATAGGCTGAGGCGCCATTCTGGGGTAAATACAGGTACTGCCAAGGAACAGCAGCTTTTTCACATGATATCTATGACAATACTCGATCACATTGCATTGAATCTGCATATTTTCATAGGCGAACTCTGCCGGAGTCGTATTGTTGGCATTGATGCCTCCCACCTTTGCCGCAGCCAGAACCACAGCATCGGGTCTTTCCTTTTCAAAAAACTCTCTCACCGCTGCCTGATCTGTAAGATCCAGCTCCTTATGAGTTTTTCCGATAACATTCTCATAACCCTTGGCCTGCAGGTTCCTGACGATAGCGCTTCCCACCAGTCCCCTGTGCCCCGCCACATATATTTTATCGTCCTTCTTCAACATATTTATCATCCTCCCTATCTTTTTATTCCTTCGTCACTGTTCACACCCGCGCCATTCGTCATCCTACAAACGAAGATTTGCATGCAAGCATGAAATCCTCGTCTGTCAGGCTGACGTGTGAACTGTAGCATTCCTTCAAATTGAGACTGCATCAAGTGCAAAATTGCTTCTGCTGCCGTGCCTTGTGCAGGATATTAGATTTTCTTAATGCTCTGTAATCCGCCCGGCAATTTCCGGCATGGAGGCCGGAAAAGGCTGAAATGAGCCATGGAGGGCGATTTTCAGCCGGTTGCCATCGTCTTAAACGCCTTATATCAGAGCATTTAGAAAATCTTATATCCGTAATCAGGTACGGCGGCAAAAACAATTTTGCACCTTATGCCATCTCCATTTGAAGCANACNACTTTTTAATGTATCACATCCCTAAATCCATCTTCAATGCTCTCTCCCCTGAAAATNTCTTCCGCCTTCACAGGCGACGCCGGGAAATCATCATATCCGGTCCTGTCCCCCTCCTTCGGATAGTAAAAAGTATATCCATGAAGTTCATAGGNCACCGTTTCAAAATTTTCATAATCCTTCTGTCTAAGAAGGTATCTTCCTGTAGCGCTTTTTGCTGTTTCCAAAGTAAATGCACCTATTTTATATGCTCCCACTATAACAAGCAGGAGCAAATAAATCTTATATTTATCAAATCCCGGACTTGCCTTCAGATAAAGGAATCCCCAGGCCAGCGCCGGAAATACCCAAAGATATATACAGCCGTAACGGATCAGCGGCGCGCTGGTAAGCCAGAACAGAAAACTCATTCCCATAGTTCCCATCACCAGCAAGGTATCCGCCATATCTTTTCTCTTTTTCACCAACGCAAAAATACAATACGCCAAAAACAGCAAAATACCCGAAAGCGCCAACAGCAGAAACACCTTGTTCACTGCATCCAGGCCGGCAGCCCATTCCGGCAGCCATTTTGTCACAGGCTCCTCATATCTGGTCACATCAGAAAACCCTCTGCCCCATACCTGGATTTCTCTGGAATCATAATCCGCCATTCCCTTCGGTATCTTAAAATCAAAGTCAAATAGGTCTATAAAAGTAAAGGGATAGACCAGCCACCCCGACAATATTACATTTCTGATCAGAAACGGTAGCCCCGCCAAAAATCCGGTACCCATAAAAAGGGCGATCTGTTTTCCCTTTTTCTCCCTGATCATCTGCAGGGCCGGCTTTATTGTTAAAAGCAGTATCAGCGCACCCGACAGTTTGACAGTGACCACCCATACCCCCATCACACATAACAGTCCATAAGGAACCGCCGACCGTTCCTCTTTTTCCAAAAGATCCAGCCATCTGATCACAATATAAAATACGCTAAGGACCATAAAGTAATCGGATGCAGGNGAGATCATTTCATCAAATATGANCATCAGATAGTAAATGCCCATGATCCGGACCAGATCCGAAAGCAGCGGCTTTTTTACTCTTTTNCTGCCTNANNNCTTCCNCACAGGTAACTGCAAGCAAAAACGCCAGAAATCCTGCGCAGCAGTGATAGGACTGACCGCCAAGAAAAGCAAAGCTGTACAGCGCGGATAAACAAAAAGAAGCACTGTTATACGCCAGCCTGCTATGCAGATTTCCAAGTCCCGGTACAATACCGTATTCCTCTATCCATCTGACAGACTGCGCATGATAAAGTCCTGTATCATAGTGAATAATGCCTGTTCCGGTCCCGTAAGCAAAGAGCAAGAATAAGAGCACAACTACTCCTGCCTTTACAGGTGTGATCGTCAGTCTGAGCGTGTGCAGATGCTCNCGGAATTCNNTTCTGAATACCCAAATTAAGACGCCGCAAATAAGCAGCAGAATCCCGTTTGCTGCCAGACCAACCTTATAAAAAATACTGAAAAACTGGGNATAGACAGTTACCGTCACAATGCCTGCATACAGATAACTGCTTTCTTTCCNGATAGGNCANCCCTGCCTTACAGAAAGCAGCTCAAGGACCGCAAATCCCAGAATATAGCAGGTAACTGTCATATACACCCATATAAGCG
The DNA here is from genome assembly GCA_014803415.1 of Lachnospiraceae bacterium. Lineage (GTDB taxonomy): Bacteria > Bacillota > Clostridia > Lachnospirales > Lachnospiraceae > Suilimivivens. The sequence continues at coordinate 13,654 of JAAVBZ010000013.1, forward strand.
CTGCTGATACCATGTATCTGATGCCTCTTGTACATTACTTACTTGTTTTGCTGTTTTTTGTATTCCTNGCAGCTGATTCCCGCAATNTCGCGCAGNTCAGCATCCATCATCATGCTGACAAGACCTTTAAAATCGATCTCTCTTTTCCAGTTCAATTCTTTTTCTGCCTTGGCGGCATTTCCCCACAGGAACTCCACCTCCGCAGGACGGTAGAATTCAGGGTTTACATCTACCAGAAGTTTTCCGGTTTCTGCATCATAACCTTTTTCATTAACGCCGCTGCCTTCCCATCTGATGGAAATGCCAAGCTGGCCAAATGCTTCCTCTACAAATTCCCTGACAGTATGCGTTTCATTGGTTGCCAGTACATAATCTCCCGGCTTGTCCTTCTGAAGCATAAGCCACATACCTTTTACATAATCTCCCGCAAATCCCCAGTCACGCTTGGCGTTCATGTTGCCAAGGGAAAGTTTATCCTGTCTGCCTGCAATGATATTGGCAATGGCCAGTGTGATCTTTCTGGTTACAAAATTTTCACCTCTCCTGGGAGATTCATGGTTAAAAAGAATACCGTTACAGGTAAACATATTGTAAGATTCCCTGTANTTGACNGTGATCCAGTAAGAATACAGCTTNGCAACGCCGTAAGGACTCTTGGGATAAAAAGGAGTTGCTTCGCTCTGAGGCGCAGTTTCCGGAAGCCCGCCGAAAAGTTCTGACGTGGAAGCCTGATAATAACGGCAGTTTCCGCCATTTACACGCAGNGCTTCCAAAAGCTTTAAGGTACTTACGCCGGTAGCCTCTGCCGTATATTCCGGCACTTCAAAAGATACTCCTACATGGGACTGGGCAGCCAGATTATAAACCTCTGTGGGNCTGATCTCCGCAATGAGGCGCATGAGATTACTGGAATCTGTGGTATCTGCAAAGTGCAANNAGAACTTTACTTTGTTATATTCCGAATTGATAATATGATCGATTCGGGAAGTATTGCTGATACTGTGTCTGCGGACCAGCCCNTGTACNTCATATCCCTTTTCCAGTAAAAACTCCGCCAGATAGGAACCATCCTGTCCTGTAATACCTGTTATCAGTGCTATGTTCTGCATATCTTTCTCCTTTAATCTGAATTNTTTATTCTAAGTAGTTACATGATACTGCACATTAATACTGCAATAANAATTCCCAGTATTGCTCCCGCCAGAACCTGAAGCGGCGTATGTCCNACAAATTCCTTCAGCTTCTCCTCAGGACTCATCTCCTTGCCCATATTGGTAAAAACTTCCAGCATCTCATTAATGACTCTTGCCTGTATTCCTGTTTCCCTGCGTACTCCCATGGCGTCATGCATGACTACAATGGCAAAGATGACAGCCATGGCAAATTCAAAACTGGCNCCGCCGTAGGTGATGCCTGCNGCTGTGGCAAGACCGCATACCGTAGCTGAATGAGAACTTGGCATTCCGCCGCTCCCTACCATTCTTTCTGCAACAAATTTTTTCGTTATGATCATGTGGATCAATGTTTTCAGGACCTGGGCCACAAACCATCCCAATATTGCCGATACAAANACCACATTATGGAACAGATCGTACAAAAAATCCATGTCTTTTCTCCGTTATCGTTCTATACAATGTTTTATAATGTTCTGATATATTCCGCTATGGCATCATGCCANTCTGCAAAAGAATAATCAGTTGTAAGTTTCAACATATAATTTTCCAGAATAGAATATGCCGGACGGGCAGCCGCTGCGCCATATTCTTCTGTACTGATGCCTTCTACCTGCGTGGACTTTCCTGNCAGTCTGAAAATTTCCCTGGCAAATTCAGCCCAGTNACANCTTCCTTCACAGGTGGCGTGGAACAACCCGTAATTCTCCGTAAACAATAAATGAGCGATCACGCCTGCCAGTTCCCTGGTACTGGTAGGACTTCCGAACTGATCATTCACTACCCTGACTTTATCCTCGGTTTCTGACTTCTTTAGCATGGCTTTTACAAAGTTCTTACCGTCACCATAAAGCCAGGCTGTCCTGAATATAAAATACCGGTCCGCAAAATCCCTGACCATATTTTCACCTGCAAGCTTGGTGGCGCCATACACTCCCTGGGGATCCGGTCTGTCAAATTCTATATACGGCTTTGCCGACTTTCCGTCAAAAACATAATCTGTAGAAATATGGATCATTTTGGCACCGGTCTCGGTNGCCGCNATACTTAAATTCCTGGGGCCNATGGCATTGATCCTNTATGCATTGTCCACATCACTNTCACANGCATCAACNGCAGTATGGGCAGCACAATTTATNATCGCTATGGGCTTTACTTCCCTGGCAAGCTCCAGGACCTTATCAACGCTTGTTATATCCAGTTCNCCAACATCCGTATTTACAAGTTCGATCTCCGTATTTCCCGCAAANTCCTTATTAATNGCCCGNCCCAGCTGACCGTTGCAGCCTGTCACAATTATTTTTTTCATACTGTGTATCCTTTCATTTAATGACGCNTTGCTTCTAATGACGCTTTGCCTCTAATGATGCTTCGCCTCATTTGTTNTTTCATCTATTATATCTTACCCTGATTTTCAGATTTGTACAAGTCATAGTATTNTCTGTAACANTTTTTTAATATTTATGTATAACTTTTTACACATTTTCTAGTGACGATGATTTTCATCTGTGCTATAATATCAATTGCGTGGTTTTTAACAGAACTGCCATTAATACAGGAAAGTGAGGAAATATTGATGAAAAGATTACAGGTACTTTTTCTTGTAGCCTTATCTTCATCTCTCTTATTGTTTGGCTGCGGAGAAAAAGAGGAAACGGTGGCAGATCCTATCGTTCTGCCTATCGAAGAGACAATACCTCAGCCGACAGAGGAACCTTCTGCTGAAGATACGGAAGACTCTGAAGATGATACTGACGTTCCCCCGGAAGAAGGAATGGTGCGCAGCCCTCTTACCAACGAGTGGATAGCTGAAGATATTAAGGACGCAAGACCAATCGCAGTAATGAGCCCTAATGATAAAAACGCATTACCTCATTACAATTTTTCAAAGGCGGATATCATATATGAATGTCCCGTTGAAGGCGGCATTACCAGAAGCATGGCTGTCATTAAAGACTGGGAAGGTATGGACCGTATCGGTAATGTAAGAAGCTGCCGTGACTATTTTGTATATTGGGCATTGGAATGGGATTCCATCTATGTTCATTTCGGAGGTCCTTTTTACATTAAGGATATTATTGAGCAGAGCAGCACTGATAACATAACCGGGTGCAGCTACGGCGACGGCGGAAAAGTCGGTTTATATGAAGATACATTCTACCGTGCAACTGACCGTTCGGCTCCCCAGAATGCATACGCCAGTGCAGAAGGTATCAATAAAGCTATTGATAAATTCGGATATTCCAAGACTTATCGTGATAATTACTATGTTGCAGAACATTTTAAATTTGCATCCCCGGATGCACCTAACACTCTGGAAAGCTACAGCGACGCCATGACTGCTAAAGAGCTTAATCTGGCGAAGGCATATCCTATAACCAAAACTTCATTTACCTATAATGAAGATGATGGATTATATTATCGTTATATGTACGGCAATCCTGATGTAGATGCGGCAAACAATAATCAGCAGCTTGCATTTAAGAATGTGTTTGTTCAGTTTACATACCATGAAGTCAGGGACCAGAAAGATTACCTTGCTTTCCAGGTACATGATACCACCAGAGACGGTTATTACTTTACAAACGGAAAAGCAATCCATGTAACATGGGAAAAGACAACAGATTATTCTCCCACCAAGTACTTTGATGATAACGGAAATGAAGTTCAGGTCAATACCGGCAAAACAATGATCTGTGTCGTAAAAGACGGCGCTACTATTGAAGTTGATGGAAACACTCTGAATTAACACTGACGTCTGCGTAAAGGGGGAGAATAATTATGAAAAAGTCCCAAGTAGTTATTATATTGACCCTGGCAGCATCACTTTTGTTATCAGGTTGCAATAAAAAGGACAATAACGACACTGCATTACAGCCTGAGCTAGATCCTATTGAATTTACGCAAAATACAGAAGATAAAACAGAGGCGGAAACATCTGAAGAACCTGTTACAGATGTTCCGCCCGCAGACGGAATGTTAAGAAGCCGCATTACGAATGAATGGATCGATGAAAAAACAGCGAACCGTCGTCCGGTTTCCATTATGATCCCCAATACCAAAACAGCCAGCCAATACGGCATTTCTACGGCAGATGTTATATATGAATGTAATGTGGAAATGAATATCACCCGGCTGATGGGTATATGGGAAAATTGGGATGATCTGGAAAAAATAGGAAACGTCAGAAGCAGCCGCGATTATTTTATGTATTGGTCTTTTGAATGGGATTCTTTTCATATCCATTACGGCGGTCCCTTTTATATGGATGGTTTAGTGGGCCGAAATGATTCGGATAATATCAATTTAAATATTGATATTTCCAAAACATATCATTTTCGTGATATAGCCAAAAATGATTTTGATAACGCATTTACCAGTTCAGCTTTAATAGCAAAATATATTGATAATGCCGGGTACTCTTTGAATTACAGAGAAGATTATTCAGATGAACAGCATTTTCTGTTTGCATCAGATCAGGATCCCAATATGCTGACTCAGTATGAGGATTCCATTGATGCAGGAAAAGTTGATATGTCACCTGCTTACCCTCTTACCAATTGTTACTTTTTATACAATGAAGAGACCGGATTATATGACAGATATCAACATTTAGCCGGAGAATCCGAAGGTCCTCATATGGACATAGCTAATAATACCCAGCTTGCATTTAAGAATCTTTTGATTCAAAACACTTACTATGAAGTACGTGACGAAAAAGATTATCTTGCCTTTCAGTGTCATGACTCTACCAGAGACGGATGGTTCTTTACAAATGGTAAAGGTATTCATGTTACCTGGAAGAAAAAATCAGACTACGGCGCCACCAGATATTATGATGATGACGGTAATGAGATCCGACTGAATACCGGAAAGACCATGATATGCATTCTGAAAGAAGGAGATGCNTTCAATGTAGANGATAAGGTNATCAATTCAAACAGATAAAACATNCGCTGTAAAGCGNNCATATAAAAGAGCATTGCANNACGCAATGCTCTTTTACTATTCTCCNAANCCNCTTTCAATTGCATTTACNAGCGTCTGCAGNGCTTCAACTTCATCTTCTCCTTCACAGGTAAACTCAATCTCATCACCGCTTTTAACACAAGCTCCGAGAACGCTTAAAACACTCTTGGCATTAGCTGTACTGCCTCTGAATGTAAATGTTATTAATGATTTGAACTGCATAGCTTCCTTGCACAAAATCCCTGCCGGCCTTAAATGCAAACCAGTAGGATTCTTAATAACCACCTTTTGGCTTACCATTGATAACACCCTCCAATTCATTTGATGCCTGATTCTCTTGNTATCTTAATATCAGTATATCATTTTCCCCTTTATTGTACAAGTTGTTTCAAGTATTACAGCATGATATTTTGAATCAGTTCTGCCAGTTTTCTGGCCTCCTGATCGATCATCTGCTGATCCTTTCCCTCNATCATGACACGTACCAGCGGNTCCGTACCGGAGGGACGGATCAGAACTCTTCCTTCTCCCTCAAATTTACTGTTCAGCTTAGCAATTGCGTCCGCAATCTCAGGATATTCCATGTATTTTTCTTTTTTATGGTTAGGNACTTTTGCATTGACAAGNGCCTGAGGAAGTACTTCCATAATAGATGCAAGTTCCGAAAGCGTTTTNCCGGTCTCTACCATTACCTCCAANANATGTAANGCACTGAGNAGNCCGTCTCCTGTGGTATTTTCNTTNAAAAATATNATATGTCCGGANTGCTCTCCTCCAAGGCTGGCNCCNATCTCCTTCATGTGTTCAAGCACATAACGGTCCCCTACTTTGGTCTGATCCACCCTGATGCCCTCTTTCTCCGCCATCAGGAAAAATCCCAGATTACTCATAATGGTTGCCACTATAGTATTACCGCTGAGCTNTCCCTTTTCCTTCATATGATTTCCCACAATGGCCATGATCTGGTCACCGTCGATCACATTTCCAAGTTCATCTACAGCCATCAGTCTGTCTGCATCTCCGTCAAACGCAAGGCCTATATCAGCTTTTTCATAAACTACCCTTGCACGGATCTCTTCCATATGAGTAGANCCGCAGTTCGCATTGATATTTGTTCCATCGGGCATGTTGTGGATAGCCACCACGTTTCCGCCCAATTCCTTTAAAGCCTCAACAGAAGTGTAATAAGAAGCCCCTTCCGCACAGTCTACCACGATTTTTAATTTAGACAGATCAATATTAACGGACTGAATGGAATGATTTATATATTCTTCCCGGGCATCTGTACGATACTTTATCTTACCTACATTAGAGCCTATGGGAAATTTAATTCCGCTCATATCCCTTTTGATCAGATCTTCTATTTCATCTTCCAGAGCATCGGGAAGCTTATATCCATTACCGTCAAAAAATTTAATACCGTTAAATTCNACNGGATTATGTGATGCGGANATAACAACGCCTGCATCTACTTTATATTTTCTGGTCAGATATGCAACAGCCGGNGTAGGGATCACTCCTACATATACTGCATTTGCGCCTACCGAACAAATTCCCGCCATTAACGCATTGGCCAGCATATCACCGGAAATACGTGTGTCGCAGCCTACCATGATCGTAGGTCTGTGCTCATTTTCTCTGGTAAGAACATAGGCTCCTGCCTGGCCAAGCTGCATGGCAAGCAGGGGAGTCAATTCATCATTGGCCACGCCTCTTACTCCGTCTGTACCGAATAATCTGCTCATTCTATTAATCCTCCACCTTTGATAAATGCATCATTACTGTTAAAGGTCTTATGACCTCTACATCATCCGGCAGCCCGAAATCCACTTCTACCTGATAATATCCNTCTATNGGCTCCGCCATATCTTCATCTGCCATCCACTTCAGAATATCCACACGGCCTTTTAACTCTGCTCCGCGGATTCCTGAAACATCTGCAGCAAATCCCTGTACTCCTATATCAATGTTTTCCTCCAGCTCTTCTATTGTTGCCCTGTATCCTTCCGGNACGTTGACTACATCTACACTGTCACCTNNNACCACCAGATTTCTGGTAATCTGTGATTGAATGTGGGCAGTAACTTCAACTTTGTTCTGTGATGAATCTGCAAGGAATACATTCTCCGGCAGATAATCNCNAAGNGAGATTTCGGTCACAAAGTCTTCCCGCAGTCCGGAAATATCAAGNTTCTCTCCCGANACTTCGATACTGTTAATATTNTTCAGAGCGCTCTCCTTGCCGGCNATCATCACTNTATCAATACTTCCTTCTATTTCACCCAGTACTTTGTAGCCTGCTGCAGGTGTNCCTGTGGTNCTGAAATAAATAGGAACTTCCATGGTCCTGTAAAGAGAAACCTTTACTCCTACGGATTTGATATTCTGCGTAATACGGCTGTCCTGGATNAGATTATCCTCACTGTCNTATAACTTNATCTCAGCATTGTCCGCAATATCACTGGTAAAGCCCGTTACAGGTACATCTGCCACTGCTTTGGATACCTGGCTGATAATAGATTCAGGACCCGATACTCTTACCAGATTCTGATCAGGCGTAATCTCTCCCAGCAGATAACCCTCTTCCACACTTCCCGAAACAGTTGCTTTCAGTGCCAGCGATTTGGTTCTCAGATTCTCAATATGCAGTTTAACTGTATCGATGCTGCCTTCAATTTTCTCTATATCATTGACATTCAGATTAGTCGTCAAATTAATCCTGATGGTATCCAGACTGCTAAGCTCATTCACATCCGCTGTAGCAACAATATTTCCTGCGCTCAACGAACTGAAAACAGATCTCGGTGCCCATACGGTCACCCTGTCAATTACCGTTGTATCATCCAATACTTCGTACACCTGACCGGAATCCGTGATCAGCTCTGTATTAAGCAGCTTTACAGGTATATTCATATAGTATCGTTCAATAATGGGATCATTAATATTATTTACCACCAGCCAGATCAGGAATGCGAATAGCAAAGATACAATTTTCAGGCTGATATTTGCTGTTAGCTTATTTTTCACCTTTAGACCGTCCCTTCCACAAAATACGCTTTTTATTCTCTTCCTCCGGCTTATTCTGTATGGATCTGAGCCGTTCTTTCAGCCTCTCTCCATCCAGATTTCTTTCCAGATTACCTTCATAAGCAATGCTGATCTTGCCTGTTTCTTCGGAAACGATTATGGTCATGGAATCTGTTACATCAGAAATGCCCACTCCCGCGCGATGTCTGGTACCCAGATCCTTACTGAGCCCCATATTATCCGACAAAGGCAGATAACAGGTAGCAGAAGTTATCCTGTTGCCGCGTACGATGACTGCTCCATCATGAAGCGGCGTATTTTTTTCAAAAATATTAATAATAAGCTGGCTGGTCACGATACCGTCTACGTCAATTCCGGTTCTTTCATATTCAGTCAACGGCTGATTCTGCTCAACAACAATAAGGGCACCGGTTTTCACCTTGCCCATCTCCACACATGCTTTTGCTATTTCATTTATGGTCTTGTCAGAAAACAAGCCTTCTTCAGAACTTTTGTTGCTGTCAAATGGTATAATAGATGTAATAATATTTTTCCGTCCAAGATCCTCCAGCGCTTTACGCAGTTCGGGCTGCAAAATGACCACTATGGCCGTTACTGCAACGCCGAATGCATTTTCCACGATCCATAAAATAGTATTCATCTTAAGCTCAGCAGCAATCAGTATAAATCCGGCTATGACGATGATACCTTTCAGGAGTGACCATGCTTTGGTGTTTTTGATCCATACCAGAATATGGTAAATGAGAAACGTAATTAGAAGAATTTCAACAATATCTACCCATCTGACGCTTCTTAAATTTGGTATTCGTGACAGATATGTTCTTATAAACTCGTTAAGCTGAGACATTTAAGTTTCTCCATTATTAATAATCTACAATATTATTTTTTGCTTTGCGCAGAAACTGTTTTCTTCTTTGCCGTATTGATCTTCTTAACTGTTTTGGATGGTGCGGCAACCGTTATCTTGGGTATTGCTCTTACATAATAATAATACTCATCATCCTCGAACTGTACCTTCTCCGCTCTGCTGTAGTCCACATGAAATGCAAAAAATTCCACTATCATAGCGATCAATACGGAAAATACCGTTCCTATGATCAATCCTAAAATGGATACATTAACCTCAAAGATCAGATCTCCTATCAGAAGTACCATCACATCTATCAGAGCGCCTGCTATGATCGCTATAGTCCATGCATAGTCAATAGACAATCTTCTGATCAGATAAACAACAACAATGGTAACGGCAAATGCCGCTATCATTAAGACCATTGATTTATTACTGATGAATCCGTCAATAATGAACCGGAATCTGGTGGCCATATCTTCTGTTTCCATGCTGGACAGTGTTGATGCTCCTTCTGTAATATAATTGATCAAAAAAGTCACCACAATTCCACAGCCCACTGAAACAGCGGAAACCGGCGTCCCTACAAGCCCCATAGCGATCGGAATCACATAGGGAATACCGATTGCAAAAGACATGGGAGTCAGTAATACCACCAGTGTATCCTTCGGTGAAAATCTGAAATAAAGCAAAAACAAAACAAGAAATACCACCAGCGTTATCGCCGCACATTCAAGTGACAGTGCATACATATGCAAAACTGTAAAAGCCGCCGCTGCAAAGATGATAAAATTCATCGGCATAAAAGAACACATCAGCGCTACGATCAGCACAATAGAAATATTATCAAGTCTGCGCATATATCCTATTTTACTGTTGATCATCATCAGTGCCATAAGAGCCAGAACCAGTTTCAGCAATGGCTTAAGGTATACCTCATATTTAGAAATAAATTTTTTAATATATTGTTTTGCCACAAGCAGAGTTGTCATATCGTTTCCCTCACTCTTTATCTGTCATACATTCCCGCCAGCTTTTTCAGATTTGCGTAATAGGTCTTGAGACTCTTCCTTGCCCTGTTATACCTGCTGGCATAAACAACATAGGATATTACACAATACGCGCCGACAGCACATAAGTATAAGATAACAATGGTCTTTCCAAACGCAAGAAGATCCATTTTATAAACTTCCTGCATCAGGGATTCAAAATTGTAAAAGACATATACCGCGAACAGTGCAAAAAAAGAAACAGTTGCTGCAATGACAGACTTCAGCAATTGAAAGCCTATGTAATCGCTTCGGAAATAATGCAGGATATTAATGTCTTTTTTCCCTTTGCCCGACTCATAAGCCGCCATCTTAGTCATTAATATGACCTTTTCTTCATTAATCATATTATTACCCCATTCTTGCTCAGCCTGCGAATTTGGGCGCAAGCACAAATTTGCGTGTGAAAAATTCATTTTTCACACTATTATCCCTTCGAATATATTATCCTACAGGAATCTCATCTTGTTGCCGTCAGATGTTTTCTTCTGCGGTTCCATAGCAGGCTTTTTATCCTTGCCCATTGCAGTCTTAAAGCCATTGGCCATTTCATGTTTACATTTGTCGCAAAAACGTCCTGAACGGATCATAGCCCCACAGTTCTCACATGCGATACGGATGGGCGAATCTTCTGCGAACTGCAGTCTTTCTTCCCGGATCCACTGATGGATCTGTGACATATCTACACCGCACTCTTCCGCTACTTCTTTAATGTCGGCACCGCTATGGTCAGCGATATACTGCCTTACTTCCTGAAACTTTAATTCTTTTTCTTCTTTACATTTAGGACACACTGCCGGTCCCATCACATAATTAAAAATTTTTCCACATACTCTACAGTTACGTACGTTCATGCCTTCACCCCATTCTAAATTCCACGCCCGACAGCCAGTGTCATAAAATACACATGCTGTATGCCTGACTCCATAAGTGTTTCCGTCATGGCGTCAATTGTACTGCCGGTAGTGTATATATCGTCTATGATTACAATCGTATTTAATTTTACATCATTTCTATGGATTTTAAAAGCCCTTTTCAAATTATTTTGCCTTTCCTGTCCACTTAAACTCTTCTGCGGCAGTGTTTTTTTCTGCCTGATGACCAGACTGGTATTTACTGGTATTCCTGACAGTTTTGAAAGTGCCTGTGCGATCAGCTCTGACTGATTATATCCCCGCAAGCGCTTTTTGGAGGCATGAACAGGCACCGGTATCAGCGCGTCCGGTCTGACAGCCTGAAGCCACCTGCCGTATCTTTCGTACATATCTTTTCCGTAAAAAGACGCATATTCCTGCCGTCCTGCGTATTTAAACCGGAAGATCGAGTCCGCCATACTCCCATAATCATATAGCGCCACTCCCTGTAAAAACTTGTGCTTTTTCTTGATACAATCTGTACACAGTTCTCCTTCCTGTTTCAGCTGCTTACCGCACTTCATGCAAAAAGGCGCCCTGATATATACTATTTTAGATGCACAAGCCTTACACACTCCGTATCCCAGACGGTCCACTGCCTCATCACAGACCGCGCACCTTCTTGGAAAAATAAGATCAAGCGCAGCCTGCAGGATATGGTTTTCCCCGTTCTTAATTCTATTCATCAAAGTTCCCTTCTATTTCTCTGATTCTGTCACCAAGGCTCGTATACCGCTTATTTTCTTTTTCGTTATCGATCATCTCCTGGACCACGCTGCTGCTTCCCAGAATAGTAACGCATTTTCTGGCCCTGGTCACTCCTGTATACAGCAGATTCCTGTTAAACAGCATTCTGGGGCCGGATAAAAGCGGAAGTATGACAGCCGGATATTCGCTTCCCTGGGACTTGTGAATGGTAATGGCATAAGCCAGTTCTATTTCATCCAGCGAAACAAAAGGATACTCCACCTGCCTGTGTTCGTCGTACTCCACGGTAAGGCTTTGGGCCGTCTCATTAATTTCCTTTATGACGCCAGTGTCACCATTAAATATGCCCATGCCCTTATCTATGGGAATTCCGTATTTGCTGAGCACCTCCCAGGTAATCTGATAATTGTTTTTTATCTGCATTACCTTGTCCCCTTCCCGGAAGATCCTTTCTCCTGCCTGATGCTCTTTTTTGTCCGCAGATGGCGGATTCAGATACTTTTGAAGAATGCCGTTTAAAGTCTCTACGCCAAGGCTGCCTTTCCGCATGGGCGTCAGTACCTGAATATCATAAGGCGAGGCGTCCACGTAGGGCGGAAGTTTTTCTCTTATCAACTGTATCATATGCTTATATATGACATTCGCGTCATTTCTTTCCAGCAAGAAAAAATCCCTGCTTTTGTTGTCAAAGGACAGATGCTCTCCCCTGTTGATCTTATGGGCGTTCACTACAATATCGCTTTCTCCTGCTTGTCGGAAGATTTTCTTCAGGATCACTACCGAAAAACTGCCGCTGTCGATCAGATCCTGCAGCACCTGCCCCGGCCCTACGCTGGGAAGCTGATTCCTGTCTCCCACCATGATCAGTCTGGTTCCTACGCTGATCGCAGAAAGCAGCGACTGGAATAAATGAATATCCACCATAGACATTTCATCTATGATAATGATATCCGCTTCCAGAGGATTTTCTTCATTTCTTTCGAACTGAGCGCTGCGTCCTTCTTCTACGGATCCGTTAATTTCAAGCAGACGGTGAATGGTCCTGGATTCAAAACCCGTGGTTTCCGTCATTCTCTTTGCAGCCCTGCCCGTAGGTGCTGCCAGCAGAATATCCATGCCTTCCGCTTCGAAGTATCTGATGATCGTATTGATCGTCGTTGTTTTTCCCGTACCCGGTCCCCCTGACAGGATGGTAACGCCATGATGGATACTGGTCATTACAGCTTTTTTCTGCAATTCATCAAGTTCTATCCCCTGCTTTGCTTCCATAGCCGCTAAAAGTCCCTCTGCTCTTTTTTCTTCTGACGAAAGGAGATCTTCTTCCATGCTTATATTCAGGTCATGGAGCATCCGGGCGCATTTTAATTCAGCATAATAATAGGCGCTGGCATACACTCTTTTCTCTTTTCCTTTGAGCTTTATGATAAGCTTCTTATCCATGGCAAGATTCTCTATCTGCGGACCGATGGCTTCTGCCCGAAGCCCCAACAGCATGGCCGCTCTTTCCGCCAGAATATCTGCCGGAAGATAAATATGTCCCTCTGCACATCCCTGGGATAGGGCATACAGAATACCGCTTCTGATACGATACTCGGAATCGGTATGGATGCCTATTTTGGAAGCGATCTCATCGGCTATTCGGAATCCCACTCCTGAAATGTCCTCCGCCAGACGATAAGGATTTTCCTTCATGATCCCGTATAGTTTCATACCATACTGATTATAGATCTTAACGGACAGTGTATTGGAAATTCCATATTGCTGTAAAAAGACAAAGGCCTCCCGCATATCCTTTTTTTCTATCATCTGCTCTGCAATTTCTCTTGCTATTCTCTCACTGATCCCTTTTACCTCGGATAGTCTCTCAGGCTCCTCCTCAATGATACGAAAGGTATCTTCTTTAAATGTCCTGACGATCCTTTTTGCCAACGCCTGTCCGATTCCTTTTATGGCTCCGGAGCTTAAATATCTCTCCATGCTGGCCATATCATCGGGGGGAGCGATCCTGAAGCTTTCTGCTTTCAACTGCATCCCATATGACGGATGTTCCACATAGTTACCCCGGATCTCCAGTGTTTCACCGGCCTCAACATTTTTAAAATAGCCTACGCATACCAGTTCCTCATCGTCTACGATAAAAGAAAGCACTGCATATCCATTTTCACTGTTCTGATAAATAATATGGTCGATATAACCTTTTACCTGTTCCATTTCCTTCTCCTGCAAGTATAATGATATACATACAAAAGGCTGCCCAAAAAGACGGTATCCCGTCCTTTGGCAGCCCTTATCTATTATATCTTACTTTACAAACCGTAGTTACGCTTCATCTGCTCATAAAGCATCTGTGCAATTCCAAGACCCTGTTTTTCTGTGGAAGTTGATGCCAGCTCCTGCAGAGTAGTATCTCTGAAATAGCTTACCAGATTGTCATTAGGATCGCTTTCTTCATCCTTAAAGCAATCTACTGTCTTCTGCATTTCCTTAAATACCTGCTCAAGGAAATACGATTCAAACTGTTTGCAGGCTTCTAAAAGTTCGTCCTCGCCCGCCTGGGAATAATCTGTCTTACCGATAGTTTCCTTCAACTTATCCGTTGCGCTGCTCTGGCTTGACAGATAATCTGTATATGCATTTATGCCGCCAATATCCATAATTTATTCCTTCCTGCTATTATCTCTTCAGATTGTTAGCTGTCTGCATCATTTCATCTGTTGTGGTAATTGCCTTGGAATTCATTTCATAAGCACGCTGAGCCACGATCAGATTGACCATTTCATCTGCCACCTGAACATTAGATCCTTCCAAGTAGTTCTGCAGTATTCTGCTGGGAACTAAATTAGCATTGGTTGCTTCATTCAGGACACGTCCGCTTGCATCTGTTGCCTGCCACAGACTGTCTCCCATTCTTTTAAGACCGCCGGCGTTATTGAACTGGTATAAGCCTACAGATACACCTATGGACTGCGGATTATTATTTTCATCCGGATAACATACCTCGCCGCTTTGACTGATGGTAACCCTGCTGGCTATCAGTCCGGCGCCCAGAGTAATGGTACGTCCTGTAGTGCTGAGTACGGGAAGTCCATCCTGATTGGTAAGGATCATTCTGTTGCCTCCGTTGGTAGCCCAGGTAAAATCACCGTTTCTGGTGTAATATGTATTTCCGTCAGCACCTCTGATCGCAAAAAATCCGTCACCTTCAATTGCAAAGGCGGTATCGCTGCTGGAAGATAACAAAGGTCCCTGAACAAAACTGGAATTGATCGATGAATTTCTTACACCCAGTCCCACCTGTGAAGTAGTCGGCTTGGGATCTCCGTTTGCAGTAGTCGTAGCCGTCTGCAGCGTTTGATAAAGCAAAGATTTGAACTGGGCAGTCTGCGCCTTGTAACCTACCGTATTTACGTTTGCGAGATTATTCGCAATTGTATCCACATTTGTCTGCTGTGCGTTCATACCGGTTGCCGCAGACCATAAACTTCTAACCATTTATATTACCTCCCTATAACTTGCCCAGCTGGTTCGCTGAGATCTCCAGTGTAGAATCGATCGTTGTGATCACCTTCTGATTGGATTCATAAGCTCTCTGGACATTGATCATATCTACCATTTCAGATACTACCGATACATTGGAACCCTCCAGGTATCCGGCATAAATTCCAGCCGACGCCTCTGTTTCCCTGGCACCGTCTATGGGTTCGAAATAATTCTCACCATAATGCTTTAAATAATTATAATCCTCAAAATCCGTGATCTGGATCGTATCTGCCACAGTGCCATCCTGAATGATCTGACCGCTTATGTTGACCTGTGCTTCAAGCAGCGGATCTATCTTGACAGGTCTGCCGCTTTCATTCAATACGAAATCTCCATCCTGGGTAACTAAATAGCCTTCCCGTGTTAATGCAAAATTACCGTCTCTTGTATATTTTACAGAACTGTCTCCCGCCTTATTCGTAAACTGTACCGCAAAGAAACCCGAGTCTGTCAGTGCCAGATCAAAGGCATTTTCTGTTTTTCTCATAGGTCCCTCTGAAAAGTCGGTATAGCCTTCTCCGATCTTGACACCCGGATTATTGAAGCCTATCCTCTTGGCAATGCGGGCGCCCTCCGACACATCCTTGATCTTATATGCAAGAACCGAATCAAAAGACTGACTGGTGGCTCCTTCCTTTTTGTAGCCATTTGTATTAACATTAGCAAGATTATTCGTCAATACATCCATTCTGTTCTGCTGGTTGATCATACCGGTATAAGCGGTATATAGTCCTTTTACCATGTTAAAACCTTTCTTTCCTGTTAATCTTCTCTGTAACCTGCCAGGAATTCAACATATTTTCCTGTTCCGATCGCAACTGCCGTCATGGGATCCTCGGCTGTCATGGTATTGATGCCTGTCTTTTCACAGATCAGATCCTCCAGTCCTCGAAGCAGGCTTCCGCCACCGGTAAGCACAATACCTCTGTCAGCAATATCTGCTGCAAGTTCCGGCGGAGTCTTTTCCAACACGCTGTGTATGGTTTCTATGATCTGTGCCGTAGTTTCCCTCAGGGCCTCTTCTGTTTCTTCTGAAGAAACGGTAACTGTTTTTGGAAGACCTGTTACCAGATTACGTCCCCTGACATCCATATAGTCCACTTCGGTACGTTTAAACGCGGAACCGATCTTTATCTTGATATCCTCTGCTGTTCGTTCACCGATCAGCAGATTATGTTTCTTTCTCATGTAACGAACCAGAGCTTCATCAAAATCATCTCCGGCTATCTTAATGGAAGCGCTTACTACAGTACCTCCCAATGAAATAACTGCTATATCGGATGTACCTCCGCCTATATCCACGATCATGTTTCCGCACGGTTTGGAAATATCGATTCCGGCACCGATCGCTGCCGCAATAGGCTCCTCGATAATGGAAACCTCTCTTGCGCCTGCCTGCAGAGTTGCATCTTCAACTGCTTTCTTCTCTACTTCGGTAACACCGCTGGGAACGCAGACCGCAATCCGCGGCTTTCTGAAAGCCTTTTTGCCCAGAGCTTTTTGGATAAAATACTTCATCATCTGCTCTGTTACTTTGTAATCGGAAATAACACCCTGTCTTAAAGGGCGCACTGCCATAATATTTCCGGGAGTTCTGCCAAGCATCAGTCTGGCGTCTTCTCCGATTGCCTTGATCCTATTAGTATCTCTATCATAAGCCACAACAGAAGGCTCTTTTAACACAACTCCTCTGCCTCTGATGTAAACCAAAATACTCGCTGTTCCTAAATCTATTCCGATATCTGTGTACTGCATAATGCGAGACCCCTTTCTTTACTTTGAACATATAGAGTTATTATAACCCATAGAAAAGTATTTTCAAAGGGATTTAATAAAAATTTTATAGAAAGAAGGACACAATAACAAAAAGGGAGTCATTCCTCTTCTCATATTGCGTCCTTGCATATTATATTATCGGTTCTTTTTTTGATTTTCTTTATACCTTTCCAACATTTTTTTCACATATTGTCCGGTATAGGAGCCGGGACATTCCGCCACCTCTTCAGGCGTTCCTTTTGCAATGACCTGTCCGCCCTTATCTCCGCCTTCGGGCCCCATATCAATGATATAATCCGCAGTTTTAATTACATCCAGATTATGTTCGATGACCACCACCGTATTTCCGCCGTCAGCCAGCTTATGCAGGATCTCCACTAGTTTGTGCACATCTGCAAAATGAAGTCCTGTAGTAGGTTCATCCAGAATATAAATGGTCTTGCCCGTGCTGTGTCTGCTGAGTTCCGTTGCCAGCTTGATCCTCTGCGCTTCACCTCCTGAAAGCGTAGTAGACGGCTGCCCCAGCTTTACATAGGAAAGTCCCACATCATTCAGGGTTGTGATCTTTCTTCTGATGGAAGGCAGACTGTCAAAGAAGGGAACCGCTTCCTCAACTGTCATATCCAGAACATCATAAATACTCTTGCCCTTATATTTAACATCAAGAGTTTCCCTGTTATAGCGTTTTCCGCCGCAGACCTCGCAGGGTACATACACATCAGGAAGGAAATGCATTTCTATCTTAATAATACCGTCACCGCAGCAGGCTTCGCATCGTCCGCCCTTTACATTAAAACTGAATCTTCCTTTTTTATAACCTTTTGCCTTAGCATCCGGCGTGCTTGCGAACAGATCACGGATCTGGTCAAATACTCCGGTATAGGTTGCCGGATTGGAACGGGGCGTTCTTCCGATGGGGGATTGATCGATATCAATTACTTTATCAAGCTGATCAATTCCTTTGATCTCTTTATGTTTGCCCGGAATGGTTCTGGCACGGTTCAGATCCCTGGCAAGATGTTTATAAAGAATCTCATTCACAAGGGAACTTTTGCCGGATCCGGATACACCTGTTACGCAGGTCATTACACCAAGGGGTATATCTACCGTAATATTTTTCAGGTTATTTTCTCTGGCTCCCGTAACCTTCAGCCAGCCGGCAGGTTTTCTTCTGGTTTCAGGTACCGGGATCTGAATCCGTCCGCTTAAATACTGACCTGTAAGTGATTCTTTTGCTTCCATGATCTCCTGTGCTGTTCCCTGTGCAACTACCCGTCCGCCATGAGAACCTGCGCCGGGACCTATATCCACCACATGATCTGCTGCCAGCATGGTATCTTCATCATGTTCTACGACGATCAGGCTGTTTCCCAGATCCCTTAAATTTTTAAGAGTATTCAGCAGCTTGTCGTTATCTCTCTGGTGCAGGCCGATACTGGGTTCATCCAGAATATAACATACGCCTACAAGCCCCGATCCGATCTGGGTGGCCAGTCGGATACGCTGCGCCTCTCCTCCTGACAAAGTGCCTGTAGCTCTTGACAGCGACAGATATTCCAGCCCTACATCAATGAGAAATCCTACTCTTGCCCTGATTTCTTTCAAGATCTGTGCTCCGATCAGCTGCTGTTGCTTGGAAAGCTGCATGTCCTCCAGAAACTCAAATAAATATCTAATCGACATAGAAGTAATCTCATAAATATTTTTGTCGCAGACAGTTACCGCCAGAGATTCCTTTTTCAGACGCATACCCTTACATTCTGTACAGGGCGTGATCCGCATAAAGGTTTCGTACTCCTGTTTCATAATATCTGAGGAAGTCTCGCGATATCTTCTTTCCACATTTTTGATCAAACCTTCAAAGGTGATAGGATAGCTGCCTTCTCCTCTTTGACCTATATAATGTACTTTTACTTCTTTAAATCCGCCATACACAAACATATGCTGGATTTTTTCCGGAAGTTCTTCAAAGGGCGTATCCAGGCTGAATTTATATTCTTTGGCAAGTGCCCGCAAAATAGCGTTTGTAAAGCTTCCCTGATCTGTAGAGGACTGCCAGCCCATCACCTGAACGGCTCCTTCATTAAAACTTAAAGTTCTGTCCGGGATCATCAGCTCGGGATCAAATTCCATCTTGTATCCCAGCCCGAAGCAGACCGGGCATGCGCCAAAAGGATTATTGAAGGAAAAGCTGCGGGGCTCGATCTCGCTGATGCTGATACCGCAGTCGGGACAGGAAAAGCTCTGACTGAAAGTAACTTCCTCTCCGCCGATAATATCCAATAACAGAAGCCCTTCTGTAAGCGCCAGCACATTTTCAATAGAGTCAGTAAGCCTTCTCTCAATTCCCGGTTTCACTACCAGCCTGTCCACAATGATCTCTATATTATGTTTAACATTTTTATCCAGCTTGATNTCTTCGGAAAGCTCGTACAGATTGCCATCNACGCGGACCCGCACATAACCGCTCCTTTTAGCCCGCTCAAATACCTTGGCATGTTCTCCCTTTTTNCCCCGTACCACCGGTGCCAGAAGCTGNATCCTGCTTCCTTCCGGCAGCTCCATNACCTGATCCACCATCTGATCCACGCTCTGCTTTTTAATNTCCTTTCCGCAGTTAGGACAATGGGGAATACCGATCCTGGCATATANCAATCTGAAGTAATCGTAAATTTCTGTTACGGTTCCCACTGTAGAACGGGGATTTCTNTTGGTAGATTTCTGNTCAATGGAAATGGCCGGTGACAATCCTTCGATCTTCTCAACATTTGGTTTTTCCATCTGTCCCAGAAATTGTCTTGCATAGGAAGACAGTGATTCCATATATCTTCTCTGTCCTTCCGCATAAATAGTATCGAAAGCCAGAGAGGACTTGCCGGATCCTGACAGTCCTGTCAGAACCACCAGTTCATTCCTGGGGATGTCCACATCCAGATTATTTAAGTTATGTTCGCTGGCTCCCCTTATTTTAATATACTCCCTGGGACGGATTCTTGGTTTTTCTACATGCTTGTCTGCTAAACTCATTTTCTTCCTCACTTATCAGATCTTCAGTAAACTATTTTTAATCATCATTATCCAGATTATGCAGCCTTATCTTCAGTTCTGCCATCTTGTCTCTCAGTTCTGCTGCCGCTTCAAAATTCAGATCCGCTGCTGCTTTCTTCATCTGCTTTTCTACCTTATCGATCAGCTTCTGGAGTTCTCCTCTGTCCATGGATTCAGGATCTTTTTCAAATCTCATTTCTTCCTTTTCGATAACTTTGGAGATACTGATCAGGTCTCTTACCGCTTTTTTGATGGTCTGCGGGGTAATACCGTTTTCCTCATTGTACTTCTGCTGAATATTNCGTCTTCTTTCTGTTTCATCAATGGCGGCTCTCATGGAATCGGTCATATTGTCGGCATACATAATGACACGCCCCTCAGCATTTCTCGCCGCACGTCCCACAGTCTGTATCAGGGAGGTTTCGGAACGAAGGAATCCTTCCTTGTCTGCATCCAGTATGGCCACCAGCGATATTTCCGGTATATCCAGTCCTTCCCGCAGAAGGTTGATCCCCACCAACACATCAAATACATCCAGACGCATATCCCTGATGATCTCTGCTCTCTCCAGGGTATCAATGTCAGAATGAAGGTACTTCACACGGATTCCTGCATCTTTCATATAATCAGTCAGGTCTTCCGCCATCCGTTTGGTCAGAGTCGTTACAAGCACCTTGTTATGCGCTGCTGTCTCTTTATTGACCTCGCTGATCAGATCATCGATCTGTCCTTCCACAGGACGTACCGATATTTCCGGATCCAAAAGACCGGTAGGCCGGATGATCTGTTCTGTACGCAGCAGTTCATGCTCCTCTTCATAGGTTGAAGGAGTAGCCGATACAAACATCATCTGATCGATATGCTGCTCAAACTCCTCGAAGCACAGGGGTCTGTTGTCCAGTGCCGAAGGAAGCCGGAATCCATAATCCACCAGTGTAGTCTTACGGGAGCGGTCTCCCGTATACATGGCGCCGATCTGGGGAATGGTCATATGCGATTCATCTACTATAATGAGAAAGTCATCCCCGAAATAATCCATCAGGGTATGAGGCGTTGCTCCGGCCGCCATACCGTTTAAATGTCTTGAGTAGTTTTCAATACCGGAACAGAAACCGGTTTCCCGCAGCATTTCTATATCAAAATTGGTTCTTTCGGAAATCCTCTGTGCCTCCAGCAGTTTGTCCTCTCCCTTAAAATAGCGGACACGTTCTTCCATTTCCGCTTCAATGGCCTTGCACGCCATATTTATCTTCTCCTGAGGTACTACGTAGTGGGAAGCAGGGAAGATCGCAATATGGGAAAGGTCTGCATGTACCTGCCCTGTAAGGGGATCGGTCTGCGCGATCCTGTCGATCTCATCACCGAAAAACTCTACCCTGATCAGATAATCACCGCCCTGNGCCGGATAGATCTCTACCACATCTCCTCTGACGCGAAAGCATCCTCTGTCCAAATCCAGATCATTTCTGTCATATTGAATATCGATCAGTTCCCTGATGACCTGATCTCTGTCTTTGATCATTCCGGGCCTTAAGGATACGATCATCTCCTTATAATCGTCGGGACTTCCCAGACCGTAAATGCATGATACACTGGCTACCACCACCACATCTCTTCTTTCGGAAAGAGAAGCAGTAGCAGAAAGCCGCAGTTTATCGATTTCATCATTGACAGAAGAATCTTTGGCAATATAAGTATCAGAAGAAGGCACATATGCCTCCGGCTGATAATAATCATAGTAGGACACAAAGTACTCCACCGCATTCTCAGGGAAGAACTCCTTGAACTCACCATACAATTGTCCGGCGAGGGTCTTATTGTGTGCTATTACCAAAGTGGGCTTATTTAATGCAGCGATCACATTGGCCATGGTAAAGGTCTTACCGGAACCGGTAACACCCAGTAAAGTCTGGAACTGGTTGCCTTCTTTGAAGCCTTTTACCAGGGCTTCTATGGCTGCGGGCTGATCGCCGGTGGGNGCGTATTCCGAGTGGAGTTTAAAGATTTTTTGTTCAGTTTGCACAAGTACTCACCTCTGAATTCATAGCGAAAATTTGCTGTTTTTGTTACCCAGTGCACTTCAGTAATTCCATACGGACAAAATAACACTGAAAGAACTTTTATATCTTACCACAAATCAATAAATTTGTATAGACAAAAATCGAACTTTTGTTCTNTTAAGGTTTTCNATATNCTACCNATATGTGAAAATCGCCCCTGCTATAATTGGGAGTTCATCAAATGCTCTGCTTTAATTGCATATCCATATGCTTCTAAATTGACTTTACGCAAATATTTCAATTTTGTCATATCTGTGGTATAAAACTTTTGCGTAGAAAACTCCATAGGATTCTCAATTTTCTTATAGGACTGTCTCTTCAGCAGGCATGCAGCCATATACATGACTTTGGCAGCTCGTCCCACGGCTGATTCCGGAGAATAGTTTTCTGCATAAATATGCCCTCGCAAATCACGTATTCCCTGTACATATAAAGAATACTCTTCCGGAAAAAGCGCGCCACGAGATGCAATACAAGCTGCTGACATATATGTATCCTTAATTGCATCCCCCACTGTTATGTCATTCCCCCGGTATGCAATTTCTTTNTCTGCCACTTTAAAATATGTATCATACACTAACTCAAAATCTGTAAATTNATCNAGTAATGTTCCNACATCGTACATCTGTTTCATCACTTCCATATCTTTTTTAATGTTTAATGGAATCCCTGTTGTATGTGGTGCAAATGCTGTCAGTTTGTCCCCAAGAATACAGTTTATATCTGGTGTTTTTACCAGCAGAAATTCTGGCTCTGTTAATAATAAATCATTTTTTATTTCACGTTCCACCACTCTGGCATAAGGATTTTCTGCAAATAAAATATCTAATAGAATATAAATATCTTTTCCAGTAATCGGAGACTGGTAAGTAAATTTAAAATGTCTTTTTTCAATGCTGTTTCTGCCAATGCGTACCTGTTCTTCAAATTGTTTAAATGGAAATATTGTTGATGCTTTAGAAATATATGTGTCCACATCAGTATCTGGTGAAACAATAATATCTATATCCGTAGANAATCTCATAGGGTGCTTTAACAAAAGAAGCAGGCANGTACCNCCTTTAAAAATAAACGGCATTTCTACCTGCCTGATTGCCTCTAACAAGCCAAATGCAAATACTGCCCTTTCTAAAAGCGCAGGATCTTTTTTGCTTTGTTTCTGTAACAGTCGAATATGTGGTTCATTAAAGTTTTCTTTTGTAAGCATAAATTTATTTCTCCGTTCTGAGTTTTATTGTTGTCTGGCTCTGAATGATTTTTAAAATATCATCTTTTACATGTCGTCNCTTTGCATAACGGAACATCTGGCTTTCATCAATAATATACTTTTGAAACGCCTGCTCCAGTACATCTGGGTATTCTGCCTCACTGAAGGTTGCCTTTATCACTTTCTCTGCAATCATATCAACGAGCATTTTTTCAAGACAAGTATACCATACAACTTTCTTTCCTCTTGGTGCTTCTGTCAGCAGCTTACCTATAATGATCAGATCATCCTGCCAATATAAGTGATACTCCTTTATAGAAGGATTTAGTAAAACCTTTCCTGGGAATTTTTCTTTCAATGTTTCAAAAACAAAATCACCCAAATCTGCCTCAACAAACACAAAGACTGTATTATGAGCAATCTGATGATTTAAAAATTCATTCATCTGTACCAGCTCAAAAATCCGATATTCTAAAAAGGGGTGTTTTTCATAGATTATTTTTTGTATCTTTGCTGCGAGCTCTGAATACANATGATAATATATTGGCATCTGATTATCCGGAATACAATACAGATTCCTTCCGGTTCTCGCAATTTGTCCTGATTCCAACAATCGCTGCATTTTCAATTGATAAGACGCTCGGCTCAGTCCTTTATACTGCTCTTCTAAAACCTGGAAAAGCTCCTGCCTGTCAAAGGNTTCCTTATCCTTTAATAAAGATATACCTCTTTCATTGATCATAAAATCATCTCCATTAGCATAACGGCACTTTTTATTTANAAGTGCCGATTTTCCACTTTTATCCTAAATCTTTTCTTTTCATTTGTCAATTANCATATCGGCACTTTCTTATAATAAATGCCGATATGTTAATTGTGTCTTTGCTGTCTTTCATATATCATGCCAATAATCAATTTGATTATACAATATCAAATAATCGCGGCAGTCACTTGGCTCATTGCTCGCGATAAAAAATCCCCGTGCCATTATCGGCACAGGGACTTCCTGATCATTCTATTTATTCAATTTCATGCAAAACATAACAAGCTTACTTGATCATATTCTTTAATAGCAAAGCTTTTTCGATACTCCCATCTACTTTTAGCTTTCCTAATGTAAATGCAGCAATTGGATCTGTTTTACCAGAAATGATATTAAACAACGTATCTGCCTTACAGGTAAACAGCGCATCCCTGTCATAATACTCATATGGCTCAATCGACAATNTGCCATCTTTTACTTCTGCATAAAACGCGCCGGCTCCCTCGCCGACAATATTAAATTGATAAGCAAGATGCCCGTTAATGCTGCTTACATCGGCATTCTTAAATTGATTTTTAAATTTTTCAAATACCTCTTGATATGTCATTTTTTCTTCTCCTTTCAAACTGCGGCCTCACACTGGATCGTACCATTATTATAGCAAAAAATCCGGTCATTTTCACTATCTTCTTTCTGTCAAGTTCTATCTCATAGCGATATACGAAAACCGCCCCTGCTCCATAACCATAAAGGAGTATGGATATCAATAGGGCAGTACATAGTTCCTTGAAATACTTCCTCCCATAAATTGCTAACCATCTCACGTATATTGCTTTTATCTACATCTTCCGGCTGTATCAATCCTAACTTAACACTTGCTTGAATGACATGAGTATCTGGAGCGACTGTAATATGATTCCTTTCAGTGAAATCACCATCAGTATACTGAGTCATAACATATAACCAATAATTTAAGATTTTGGGTCCTGCAAGGTACGGAAACTCTTTTTTATGAGTGCTTATATATTGTTTTACTTCTTTTATTGANAAATTACNCTTNGAAAACAACTGTCTAATATCAGCATCAAAANTCTCATTAAGCGTAGAACACAATGTATACCANATATCGGTTTGTTTATTGGGNTGNAGCGCAACTTTGTGCTTCNCAAGCTTCTCCTTTAGTGTATCTTTGCTCATCTGTACNACTTTTTCAGGGCAAAAAATATCAGATGTCTCTGCATCATTGTATGCTGAGAGCGCAGATTCCCATAACTTGTATGAGNTTCTTTGATAGTTTAAAGCCATTGGTAATGTAAAGTACAAATAATTTTCTTTTGTACCAGCTCCTAATCCAGGATTTTTATCCTCTGGCATAACTTCTCCACCAAGCTCACCTTTTTCGTGAAGCCTCATCAACTCAATTGCCAATTGTAATACCTTCTCCTTAAGATCCTTATCCATTNTCTTTTTAAAACTCNCTTTTCNGAAAAGTGTTCCCATTAACTACTCCANAAATTGTTAAGAATATCTTTTCAAAATACCCTTATAAAAACGATATACTATATAAATCCCAACAGAGCAATCAAACACTAATGAAACAATTCCAGCAATAGGAAAAACCACAAATAAAACTCCAGTCAATAAGAAGCATAATGCACACTTTTTATATAATCCGGCCATTTCCATATTATAACCATTTATGTCCTTGACCTTATCTTTTAGTGATGTGTCTCCACTCCAAAAATTNATAGGCTCACTGCTTTCTTTATTATAAACACCTATAACAAAGAAGGGGAAGGCACATAATAAACAACATACCAGAGCTACTATTCTTCCAACCAATATACTAACCTCCACAATTCAACAATATAGAAGCGACAGGGCAAGAATCCGAACCTCCGATTCCTGCCCTGTACTGCACTTATAAATATATCGTTTTTCATTAACTTACATAATTATCAAAATATCCCTGAATCAGGATCACCGGCGTACCCTTGTCTCCCGATCCGCTGGTCAGATCGCACAACGAACCGATCAGGTCCGTCAATCTTCTGGGTGTAGTACCCTGGGATACCATATCCCCTACCAGATTATCCTTCTTTTCTCTGATACGGTTGGAAATNGCTTCCTTNAGCGCTTCTCCGGACAGATCCTTGAAATCGTTATCTGCCAGATATTTCAATTTCAGCTCATTGGGNGTTCCTTCCAGTCCCGGNGTGCTGGCNGGTGATACNCAAGGGTCTGCAAGCTCCCATATCTTTCCTGCGGGATCTTTAAATGCACCGTCNCCNTATACCATAACTTCCACATGNTTTCCGGTTTTGTCTAAAATCACTTTCTGGATATCCATAACCAGATCCGTACACTCTCTGGGGAACAGTTTGATCGTATCCTCTGTAGATTTATTGGAGCCCAAAAGACCGTATTTTTCATTGCAGCCGCTGCCGTTAACCGGCTGTGTGAGAATATCATCCATTCCCATTACCACTTCGGCNCCTGCAGCCTTNAAAAGTCTCTTTGTGCGGGCTCTTGTGTGAATATCGCAGTTTAATACATTTTTCGTATAAGGAAGAATACTGCGGCAGTCATTGGCNAATATGATCTCCACTTCNGCNCCTGCTTCCCTGATCACATCTCCATAGTANGAAACATAATCNACTCCTGTAAAAGGATGNTTATTCTCTCCGAAGAGNTCACGGTATTTCTCNAGTGTAAGCACATCACTGTAGGGATTGATCCCTGCTTCATCCAACTGGTCAAGAGATACCAGCTCATTGCCCACCTCATCGCTGGGATAGCTTAACATCAGCACTACTTTCTTCGCACCCATGGCGATGCCGCGCAGACAGATCGCAAAACGGTTTCTGGACAGGATAGGGAAAATAACGCCGATGGTCTCCCCGCCTAATTTNGNTCTCACATCCTCNGCGATCGCNTCAATAGAAGCATAGTTGCCCTGTGACCTGGCCACAATAGACTCGGTTACTGCGATCACATCTCTGTCGCGGATCTCAAATCCTTCTGCTTCGGCTGCTTCCAGAACACTGTCTGTAACGATCTTAACCAGATCATCTCCCTCCCGGATGATCGGGCATCTTATACCNCTTGATACAGTTCCAACTTTTCTTTCCATATGACATTCCTTCTCTCTTAGCTTAGTATACAAAACTTCCTATACCATTCTGCCAGAAAAAGCGGAAAATGGCAATAAGATTCGTAATGTTATATCACATTTCATAACTGCACCGGCTCATAACTGAACCAGTCAAACTCTGCAAAATTCTCGTCTTCTTCCCCGTCTCCGGTGGCAAACATTCCGATGTAAGCGCCCACAAATCCTCCCGCCGTTTCGGAGCCCAAAAAACCGCCGTCTATATTTTCTGCCAGAAGATACCTGTTTCCGGCGGCATCGATCGCCGTAAAGCTGTGGCTCTGTCCTTTGACCATGATTTCCAGAACAACTTCTGTTCCTTCCCAGGAGATCTGTCCCAGACAGTCCTGTGTAAAGGTCCCTTCCACCACATGATGGGTGAGGATAGCTTCCGTTGTCTGATAACCCTTGATCACCTTGAGAACCTGTCTTCCATCTTCCAGAGCCATTTCAAAACGAAGGCTGTGATATCCGTTCTGCAAAATGATCAATCCCGCTTTCTGCTTCCTCCTCGGTTTAAATTCCATCTTCGTTTGTACTTTATAGCTGGAATGCTGCTGCCTGCGTCCTACAAACCCGGCACAGCCCGCCTTGGGGATCTGTCCCTTCTGCAGCGCTTCCTTACGCGCCGCATCAGCTTCTTCCATGTTGCGCTCTACAGTTTTGATCTTCAGGCGGCTGTCTGCCAGAACAAATACACCGTCTCTGGGCGTTCCCAGCGTATTCCAGCAGTAAGCCAGATTTTCGGCCTCAAAATCATCTTTCACCGGCATTTCCTTTACCGGCATTTCCGGCAGATCAGGGGCCGGATATGTCCATTCCAGTTTCCCTACGCCCGGACAGACTACCGGCCAGCCTTCTTCCCAGACCATGGGTGCAATAAATGTTTCCCGTCCCATATTGAGATGATAACCGCCGTAAGGTCTCGAAGCCAGCATTACCATATACCAGCTGCCATCCTTTAATTCCACAATATCCGCATGTCCGGTATTGGTAATTTCCGCTTTTCTTCCAAGATGCCTGTGGGTCATGATGGGATTCCCGTCATGACAGATATACGGGCCAAAAATCTCCCTGCTTCTGGCTATGGTAACAGCATGGTAATATTCTGTACCGCCCTCTGCGATCATCAGATAGTACCACCCGTCTTTTTTATACAGATGAGGGGCTTCCGGACACCAGGCGTCCACCTGGGCGCCGCCCCAGATCTTTCTTTTTTCTCCAATCAGCTTAAATTCATTTAAGTCTATCTCACTGATCCATATCCTGGCTTTGCGTAAATCCGAACTCTCTCCCGGACCCGTTCCGGTATAATATGCCCTGCCGTCATCATCCCAGAACAGCGAGGGGTCGATTCCCTCTGCGCCTTCGATCCAGTGCGGATCTGACCATGGTCCTGCCGGATCCTTGGCTGTTACGATAAAGTTGCCGCCCTGGTCCACATTGGTGGTGATCATGTAAAAAGTTCCTTCATGATAACGGATCGTAGGAGCAAAAATCCCACCGGAAATGCTGTCACATCCCACCTGAAGCTGTGACGGACGGTCCAGTACATGACCGATCTGCTCCCAATGTGCCAGATCTCTGCTGCGAAAAACCGGCACCCCCGGATAATAACAAAATGAGGAAGTTACAAGATAAAAATCATCCTCTACCCTTATGATAGACGGATCGGGATAAAATCCCGGCAAGATCGGATTTTTTATTTCATAGCTCATGATATCTTTCCTTCCAGAACCTCTATTGCTTTTTCTACCTGATTATCGGTTCCGTCTTTTTCATATGCTTCATAATCATATTCAAGTTCAATATCCGGTTCGATACCGATCCCGTGGATATTCTTTCCCGAAGGAGTAAAGTAAGCGCTGACTGTCAGTTTCACGGCAGTTCCGTCATCCAGACGGATGATCCGCTGCACGATCCCCTTGCCGTAAGTAGTTGTTCCGATCAGTGTACCCTTATTGTAGTCTTTAATCGCACCTGACAGGATTTCAGAGGCACTTGCAGAATATTCATTTACCAGTACCACCATAGGAATATCTATTTCATATTCACCGTCACAAGTGTACTCTGAACGCTTTCCTGCTTTATCCTCCGTGTATACGATCAGCCCCTCCGGCAAAAGGCGTCTGGCAATATCCACTACCGCCGTCAGATCACCGCCGGGATTACTTCGAAGATCCAGAACCAGTCCCTTCATATCATTGGCACGAAGCTCTGCCATGGCTTCATTAAACTGATCCACCGTTACACCGTCAAATTCCCTGATACGCAGATATCCGATATTGTCGGTACCTTCCAGCATACCGCTGTCCACTGTTTCTGTTTCGATCCGCTTTCCTCTGGTAACGTCTATTTCCAGAAAATCCGGTTCATTTTCTCTGTAAATGGTCAGATGAACTGTAGTATTTTCCGGTCCTTTCACAAGCGAAACTACGGCGCTAAGGCTTAAACCAAAGGTCTCTTCTCCGTCCACCTTATAAATAATGTCGCCCTCACGAAGTCCTGCCTCCTCAGCAGGCGTATCCTCCATAACGCCGCTGATCATGGCCATATCCATTTCCTGATCAAGACTTATATAAGCGCCGATTCCATAGGAAATACCTTTGTTGCTGTTTAATGTTTCTTCCAGTTCTTCCTTGGTATAATATTCAGAATAAGGATCACCCAATGCTGCTACCATTCCTTTATAAATACCGTCCTGAAGTCCCTTGGAAGTGATCTCATCGCCGTAATAATACTCCTTGATCACTTCTTCCAGGGTTTTGATCTTCTGAAATGTATCGGTACTCAGAACACTTTTACCATAGGTACTGGTTTCCGTACTGTGGGTATTTATAAATGCAAGGCCATTCCGGGCAGTGTACACTGCTGCAAATACCAGCCCGCTTAAGAATGCTCCCAGGACCAGGCCCCCTAAGAAGCTGTGGGGATTTCCTTTTTTCTTTTCCGGTAACTCATTATCCACAAAAATCTCTCCAATCTCAATTCACCTTGATCAACCGCCCAGATAACTGTGGGGATTCACATAACTTCCGTTTTTTCTGACACTGAAATGCAGATGGTTGCCGGTTGAACGGCCTGTGGTTCCCACCGCTGCAATTTTCTGTCCCTTAGTAACTTCCGCGCCCTTTGATACATAGAGTGCCGAAGCATGCATGTAAATGGTAT
The DNA here is from genome assembly GCA_014803415.1 of Lachnospiraceae bacterium. Classification (GTDB taxonomy): domain Bacteria; phylum Bacillota; class Clostridia; order Lachnospirales; family Lachnospiraceae; genus Suilimivivens. Next base: position 44,077 of record JAAVBZ010000013.1, read on the forward strand.
AAAGGCTGTCACCGTGATCTATCATAATGTAATTGCCCATACTGTTGTTATATTCGGCTGCCACAACTTTACCGTCGTAAGCTGCCAGTATAGCACTTCCGCCGGGTGCCGCCATATCAATACCGTTATGAAACTGCTGCACGCCCAATGTAGGATGCATTCTGTTTCCATACTCATCTGAGATCCTGGTATAAGAAGGCGCCGGCCAGGTGAAGATACCTCCGTCATATTTTCTTGCCTGTTCTGCGGCAAGTTTCGCCCTCTCTTCTGCCACTGCTTTTTCCAGAGCCGCTATAGTCTGGTTCTGCATAGCAATATCCGCTTCCAGTTCTGCAATGCCCGCTTCCTTATTTTTAATATCGGCAGAAACGGCTTTTATCTCCTGCTCCTTGGCCGCTATCAGTTCATTTAAAGATGCTTCCTCGGCTTCCACCGATTTCTTCGCTTCCTCCAAAACGCCTTTTTCTTCTTCCAGATCTTCCTTACACAACGCTACATATTCCGCCTGGGCCACATATTCATCCAACATGTTCCGGTCATAATCATACAGCATCTCAATATAATCTGCCTTATTGAGCATATCCGCAAAACCGTCAAAAGAAAACAACAGTCCCATATAAAGGGAGTTGCCCTTCTCATACATGAACTGAATCCTGGTCTTCATTGCTTCATACTGGGCTTCCTGAATCGCGATCGCCTCTTCCAGCTCTTTGGTCTTATCCTTGATCTGCTGTTCTTTTTCCGTGATCATGTTCTTAAGTTCATCGATCTTTTTCTGGATCTGGGAAAGATTGGCATCCAGCTGGGTAATATAATCAGCCAGATTTGCTTTGGATTCTTCCAGCTGCCTTTTCATCTCTTTGATATCTGATAATCCGGCCTGAAGGCTTTTCTTTTCGTCCTGTGCTTTTTTAATTTCTGCTTCTTTCTGCTTAATGCTGTCATTGGTCAGTTCTGCATGTGCAATGATCTGGCATCTGTTGCCCACAGCTGTAAACAACAAAAAACACATAAAGAAGCATAGAACTTTTTTCCATCTTTTCATATTAAACTCTCAAATGTTTTCTGACTGTAACAATACTTCCAAGGAAACCAATACCAATGCCCATAACCAACGATATAGGCAAAAGCTGTGAAAAAATATCCTTTACGGGTAAAAACGCAAGCAGCTTCTCCAACATGGAAAACCTGGTCATAATATATTCAATTACCTGATTATAAATTACATAAATGATACCGAGAGGGAGCAATGCCCCGATTGCTCCGATCAGCATACCTTCGATAACGAAGGGGGAGCGGACAAAAAAGTCTGTGGCTCCGATATATTTCATGATCGTAATCTCTTCTTTTCTGACAGAAATACCAATGGTTACCGTATTGCTGATCAGGAAGATGGAAACCGCAAACAATATAGCGATGATTCCCACGGAAACATAGGCGATCAGCGCATTGACGCCGGTCAAAGAAGCTGCTGTGATCTCCGAACGGTTCACTTCCCTGATTCCGTCCAGCTCCTCCAGAAACGCAACCAGTGTGGGCTGCATGGAAACATCGTTCATGTAGATCTGATAATTGGCTGAATTGGGTATGGGATTCTCCATAAATCCGTCTTCGTAGCCGTGCAGATAGTCTTCCTTGAAGCTGTCCCATGCTTCATCTGCGGAAACAAAATGCAGATCGGATACTTCCACTCTTTTTTTAATGATCTCACCAATCTCCTGTATCCTGTCATCCCTAAGTCCTTCATCAAAGAACACCGTAACGGATACCCCCGCCTGCGCGGTCTTTACAATGCTCTGCACATTCATCAGTATAGAATAGAAAAGCCCGAATAAAAACAGGCAGGCCCCGATCGTTGCTATAGAGGCCAGGGAAAACCACTTGTTCCTGAATATATTGATAAGTCCCTGTTTGATGGTATAAAAAAATGTACTAATCCTCATCGTCTATGTAACCACCTTTTTCTTCGTCACTTACAATGACGCCCTTTTTCATTGTAACAACTCTTTTCTGCATGGCATTTACAATTTCCCGGTTATGTGTAACTACCAGGACCGTGGTGCCGTTTTCATTGATCTGCTCCAGAAGTTTCATGATCTCCCATGAATTCTTAGGATCCAGATTACCGGTAGGCTCGTCTGCAAGAAGAATGGTCGGTCTGTTCACAAGGGCTCTCGCAATGGCAACTCTCTGCTGCTCACCACCGGATAACTGCCTTGGCTTGGCTTTATATTTACCGGCAAGTCCCACTGTTGCCAGGATACTGGGAACGTTCCTCTTGATGTCCTTACTGGGCATCTGAATGATCCGCTGGGCAAAGGCAACATTTTCATAAACGTTTCTGTCCTTTAAAAGGCGGAAATCCTGAAATACAATACCCAGATTTCTTCTGAACTTTGGTATCTTACGGTGTTTGATCCTTGTCAGATCATATCCCATTACATTAATATCACCTGAAGAAGGTACCAGCTCGCGGAGCAGGAGCTTTATCATAGTAGATTTACCCGATCCGCTGTCTCCTACGATAAATACAAATTCTCCTCTTTTAATATGCAGATCCACACCTTTTAAGGCAGGAGCACCTGTGGCGTACGCCTTGCTTACATTCTTCATTGTTATGATCTCATCGCTGCCCGCATAGCCTCTTCTTCTTCTGCCTCTTACTTCTCTTGCCACTTTTTTCACCACCTGTATTTATAATTAATATTCAAAACTTTCCATGTAATTCATATACTTCACTACCATCAGTGCGATCCTGAAAGTAATAGCATCTTCAAATACCCGAAGATCCAGTCCCGTACTCTTTTGTAATTTATCCAGACGATATACCAGTGTATTTCTATGGATAAAAAGCTGTCTGGAGGTTTCTGAAACATTCAGGCTGTTCTCAAAAAATTTATTGATCGTGACCAGCGTTTCTTCGTCAAAATCATCGGGGCTCCTGCCTCCGAAAATTTCTTTGATAAACATTTTGCAAAGAGGGATCGGAAGCTGATAAATCAGCCGCCCGATACCCAGCTCACTGTAAGCAATAATATTTCTCTCATCAAAAAATATCTTTCCTACATCCAACGCCATTTTCGCTTCTTTATAAGAACGGCTTACTTCTTTAATTTCCTTGACTACAGTTCCGTATGCTATATGGATGCCTGACATGCCCTCTCTGGCAAGGAACGCCTCTATGGAAGCCGCCGCTTTTTCAATTTCCATAAGGCTGTCTCCTTCAGCAAGATCCTTTACCACTATTACGCTATTTTCATCCACTGCTGTAACAAAATCCTTATTATTACTTCCAAAGAAAGTACGCATGACTTCAAGCACATTGCTGTCCCTGCTGTTATCCGTCTCAATGATCATGACCACGCGGTTTACATCTGTCTGTATATGCAGCTTTTTAGCCCGGCTGTATATGTCGATCAGAAGCAGATTATCAAGGAGAAGGTTTTTAATAAAATTGTCTTTATCAAACCGCTCCTTATAAGCTACCAGCAGATTCTGAATCTGAAAAGCAGCCATTTTACCCACCATATACACATCTTCGCCTGTCCCCGCCGTGATCAGCACATACTCAAGCTGCTGCTCATCAAATATCTTGAAATACTGGTATCCCTGTATTTCCTGTGAATCGGCAGGCGATCTGACAAACTCCGATACTTCACTGCTGCTTACCCTGACGCCTCCCGCAGTGGCTGCCACTTCTTTACCGTCAATATCCATAACGCAAAATTCAACTCTTGCTATTGCCCTTAGTCCCTCAATCGTATTTTGCAATATCTGATTTGAAATCATTTCCCCACTCCTTTAATTGCATACCTTTCTGTTAAAGCTATACAATTTCAACAATATTTTTTATACCCATATGCCCCTTACAAAAAAACTTCCTTTTCATTTTAAAATAAATGTACAAAAAAATCTACCTGTTTTTATGTCATTTTTGTGAACTTTTATATTTTTAACTAAAATTTTCCAATTTTTAATACTATGCAACATAAACAAAAAAAGAATATTCAAAAAACATTTCCTTTTCCGGAGGTTGTGTGTTATGATTATGTCAGCAAATGAAAAGGAAGTGATTATATGAATATTCCTGAATTATCAGTAGCATTGGCTAATTCTGAGCTTATGAACGGTATCGGAACCGCCGTTTTAAGCAAAGCCCTGGATAATACTGAAGAGATGGGAGCAAGTCTCATCAATATGATGGATCGTTCCATGGAATTATCTGTCAATCCGGCTGTAGGCAGTAATGTTGATCTGTATATTTAAGGTATTACGGCCAGATATCTATAGAGTATCTGTATCAGGTATGACATCAGATATGGCAATAACATCATTGCGATGCAGAGGATAAACGCAAAGATCAGAGGGATCGTCAGCAGTTTATCCTCTTTCTTTTTTCTTTCTATCCAGATAAGGGGCAGCACTCCCCTTCTTCCTTCATGCCCGCTCATCCATACAAGCAGGGCCCATGCAATGGGCAGGGTAACAGCCACGATAATAAGGTACGCTCCTAACGCAAATACCATAGTTTCCATGGTCATGGCTTCTGCTGATTCACTGTAGGCAGAAGGATTAGCCTTCAGCATAACATGCATCAAAAAAACCTGGCTGCTGTTGATCAGGGTATGATAAAAGAAAGACGACCAGAGACTTCCCGTTGCTTCCACCAAAAGTACTGCCATCATTCCCATAACAAAAGCATACACCGCCTGGTTCAGATTCATATGCACCAGAGCAAATAAAAGCGAGGACAAGATCATGGCTTTAAAAGCACTGCCGGACTTTCTGTAGCCTCTGTAATAAACGCCTCTGCATACCAGTTCTTCACAGAAAGGTCCAAAAATACCCACTGAAAAAAGAAGCAGCAGGAAAGGCATTTCTCCGATCTGAAAATCCTCCATAGCAGCGGCAATCTCATTTTCAACAAAAAACTGGCTAAGCAGATTCGCCAGTATGATCAGCGGCATACTGAAAAAGGTGAAAGGAATAATGACAAGCAGTGTACCGATCTTTATCTTTTTAAGATGCAGAAATTCCGGAATTTTGTCTTTTGAAAAGATCAAAAACAACAATCCGGGCAATGCTATGATCGTTTCACAGATCAAGTTGTTCAAAACTAAATTTTCCAACAGTTTCGGAAAGAGAAAAGCTATTCCAAATACACAAGCTATATATAAGATTATTGAAGTTAAAAATGCTAAATTGACTTTTCTGCCGTTCATGATCTTTCCCTTTCCTTAAAGTTTACGAATGCAGTCTTTCTCAATCACGATCAATCTCTGCTTATACAGGCTGCCTGCTGCCCGTTTAAACTCATTTTTACTCATACCGGTCTTTTCCCTGATCAGCTCTGGATCCGATTTATCACCCACTGGAAGCTCTCCTCCCCGGCTTTCAACTATTCCAAGAAGTTTCTCAGCATCCGCATTCATCTGAATATAAGCTTTCTCCCTGATGCTTAAGGAAAGCTTTCCGTCTTCCTTAACCTGTGTCACTCTGGCACAGATCCTGTCTCCGGGTTTAAGTCCCGCTTCGGGCTCACTCTTTGGTATTAATGCAGAGTAACGATCATCCACTGCAACAAAGGTTCCGAAATTCTTACTGACCTCATAGACCAGCCCTTCTACCTTATCGTCCTTATGATAGGGGCTGTCTGTACTCAGATAATGGTATACCTTCATAGTTGCGCAAAGCCTGCCGCTCTTATCCACATAAAGGGCCGCAAGACATTTATCCCCGGGCTTTACGGCTGTCGTCTGTTCCTTATAAGGTAAAAGCAGATCTTTTTCCAAGCCCCAGTCAAGAAAAGCGCCGATCTTGCTCACTTCTTTTACGGTAAGAAGCGCAAATTCTCCTACTTCCATCATGGGCTCTTTGGTGGTTGCAATAAGCCTGTCCTTCGAATCCCGATATACAAAAACCGTCAGATCATCATTCAGCTGCGCATCCTCCGGCACCTGTTTTGCAGGCAGAAGGACTCTTTCCGCATCATTTTCGGAAGTTCCGTGACTTTCTGATGTATCTGCAAGATATACTCCGAAATCCACTTTTTTTACTATTGTTAAAATTTGTTTCTTCCCTAATTCGATCATTTTTATTTCCTTTACTCCTGCAGCTCTACAATACAGCAGATGTTATCTTCTCTGTCCTTTAATACTACCATATAAGTCCCCGGCTGAGTCATCAGCACATGGGGTATCAGTACATCATTTAAAAATACCTGTTTTCTATACTCTGCCCGCAGCTGCCTGATCCGATGCTTCTTTTCCAGGCTGTCCATGGCAATCCTTACATACTGTCCGTTATTCACATGATGGTTTGTATCCAGATGATGAGGCTTGATGATCACTTCTTCCCCTGCCAGGGCTCCATCCGGTACCCGAATCTTCCGTGGTGCATACTCCATATCAAGCGGCGGATCCAGAACGTATTTTTCCAGCATTTCTTCCGTAGGCTTTACCGGCTTTCCGGTTTCCGTGTTGATCAGGCTCCACACCGTATTGGCACAGGCAAGCCTTTTTCCCTCAGAATCTGTCATCAGGAAATTACGATACCCTATGAAACTCTTAAATTCGTAAGGAGCCGTTCCCACCGTTACTATTTCNCCAAGAGCCGGATATCGTTCTGTCACGATCTGCCAGGAGGACATTACCCATACCATATGGCTTTTCTTCAAATANTCNACTCCCAATCCNATATCCTCNGAATGAAAAGTNGANCAGTCCTGAAAATAATCCAGCAGTGACTCNATTTTTAAATGTCCTGTTTCATCAAGTTCGCTGTATCTGATCCTNGTTTGATAGCTGTACATAATNNATGATCCTTTCTGTNTGACACGGGTAATAAAAAACCCGATAGATTACTTCTACCGGGTCTCATTCGCTGGGCTACAAGGATTCGAACCTTGAAATGACGGAGTCAGAGTCCGTTGCCTTACCGTTTGGCGATAGCCCAATATTCTGTTCTGTCCTGAACACCATAAAATAATAACTTATTTCCANNNAAAANGCAAGTACTTTTTAATAAAANTTATTTGTTACTTTTTTNTCAAGCTGTATTTTTTTCAGTACTTGCGTTTTTTTCCGGCAAAAACTGTTTTCAACATGCCGAAAATCTGTTATCCTTTTAAATGTAAGGGGTTTCATATCATGTATAGGAGGGTACAAAATGAGATATTTTTTCGATGGAAAGATTGAAAAGCAGGGTGATATTTTCAGCATCCGCATTCCTTTTAATGTTTGGGAGGTATGTAAGCAAAGAGATGTGATCCAGGCCGACCTGGTACTGGACAACAAAATTATTGACTGCGAACTGCTGCCCGAGGAAAAAGGAAATTATAAGATCCATCTGACGCAGGAAGATNTTTCCCACATTAATATTGNAGAAAAGCATAAGCTTCTTCTTCATGTAACCGGCAGTCTGATCCAGATGAACCAAAACAGTCCTTACAGCTTCGATAATCCTATTCGTAAGATTGACAGCATAGACATCATCATTCAGCCTGAAGACGGTCTTTGCGGACAGACCTGTGTAGCCATGCTGGCAGGAGTTACCATTGCCGAAGTGATCCGCGTTATGGACTGCAGGGAGTGGCAGGGAACTATGGGACGCGTCATTTCCGCACTGAATTATTACGGGATCGATCATTCCGATNTTATNGTNTANACNGANGGNCAGGAAGCCACCCTTCCCAAATGTTGTNTCATGATGGAAAANATGGGACGCTACTGTCATTACCTGCTNCACTATGACGGCAAATTNTATGATTCTAACTTAGGAATNCTGAAAGAATACGATATGAGTAAATTGCTGGGATATCTGGAGATCAAAGTTGATTAATGATANCAGNTTCAAAAGGTTCGGGAAGCNGTTTCCCGAACCTTTTTCATTTCTTATCCNTATACTTCAAAGATCAGTTCNCCATAAGTGGGCATCGGCCAGATCTCTTTATCTACTATCATTTCAAGCTCATCGGCCGGTTTNCTTAACGCATCCATTGCTTCNCTGACANCATCCTTATAATAGAACGCCTGCTCTTTNGCATTCNCCATAGCGCCTGCNCTCNCACATACTTCTTCCANCTTNGNAAGCGCTGCTTTCATTGCNGCAAGCTTAGCGGANACTTCATTAAGCAGNTCTGCCTGAACAGATGCATCGGCGCCGGCTGTCTTTACTGCTATCACAGTGTCAGCCAGGGTCCTGCTGTATTTAACAACTGCCGGAATGATCTGCTTAGAAGCCATATCAATCATAGTAAGCGCTTCGATATTAATGGTCTTGGCGTAGGTTTCATAAAGAACCTCTTCACGTGATTCCAGTTCGGCTTTCGTNAAAATACCAAATTTTTCNAACAGCTTAACTGCTTTATCNGTTGTCAGTGTATCAACNGCTTCTATCATGGACTTAATGTTGGGAAGTCCTCTTCTTTCAGCTTCAGCTACCCATTCNTCTGAATAGCCGTTACCATTGAAAATAATTCTCTGATGTTCTGTCAGATACTCTTTGATCATATCATGAACAGCCAGCTCAAAATTATCGGCTTTCTCAAGAACATCAGCNGCTTCGCANAAGGCTTCNGCAACAATGGCGTTTAATGTNGTATTGGGACTTCCGATGGAATCTGCAGAACCTACCATACGGAACTCGAATTTATTNCCCGTAAANGCAAAAGGTGAAGTTCTGTTTCTGTCAGTAGCATCTTTTTCAAAATCAGGCAGTGTGGAAACACCTGTATCCAGCTTACCGCCCTGCAGTACATGGGCTGCTTCACCTGTTTCAACCAACTGCTTCACAACATCTTCAAGCTGNTCTCCAAGGAAAACNGAAATAATAGCCGGNGGCGCCTCGTTAGCTCCAAGTCTGTGNTCGTTGCCTACATCNGATGCNCTCTGACGAAGCAGATCCGCATGAGTGTCAACGGCCTTGATAATGCAGGCAAGTACCAGAAGGAACTGGATGTTCTCATTGGGCGTATCNCCGGGATCCAGAAGGTTTACGCCGTTATCCGTTCCGATAGACCAGTTGTTATGCTTACCGGAACCGTTTACGCCTGCAAAAGGCTTCTCATGAAGCAGACAGGTCAGCCCGTGACGGCCTGCAACTTTTTTCATGGTCTCCATGACCAGCTGATTNTGNTCAACNGCAATATTGGCTGTTTCATAAATAGGCGCCAGTTCGTGCTGGGCCGGAGCAACCTCATTGTGCTGCGTCTTGGCCGTAACGCCCAGTTTCCAGAGCTCCAGGTTCAAATCCTTCATATAAGCGCCGATACGCTCGCGGATCGTACCGAAATAATGATCTTCCATTTCCTGTCCCTTAGGTGCCGGTGCTCCGAATAAAGTACGTCCTGCAAAAATAAGNTCNGTTCTCTTTAAATANTTNTCTCTGTCCACCAAAAAGTATTCCTGCTCGGGCCCTACGCTTGCAACCACCTTGGTAGCTTCCGTATTGCCGAACAGACGTACAATACGAAGCGCCTGCTGGCTGACAGCTTCCATAGATCTTAAAAGGGGCGTCTTTTTGTCAAGCGCTTCGCCTTTATAAGAACAAAATGCTGTGGGGATGCAGAGAATAACTCCCGTTGCATCTTCCTTTAAGAATGCAGGAGAAGTGATATCCCATGCTGTATATCCTCTTGCTTCAAATGTAGCGCGAAGTCCGCCTGAAGGAAAGGAAGATGCATCCGGTTCTCCCTTGATCAATTCCTTACCGGAAAATTCCATAAGCATCTTNCCTTCGCNGTCCGGATGAGTNACAAAAGAGTCATGTTTTTCTGCNGTAATTCCTGTAAGNGGCTGGAACCAGTGGGTATAATGGGTTGCACCATGTTCAACTGCCCAGTCCTTCATTGCTTTTGCAACTACATCTGCTGCTGCCAGGGAAAGCTCACCGCCTTTATCCATGACGGATCTTACTTCTTTGTACACNTTCCTTGGTAAACGTTCCTTCATTTTTCCCAAAGTGAATACGTTTTGTCCAAAGATCTCTTCCACATTCAATACTTCACTCATAATCTTCTCCTCCTGATTTTATGTTCTGCATTTCATAGTATATGAAACAAAAAAGACGCTACATCACCCCATGTAAACGCCTTCGTTTTAATATCATCATATACGCTTCTAAAAGAATTTCTTCCCTACAGTCTATAACGATACAACACTTTCCCCAAAATTGCAAGCATAAATTTAAAAATAGCTGATCAGCNGTTTAACNAACGTACCCGGAGCAGGTCATACTTCGCCGCCGCTGCACCAAGCTCTACATAAAGCACCTGTTTCGGATGGGGCGCGCTCTCTACGCTTACGCCTTCTTCTGTTGTCATGGAAAGTACTTTGGCCGGCACGTTACTGCCGTCGGGTTTCATGATCTCGATTTCATCTCCTACACAGAACTTATTTCTCTGCTCNATCCTGACAANNGTAATATTGGTATATCCTTCCGGAAGATCANCTGCCCGCTGCATGGCTTCCTCCACGATTCCAAGATAAATGTACTCATTTACATAGGTATTGGAATCATAGATCTGGGTATTCTCATCAGGCTTTCCGAAATAAAATCCNGTAGTGAACTGGCGGTATGTGCACTTGGCTATCTCTTCTGTATACCAGTCCATATTGGCAAGATATTTTTCTTCGGATTCAAAATAATCATCAATTGCTTTTCGGTAAGTCCTGGCAACCGCCGCCACATAGAGCGCTGTTTTCATTCTTCCTTCTATCTTAAAGCTGTCAATTCCCGCTTTCACCATCTCGGGAATATGTCCGATCATACAAAGGTCTTTGGAATTAAAGATGTAAGTTCCTCTTTCGTTTTCATAAACAGGCAGATATTCTCCCGGACGGCTCTCTTCCACCACTGCATACTTCCACCTGCATGGGTGAGTACATGCTCCCTGGTTGGCGTCTCTTCCGGTAAAATAATTACTGAGAAGACACCTTCCGGAATAAGAAATGCACATGGCTCCGTGAATAAAGCTTTCTATCTCCATATCCTCCGGAATCCTTGCACGGATCTCCTTTATCTCCTCAATGGACAGCTCTCTTGCNGAAACTACTCTTTTGGCACCNTGCTTATACCAGAAAAGNTAGGTCATATAATTGGTATTNTTGGCCTGGGTNGAAATATGAATATCTATTTCCGGACAGATNTCCCTGGCCAGAGTAAACATGCCGGGATCCGATATGATCAGTGCATCCGGCTTCATTTCTTTTAACTCTTTAAAATAGTCGGCCGCCTGTTCAATATCTCTGTTGTGGGCCAGTATATTGGCAGTTACATGTACCTTTACTCCATGCTCATGGGCAAACCGGATCCCTTCTNCCATGTCNTCTTTGGAAAANTTTCTGGCCTTGGCGCGAAGGCTGAAGGCTTCNCCNCCAATATATACTGCATCGGCTCCGAATATGACCGCTGTTTTCAAAACTTCCAGACTGCTTGCCGGTATTAAAAGCTCTGGCTTTTTCATATTTCCTCTCATTCCGCCGGTAAAGGCTTTATCTGCGGACGCTGATCGTCACTCCATCTCCTATNGGAAGGATATCCGTCTGCAGATCTTCATTGTGTTTTAGTTCATAGAGATAATCTCTCATTCTGGCGTGGATAGTTCTGTTCCTCCTGGTTACTGCATACCGGGATTCCAGAACATCTCCATCCTGCAGGACATTATCGGATATTAACAGTCCGCCTTTTGGCATAAGCCTTAAAATATCCGGAAGGAAATTAATGTACTGCCCTTTGGCTGCATCCATGAAGATCATATCATATGTGNCATCCAGCNCTTTCAATATTTCTGCGGCATCNCCTTCCAGCAATGTAATGCTTTCTTCTTTTCCTGCCTTTTTAAAATTCTCTCTGGCAATAGGAATCCTTTTTTCATACTTTTCTATGGTAGTTATCTTTAAATCCCCGGGTCCGTATTCACTCATCAGCAATGCAGAAAAACCAATGGCCGTTCCCACCTCCAGAATCTTTTTCGGCTGCTTCATGACTAACAGNAGCTTTAAAAGNCTCTGCATCTGTGGCCTGATGATCGGCACATTGGTGGTGGCTGCATATCTTTCCAGTTCATTCAGAAAAGGAGTATTGCCGGAATCAAAGGAATTAATAAATGTACTGATTCTTTCTTCCGTTATCATTTTATGTTCCTCTTTATTCTTCTGACATTCCCTCTGTATTTTCTGTCTCAGGATCTTCTTCCTCATCCTCTTCTTCCTGATCTGCCGTACCCACNCTGTGATNCTCTTCCACCGGCGTAGACATGACCGCCAGCATTTCTTCGGCAGTCATACCTGTATTCAGATCATAAATACCCGGAATNATCTTATCATGATAAGCAGATAAAAGTTCCTGTATGATAAATAATCTGGAATCTTCTATCAGTCCTTTTTCCTGCAGCATTTCCGCTATATCTTTGATGTCTGCGCTTTCNGCAATACCTATCGTGATCGTTCTTCCGCCGGATGTTGATACCGGTTTATCAGCAAATACTCTATATCCGAAATCATAGGCTGCTGTAGCAGTGCGGAATACGAAGATTACCACCACCGCTATTACAATNACTTTAATAACTGTTTCAATTACAGCACCTATCAGATATTTTACACTCATATAATGACCATACCTTTCTTTAAACAGAGTTTCTATTCAAAGTCTATCTCTTCCGTAATACGAAGATNGATCTCCTGCATCATTCGGCAAAATGCCAGTTCAGCCCTCAGNAAATCATCCACTATNGGATCTTCCCGAAACTTNTCATANTNCNGTTCAAATTCATCCATCTTGTCAAACANTTCATCNTTTCGNGTNGTATTCTGGATCTCAAAATTTTTATGCCTATACTCATTTACCTTACCGTACTGTTCCGGATATCCTTTTAATCTTTCCAGCTGTTCGCAGTATTTCCTGTAAATATCCGTTTCCTTGATCGCTTTCACATACTCTAATGTTGCATTCTCCAAGCTGCTCTGCATATAAAAAGCCTCCGTATTTATGAATTATCTTCTTTTNTTATTATATTTCCATAATGATCGGAAGGATCATNGGACGGCGTTTCGTCTTTTTCCAGACAAATTCACTGAGGGAATCTTTAATGGAACCTTTTAATTTGCCCCAATCGGTCATTCCTCTCTCCAGGCAGTATTCCACTGCTTCATTTACAACAATTCTCGCCTCGTCCATCAGCTCATCCGATTCTCTGACATAAACAAATCCTCTGGAAACTATATCCGGCCCNCAGACAAGTTCGTCCGTGGCACCGTCAAGGCCAAGNACTACAATTAAAATGCCATCCTGGGACAGATGCTGTCTGTCGCGAAGAACAATATTCCCTACATCTCCGACNCCAAGTCCATCCACAAGGATATCTCCCACNGGAACCTTACCTGTTACCGCTGCTGAATCCTCTGTCAGCTCCAATACATCACCGGACTGAAGAATAAATATATTTTCCTTGGGAATGCCCAGTTCTTTTGCAATTTTAGCCTGGGCGATCAAATGCTTATATTCTCCGTGAACAGGAATAGCATACTTAGGATGCACCAGAGAGTAAATTAACTTGATCTCTTCCTGGCAGGCATGTCCCGATACATGAACATCCTGGAAAATAACATCCGCTCCCTTTATAAGAAGCTCATTGATCACATTGGTAACCGCCTTTTCATTGCCCGGTATGGGATTGGAAGAAAAAATAACCGTATCCCCGGGGCCTATGGATATTTTTTTATGATTGTTTTCAGCCATACGGCTAAGGGCCGCCATGCTTTCACCCTGACTTCCGGTAGTAATAATGACTGTCTTTTCATCGGGATAATTTTTAAGCTGTTCAATATCTATCAGTGTCTGATCCGGTATACTTAAGCATCCGAGATTTGTTGCCACCTCAATAGTATTTACCATACTTCTGCCTTCTACTACCACTTTCCGGCCGAANTTATAGGCAGAATTAATGATCTGCTGTACACGGTCTACATTGGATGCAAATGTTGCAATAATGATACGTGTATTTTTGTGTTCTTCAAATATGGCATCAAACGTCTTTCCCAGCGTGCGCTCCGAAGGGGTAAAACCGGGCCGTTCCGCATTGGTGGAATCGCACATAAGGGCAAGGACTCCTTTTTTACCAAGCTCTGCAAANCTCTGCAGATCNATCGCATCNCCAAATACCGGCGTATAATCAACCTTAAAGTCTCCNGTATGCACTACGATACCCGCCGGAGAATAGATTGCCAGCGCTGCCGCATCTACAATACTNTGATTTGTCTTGATGAACTCGANCCNGAACTGTCCCAAATTAATAGACTGTCCGAATTTGACCACTTTACGTTTTACAGTGTTAAGAAGATTATGTTCCCGCAATTTGTTTTCAATCAGCCCCATGGTCAATCTGGTGGCATAAATGGGAACATTGATCTCTTTCATTACATAAGGCAGGGCTCCGATATGATCTTCATGACCATGAGTGATCATAAATCCCTTTACTTTATCGATATTATTCTTTAAATACGTAATATCCGGAATAACAAGNTCNATACCCAGCATATCATCCTCAGGAAANGANANACCGCAGTCTACCACAATAATACTGTCNTCATACTCAAAGGCAGTAATGTTCATACCGATCTGTTCCAATCCGCCAAGGGGTATCACTTTAAGACCGGAAGCATTTTGTTTTTCAATTTTNTTCAATCAGTTTACCTCCACATTCTTACAACAACTGCAGGGCTTTCCTTCTGGACAGATAACCGCATATATCAATGATGACCCATGCACTTTCCCTTCTCCGTATTCCCGGTGCATGAGCCTATCATTAAGGATTGGTCTGTCATTGAATTTGGCCCGACAGTAACTGTATTATTTTTCAATTTCTATATCTTCAAGCAAATTTTCAAATACGGCTGCTACCGCAGACAGTTCCGTATCATCTTCTACGATTTCGTAGATGCTTTCCGTACTTTGTTCACNTAAGAGTTCCTTCAAAATAAGNGCTTCGGAATCNCCTTCTTCTTCNTCTGTTACCAATATATAGTGTCTGCCGCCTATTGTCGTCTGTTCCAGTATATAAAACCAGGCTGTTTCAGCTCCTTCCAGAGCAAATGCTATCTTTTCCAAATATTATACCTCTTNCTGTTGTCCGGNGCCGNGCAGATCAAGATATCCCTGCAGAATAAATACTGCTGCGATCTTGTCCACATATTCTTTCCTGTTTTCTCTGCGGATACCTGCCTCCATCATAGCCTTGTCTGCTGCAACCGTAGTCAGCCGTTCATCCCACATGTGCACAGGCAGTCCTGTACGCCTTTCGATCTTCTCTTTAAATTCAAGAGTAAGCTCCGCTCTTACGCCAAGTGTATCGTTCATATTTTTGGGGAATCCCAGCACGATCTCTTCCACNTGATACTCCAANATCAGTTCTTCTATTCTGGCTAATGTCTGACGTAATTTATTTTCATCTTTTCTTCTGATAATTTCTATTCCCTGAGCAGTAATAAGNAAAGGGTCACTGATCGCCACCCCTACTGTTTTTGCTCCGAAATCCAAACCCATTATTCTCATATCACACTATTCCCAGTGATTGCTGCTTATATATTCCGTCAACAGNTCTTCTACAAGTTCATCCCTCTCNACTCTCATGATCAGGCTTCTTGCATTNCGATAG
This sequence comes from Lachnospiraceae bacterium, assembly GCA_014803415.1. GTDB lineage: Bacteria > Bacillota > Clostridia > Lachnospirales > Lachnospiraceae > Suilimivivens. The sequence goes on from JAAVBZ010000013.1 coordinate 59,729, forward strand.
CTGGTAATATAAGTAGGATCNCCTGACATAATATATCCTACGATCTGGTTGACAGGATTATATCCCTTCTCTGTCAATGCCTGATAGACCTCATTCANTGTCTTCTTTACNGTGTTATTATCGGTCTCAACCTTAAAAAACTGTGTATTCCCTAAGTCCTGCATTAGTCGCACCTCTTATTTTGTCTAACCCTGTTAGTTTTTATCTTACCCCATTTTATCATAAAATTCAATGGTATTTGTACTAAGCAAGTCCTCTTTCAAAAAGAAGAATGTCCTGCTGTAAAAAATCATATCCTCTTCCTTTGACGATCTGTCCTGCGAGTTTCTCCTTTGAAANGAAAGCCGCTTTAATATATTCCCTGCTATGCCCGATCTGATACANNACGCCGTTTATTTCTTTCTCTTCTTCAAACAGGACCGCCATTTCTTTATGTAAACATTCTTGTCTGTATTTATGCGACATCTCCTGTTCCAGTTCCATCAGGATATCGCTTCTCTTTGCCTTTTCGCTTTCTGTGATCTGGTGCTCCATGGCTGCGGCTATGGTTCCCTGACGTTTTGAGTACTTGAAAATATGCATTTCATAAAATCCCACATGTTCAAGAAACTTACGTGTCATTTCAAATTCTTCTCGGGTCTCTCCCGGAAAGCCAACGATCACATCTGTTGTAATGGAAGGGTTGTCGAAATATTTACGGAGAATACATACCTTGTCATAGTATTCCCCTGTAGTGTACTTTCTATTCATGCGTTTCAGAACAGTATCACATCCGCTCTGCAGGGATAAGTGGAAGTGAGGGCAGAACCCGGGAAGCTGTGAAAGCTCTTTTATAAATTCTTCCGTTACGATCCTGGGCTCCAGAGAACCGAGACGTATCCTCTCTATTCCTTCCACCTCATNAAGTTTTTGGATAAGTCCCAGTAACCTTTCATAAGGGAAATCCTCTCCTGCAGATATATTGGTGATCCCGTCAAAGTCAAGCCCATAGGAGCTGATATGAATTCCTGTAAGAACCACCTCTTTATAACCGCTGCGGGCAAGATTTTNTGCTTCNTCAAGAATCTCCTCCTCATTTCGGCTTCTTACCCTGCCTCTGGCATAAGGAATGATACAATAAGAACANAATTGATTACANCCATCCTGGATTTTAATAAAGGCCCGGGTATGCCCGGCAGTATGTTTCAGCATCATGGACTCATACTCGTCTGTATGATCAATATCGATCACTGACTTTCCATTCAGCGTCTTATTCTTTTTTTCACGCTCCGAAAAAAACTCTTCCAATATGGGGATCAGATCTTTTTTCCGGTTGTTTCCGATAGCCAGGTCAATACTTTCATCTTTCAGAGCTTCCTCTTTGCCGGTCTGCACGTAACAGCCTACGGCTACCACTACCGCATCGGGATTTTGCTTTTTGGCCCGATGAAGCATCTGCCTGCTTTTTCTGTCTGCAATATTTGTTACGGTACAGGTATTTATGATATAAATATCGGCCTGTTGATCAAAAGGCACAATTTCATAACCTTTTTCCAGAAGCATTTGTTGCATAACATCCATTTCATACCCGTTCACCTTACAGCCAAGGTTATGTAATGCCACACTTTTCATGTTATTCTCCATATTTTTTGTATTGTTTTATCATTGACTTTTACCAGTGAATACTTTACCATACTATCAAGAGGGTATCAGAATTAAGGAGGTAATTTCAATGAAAACAGTACAGATTTCATTAAATTCTATCGACAAAGTAAAATCTTTTGTAAACGATATTTCTAAATTTGATTTTGACTTCGACTTAGTTTCAGGAAGATACGTCATTGACGCAAAGTCTATTATGGGTATCTTTTCCCTGGATTTATCCAAGCCTATCGATTTAAATATTCATGCAGAGGAAAATGTCGAGGAAGTTTTAACAGCTTTAAAACCTTACATGATCTAAGATTTTTAAACGGCACATTGGNAAGCAATGTGCCGTTCTTTTCATCATCTCTCACAGTTCACAACGATCACTTCATCTGTATCAAGCGCTGTCTGCACCANTTCGTCTATCTTTTCCTCCAGATTCTGNTCATGNCTTTTGATAATGTTTAATCTGGGCTTTGTTACGGGATGNTTGGCCACAAAGATGGTGCAGCAGTCCTCATAGGGCAGGATAGANGTNTCATAAGTCCCNATCTTTTCNGAAACNTCTACNATTTCCATCTTGTCAAATCCGATCAGCGGACGNAATACCGGAAGGGTACATACNTCATTGGTNACCGCCAGGGAATGAATGGTCTGGGAGGCAACCTGTCCGATACTTTCACCTGTGATCAGNCCCAGNCAGTCTGTNTCCAGCGCAATCTTTTCNGCAATCTTCATCATNTANCGTCTCATGATAATAGTNAGTTCNTCATGNGGACATTTTTCATAAATATANAGCTGAATATCCGTAAAATTGATCACATGCAGNTAAATCGTTCCTGCGTATCTGGATACCTGCTTTGCCAGATCCACTACTTTCTGTTTGGCACGGTCNCTGGTATANGGAGGTGCATGGAAATACACCGCATCGATCTTAACTCCTCTTTTGGCCACCATATATCCTGCTACAGGAGAATCGATCCCTCCTGACAAAAGNAGCATGGCCTTTCCGTTGCTTCCTACGGGCATACCGCCGGGNCCGGGAATGGTCTCGGAATAAATATAGATCTTTTCACGGATCTCAACATTTAAAAGNACATCCGGCTTGTGCACGTCCACCTTAAGTTCAGGAAAAGCGTCAAGGATCACACTTCCCAGCTCCATGTTCACTTCCATGGAATTTAAGGGNTAATTCTTNCTTGCTCTCCTTGCCTGTACTTTAAAGCTGATATTCTTGTCAGGATATACATCATCCATATATTTTACTACGGCTTCACCCAACTTTTCAAAACCTTCATCTTCAACATGGACCATGGGACAAATGCCGGAAACGCCGAACACGGTCTTAAGGTTGTCCACGGTCTCATCATAATCAAATTCNGATAGNGCCTCTATGTANATCCTTCCCGGGGTACGTGTTACCGCAAATTCTCCCTCACACCGCTTCAGCGCATATTTGATCTGCCTTACCAGCGCCTCTTCAAATAAATGTCTGTTCTTTCCCTTTACTCCGATCTCCGCATATTTTATCAAAAATGCCGTAAACATATTCTCTCCTTTTTAAACCCGCCCGTTATGGTCTAACGGGCGGATATCCATTGCTAACTTCTTGTGAANCTTCTAAGCATAGGAATTATATCATACAAAGTCTTTAAAGTATAGTTGATTTCTTCCANGGTGGTAAAAACCGAAAAACTGAATCGAATGGTGGAACCCAGCAGATCTCTCCCCACTCCCATGGCCCTCAATGTCTCGGAAGGCTGCGGTTTATGGGCCGAACATGCACTGCCNGCAGAAACNTAGATGCCTTTATCCTCAAGGGCGTGCAAAAGGACTTCGCTTCTGACTCCCCTGAAAGAAACGCTGACCACATGGGGCGCTCCATCTCTTCCCGGATGNCCGTTTATCACCACATCCGNTATCTTNCTGATACCTTCTGTAAAAGCTTCCTTCAACTGATAAAGTTTCTCCGTCTTGTAATCCAGGTCCTCGTACACCATTTCCACTGCTTTGGCAAGACCCGCAATGGCAGGTACATTTTCCGTACCGGAACGAAGTCCCCCCTGCTGACCGCCGCCGAAAATGATCGGTCTTATTTTCACATTTTCGTCCACATATAAAAATCCTATTCCCTTGGGTCCATGGATCTTGTGCCCGCTTACAGACAAAAGATCTATATGCATTTTCCTGGGAAGTATCTTANATTTCCCATATCCCTGAACCGCATCCACATGNAACAGGATCCTGGGATTCATTTTTTTGATNATTGCTCCTGCCTCTTCAATAGGCTGGAGAGAACCCACCTCATTATTGGTATGCATAATGGAAACCAGAATAGTCTCCCCTGTGATGGCACGCTGCAGATCTTCTATATGAATGCAGCCTTTTTGATCCACAGGAAGGTAAGTAACCCGAAATCCTTCCTCTTCCAGCTGCCTCATAGTCTGCAAAATAGCCGGATGCTCGATCTGGGTAGTGATCAAATGCCTNCCTGCACGGCAGTTTGCATAAGCACAGCCCCGAAGGGCCAGATTATCCGATTCTGTTCCTCCCGAAGTAAAAAAGATCTCCTTTTCGTTTACCTTCAGATTTTTAGCGATGGTTTCTTTGGCATAACGGATATACTGCTCCGCCTGCACACCTTTTCTATGCAGACTGGAGGGATTTCCGTAATCCTCACACATAACCCTTGTCATCAGGGCAGCCACTTCATCAAAACNTCTGGTAGTGGCAGAATTATCTAAATAAACCTCCATGACGTCACCAGTCCTTCTATTGTAGATATGCTGTATTATTACAGCTCAATATTTTTATCTATGATTATTTTATGCTTCCGGCCTGATTTGTTACCTTATTCCCTCTTTTTTGCCAAAATTTTCACTCCTCCAGCCGGTACATGATNNAGGAAAGCANAGTCATGCCGGCNGTTTCCGTTCTGAGGATCCTNTTGCCCAGAGACACCGGAACAACGCCTGCCGCCATNGCTTCCTCTATCTCCGCTNTTTCAAAGCCCCCCTCCGGTCCGATAAAAACNGCAATATCCTCGCCCGGCTTTAAGGTATCGATCATTTTTTTCGTTTCCTGCATATTCCGGGAAAGCTCATAGGGAATCATTCTGACCCGGCAGCATTCACTGTAGGCAAAAGCCTCTTTCAGGGTCATTACCTTTTTTATTTCCGGAATAATGCCCCGCTTGCTCTGTTTGGCTGCTGCTTCTGCAATTCCCTGCCATCTGGCTATCTTGTTCTTTTCTTTCTTTTCATCCAGTTTTACCACTGCACGTCTGCAGGCAACGGGNATCACTTCATATACTCCAAGCTCTACCGCTTTTTGTATGATAAGTTCCATTTTATCCCCTTTAGGCAGTCCCTGGAAAAGATATACCCGGGAAGGAAGCTCCGATCCCTCATCCCTGGCGGCGCATAAGGTACAGATGATTTCTTCCGGTAAGAACTCTTCTATTACGCAGAGGTATTCCTTTCCGTCCATGATGCCTCTGACGGAGATTTCCTCTCCCTTTTTCATACGAAGGACATTTTTAATATGATTTACATCTTTGCCCGTAATGATGATCTTTGTTCCCTGTATATTTGAAGGTTCCGCAAAAAACTGGTACATAACAAATTACCTGCCGATAAATATGATAAAAACATACGATTTTATCATACTATCGACAGGTAGTTCCTGCAAGTTATTTTTCAAATATTCCCAGTTTCCGGCACATCCTGCATCTGACAGCCAAGCTGCACGGAGCCTCTGATGACCAGCTCCACAGGCAGTACGATCTTTTCCGGTTTTGCTTTTCGATTCTGCAGCCGCCACTGAAGAGTCTGCACGGCTTTCATTCCCATGTTCTTCTTTGCTATGTGCAAAGTGGTAAGACCGGGCATCACCATGGTGCTGATCTCCATATCATCAAAACCTACTATACCGATGTCCTCAGGAACCCGGTACTCCAAAGACCGCAGAGCATTCATCAAAAGAATTGCCGCTCTGTCATTGGAGCACAAAAAGACCTCCGGTATTTCTTCCATGGACTTTATCAGCTCCGTAATCGCTTCCACATTTTTATTCAGTACATGCTCTTCTATATTTTTAAGGAGAGAATATTTCATGGTATCCAGAAGAGCGGTCTGCATGCTCCCGTCTTCCATGACGCCTGTCATGGCTTCCACATAACCGAGATAGCGTTCCTTGATACTGAGGGAATAATCCAGATCTCCAAAAAATCCTATTTTCTGATACCCGTTTTTGACCAGAAGATTAGCTGCTGAAAAAGCACCGCTGCGGTTGTCCGACAGAATATTGTCGGCAGCAAATCCATAAGTGGTACTGTCCACTATGACCATGGGGATCCCATAAGCATTAAGGGCTTCGATCCTGTCTTTTTCCACCGGTCCTACAATTATGATCCCGGCTACCTTGTGATTTTCCACACAGGAGGGAACATTTACTTTGTCATCTGCAAACTGCATAATGATATCATAACCCAGTTTGTCCGCCTGCCATTCTATGCCGTAGATGACTCTGGAGTAAAAGTGCATATCCTGAAAATATATTTTGCGGATAAGGACGCAGATATTTTTACTGGAATAAGTCTTATTATACTTATTTGACTGTTCCAGGTATCCCGTTTCATTGGCCAGCTTAAGGACCTGTTTCCTTGTTTTTTCACTGACACCCTCTCTGTCATTCAGCGCCAGTGAAACTGCATTAATGGAAATACCAAGTTCCTTTGCAAGCTGCTTCATTGTCACTTTCTTTTCCATCTGCATCTCCTTACCTTTATTATTTCTTATACTCCCAGCATTTCAAAAATGTCCTCAAGGGATATATCAGCCCTGCATATTTTATCATCTGCGGCACCATAATAGATCAATAAATTTTCATTTTTTAAAAGTGCACCGCAGGTAAACACCACATTTCCGAAAAAGCCTTCCTTTTCGTACTCTGTTTCCGGTTCCATCAAAGGCATATCCAGACTTGCTATTACTTTTTCCGGATGAGCAAGATCTAATAAGTACAGACCCAGGCAATATCTGTCATTGGCATCGGCCGCATGATAAACTACAAGCCATCCTTTTTCCGTTCTTATGGGAACGGCTCCGCCTCCTACTCTTCCGTTGTCCCATCTGTCTTCTTTGGACGCCGCCAGAAACAGCTTCTGATCGCCCCAATGGATCAGATCCGGTGACTTTGCGATCCATATGGAGGGAGTTCCGATTCCAAAAGGAACCGGCCTGTTAAACGCCACATACTCTCCGCCGATCTTTTCAGGAAAGATCGTTACATCCTTATTTTCGGGGCCGAAAATAATTCCCATTCTTTCATAAGTTTCAAAATCTGTTGTTTTGATCAGGGAAACACAGACTCCATTTTCCGTAACCGCCGAATAATTGATGTAATAAACATCTCCTATCTGTGTAATTCTGGGATCTTCCATTCCCCATGACTCTTCGCAGGCAATGGGCATGATGCTGGGTTTATCATCTATTTCAAAATGAATACCGTCCCTGGAACGAGCTGTCCGAAGGTGAGACAAAGAAGTAAGATTAGCCGTCATCTTCTTTCCCCCGGGTCCCAGTTTAAAAACAGACCTGCTGTCGGAATATATATATTCTGTCTGAACATTTTTATCATATATAACAGTATCTATTTTGTCCTGCCCGTTTTCGTTCACCACAATGGGAATTTCTATTTTGTTTGGATCTTCCTGCTTTACCGATTCAGCTACCCGGCACAGCAAAATGATCTCATCTCTATATTCTGCAACGCCGCAGTTAAAAACGCCGTCTACCTTGAACCTGGGATCGCTGGGCTTTACATCGGCGGGAGTAAGAAGCGGATTGTACTCACATCTTTTTACGCTCATTATAACACCTATTTCAGCATAAAGCTGATTCCTTCTTTAAAATACTTGGAGAAACATAAAAATAATATGATTATGGGAAGTGTAAGTATCACGGAAGCTGCATACATAGGTCCCGGATAATTTCCCATGGGCTTAAACTGAGTGGAGATCAATACATTCAAGGTCTGCATTTCTACCTTAGGGGAAATCAACATATCCCACATCAGTTCTGACCACCTGTTCATAAAAATGGACAAGAACACGATGGTAGTTACGGATTTGGTAGTAGGAAACGCAATCTTTCTGATAATGGTAAGGGGTCCTGCTCCGTCTATTTTAGCCGCTTCAAACACTGCATCAGGCAATGTCCTGAAATAGTTAATGTACATGAATATTGCCCAGGTGGATACCGACAGAGGAATGATCATACCCGGATAACTGTTAGCCATCCCCTTGGAGATCATAAATTTCGGTACCAGCAGAATAATCGCCGGGAAAAACATCTGGAACAAAAGAGAATCCATAATAAACTTATTTCCGTTAAACTTGGGCAGTTTCGTCAGCGCATATCCTATCAAAAGACCGCATGCCACGGAAATCACTGCGGTAGGCAAAGATACGATCAGGGAATTCAAAAGAGCTCTTATCCACATAAGGGACTTGCCGGCTCCGCCTGTGCCCATCAGGTACTGATAACTTCTTATGGTAAATCCCGTAGGCAGCACTTCCTTGTCAACTCTGTCCCAGGGAAGAATAGACTGCACTACCATATAGTAAAATGGGAACAGGGAGATCAACAGCAAGATCAATGTGATCACTGTTATGACCGCAGTTCTGATTTTCTTCTTTTTCTTCATTTCCGTTACCTCCTACCAGCCGAACTTCTTATTGAAGCGATCCATAATAACATTGATGATCCTCAAAGTCACAAATATCTGAATGGAATTTAAAATTGCCATGGCAGCCGCATAGCCCGACTGATATCTGGTAAAGGATGCATTGTAGATCTCCAGCTGCCATGTGGTCGTTGCAAGATTCGGTCCGCCTCCTGTTAACAGATAAGGCTCCGTATAAATACCGAAAGCAAGTCCCGTGGCAAGAACGATCACCGTAGTCAAAGTCGGCGTGATCATAGGCAGTGTTACATGGAACAGCTTATGAAGTCCGTGGGAACCATCCAGAGCGCACGCCTCATTTACATCTTCCGAAATCCCTTCAATAGCGGACAGGATAAAAAGTGCATAATACCCTGACATTTTCCATACCACCAGGATCACCATAATGATGAAAGCAGACTTCTTTTCCTGCAGCCAGTTCACATCGATTCCGAATCTCTCCCTTAAAAATACACTGAATATGGAATTATAGGCCAGTAAATATTTTACGACTACCGAGGTGGCAACGCCGGAGGTCAGATAGGGGACGAAAAACAATACTGCCACAATACCTTTTATTTTTTCCGGCAGACAGGATACCATCAGGGCAATTACCAGGCCGAATGCAAAGCACAGGATCACGATAGGAAGTAAATACCGGTAGGAATTGATAAATGCCGCCTGTACCTTGTTATCCTTAAACAAATTGATAAAATTGCTTAACCCTACAAACTTTTTATCGTCGGACATTAAATTCCAGTCCATTGTGGAAAGCCAGAATGCCCACATAAGAGGTATCAAAAAGAATACCAGTGAAAAGGCAAGATATGGCGAACAGAAAATCCATCCTAATATGCTTTCCTGTTTCTTTCCGGGTGATTGTTTTATTTTTGGTGCCTTCATGCGGGCATCTCCTTTCCTTGCTTTATGTTATTCCAGTTCGCCGGCTGTCTTCATGGCGCTCATAGCAGCCTCAACGTAAGGAGCAGCATCCGGCGTGTTCAAAGGTTCCGCATTTAAAACTTCTTCCATATAAGGTGCCAGTCCTGCTTCTGTAAGCGCTGTCTGGATTTCTGTCATCTTATCATGAGCCATGCTGGGAACTGCATTGGGAATATACTCTGCCAGTCCCTTTAATGCAGGCAGTTCCTCCATAATGGCCGCAAAGGTCTCATTCTCTGCAATGTCGCCTCGTACCGGCATCATGCTTGTTACATTGAGCCATTCAAGGTCTGCTTCAGCGGAATTTTCAGCGCTGTATACCCATGAAACAAATGCTACCGCACCGTCATGTTCATCCTGTGAAATGCTGTCATGCTTGTAAAATACGATTCCCTTGGAATCTGCGTAAGAATAAGCGGTATCTCCTGCATTTTCCACAATAGTAGGTCCGTATACATAGTCAACGCCATATTCTTTTCCTGCTTCTTTTAACTGGCTGATCTCCCAGGGTGCATTAATAGTGAACAGAACAGGTACCTGATCCAGGGTCCATAAAGGTGTGATCTCACCTGTCATGATAGAATTTCCCAATACTCCGATAAACTCAAATGCTTTTTTCGTACTTTCTTCATCAAGAGAAAGCGTATTTCCGGTTACCCAGTCACCGCCGCCGTTATAAGACTGATATACCATCTGGAAATCATACCATCTCTCCCACCACTGATCTGCTCTGATCAAAGAAGGACGATAAAATGTATGAGTTACTCCAATATCTTTCATTTTTCCGTCTTTTTCAGCAACAAACGCTGCGATCACCGCTTCATATTCTGCCTGTGTTGCAGGAGGTGCATCAAAACCAAGTGCCTCAAGGGCCTTTACATTCCACTGGAACGCCATAGGATTGATGTAAAGAGGAATTACATATTGCTTTCCGTCTATCTTCCAACCTTCAACTGCTGTTTCCATAGCTCTGTTTGCTAAGATCTGCTTATACCAGTCTTCATCCTGAATATCATAGACAACGCCGGACTGAGCCAAAGTAGCCGCAAATCCTATGTTAATATTTTCTGAAACTGCAGGTACGGTATCTGTAGAGATCGCTGTCTGAATGCCTGCTTCCGAAGAAGGAGTTTCCGGCATCTGCTGTACCTGTACTTCGATAACTTTTCCGTTTACTTCTGTTTTTGTTTCATTAAACGCCTCTGCTTTGGCCGTCCAGTAATCGTACTGCCCCTGGTTTGGTGCGGACCAGAAATCCACTACCTGTACGGCAGCTTCTTTTTTACCGCATCCTGCGAACACGCTTGCAGCCATTACTGCCGTCAATACCAATGCAACTAATTTCTTTTTCATTTTTCCTCCAATCTGCCGCCTTTCGCGGCATCTGAATCTCTTATCAATACCTTCTGCGCGGAGTTGATCTTTCTTTTACAGAAACGGGTCCTCAATTACCCTCATATGAGCTTCTGCATCTCCCACGCCGCAATACAGTTTCGCTTTACCGTCTTTTTGCCTTACCAGGCCACCGCTGAAAATAACATCTTCAAGATCCGGACGTTTACTTGCACCGGGTGCAAAATCTTTCCTTTCCGCGATCATTTTCATAGGAGTATATTCCCGGGTATCCACATCATAAGTAAAGCAGGTTGAATAATAATGCCTGTCGCCCGCTTCATCAAAGCAGGCAATGTGGGAAAGAATTCCTATTTTCCCACCCGGCAGAAGATGCATTTCATTACAACCGCCCCATTCTGCCGCGATAAACTGCTCTTCCAGAATATGAGCTCTATCCATGTTTTCTTCTGTCAATTCATCAAGATTTTTTAATACTGTAAAACCGATTTTTCCCCGTCCGCCTTTTTCTCCCTGGGGTCTGACAGCCACTAAAATTCGGCCGTCCGTAAGCTGCAGCAGACGGATATCTTTCATTCGGTCCGGTCCCTTGGCAAATCTTTCAAGACTTTCAAGGCTCTTTCCTTTATAAAAGACTGTCCTCCAGCACAATGCGCCCGGATCTTCTTCATCGGGAAAGATCTCCACACCTCCTACTATCAAAAGCCCGTCCGCCTTCGTAATGAAGGGGTCCTGCAGCTTTAAAACAGGTGCTTCCGGTACCGGTATCCAATTACCCTCTGTTTGTTCAAAGAAAACCACTTCCGAGTGTTCGCTGTCTCTGTCTTCCACTCTGCCGGCAAGAAGCGTTCTCCCATCCCATTCAAAAGGCGCCGTAATGTTGTAAACATCTTTACTTTCTCCATTGGGGGAAAGAAATTTCTCGCCCATTAAAAAATTCAGTTTTGAACTTGAATTATCACTTGAATTATTCCCCCTGTATTCCTTTAACAGTTCGTTGCAAGTTCGTAATGTTTTGTGCATCTTGTTCAAATCCTCCTATTTTTGTCCGAAAAAATATTAATGTTTACGAAACATTATTTATTGTGATTTCATCGTACCTTGAATTATACTTGAAAACAATTATATTTTTACTTGAATTTTATACTTTTATGTGCTCATGTTTAAAGAAATGAAAAGCACAGCAAAAGCGCCCGGTTTTTCAACCGGACGCTTTAAAATCTCATTAAAGCCCTACCAACTTTAGGATACTATTTATATGTAACAATAAACATTTCTTTCAAATCTTCCATTTTCATTCTTGCATCATTTGCTTCCCGGACTGCATTTTCGGGTTGATTGTATTCAATAAGATAAACATAAGCATTCCAAAGTCGATTCAGCAATATATAGATGCTGCGGCGGACGCGGTCAGCAGGTTCCTCGGGAAGTCTGCTTCCNTATCCCTCCCAGAAGCTTTCCTCACCGTAAGTCCATTGGATCGATGAAAATTCAAACCACGGATCTNCNAAAAGCGCCCTGTCTCCGTCAATAATAGCCGCAAACTCCGGAATATCGGCATTCTTGCCNATCAAAATATTTCCGCCCCAAAGATCCGTATGCACAAGATGCGGTACTTTGACCTCATCAAGAAAAGGAACTGCCNGTTCAAACAGAAAGCGGATCCTGTCATGTTCTTCTACCGTGAATATGGAAGCGGGTATGCCNACTTTTTCCCATTCATACAGTTCATNAAGCAGCGCTTCACTCCAAAGCCTGAATCCGCCGCCATTTTTTACTTCAGCCACACGGCCAAACCGTGGAGCAGTAATCCTGTGCATTTTCGCTGTTGCAATTCCCACGTCACGGTAAATACANACTTTTTCCGGNTCTGTTAAATTTCCTTCACTTAAAGGAAAGCCCGGAATATAACGGACAAACATAAAATCCCGGTCAACCAATGTCTTAGACAGGTCCATTGTCAGAACCTNGGAAACCGGTATATCNTGTTCCGTACAAAGNTCATATACATANTTNTCNGCTTCCATNAGCCTGTGTTCAAAAGGCATCAGCAGANGACGGTTTACGGGNCCTAACCGCAGAACGGTTTTTCCGTATTTTTCCGTATNCACCAGATAAGTGGTGTTAAACAATCCTCCCGACAAGAGGCGGGCTGAAACCATTTTGGTCTGCAAAGCTGTTTCCACNAGCTCATTAAGCTCTTTATCTGATAATTCACNATATATTTCAGATTCTTTCATCTTAATTTTTCCTCGCAGTAATGGAGACCCATTCACCCTGATGGTCNATCTTCAGTATTTCAAGCCCTGCTGCCCTGACAGCGTCTGCCACTGTCTGTTCTTTATCATCAATAATACCTGATGTAATATAAATTCCGCCGGGTTTCAGCTGATTTAAAATAACGGGGGTAAGGGGCACCAACACCTCCGCCAATATATTAGCTACGACAATATCATAGCACTCGTATCCCACTTCATCCTGTATGGCCTTCTCGGTAATAATATTTCCGATGATCAGCTTAAAGGCTTCAACCGGAATGTTGTTCACTTCTTTGTTCTCTTTCACTGCCTCAATTGCGCAGGGATCCAGATCCGTTCCTACTGCCTGCTTCGCACCGAACATAATGGAAAGAATTGCAAGGATACCGCTGCCTGTTCCTANGTCCAATAAAACAGTTTCAGGCGTAATAAATTTCCGAAGTGCTCTGATGCACAGCTGAGTGGTATCATGCATACCTGTTCCGAAAGCCGTACCCGGGTCAATGTGAAGGATCATTTTATCCTGATCCTGAGGCTGAACCTCTTCCCANGAAGGAATTACCAGCACATCGTCTATGGTGAACTGATGAAAATATTGTTTCCAGTTATTGATCCAGTCCAGATCTTCAGTCTCATCAACNGCAACGCTTCCTTCNCCGATATCCATAAANAAACGAAGNTCTTCCAGCTTGGCCGTTACCTCTTCCACGATCTGTTCCTGAGTCTTTTTCTCTCCTGCAACTTCCAGGAAACCATCTTCCTTTTCCTCTACAAAAAAGCTCAAATAAGCAATACCGTCATCTTCCGGCCCATCCGGCAGAATATCTACAAACATCTGCTCTTTTTCAGCTGTTGTCAAAGGTATCTTATCCTCGATCTGAGCTCCTTCAAGTCCGATATCATAGAGAGTACTGATGATAATGTCTTCTGCGTCAGTAATTGTTTTTATTCTGAATTTCATCCATTTCATGATCCTGTGTCCTTTCCATTTGCCTTTTTCATAAACATTGACCGCGGAACATTTACATATTATCATAGAACCAGGTTTGTTACTATCTCAAATTTAAGTTATAAAAGATATAAGAAAGGATTTTTTATGATACAGGATATTTACCCCAGAATCTATCATAATGAATATCAGGATGTGAAACCGGATGATCATGATTTTATTCTGGTATTTGATAAAAATACTGTTTTGGTACGTTTTCAGGATGGGAAACTGCGTTATCCCGCTTTAAAAGAAATGAAGGGCTTTGTCTGCGGCTATTACTATCTGTTCTCTATTGATCATTTCAGATATTTTCTGGCTTTTCCGGGAAATGAGTGCGGCACCGCTATTACAATAGATGGTTACGGCTATGAAAATGTGACTGTTTTCAGGACGGCCCTATCCAGACATACGGCTTTTGCGGGAATTACGGCTCACCATCTTTTTAACTGGTATAGAGACAATCGCTTCTGCGGCCGCTGCGGCAGCGAGCTGTCCCATGACCGCAAAGAACGAATGCTGTTTTGCTCTGAATGTCATAATATGGTATATCCTAAAATCGCCCCTGCCGTTATTGTGGGCGTTCTCAATGGGGACAAGATCCTGATGAGTAAATATGCAGGACGCTCTTATACCAATTATGCTCTGATCGCCGGTTTTACGGAAATCGGCGAAAGTGTTGAACAGACCGTTGCCAGGGAAGTAATGGAAGAAGTAGGATTAAAAGTCAAAAATATCCGTTACTACAAAAGCCAGCCCTGGGCCTTTTCCGGAAGTCTTCTTATGGGCTTTTTCTGCGATCTTGACGGTTCTGACGAAATCCGGCTGGATACCAGTGAGCTTGCCGAAGCAGGGTGGTATTCCCGCGGCGAAATCACTTTAGAAGATGACCACATAAGTCTCACGAGAGAAATGATCATGAAATTTAAATCATCCTTCTGATGTATTCAGCTGTCTGCCTTGCGATCTCCAGATATCCTTCTTCTGTCAGATGCAGCATATCCTCACTTTTATAATACTTCGGTCCTTTGAGGCACAGGGAATACAGGTCATTTACCGGAATATTTTCCTCTTTCATAAGTTCGCATGCCGCCGCATTGTATGTAACTACCCAGTCATTGCTGTAATTGATGGAGGCTTCTGTTCCTGTATTGTCCTTTGCCTCCCCCGGTTCATAAATGGGCGTGGTGGTTGCAAAAACGATCTGCGCGCCGTTTTGCCGGATCAGGCGAATGATCCGCTTCAGGTAATTCACATATTCCTCCAGCGGATGGATGGCCTCTGTCATGGGCGCTTCCACATTCATATCCCAATAACCATTGTTCCAGTGCACCAGGTCAAAATGCCCGTAATTTTTAAAAAACTGATTCGCCTGCCATAACGTATAGGCAGCAAACCGCCCGTTATCCTCTTCCGAAAAAATTACTTCGTATTCGTCTTGCAAAAGTGCGCGGACCTTTTTGTCATATCCCATCCGTATGGAATCTCCTAAAAGCAAAACTCTTTTCATGTTATTTTACCTTCCTTTCCCAATGCTGATCATTTATATTTATCATATTTCGAAACAATATAATCCGGCCTTTCCGTATTGAACCAGTCACATACCCACTCGCCGTCTTCGTAGCGATAACAATAGGTGCCTATATCTCCTGACTGAATCCAGATATTGTAACTGTCATTTTCCCAGCAGATCCCCCAGAAGTCCCATGCCCGGGCAGGGTAAAAACTTCCCACCAGTTCTCCTGTCTCACTGTCTGTGATCTCTACTGACATATATTTCATATTATACATCTTTACCACCTTCTGATGCGCCAGCAGCTTGCCGTCATAGCTGTAAGTATCCTCTGGCGTAAAAGAACCATAGTCTTCCGGATCATAAACAGGTGTATAATTTTTAACCAGCCATGCTTCTGCCACGATACAGATCGTCCCCAGTAATAAAGCTGTTTTTATTGCTCCACATAATACGATGACTATCAATACTTTGATATATGTTTTTTCCTGTTTTCCCATAATCTCTCCTGTGCCGGCAATAAATAAAGTGTTACTGTTCACACTCGCGCCATTCGCAAAACACACCTTCGGTGCTTTCCGCTGCTTCGCAGCTCTTTTTGCTCATGAACCGACGCTCCCTTCGTCAGCCTGCAAACGAGGATTTTCATGCAAGCACGAAATCCTCGTCTGTCAGGCTGACGTGTGAACTATAACAAATAAAGTATAGCCTCTCCTGATTTACTGCACAACAATTTTATTTTGGAAAAAGATATGTTATAATGAGCCGGATGCAAAACGTTATGTAATAATGGGACAGGTATTTTATGAAAAAAATATTATATTTCATCTTTTTTATTATCTTTTTACTATTTTCAGAAAATCCTGCAGAAACTTCAGCAGACCCTTCTCTTTCCGGACAGAAAACTGTAGTCCGAGGTACTGACGAAGAGGAGATAAATAAAGCTGTTGTTACTTTGAAGGAACTTGGCTTTACCGAAATTTCTGATGAACTGATCGATCACATGCCTGAAATTTTTAACGAATCATATTACTCGGAATGGGATGCACAAGACGTAATGGTCACATTACTGGTCTTTTTAGGCGAAGGCACCTATGACTACGATGACTGGTCTTTTACGCCTTCTTCCACTCAGGTCTATTCTTTCGACATGGAAGTATTTGATATTGAAAATATGTATACCCAATTTTTCCAGGGAATTACCGCAATTAATAATGGTGAGTTTGAAATCACCGATATTCAGGATGAAATGAGCCATATGAGCGAAGAATTAGGTTTAGGAACAAGAAAGATTTCTTTCCGTTACAACCAGAACCCTTATGAATTCCGGGCAAAAGTCATGTATGACTGGTTTGACGGTAATATAATCGGTTATATGAATAAGGTGCTTAAAAAAGAAAAAAATTCCAAACGATTATATTACATGACGGACGGCTATCAGGAACTTATTATTTTTTACTGCTCCGAGGAATGGGCAGCACAGTTTATGCTTTCTACCGGCTTTACTCTGGATAAATCATAAACCGGCAGACAATATGGAGGTTTTTTATGATCAAAAATATTATTCTGGATATGGGAAATGTACTATTAACCTTTAACCCCGAAGTACCTTTAAATCAATTCTGCAGATCCCAGGAAGCTAAAAATATCATCCGAAAGGAGCTTTTTCAGGGACCTGAATGGGTTCAGGGAGACTATGGAACCATTTCCAACAAAGACCGTTACGAACCGGTCAGCAGACGGGTTCCTGAAGAATTTCACAAAGAACTGCTGGATTGTGTGGAGCACTGGGATATTTGCATGAAGCCTGTTCCCGGTGCCCTGGATTTCTGCCGGTACGCCAAAGATAATGGCTATAGGATCTATGTCCTTTCAAATGCCGACAATACTTTTCACGATTATTTTCCGCGCTTTGCTCCTGAAGAATACTTTAACGGCGTAATGGTTTCTTCAGATGTCCATATGATCAAACCGGAACTAAGGATTTATGAACATTTTCTGAAAACTTATCGGCTGAAACCGGAGGAATGCCTTTTTATTGATGACCGGGAAGAAAATGTTGCCGGTGCCAAAGAAACCGGCATCAATGGATATGTGTTTAACGGAGATTATGAAAAGATCAAGGATCTCCTGCTTTAAAGTTCTGTTTTTCACCTTTCTCTTATGATTTAAAACGATAAAGAAGTAGACTTTGTTATATCATTATGGTATGATATATCATATTTTCTATATAAAAAGAGAAGGCAGAAAAACGGAGGGATATTATGCAGAAGATTGCAAAAGGCGCATCTGCACAGACAGAGCAAAATAACTTAATGGGAAAGGTGACCGCGGGTTATCAGGCATGGTTTCACGCATCGGAAGACCTGGATCAGGGCTGGGGGCATTGGAGCAACGGATCGGCTCCGGAGGCAGGAAATGTCCATCCGGAAATGTTTCCGGATTTCTCGGAATATCCGGACAGCGCCATGTATGCATCCAGATTTGAACCTTATCCGGATGGAAAACCGGTACGATTTTATGAAGCTCATAAACCGGAAGTGATAGATGTGCACTTCCGATGGATGAAAGAATATGGAATTGATGGCGTAGGCATTCAGCGTTTTTATGGCGCCACAAGTGCCGGGGCACAGCCGGAGCCTTCACATCTGACCGAAATACGGAAAGCGGCCGAGCGTTATGACCGTATTTTCTATATTATGTACGATACATCAGGATGCGGACACGACGGCAGTGCCGCCATTGAACGGATGAAGGAAGATTTTATTCATAACGTGGAAGAAAAAGGACTGACCGCATCATTGGCGTATGCTCATGCAGATAACAAACCGGTAGTCTGCATCTGGGGACTGGCCGGAACGGAACCCGGACGCTATCCTGTCGCAAAAGATGCATTGGAACTGGTCACCTGGTTAAAGAACCGTGGATATTTCGTGATCGGCGGTCTTCCCGATAACAGATGGACGGAAGTAACAGATGAATATGCCGCGGTTTATGCCAGTCTGGATATGGCCTCCCCCTGGACGCCGGGGCGTTTTCGTAAGGAAACACTGCATAACTGGATTGAGCGCCATCTGGAAAAAGATCTTTGCTATTGTAAGGAACATAACATTTATTATCAACCGGTTATGTTCTCCGGTTTTGCCTGGAGCAATTTTGAAGAAAGCGGAAATCCCAACGCAACGCCCAGAGATGCAGGACGTTTCCTGTGGGAGCAGGCAAAGCTGTATGCCAAAGCCGGCGTAGACTGCGGTTACTTTGCCATGTTTGATGAATATGATGAAGCAACGGCTCTGGCAAAGGCCGCAACAGATTCTTCTGTAATTCCTACCGGCAGACAATATTTCCAGACATTATCTGCGGACGGCACCTGGCTGTCTTCCGATTTTTATCTTCGTCTGGCAGGCGCTGTAACCGGCCTTTTACGCGGTGAAGTTCCTTATAGTGAAGAAGTTCCGGTTCCCCATTCTACCGGACCGGTATATTGGAGGAATGGCTTTGAAAGAAGACAGGCAAGCCTGAAGCTGAGTCGGCTGCAGTCACAGGATCAACAGTTCTGCAATGTAGATGTCTGCGATGCCCATGCAAAAATACTGTATCAGGAAGCAGTACAGCTGGAAACTGCATCTGTAGTCCGCGGCCGAAGAGGTGATGTCTGCTATACCGGAAACTTTGGATTTGCTTTCAGCGGTATCGGTATGACGGATGGCCACTGTGAAATTATATATCAGCTGGCTGAGACAGAAATTCCGGTAGTGGAAGGTATGACTCTTTCCTATCGCCAAAGGCCCATGAATGAAGGCGGAAATATGGTCAATGTAGATCTGCTGTTTGAAGATGGCAGCCGCTTTAGCGAGACTTGCTCAAACGGCCGTATAACGGATAACGCCGGAACATTGGAACGATGGAATTTGGTAACACTTCCTCTTTCAAAAGAACTGGTCGGCAAGCAGATCAAAGCCGTACTGGTTACATTTAAAACAGAAAGAGAAATCCGGTTTGCATCCTACCTGGATGATATTGTTTTAGAAGTTAAATAAATCAAAAAGGAAGCAATCGCAACATGATTGCTTCCTTTTTGATTTATCCTTATCAATCTGCCAGAATATCGTATTTCACCACATCCATTTTCACCTGTCCATCTGCGAAAAATGAAATTCCATCTACACCAGAATCTGTATACAACGTTGCAGAAAGCGCATATTCACCATCATTTACAAAGACCTCCACACTGAAATAATCCAATATGATCCTGATCTTAATCCTGCCGTTTTCACTGTTTGCAAGACAGCGACGCTGATGGATGATCGCCCTCCTGGAACCNGAATGNTTCCTGTCAATTTTTATAATNGATTCATGAGGCCGGAAGCTGACGGAAGTCTGATAGATATCATTCTGNGCAAAACGTACTGCAAATTTCCGATAGANATTTTGNTCATCTCCGGGCCGGATCGATAGTTCCATGTCGATNTTCCGTCCCTTTANCCCTTCCAGTTTTATAATATCAGNNAATGCGACATCCTCATATTTTACTTCCTGCCCGCGNAAAGNTTCCANCTCTCTGATCGGNTTCTGATANANCCGTCCGTTTTTGACNGAAAGCTCNCTTGGCAGACTCATCTGCCCAAACCAGGNACGTTCCGGAGCGTGAAGATTACAGGTNTCCCAATTNTGCATCCANCCGATCATGATNCTNCTNCCATCNGGAGCAAGAATCGTCTGAGGNGCATAAAAATCAATNCCGTAATCAATNGACTGATCNTTCTCNTCCACAAAGGTATCCGTATCCTCATCATAAGTTCCTATTAAGCAGAGNGTNCCNTTTCCNTTATGATACTCAAATCCCTGNGGCATCATATCCTGCGGGCTNACNANCANAACCTGTTTTCCGTCAAGGGCAAAGAAGTCCGGNCATTCCCACATTCTTCCNAAACGNTTCTGATTTGCTGCCANAATTTTTTNATATTTCCAGCTAAATCCATCCTGACTGCTGTAAAGAAGCACCTGNCCGTCATGTTCCTGGGTGCAGTTAGCTACNACNCAGCGATAANTGCCATCGGATTTTCTCCACANTTTCGGATCNCGGAAATCATATTTNCTTCCGCCATCAGGCAGNTGATGNANATCCAGNACNGGATTTTNCANGNATTTTTCGTAATCCATNCCATCGCCTGTGGCCAGACACTGGGTCTGCACTTCCCGCATACTTCCATCCGGCTGTGCTTCTTTGGATACTCCTGTATACATCAGCAGCTGCCTTCCNTCNGGCAGCACAACAGCGCTGCCGGAGAAACACCCATCCCTGTCATAATCCATATCCGGCGCCAAAGCCACCGGAAGATATTCCCAATGCAGAAGATCCTTGCTCACAGCATGCCCCCAATGCATCGGACCCCAATAAGGAGTATACGGATGATATTGATAGAATAAATGATATTCTCCTTTATACAATGAGAATCCATTCGGATCGTTCATCCAACCCACNCGGGCNGCTAAATGAAACGCCGGTTTTAGNTCAGATGCAATTTTTCTTTCCATTTCTTCTTCATATTTCCGTGCATCGCGTAAAATCTGGCTTGTCATAATAAATCTCCTAAATTATTCGGTAATTTCTTTGCCTGAATACCGGTCATACGCTGCCTGATACACAGCCAGCAGCTTATCCATACCGCACTTTTCTCTCAGATGTTTAATATAGCTTTCCCATTCTTCATCTGTAGGACCGCCGTTCTTGATCCACAGACCTTCCTGTTCAGATACGGCACTTTCAAAATCTGCTCTATACCAGTCAATNTCATCCAACTCTCTGCCTGTGAATACACAGTCTACCGGATAAGTAGTCGTACTGCTTACATAAGGCATCCAGAATTCATATAAATCTGTCAGACGTTCAATGGCACGATCCTCCATTTTGAAGGTCGTCTGATAATAGTCGCTGAGGATCAGCTTCGGTCCTGCCACTTCCTGCTCACCTTTCAGCTCGCCGGAACCTTTTCCATATTTCTCTCTGCTCTCCTCATCTGAAATACTCAGCCATACACCATTTTCATCCTGCTGTGTAAAGTAGACATTNATCGGTCCGTACTGAAGCTGCATAACAATTTCAGGATCATACCACATATCAAAGAATTTCAATAAATTGGCAGGACTCTTGCAGGCTTTTGTGATATTTAACTGTCCGCTGTTGGTTCCGCCGCCTGTACGTATTGTCACATTATGCGTTCCATCAGGACCGTCAAGAACCGGAAGGAATACATAGTCATCTGCATAATCGCCCATTACTTCTTCTATATACCACCATGTGGCAACACCCACATATCCCTGAGAGCATTTTGAGATCAGCTGAGTATCAGACTGACTGAACATTTCAATGTCCATCAGCCCTTCTGCATACCAGTCATGGAAATAAGTAATTGCTTTTCGATATTCATCNGAAATACATACAAAATCTACTGTCCCNTCATCCCGCAGAACCAGGTCATTGCAGACATCATTGGGCCAGTTTGTAAAACCAAAACCTGCATAAAAAATATTCTGTCCCCAGCACCACTGGTCAAATCCTGTACTCATGGGAATCGTGGTTCCCGAAGCATTTCCATAATATTTTGCACTCATATCATTGTCTTTAAAAGCTTTCAATGCATCATGCAATTCGTCCAGCGTGGTCGGCACTTCCAGCCCCAGATCATCCAGCCATGCCTTGTTGATCATAGCAAACTGAGGAATAGAATAAATGCTATAATCTTCCGGGGCGCCGATACCTGCGGTTCCCATACGTTCTCCTGCAGGAAGACCGTAAATATATCCGTCATCCATGGTGATCGCACTGCGTATATCCGGATTTTCTTCCAGAATTTTGCTTAGATTAGGCATATATTCTTCTGTCAGATAAGGGGTCAGATCAATAAATGTCCCGTCATCCCCGTAACGGGAAATATCATAGTTGCTGAATCCCACTCCCATAAAGGCATCCGGAAGTTCATCTCCCGCTATACGGATATTGACCTGCTCTCCCAGCGACTCGCTCATAGTGGTCCAGTCAATACTGATTCCCGCATCCTCCTGAAGCTGATTTAAGACCACATTATCGTCATATCCCGGACTAAGGGCACTCTGTGCGCCCATTATCGCAAACTCAGTCTGAGACACATCCGTATTCGCAACGCCTTTTTCATGATGACCATAATCCTTACTTCCACATGCCGTTAATGATAACATAAGCCCTGCAGCAAGTACACAGGATACAAATTTTTTTCCATAATTGCACTTTTTCATAATATGATTTCCTTTCCGGCCATCAGCCTTTTACCGCACCGGCCATAAAGCCTTTTTCAAAATATTTCTGTACAAACGGATAAATGATCAGCATAGGCAGAGCCGCTATGATAATGGATGAAAACTTGATCATCTCCGTCATCTTATTCAATTCGGCAAAACCGCCCGATATGGTACTTGCCTGGCTGGCGCTCGCTGAACTCTTGATCAGAATATTTCTCAAAACCAGCGGCAGAGGAGCTTTTGACGGTGAAGGCAGATAAATCATTGCCGTAAACCAGTCATTCCAGTAAGCCACCATGCTGAACACTACCATAACTGCCATGATAGAACGGCTGAGGGGCACCACAATTCGGATAAATGTGGTCCATTTGGAAGCNCCGTCTATTTCTGCAGCTTCTATCATCGCCTTGGGAATACTATTCTCAAAAAAGTTTCTTACAATGATCATATTGCCGACCGCAACGCCTCCCGGCAGGAAAAGCGCCCACATGTTGTTGATAAGCCCTGTCTGCTTTACTACCAAGTAAGTAGGAACCATACCGCCGCCAAAATACATTGTGATTATGAAAAAGATGCTGATAAATTTCCTGCCGGGCAGATCCTTTACACTTAAGGGATATGCTGCCAGATAAAGCACAACTACAGAAAATACGGTACCGATTATCGTGTATTTAAAGCTGTTCAAAAGACCTGTAAGGATGCTTGGATCAGCAAATACCGATTTATATCCATCCAGTGTAAACTGGCTGGGTAAAAGAAAAGTCTTTCCTGCATATACATCATATGGATTCGACACAGAAGCAATCAGTACATAGTACAATGGATAAGCAACTAAAAACAGAATAATAGCACAGATGACTACCAGAACGATGTCACTGCTTCTTTCAGAAAGTCCTGTCAGCTTTCCGGATTTTGCATTCGCTTTCATACCGCACCTCCTATACNAAACTTGTATCTTCGGATATCTTACCCGCTATCTTGTTGACCACAATCAGCAGAATAATGTTGATTGCCGTATTAAACAGGCCTACCGCCGTAGAATAACTATATTTGGCGTTTTCAATACCTTGCTGATAAACATAGACAGCAATGACATCACTTGTTGCTTTATTCAGCTCTGTCTGTAACAACCATACCTTTTCAAATCCAACATTCATCAATCCGCCTGCGCTCATGATCAGGTTCAGGACCATGATAGATGTCAGTTCCGGTATATCAATATGAATAATTCTCTGGAACAAAGAAGCTCCATCTACTTTTGCCGCCTCATAAAGGGATGTATCGATATTGGACAACGTAGCCATATAAACAATGATTCCCCAGCCTGCATCCTGCCAGATACCGGAAGCTATGTAAATTGTACGGAATGCAGATGATTCTGTCAGGAAATCAACAGAAGTTCCTGCAATCAGGTTGATCAATCCGCCCGAAGGGCTTAAGAAAATACGGATCATACCGCAGATAACCATAGTTGAAATAAAATGCGGTGCATAGAGCACTGTCTGTGTTGCACGTTTAAACCGCTGGAATCTCATCTGATTCAGCATCAGTGCAAGAATAATGGGAATCGGGAATCCCCACAGCAGGCTGTAAAAGCTAAGCAATATCGTATTCTTTATCATCCGGCCGAAAGTCGGTGCACTAAAGAAACGTTGAAACCATTCAAATCCAACCCACTCACTCCCCATGAATCCACGACTGGCTTTGTAATCCCTGAAGGCAATCTGTATGCCATACATGGGTATGTACTTGTAGACAATCGTTAGTACAACCGGAACCAGCAACATTGCGTATAACTGCCAGTTATCCAGTATACGCTTTTTCAGCGATCCCTTTGCCGCTGTCCCAGGACCTATAGCAGCTGACTTGTTCTTACTCATATTTTTCTCTCCTTTCTTGTCAGACAGCTAAACCTCATAAAAAAATGAAATTCAACCAGCTTCTTCGCAATTTCTTGCGCTTTGTCTGTGAAACGTTATTTCTATCTATTTACAAAATTATCACTCAGTTCTTATTAAGTCAATAGCATTTCCATAATAAATTGTGTTTAAATGCACTATTTGTTAATTTTTACTAAATTCATTTGTGCAATTTGCACATTAAATTTTGGCACATTTATAAAATAACGTTTCACGTATTACTCTTATATATACTTTACAAACCTGTCGTTTTATATTATAATTCGGAATATAATCGGTCAAAACAATAATTAGTATGTAAAAATCACTTGATCAAAGATGCTATTTTTATAAATTTTGCTATTTTTCTTCTGGAACACATTACTGTTTTTAATATTTTCATGAAACAGTTTTTTGCTTTTCACCGGAACAGGAGGCTTTTATGAAAACAGAAAATTCCACTCCTACAATGAAAGACGTTGCAGCGGAAGCCGGAGTTGCCCTCGGCACAGTATCCAAAGTCGTTAACGGCCTGCCCGTAGGCGATTCTTACCGCATTCGTGTAGAAAATGCCATCAAGAAACTGAACTATCGAGTCAACAGCTATGCGCAGGGCCTTAAAGCNAATAAGACTCGNACTGTAGCGCTCCTGATCCCCAATACTTTACAGCCATTTTATGCTTCGCTTGCCTACTATATTAATCTTTCACTTTTAAGGCGAAATTACCGAATGCTCCTTTGTTCCACAGATTACGACACCGGTCTGGAGCAGGAATACATTACAATGGTACAGCAAAACAGAGTTGACGGGATTATTGGCCTGACTTATAATCCCAATCTCGTCATTGAGGAAAGCACCCCCTTTGTGGCAATTGACCGCTCNATGGGCCCCGGGATACCGTGTATTGCCAGTGACAATTTNGCCGGCGGGCAGATGGCTGCCGAGAANCTGGCGGATCTGGGATGCAAACATGTCGCCTTTCTTCGGACAGGTTCTTCTCTTGCTAACGAGCCCAATAAGCGAAAAGCAGGATTTGAAAACGGCTGCCTTGCACGTGGTTTACAATATGAAATGAAAATTTTAGATGACGGAGAGCCTTTCGAAAAATTTGAAAGTTTTCTCGAAGACCATGTGCATGAAGGTAAACTATCTTTTGACGGAATATTCTGCGTGACAGACAGTCTTGCCTACTCTATCCTGAAAACACTGCGCAGACTGAATCAAAGGGTTCCTGAAGATGTACAGGTGATCGGCTTTGACGGCATACAGCATTTTGGAACTAAAGATTATGTATGTTCCACCATCGTACAGCCGGTACCGGATATTGCCGAAATGTGCGTCGAACTTCTTCTTCAGGAAAATATGCCCGTTAAACCGCCTCTTGTCTGCCTCCCTGTTTCTTATGCATACGGGGGAACTACATCAGAAGCTTTAGAAGAACAGGAGCAATAAGAGAATGCGTATAGGAAATCTGGAAGACCTTGACCGTCTAAAAAAGGAAGAAAGTCCGGAAGGATCAGAAACAGCNGNCGTACCGGAAATGTCAGAAAAGCAGAAAAAGATGAAAGCACGAAAAAACTGGTGGTATTACCATAAATGGTATGTCCTGTGTGCAGTCATCCTTATCGGCATTGCTATCAATATAATCGGAAATTACCTGGGGTTTTGGACTAAATCCCCTGATTTTCAGGTTGCATACATCGGAAAGACAGAGCTTCCGCAGGATACNGTAGCTGCCTTAGAGCAGGCATTTGCATCTATTGCATCTGATTTTAACAAAGATGGGGAAGTCATCGTTCAAATCAACCAATATATCGACGGTATTCAAGGCGCCGATGCAGAAACGGCCTATTATGAGTATGCTTCCGAGATTTCTCTCATTGGAGATATATCAGGCTGTGAAAGCTATTTCTTTTTGATGGACGATCCGGATCGTTTTCAGATGGAGTTTCAGCTGCTCGCTGCTCCGGACGGAAATTGCCCCAAGGACACAGATTATTCCANAGAAGATAAAGTAATCGCCTGGTCAGACTGTCCGCTCCTTTCAGAGCAGGAACTTGGCACTTATTCCACCGTCATTATGGGAGAATCTGTATCCGGAAACAATCAGGATCTTCTTTCCGGACTTTATCTTGGAAGAAGATGCTTTTTTACCGATAACGTAACCGATCACGCCGAGCAGTGCAGCGCACTGTGGAGCGNCCTCTATAATAGATAGGAGACAGGAAATGAAATTGAAACCCTTACTATGTATTCTTTGTGCAGCTCTTATGTTGACTGGCTGCGCCCACGCTTCTCTACTTTCTCAGGAAACTAAAGAAGATACATGGGCTGATTCCGGTTTTATCACAGTCGGTCATAATCTGACGATTCAAAATACCGGCAACCGGTTAACTCTATTGGAAAATATGGATGTTCTGTCCGCAGACGGTCTGTATTATGCCACCTGGACGATGGGCGATTCAGAGCCTTACGAAAACAGCGAGGGAAATACGGTCGATTTATATGATGCACAGCTTTACCTTTTATCAGGAGAATTTTCAGACAGCCAGCATGCCCAGAGCAATATGGACAAATGGCTCACTGCCGGAAAATCCAATTATGAAGTGCTGTCAGAAGAAGATATCACCTGTAACGGGCAATCCTATTCTCTCATTACCTATAACTGCATAAGCGAAAATAATCCTTATGAACGCGGGATATCTGCCTTTGGCATCTATCAGAACAACGCCGTTTGTATAGAACTGACATGCAGGGAAAATTTTGAGGAGGACATAAGAACAATATTGATCGATTTTCTAAATGATTGTACTTACGGCAGCAAATAGGAAATTCATTATTGCTTGGAGGAATATTAATGGTATCATCGGCGGTCTGATCGCAGGTCCCTTCTTAGCCTGCTTATACGATACCATCTTTCGGAGTCTGCGAGATGCTCCGGGCAGATGTATGGAAAACTATAAACGTGCCTGGAAGCAGAACTGGCACCAAGCTCTTCTGCCCGGTGCCATATTCTGTCTGTTTCTTGGATTTTACGCATTTATGCTGATGATGTTCTGGTGGTCGGTCAGAAANCCCTCCCTCGGAACCATCGTCCTGTTCTTTTTAAGTATGGTATTGTTCACCATGTTTTTTTCGTTGTATTGGCCGCAGCTTGTATTGTTTGANCAGACCGGAAAACAGCGCTTCCAAAACTGTCTGCTGTTCATGATCCGCTATTTNGGGAAATGCCTTGGCTGCACATGCATTCAGATTTTATATTGGGCAGTCATNGCTCTGCTGCTGCCATGGTCTGTTGTCCTTCTGCCCCTTATCGGCATTTGGCTGATCTTNTTTACATCAAATTTCCTTCTTTATGATACATTNAATAAGGTTTTAGGTATTGAAGAGCAGATCGCACAGCATTTTCCGGAGCAGGCCGCTTTTTACGAAAGCGATGAAGAATGGCTGAAGCGGAANCAGGAAGAGCAGCNGCACNAAACGACCGATCACTAATTCTGCATTTTGATCTGTTCTTCTTTAATAAGCGGATACCGCACCAGCATACTGCTATCCAGATCTTCCTTATGCATGTCAACTGCGGTGATCTGATGGTTATCGTAAGACGTATAGTAATAAATTCCTTTATCAGCGTTGCAGCATGAGGTAAAAATGGTAATTTCGTATTTGCCGTCTTCCAGCTCACAGCACCCGCGCTGCTGATCCACTGAATTAAGGATATGGAAAAANTGGCTGACGCTTTCCTTTTCTCCGTCTCCCGAAACAGAATTCATTTTGGTAAATGCAACTCTGACAAACCTGGACTGCGAGGACAGATCTCCCGGAAGACCGATNGCTCCCATTCCCCGGCTGTACATAGTAAGATGCAGACCCGGAGCAAATCTGTCCTCCGGTGATTTTACCGATAAGCCCATATAATTGTTCAACGCAAACATCTGCATATCAAAGGGNGGATTGTTGGTCAGGACTCCCACAGGATTGTCATATATCTTAATCCCTTCTTTTAACGGCTCCACCGTTATACACTCTTCCCTATCCGCTATGATCCAGTGCAGCTGTGCAACNGGCAGATCATCGCTAAACGGGGTATCCAGAAGGTTNATTTTTTCCACCAGAGCGCGCGCCTCTTTCACGGTAGAACACTGACATAAGATCCATGGAATAAATTCAAATTGGGCAATATTGTCTTTCCCATCTTTCTTCTTACTGTAAAAAGCATTCCCTACAAAATTCAATCCGGCCATTCCCAATCCTTTTTCATTTATGGCATCATAATACAGNGGATAATCTTCTGTCACATATGCCATACCGATGATCGCAAAATGAGCCGGCATATTCTCTGTCTCTCTAAAGTGAAACGGATANTTTCTGGGAGTGATCGTAACTTCATCCCCGTAAGAAAATTCATAATCCAGCGTACGTCCGAAATAAAAATCTTTTGTCTTATAAGTCGCTGCTGTACACATAATACTCCTTTCTTATTGCAAATTATTGTAATAAATCAATACCTTCCATAACAAGTAGAATTTTATCTGAAATCTTCTCTTGTAAATATGCAGAATTTAGCTGTCGCTTGGAGTATTTCAGATAACTGTCCTGTGTACTCAGAGTTAACAATGCCGTAAAGTATCTCTCCCAGCTAAAAAAATCTTTACTTTCAATATAGTCTTCTGGATNTTCTAGCATTTCTGCTATATTACGATCTTCTATTATCCCAGACTTTAGAATTATCCACTCAAAGGATTCCGGCAAATAAAGCGTAATATTAGGATGCTCTTTCATAAGCCGCACCAGTTTTTCCATTTCTGATCCAAATGCTGCTCCATCTGCAATCACCAAAATTTTCTCATTCAAATGGTCTACAACATTTGCAAAAATATTTGATTTGCCTTGTGCGCTAATGCAAATAATCCGNCCACCCTTTTTGCAAATACTATGAAAGAATTGAAAACCGGAATTGGAATCCTCAATAATCACTCTTTCAGGCTTAACACTCTGATTGAAACCTGTAATTTGATACAAATGGTAAAATTTATTATAAGTACGCCTCAATTTACCATATTTACCGGAATCACGGATTCCATAAATTTCATCTACACTATACGGCAAGGACGGAATTCCCTCTCTGGTTACGATTACATAATAGTTATCAGTGTCCTGGATGGCAGATGCAAAATCATTACTCATCACAAAATCATTACCTTCATCAATAAAAACAATACAATCTTTCATCATAGAAAGCTGTCCAATCCATGTACGCCCATCCAAAACTGTACATTCTTTATCGCAGGTAAGCTCAACTCCACTTGCAGTTCCATTTTCAAAATGTTCACGTATCATATCAACTAATGCTGTTTTGCCGGTTGCACTGTCTCCACGGATGACCGTAATATTTCTTTTAATTGCAAAATCGTATCGGATACGCTTATTCTGTACAATTATTCTATGCATTCCTTTCATTTGCGACACCTCTTATACATACAGACCGGCAACTGGGACAAGTTCTTTCATGCTGTGAACAACCTGATCAGTATTCATTATATAGATATCAAATGCCCCCTCGCCAAAATCCATCAGATGGCGCAGATTAATTGTGAGGTCATCTTTCTCAGCCAATTTCAGAATCCATTTAGCACAATTATCACCGCAGGTGGATGCATTAAACACCCTGGAGCGTTCATTCTTCATAAGAATCAGCGTTTTCACACCCCCGGAAAGGGCGGTGGGTGAAATCTTTCCCATGACAGGACTATCAATTACCGCACCGTCCAAAACAATGGACTTATCCACATCAAGAATCATTTCTCTTGCAACCGGATCGGTAATCCACTCATCTTCGTATACATTCTTAAAATATATTGCTGTATTAAAAATAGCCTCCGGCATATTTCCATAATAAACATTGAGCATACCCTATATGCCTCCCTCAATAATTGTTACTCTGTCCACTCAAAGCGCTTATCAAAAATTAAAATCACATTAAATAAAATTCTTTTAAATGCTTCTTCATATTTTCATCTTATCTTTACGATATTTTCCAGTTTTTATACCATTTACTTTAACAATATCAATTACTATACTTATTGTTATCCTCTGATCAACAGAACCGCTACNTCATTGACATTGGTTCCTGTTGCTCCGGTAATGATCAGTCCGCCGCACCGTTTCAGAGCATGGTAAGAATCGTTGTTCAAAAGAATCTCATGAATGTCTATTCCCTGNTCCTTTAAAACTTCCTGTGTTTTTCCATCCACATAACCCCCGGCGGCGTCCGTGGGGCCGTCTGTTCCATCAGATCCTATGGAAAAAACAGCANCATTTTTAANTCCNGCAATTCCGGGAGCCGCAGCCAACGCCAGCTCCTGATTACGCCCGCCAAGTCCTTTTCCCGTAAGCTGTACCACAGTTTCCCCGCCAGCCACAAAAGCAAGGTTTTGGGACGTATTTTTATGGTACTGTGCAATATTGGAAAGGAATACGCCGGCCTCTTTCGCCTGACAGCNGAGNGANTCTGTCANAATCGTTGTCTCATATCCCAGTTTTNTACAGGCCNTGGCTGTAGCCTGACAAAGCAGGCTCACGCTGCCGGTCACATGCGCCTTAACGTTGGTCAGTTCTTTTGGCGTTTCACGAAGGAGCATTTCTCTTGTTTGTTTCGATATTTGAATATGATATTTTTCAAGAATGGCAAGCGCCTGCTGCGACGTAGTGGAATCCGGATAAGCCGGTCCCGATGCGATCATATCCAGGGGACTGCCGATAATATCCGAAAGCACTATGGAAAACACTTTTGCAGGAGCGCAAGCCTTGGCAAATCTTCCTCCTTTTACTGCCGACACGCGTTTACGAATGGTATTCATTTCCACAATATCAGCTCCACAGGCCAAAAACTGTTTCGTTAAATGATCTAATTCCTTTTTATCTATCAACGGCTTCTCAAACAGCGCCGATCCGCCTCCCGAGAGGAGAAAAAGCACAGTATCTTCTTCCTTTAATCCTTCTACCATATCCAGCACCGCCTGAGTTGCCTGAAAGGAATTTTCATCCGGAACCGGATGCCCTGCTTCATAGATACGTAAATTGCCAATAGGGCCTTTCCCATGATCATATTTGGTCACTACCGCGCCTTCGTCGATCCGGTTTCCCAGAATCTCAAAAGCCGCTTCCGCCATCTGCCATCCCGCTTTTCCCACCGACACCAGTATCAGCTTGCCGCTTCCGAAATCCGCATTTTCCAGTGCTTTCTTTACCGCCTCATCCGGCAGAGCAGACTGCAGTGCTTCTGCTATGATCTGTTTTGCATCTTCCCGTAAGCTCATACTATTCTTCATAATCCAGACACATTCTTATTTCCGTATATGGACGAACTTTTGTGTCCGCTACCTGTACATGGGCCGGATGGCTGCTATAACCCTTCAACGCTTCTTCACTTTCAAAAGCTGAATCCAGCATTACATCTGCATTAGAAGAGGCAAGACCCTCTGTTCTCACCTTGATATCTATAAGTCCCGGTATCTTTCCTTTCAGACCTTCTAGTCCTTCTTTGATACCTGCTTTTACCTCTGTTTTCTCTTCTTCCGAAAGAGCCTCTTTCAGTTTCCACAAAATAATATGCTTTACCATGTTATCACCTCTCCTTTCTGCTTTATTGTACTACATTTTTCTCTCTGATTCCATGATTCCTGCGAAACTCTTCAATGGTCTTAAGTCCTTCATCGGACACCGGTTTTACCCACTTTCCGGAATACATATGGCGCTGCATGATAATATACCGGACCGGTTCATCAGCATAACACAATGCAAACACCAGAAGAAACGGTGCATGAAAAGCATAATTTGCCAGATACACACAGGGAATTACCATAAGGAACATGAATGTGATCTCCATTATGGAGCCAAACGCTGCGTCTCCTGCGGAACGATATGTATCATTCTGCGTCCAGTTCCCCATACGGATCACAGCGGCTATCCCATAGATGATCAGCAATCCTGTTCCAATCTTATAGGATTCCCCGCTAAGCCCCATGGCATGCAGAAGCGGGTTATGAACCGCAAACAAAACAAGGACAGCCATACTTATCAATCCGCTGCACAGGTATACCAGGCGTTTGGCTCTTTGGAAAGCTACCTCGTGATTTCCTGCACCCACTTCTTTTCCCACCAAAACAGTGGCCGCATTGGAAAAGCCGCTGAAAAATCCTATCACAAGTCCTTCCAGTGTCCGAAATACCGCCACGGCAGCGATAGCCTTATCACTCTGATGCCCCAATACAATATTGATCATCATATTGCCCACGCCGATCATGATCTCATTGCAGAGAATAGGAAAGCATTTCTGTAAGTACTGACGGATAAATTCCCGGTTCCAGCGAAAATGCCGAGAAAATTCCAGTACATAGGGAATTTTATTCTTAACAATAAAAAACAGTAAAAACAGCAGATTGACTACTCCCGACATAACTGTCCCAAGAGCCGCTCCCCTTACTCCCATTTGAGGAAAACCGAACTTTCCGAAAATCAGCAGGTAATTAAACAGACAATTGGAGATCACCGAGGCAATACCGCCATAAAGCGGGATCTTCACCTGTTCAATGGAACGCAAAAGGGCGCTTATTGCCATAGCCAGCACCTGCAAAATATAGGCAACTCCGACAATTTTCAGATAGGAAATCCCAATCTGCTGAATTTCCGGATTATCTGTATAGATATTCATGATAAAAGCCGGCGCTCTCATAGCCAGAAAACCGAAAATACAGCCTACCGTCATCATAAAGGAAGTAGTCAGGCCAAAAGAACGTGTAATGCCATCACCACTTTTGGCTCCCCAATACTGAGAGAAAAACATCATGCCTCCTCCCACAAATCCCCAATAGCAGGAGAACATCAGGCTTGAAAACTGAGCGCAAAGTCCCACAGCTCCTACCGTCTGTTCCCCCAAAAAAGCCAGCATCATGGTATCCACCATGCTGCCTGTAGTAGTCAGAAGATTCTGTAATGCCACCGGCACTGCAATAATAGCAATATGCCGGATAAAATAATTCCAGTCAAATTTTTCTTTCGTTTTCATAAAAATCAACTCCCCGATGCAGTCTGTGAAGAACAAATACGCAGATAATGATCGAAATCAAGGAAGCCGCAGGTGCAGCAAATCCCATAGCATAGAGCGAATCGGTGACGTACCGGCTTAAAAAGTAAGTGGCCGGAATCCTCACGCAAAAAGTAGCGATCATACTGTGTATAAAAGAAATCATTGCTTTTCCATAGGCGCTGAAATAAGAATTAGTACAAAAAACAAAGCTTACCAGAATGCAATCTATCGTATAGGACCTCATATACTGTCCGGCAGCAGCGATAACTGCTTCATCCTTGGAAAAAAGTCTTGGAAGCAGTTCCGGAAAAAGCTGTGAGAAACCGCATATGGCACATCCGAAAATAAATGCATACAGCATCCCATGATAATAAGAACTGCGGGCGCGCCTCAGTTTTTTTGCTCCAAGATTCTGTGCGGACATAGTAGCAACTGCCGAAGCAAAAGCTCCTGCAGGCAAAAAAGCAAATCCCATGATCTTTTCCGCAACGCCTACAGCTGCAGAAACGATCAGCCCCAGACTGTTGAGGATTGCTGTAATTGTCAGGAAAGAAACATTGACCAATGCATCCTGCAGTGCAAGCGGAAACCCGACTTTCAGAATAGACAGCATGTCGCTCTTTTCAAATCGGATATGCTGTCTGCCAAAGGCAAAGGGCAGTCCTTTTTTCCGCATATAGATAAGGAATGCTAAAAAACTGATCATCTGTGCCATAGTCGTCGCCAGCGCTGCCCCGGCCGCTCCCATTTTTAAACCGCCCACCAGAATAAAGTCACCGACAATATTTACCGCACAGGCAATCACGATGAAATAAACGGGCGTTTTAGAATCTCCTATTCCTCGAAAAATACCGCTCACAGCATTATATCCGATAATAAACGGAATGCCGCAGGAACAGATGAAAACATATTGGCGTGCATCCACAACCGCCTCCACGGGCGTTTCCATCAACGCCACTGCCTGATGATTAAAAATCAAGAGCAAGGGAGCAGAGACACATGCCAAAACGATAAATAAGATTGTCAGATTGCCCACCGCCTGAGCGGCACCTTCCGAGTTCTTTTCACCGATCCTCCGCGCAATCAGCACAGTTCCGCCGGTGGAAATCCCAAGGATGATCCCTGTAACAGTCTGCATGATCTGGCTGCCGATAGCCACCGCAGATACTGCCGCTGAACCGGTATATTGTCCTACCACCAGCAGATCTACTGCTCCGTAGAGTGCCTGTAAAAAGCTTGCCAGCATAAACGGCGCCGCAAATTTTAACAGGGTGCTTCCGACCCTGCCTTCCAATAGTTCATTCTTCTGTTCCATTTCCCGTTTCCTCCATTCATATACAATAGAATCCACGCTTCGCGGGAATTCTATTGTCATAAACTAAAAAGGCCGGATAAGAAAGCAGGAGTTTCACCTGCCATCTTATCCAGCCTGCAATTTCTGGTTTATTCTTATAAAAGAATAACGAATTACACACCCTCCGATGAACTTTAAAAGCTTATCACGGCTTTAGAAAAATGTCAATCCCGCTATTCCTTTAACCAGATTATATGGTATTAAGGAAATTAGGATCTCCCTGTAAATTATATGTTCCATCAGATGTATAGCCATTGGTGGCATTAGCCTGTGTAGTCAGATAATAATCTACAAGTGATGCATTTGTAGCGATAGAAGAACCATAATTTTTGAAGAAATCCTGTACCTGGGACATATCCGAGTTTTTAAATGTGTCCTCATCAATCTTCATTCTGCCCTTCTCATCAACACTGATTCCAAACTGCTCTAATGATGATGCATAACGCGCTGTCTTTTCTCTGATATAAGACAGGTTTGCCTGTACGCCGGAATTAGCACTTGATTCAGAAGTATCAAACATATTGTTATAATTGTTAACAAAGCTCTTAGCTGTTGCAAAAATCTTGGCAACATCATACTTATCTGTTTCGTTGCCGTCCTCATCCTTTATCTTTGCGTAAAGCTCATCAGATGCCAATGCTTTGCTGTCTGCTTTAAGAGAAGCTGCACTGGTGGCTTTGGTACTGCTCGATGTTGCACTGTCTGCAGCAGTCGTGCTGGATGAAGCACCTGCAAATTTAAGACGCGATGCTAACATGGAACCATAACTTGTAATATTCTGAGCTGAAAACAGATCCTGTACCTTAGAGATATCTGCTGCTTTCAACTTAGATTCATTCAATTCAAGCTTTCCGCTGGAATCAATGGTAATTCCGATTTCTGCAAGTTTATCGGCATTTGCTGCCGTGCCGCTCATCATGTTTGCCACATACGCTGTTTTACTTGTCAATGTGGAACCCTTTGCTGCAGTCACAACATTATTATAATCTGATACAAAAGCTTTCACTGCTGAAGTCACCTTATCTGCCGCACTCTTGCCGCCTTCCGTATCTGTATACGTCTGGTCATTCTGCANNGCTGAAACAGAAGTCTTCATNGTAGAAAGTCCTGTTGTCAGATTAGCATTTGCTTCCTGTGCTTCTTTGGAAACCTTCGGATTCTTTTTCTCCTCTAAAATTCTGTCAAGCATATTGCCTGAGCTGCTCTTAGAGCTGCTGGATGCTGTAGTNGAAGCTTTAGCTGAACCNTAATAAGTCTTCATAAGCTTACCATAGCTGCCGTTCTTAATGCTGGCATAATCTGANAGGAAATTCAGATTACCCATNCCNCNNCCGCTGCTGGTTGAAAGACTCTGGAACAGATAAGAAGCATTCTGACTGTTACCTACGTTAATACTTATCCCCATAATCATCACTCCTTTGAATAAAAATACGGACTTCCATGTCCCTACGACTGATATATACAATTTATCATCGCAAAATATTGTTAGTTATGATAAGTATAGCATCCGCTTTTCATGATTGCAAGATGGATTATCTTCAAATCAGGGCAAAAATGATTTATTTCATTACAATTTCCCGACTCCGCCAAAAGTAAAGTTATATTTCAATTTTTTCCATTTTGCATTGATGTTTTTTACTTTTCTTTTCATAATTAATCCCAACAAGCAAAATATTCCCTTTATACTCTTTCAATGCAGATATATATTTTTTATTCTTGATCTGGTTTATCGCTCCTTCGGCGCTTTTATCCCATTTTAGTTCCAGAATCAATGCAGGTTTCAAAGAAGTACGTTTGGGAAGAAAAACCATATCCGAAAAACCATTGCCTGTTGTCATTTCTCTTATAAGGGTATAGTCTTTACAGGCACTATAATACGCCAGCGAGATCACGCTGCTCAGAGAAATTTCATTGTTGTAAACAATGCTGGATGAACTTTGCATATGAACTTCCTGTATCATCTGCTCCACAGCTCTTTCATCCATGGCCAAGATGGCTTTCAGCAATGCTTCTGATGCATTAATTGCCTTTATAACCTCATCCCAGCCGTCATTTTTAATTGCTCGAAGGAAAACGCTTCTTACTTCTTCATTTGGAATAAAAACTTCTTTTGTCGTATTGTCATAAGCCAAATATCCCATGTGAATCAGTAATGTAATTACATCATCAGCGGAATTGAACGAAGTTATGTCATTTTGGAAAGATTCAACGTCAACACAACATCTTTGCCCACTCAACATATTTACGATCAGCTGTCTTAGTCCATCAAAGTTCATTGCAATATACGTCATCAAAGATTCATAAGTTTCTGTCTGGGACCAATTATTGCCGTATTCTCCGCTATCCACTGCCTCTATTACAGAATTAGGACTATAAACATGTCCTATTGTTTCAAAAAAATACCCATCATACCATCGATTCATTTCTTTAAATGACATATTATGCTCTTTACACAAATTCTTAACTTCGATCTCTGTAAAACCGACATATTCTGCCATTTGTCTTGGGCTCACCATTGTATGTTCCCTAAAATTATTAAGTGCCGACTGTGTACCATATTTCTTTATTGGCAAAATTCCCGTAATATATGCCAGTTTTAAAAATGCTCCCGATGGCGCTCCTTTAAATAATCCTCTAAGCAGACTAATATATTCTTTTTGGAGTTTTTCGTTATTTTTGTCCTCCCGAAACAGGCAGTCCCACTCGTCTATGATGATAATAAACTGTTCTTTTGTCATGGCATTAATATTCGCCAATACAGCCGGCAATGAAATATCCATATCCCGAACATATTCCGGATATTCTTTTTTCAATTCGCCAATCACTTGCTCTTGAATATAACTCACTATCTTAATAGACGGATTTCTCTTCATTTCTTCAAGTGCATTCCCGTACATCCATTGAATATCCAATAGAAGTACGTTATATTTATTTAAATGCATTTTAAATGATTCATTTTGACTTATCTTATATTCTGCAAATAGTTTTTCGGAATGGCAGCCCTTACTGTAATATGCTGCAAGCATTGTTACAGCCATTGTTTTTCCAAATCTTCTTGGTCTGCTGGAACAAATAAGTGGTCTGTCTTTTCCGATTCGGCTGTTTGTATATTTTATAAGTTCTGTTTTATCCACATATAATTCCGAATTGACAGACACCATAAACTGTTCATTCCCCGGATTTAAGTAGACTCCCATATTTGAATACTCCTCACTGTGAAAAATTTTATCTATACATAACAATAATAATCATTTTGCGCAATACTTTTATTAATACACCTATTGATATCTTCCTCACATTTAGCATTCCAATCTTTAGGATAATATGTCGCTTCTATCATAGTAAGCGTAAGTCCTGCGATTTTAGATATAAATACGGGGTTAATCATATTATCAACCATCATTTGGATCACCATATTTTTAATCGATTCTACAGCCAATGTTTTTTGTCTTTGCATTCATTTTCCATCACGCCAAATTCTTGTGCAATATTATAAAACCATGTGTTAAGGCTTTCAACTCGAAATTTTCCCTTATACTTGTATAAGTACTCAAAAAGATTATCCTCTTCTTTTATAGGCTCCATATTTTTGATTCTGCATATTTTAATGCTGCATATAAATCTCTGGACAGACCGCAGGGTATATTGACATCTATACCATTTATAAACAATTTTTTATATTCTTCTGTGATATCCGATTTTTTATACTTGTAATTACACTTCTTTTTGCCGGAGCAATTAATGTTAACTTAATAAACAATCTTAATATAATTCTCTGCAGATGCCTTTCTTCTTCCCTGATTCCAGCAGATTCACCCTGAAAATTATCGATAGCTTTATCCAGTTTAATTAAAATAGCTTTTATATCCTCACATTTATAGCTTCCTCTCTCTACAGGTTCCAATAAACTATATTTTTCGACTATTTCGTCCTTAAATTTACTGTAACTATAATTTGAAAAAATATCAGTTGCCCTGCCAGTCTCACTTAAGTAGTCGTAGAAACTTTTAACCGATTCCAGATGCGACTCCATTGTTGATCTGGAGTTGAGTTCTCCTTCATCGTGATAATACTTAATACACTCCTCAACTACATCTATATTAATCCTCGCAGGCGCATTTGATAATTGTACTTCTGGTAAACATAAATACTTAATAAACTTGTTGATGTGATTGCAGTAAACATGATTCTTATTTAGTAAATCTTTGCGCTCTTCAAAAAATTCATCTCTATATTTAGGCATTACATCCATCTTAATTTCTCCGTGTAATAATTTTATGGTGTAAATAAACTTGAATTTTCTATTTCATTGAAATTTACTTGCTATATAATGTCAATGTTCTTTTTGCAGATTTATAGTAGTTACAAAAAAATGATAGCATCGTGTATTTTTCCCAACAAGCAACAAAACCGTGAAAACATGCAAGTTTACATAGTTGCTTTATCTATAAAAGGAGCTGCCGCATGAAAAGTGTGATAGTTTATCAAAAGTCCGCATGAAAAATGTAATAATTTATTGAAAGTCCGCATGAAAAATGTGTTTGATATGGATTATGACATAGACCGGATACTGTCTGCACTGAAATATTTTTATGAGAATGCAAAAGAATACGCTATTGTTGCAGCCGGTTCACTGCTTGGTATTGCACTTCATGAAGGCACATCTTTCCCGGTAGGGAAAGTCGATTTTTTGACGCTGTACCCTCTTAACTTTACTGAGTTTTTGTTAGCAGTCGGGCAAGAGCAGATGGTAGAGCTGGCAGAAAATAAAGACTATGAATTAATCAATGCATTTTCGGACAAGTATGCTGACCTGTTGCGTAAATACTATTATGTCGGCGGTATGCCGGAAGTAGTATCTACATATCTGGAAACAGATGATCTGCAGGAAGTAAGAACGATACAGCAGCAGTTGCTTCTTTACTATGCAAATGATTTCTCCAAACATGCGCCAAAAGAAACGATTCCCAGAATTCAAATGGTTTGGAATTCGATACCGATGCAGTTATCCAAGGAAAATCGGAAGTTTATTTATGGAATAGTACGTGAGGGTGCAAGAGCAAAGGATTTTGAACTTGCTATTCAATGGCTTTTAGATTGTGGGTTGATTCATAAGTGCTATAGGATTCTTAAACCCGGCATGCCGTTAATTTCCTATATGGATATGCCATCATTCAAAATTTATATGTCTGACGTGGGTTTACTTGGGGCAATGTGCAATTTGGATGCCATTACCCTTTTAGAAAGCAATAGCATTTTTACCGAATTCAAAGGTGCGTTGACGGAACAGTTTGTTGCACAGGAATTAGTTTCTTCGGGTATAGAATTGTATTATTATAGC
This sequence comes from Lachnospiraceae bacterium, assembly GCA_014803415.1. GTDB lineage: Bacteria > Bacillota > Clostridia > Lachnospirales > Lachnospiraceae > Suilimivivens. The sequence goes on from JAAVBZ010000013.1 coordinate 100,095, forward strand.
GCCGAAAACTCTTCGGGCGAAGTAGATTTTATAGTGCAGAGAGCAGGTAAAGTGATTCCTATAGAAGTGAAAGCGGAAGAAAATCTACAGGCAAAAAGCCTGCGTGCGCTTTGTAAAAAGTATGAACTTTCAGACGCAATCAGAAGTTCCATGTCAAACTACCGCGAGCAGGACTGGATGGTGAATGTGCCGCTTTATTTGTTGCGAATGTATATACTTTTCAAGCGTTAAAGCGGCAGCCCCCTTTGATCACTCTTTTGTACTTTTGATCGCCTTGATCCATTTTCCGCTTTTCAACCGGAAGATACACCATATTGCTTTGATAAACTGGTCAATCTTCAGCATAATATAAATCCAGAATCCCGGCCAGTGAAACACGAATCCCGCTAATGCCCCCAAGGGAATACTGCAGACCCACAGAAACAGAATATCTGCAATCATAAGGAACTTCGTGTCCCCGCCGCCCCGGAGTACTCCCTTTGTCAGAATACTGTTGGCACTCTGGAAGAGGATGACCACCGCCACCGCATTCATAAGCTGCTTTGCCAGCTGACGGGTCTCTTCGGTGATATTATAAGCTCCCACAATAGGATTGCGCAGCAGAAGGATCAGCCCACAGCCGAAGATGCCAAGCAAAAATCCCAATGCTGCAAAGGTAACTCCCTGCTTCTGCGCTGTTTCCGGCTCCCCCTTTCCCAGTGTGATCCCGGTCATAGTACAGCTGGCCTGACTGATACCCTGAATGACCACCGTAGACAGCTGCATCACCACTGTAGTGATGGAATTGGCTGCCACAAAGGTTGCGCCGATATGCCCCATGACCACCGCTATGGCACTGTTGCCCAGACCTAACAGCGTATCGCTAATAAGGACCGGAATCGAAATCCGGATATATTCCCCAGTCAGATCCTTAACACTCATGGTCAGGTCCCGAATATGCAGCCGGATATTCTTCTCCCTGAAAAACAGATATCCCACGATAATCGTAAATTCCACAATCCGGGCGATCAGCGTGCCCAGTGCCGCACCGTTTGCTCCCATGGCGGGCGATCCCAGTTTTCCGAAAATAAATACCCAGTTAAAGAAAATATTGATAAAAAAGGAACACATACTGGATATCAATGGAATCGTCGCCTTCCCTACACTCCGCAGAACCAGACTGGTGGTCACTGCATATCCGTTCAGATAGTAGCAGGGAATGGATATCAGCAGATAACCGATTCCCACCGCAATGACATCCTCTTCCGGAGTAAAAATTTTCATCACTTCCCCCGGAAGCAGCGCTGTTATAAGAGAGAAAACAGTGGCGATCACAAACTCCAGCCGAAACATCAGAACTACTGTTTTCTTTAGACTCTTCTGATCACCCATTCCAAAAAAGCGGCTGGTCAGCACACATGCCCCCATGCCAAGCCCCATGCACATGATCTGGTATATGGTGATAAAGTTATTTGCTAATGTAACACCGCTCATGGGCGTCTCACCAAGCTGTCCCAGCATGATATTGTCCGCCATATTTACGCCCACTGTGATCAGCGACTGCGCCGCAATTGGAAGCGCAAACGCTATCAAGGTAGTATAGAACTTCTTATCCTTTACAAAAACCTGCATTTTATCTCCTCTTCCCGGCCTTTTTTCAAAATTATAACACTTTTTTCTCATCTATGGAAATACCCCCAAAAGTTTACTTTCACGATGCTGTATAGTATAATTAGGAATATAACGTTATGGAGGAACCGCTTTGATAGAAGATAAAATAATAAGCGCATTGATCGGGCTGGTTGGCGCCTGTAACAACAATCCAAAAACGGCGGACACTGATGGCCTGGTGATAAAGGCTCTGGCTTTTCCTCTGCTCTGTCCGGAATATGATGAAGGGATGCTTCAGGAGATTCTAAATGACATCTATTCGGAAAAATATTCCGTAGCTCCCGGCTGTGCCAAATGTGCAGCCCCATGCGGGAATACATCCGATTACGATATGCGCCGGATCTATAAAGCCGATGAAGAAATCCGCAAGGCAAAGCTGACTGTGCTGGAACGCCTTCAACTACTGGCGGCAGATATCTGCCGCAGCCAAAAGGCCGGAATCACTCCATGCACAGATAACGGCTTTTTTTACAAGGCCCTTTCCTATGTAAGTTATGACATGGATGCGGCCTCCCTGCTGGGACTTTTAGAGGAAGCAGAAAACATGGAACGTAATATCAGATCAGGAGAGAAGAAAAATGATCAGAAAGATAATAAAAATTGACGAAGACAGATGCAACGGCTGCGGCGCGTGTGCTGCGGCCTGCCACGAAGGTGCAATTGAGATCATTGACGGAAAGGCCAGGCTCACCCGGGAAGATTACTGCGACGGTCTGGGCGACTGTCTGCCGGAGTGCCCGGCAGGTGCCATTACCTTCGAAGAACGGGAAGCGCCTGCATATGATGAGTCATCTGTTCTCGCTGCCAAGCAGAAGAAGGCGGAGTCTAAGGACATAAAAAATGCACATACGCCTGCAGCAAGTTCACAGCTTGGCCAGTGGCCCTGCCAGATCAGACTTGCTCCTGTGAAGGCTCCCTATTTTAACGAAGCCATGCTGCTGATCGCCGCTGACTGCACCGCATATGCTTATGCGAATATCCATGCAGATTTTATGAAAGGAAAAGTTACGCTGATCGGTTGTCCAAAACTTGATCCCGTTGACTACAGCGAAAAGCTGACGGAAATAATAAGAATTAACGATATTAAAAGCGTTACTATCCTGCGGATGGAAGTTCCCTGCTGCGGCGGATTGGAAGCAGCCGCAAAGAAAGCTCTGCAGGACAGTGGGAAATCATCCATTCCATGNCANACCATAACNATATCCATTGANGGAAAAATTCTTGATNATTAGGAAGGGAAATNCATTATGTATAAAAANATTGAAAAACAGANGAAANTACAGTTGAAAGANCAGATTGNATANCANCCCGGTCAGGTGGTCAGCAAAACACTNGTGCAGAATGATAAAGTCAGCATGACAATTTTTTCCTTTGATAAAGGAGAAGAAATATCCACCCATGCATCAGGCGGTGACGCAATGGTAACCGTCCTTGATGGAACCGGACGGTTTACCGTTGGCGGTGAATCTTTTATCCTGAATGAAGGCGAAACGCTGATCATGCCGAAGGATATTCCTCATGCTGTATACGGCGAAGAAAAATTTAAAATGCAGCTTATNGTTTCGTTCTGATGATACGANCTTTATAACTCAGGAGTTCTGAAGCATCTGCTTATGATACTGCAGTGTGTACAAGTCATAATACCGCCCCTTCTGATACAACAGCTGCTGGTGGCTGCCCTGTTCCACGATCTGACCATGGGACANCAANATAATATTGTCNGCATGCTGNATNGTAGAGAGCCTGTGAGCCACGATCAGCATAGTGCCGATATTCTTCATTTTTTCCAGACTGTCCTGAATCAACAATTCCGTCTCCGTATCAATGTTTGCGGTAGCCTCATCCAGGATCATGACTGAAGGCCTGTGGATAATGGTACGGGCGAAGGAAAGAAGCTGGCGCTGTCCGGCAGAAAAATTATTGCCCCGTTCCCGTACTACTTCATCCAGTCCGTTTTCTAACCTGCTGATAAAAGTATCCGCATTGACATAGCGGCAGGCTTCCCACACTTCCTCGTCTCCCACATCCTCTTTGCGCAGCAGAATATTGCTGCGGATATCACCGGAAAACAGAAACACATCCTGAAGCATCTGACCGAAGTGCCGCCGCAGCGAAGATATTTTAATTTTGCGGATATCAATTCCGTCAATGAGAATCTGCCCCTTCTGGATATCATAATTACGGCAGATCAGGCCAAGGATCGTGGTCTTACCGGAACCTGTGGAACCCACAAAAGCCACCGTCTGCTTCGGCTCCACATGAAAGGACACTCCTTTCAGTACCCATTCATCCGGCTTATAGCAGAACCATACATCCCGAAATTCAATCTCGCCCCGAAGCTCCGGCAGCTCAATAGCATCCGGCTCATCTACGATCTCCGGCACCATATCCAGAATCGTAAAGATCTTCTCTGCCGCAGCAAAGGAACGCTGCAGCATATCAAACTGCTCCGCCAGTGTCTGGATCGGATTGAAAAATCGGGAAATATACATATAAAAAGATACCATAATGCTACTATCGATCACCTGTCCAAAGTAATGAATATCCTTGATGTAACCCTTGGCTCCGAAATAAAACAGACACAGGTTCGAAGAAACATAGAGCATATATACCATAGGCCGAAAAATGCCGAATACAAACATTCTTTGAAATTTGGCCTTCTGCAGCGTCCGGCTGCGGCTCAGGAAATCGTCCAGTTTCTGCTCCTCCCTGTTAAAAATCTGGGTAATCTTCATACCGGACAGATTTTCGGACAGATAAGTATTGATGTCTGTGGTGGCATCGTTGACCCTGCGATGTACCCTGCGGGAAAACTCTCGAAAAATCACGGTAAACAACACCACAAAAGGAACAAAACACAGCACCATCAAGGTCAGCGCATAATTCAGCACCAGCATAGCTCCCAGCACGCCCACGATCACCATGGCATTTTTGGCCAGAGTCACCAGAATATTGGTGAACATATAGGAGATGGAATTGGGATCATTGGACACTCTGGTTACAAGCTTACCCACAGGAATGTTATTCAATTGTTCATGACTTAAGCTTTCAATATGGGTAAACACGTCCAGCCGCATGCGTGAGAGGATCTTCTGACCCGTTTTCTGCAGGATCATCGCCTGCAAATAAGTACAGACCATGGATACGATCAGGATTCCTGCATATAACCCTACCATAGCATACAGCCGGCTCAGTTCAAAATCGGCTTTGATCAGCCCCTGAATTTGTCCAATGATCAGCGGAGAGAGCAGATCGTACACAATGGAAAACAGCATAACGATAAATACTATCACAAAACTTTTCCAATAGGGCTTGGCATATTGCAGCAGACGCCGGATAATTTCGCCATCCGGCATATTTCTCTCCTTGTCGGGCTCGTCTTTTATCTTTCTCAGCGCGCCATAGGCAAGCAGGAAAACAATTGCAAAAGCACCGATAATGGCACCCACGATCAGTATAGGCAAATACTCAGTCATTGTGTCCTTCTCCTTCCTCCTCCAGTTTCTGAAGGTCTACCATTTTTCTGTATCCCGGACAGGATTCATACAATACTTCATGGGATCCTGCCGCGATCAACCGTCCATCCTCAAGGAACAGTATCTTGTCCATCTTCTCAATGGTAGTGACCCGGTGAGCGATCAGAATGGTAGTCTTGCCCTGTCTGGCAGTGCGCAGGTTTTCCAGAATCGTGGCTTCGGTTTTCGTATCTACCGCAGATACGGAATCATCCAGGATCAGGATCGGTGCATCCTTCATCAGCGCCCGGGCAATGGATATCCTCTGCTTCTGACCACCGGAAACTGTGACGCCCCGCTCACCCAGAATAGTATGATACCCCTGCTGAAACTCCTTGATATTACTGTGCACATCAGCCAGTCTTGCCGCCTGAGTTACCGCCTTACTGTCATACTTGTCCACCCCGAAAGCAATGTTATTTTCAATCGTATCAGAGAATAGGAAATTATCCTGNGGNACATATGCACAGCATGCTCTAAGATCGCGNATTTTCACATCATTTACATCTATNCCGTCGATAAACAGGGTTCCTTCCGGAACATTATAGGTACGCAGGATCAAATCTACTAAAGTGGTCTTGCCGCAGCCTGTTTTTCCTACCAGTCCTACATTTTCCCCGGCTTTAATAGTAAAAGATATATCTTTCAGTACATCTGCCTCTCCATCGGGGTAACGGAAAGTCAGATTTCGGAATTCGATATCACCACGGACATTTTTTAGTTTCTGTGCTCCTTCCCAATCCGCCACAACAACCTTCGCATCCAGTAATTCTCCCAGACGTTCCAGCGATGCTTTCCCCCGGGATGTCATATCTATCAATTCGGAGACAGCCATGATCGGCCAGATNATAGCANTGAAATAGCCNATAAATTCCACCAGCTGACCNGCGTTGAACCTGCCTGCNTATACCAGATATCCGCCGTAACCCAGGATTATGCAGATAACACTTTCCACAAACAAAGTCACCATGATCCGCAGCAATACGGAGGACCTGGTATGGTCAATATTGGCGTCCTCATTCTCTTCATTCAGCTTCTGAAAAGCCATCAGTTCCTTTGCCTCCTTGACAAAGGCTTTGACCACTGTAATGCCGGAAAAGCTTTCCTGNGAAAAATCTGAGAGCCTGGAAAAAGCNTCCTGGCGGATATCCCATTTTTTCATCATCTGTTTACCGATTATGGTAGCCGCCGCCAGAAGGAAAGCCATAGGGATCAAGGATAAAAACGTCAGTACCCGGTCCATTTCCCACATATTTGCCACTGCCAGCACCCCCAGCAGCAGCGCATCAAAAAACATCAAAACTCCCCATCCGAAACAATCCTGCACCGTATCCAGATCATTGGTAAACAGGCTCATCAGATTTCCTACTTTATTGACCTGATAATATTCCTGACTCAGATCCTTTGCATGATCAAACATGCGGTTGCGCAGATCTGCCTCCAGACGCACTGCCGCACCGAAAAAGCATATCCGCCACAAAAAACGGCCAAATACCATAGCCAGGATGATCCATACCATGGGCATACAGATCTTATCCAGCAGAAAATCCATATCAAATGTCATCTGCACTCCATCCATACTGACACTGCCGCTGTTCATGCCATTGATGATCATACGGTACAGCTTGGGAATTTCCAACTGCAGAAAATCCACCAGAACCAGTGAGATCAGCCCCAGGATCAGCCAGCCGGCATATTTGAGATAATAGCGGTTAATATGTTTTCCGAATATCATATGTCTTCCCTTCTTATAATGCTGTTTTCCTTTTTCTATAAAACAATAGAATCCACGTTTCACGAACATTCTATTGTCATGAATTATAGCGCATTCTTCCGGGATAGACAATGCCCTTATGCATCCTTTACCGGCAGCCGCATACAGCCAAATCCATATGCCTTATCAAATTACTTTAAAATTCTTCCATCTGCCGCTTTTCCAGCGCAGTAATATCAGCACTGCTTTTACTGCCCAGTCACATACCATTGCCAATGTGATCCCGATAACGCCAAGGTTGAATATTACGCCAAACAACACCGAAAGAGCCGTCCTGCATACCACTGTAGAAAAAATGGAGGCGTACATGGTATACTTTACATCCCCTGCTGCCCGCATACCATTGGAAACTGAAAAACCAACCGGACAGAACAGCGCATTAAAAATATTGTGCAGAAGTACCAGGATCATGACCAGCCGCACCGCTTCATCACTTAAGCTGTACAGCTTCAAAACAAACGGCGTTATCAGAAAGCACAGCAGATTCCAGATGATTCCGCCCAGATAAGTGAGACGCAGCATCTTTTTCATATAATACTCTGCGCCTTCCGTGTCCCCTGCCCCCATATACTGTCCGATCACGGTGATAAATGCCGGCCCCATTGCAATGCAGAAAAGCGCCGCCATAGACCAAAAACTCTGTGCTACGCCGTTTGCCGCAATCTGCACCGTTCCAAACATGGCGACAATGGAACTTAACGCTACTTTGGCGATCTGGAACAGTCCGTTTTCCACACTATTAGGAATGGCTATACGGAAAATGCGTATGATCATCCGGGTTTTCCATGCAAGAACCTGCCTGACCCGTATCGTAAGAGGATTATTCCTGTTCATTGCCAGAATCAGCATCGCCGCCGCTGCAAAGATACGAGAGATCAGAGAAGGATACGCTACTCCTGCCACTCCTGCATGAAGTACAAATACCCCGATTGCATTTCCGATCACATTGATGGCGTTCATGATTATCGAAACCTCCATCAAAACCTTTGTTTTTCCCATACTGCGGAACAGTCCAGCACATGCATTATAAACAGCAAGAAACAGAAAAGAATATGCGGATATCCTCAAATATGTAAGTCCTGACTTAAGGACATCCGCTTCCACTTGCCCAAACAAAAGACCAAAAAGCTGATATCCAAAAACAAGTACAATTCCTGTCATCAAGAGAGAAATCAGCCCGGTGATCATGACAAGCTGGCTCGCCGCCAGTGTCCCGTTTTCCTTATCCCGGCTTCCAACATACTGACTTGCCACCACCGCTCCGCCGGAAGCCAGCGCGGTAAACACCATGATAAACACATTATTTAACTGATTAACAAGCGATACAGCAGAAACTGCTGCCTCCCCCACATAACTGACCATAAGTGTATCCGCGATACCCACCAACAACGCCAGAAACTGCTCAATAATAATAGGGAATATCAGATTTTTAAGCTCCGCATTAGAAAAGCGCTTTCTCTCGTCAGAAATCTGTTGTCTTGGTTCGATGAGCCGATCCAGTAAAAGTCTCCCTGCATTTTTCATTCTTATCACACACATCCTTTTTTCTCCGTGGAGTATATTACTTTTTTACCTCGGAACCACCAAACACGCCCGAAATTTCCATATGATCCAGCTTCTCATCAATCTCCGCCACTTCCTGTGCTGTAAGTTCAATCTCTGCGGCTCCTGCATTTTCCCGGATGCGCTTCACCTTCCTGGAACCGGGGATCGGCACGATATAAGGTTTTTTATTGATCATCCATGCAAGGGAGATCTGCGCTGGCGTTGCCTGCTTTTCTGCCGCCAGGGAGCGAATATATTCCATTAACTCCTGATTGGCATCCATCGCTTCATCTTTATATTGGGGCATAAAATTACGATAATCCCCCTCCGCAAATTTACTGCCCTTTCCAAATGCATCGGACAGGATTCCGTTTGCCAATGGGCTGAATGCCACATAACCAATATTCAATTCTTCCAATACCGGGAACAGGTTCTCATACCAACGCGCCATCATGGAATAGCGGTTCTGGATACAGGTAACAGGACATACAGCATGGGCCTTTCTCAGATACNCTTCATCTGTTTCCGAAATGCCCCAGTACAGGATTTTTCCCTCTTTCATNAGTTCCGTCATAACCCCTGCCACTTCCTCCGCAGGAACCTTCGGATCGATCCGGTGCTGATAATACAGGTCAATATAATCGGTCTGCAGGCGCTTTAAGCTGCCCTCTACCGCTCCTCGGATAGTTTCCGGACTCGAATNCNTTATCAGTCCCTNGGGACTGTGGTGTACGCCAAATTTACTGGCGATCACTACATTCTTACGGTATGGTTTCAGCGCCTCTCCTACCAGATCCTCATTATAGGCAAGAGAACCATCCTCCCGGTTTCCTGTATAACATTCTGCTGTGTCAAAATAGAGATACCCCATATCCACTGCCTGCTCAATTGCTTTTGCCGCTTCTTTTTCATCCATTGCCGGGCCATAGGCATGAGTGAATCCCATACACCCAAGACTTACTGCTGATACTTCCAAATCTTTTCCCAAAACTCTTTTTTTCATTTCAAAGCCTCCTTTAATATGTTGACGCTGTCGCCCCAATCAGCAAAACAAAGGAAAGCATAACAGCAAATATTCTTTTTACAGAATACTTTCTTTTCATTTACATACACATCCTCTCTTCTTATAGCAAATGAAATTATGCCTCCGGCTTTAAGGGACCGTAAAAATATGATGCAGTTGCACCTCCATCTATCAGGAAGTCTGCCCCTGTAATAAATGCCCCTTTATCACTCATCAAAAGTTCAGCCACGTTTGCCACTTCATCCGCTGTTCCCGGTCTTCCGGCAGGGCATTTTGCAAACATGTTTTTATAGAAGTCACCGCGAGGACCGTTGAATTCGCAGGTGGCAAGAGGNGTAACAATAATTCCCGGAGAGATGGAATTGATACGTGCACCTTTTTCACCCCATTTAACTGCTTCCGCCATCACACGCTTTTCATTGCAGCGTTTTGCCATCTGGTATGCGTGCAGGGTATCTTTNATATTTTCAGGCTTTAAAATCTCCAGATCCAGCAGTTCCTCTGTGGGTGTGCAGGCAAGCTGCTCATCTGCCTNAGCAGAAAGCGCAGGCATCAGGCATCCTATGCCCGGATTGGCTGGAAATCGTCACGCCAACGCCACCCGCTTTGATCACTTTTCCGACTTCTTCCAGCAAAACAGCTGTACCATATAAGTCAACCTTTAAGATTGCTTCAATCGGCGCCTGGCTGGGTGAAACGCCTGCCGCATTGACCAGCATGGAAATCTCCCCGTATTCTTTTGCCTTTGCAATCAGATTCAAGATAGAATCGCGGGAAGACAGATCCATTTCCATAGCAACCGCATCAAAACCCGCATTATTCATTATCTCTGTAATCGCCTGTGCATTCTCCGGCCTTTTATCCCCGATCACAATTTTCATACCGTAGCCCATCCGGCGTGCAATCGCCATACCAATCTGGCCCGCTCCGGTTAAGATCATTACATCTTTCATTTCAAATCCTTCTCCTTTACCTTTTAACTTAAACCCATCTTTCAACATTCGATCTGGCATGATCCACCATGCCGCCCTGGATTGCAAGGCCACTTGTTACTGTCGCGCCTTTGCAGGCATTCCGAATTCTGCCCTCTGTTCCGCTAAGGCCGCTGCCTTCATGTGTGCAGAACGGNTGGATCACCTTGCCGTTCCAGTCNAAANTCTCTAAAAAAGTATATACTGCCATNGGCATGTCACCCCAATANTTTGGATAACCCAGATAAATTTCATCATAGTCCTCCAGACTATCCGGCACAGAGACCAGCTCCGGTCTTGCCTTTGCCTGCAGATCNTTTTTCGCCTGCGCGATGCAGGCATCGTAGGCTGCAGCGTATGGAACCTTCTGCTGGATCTTAAACAGATCGGCCCCTGCTATCTCTGCGATCATATTTGCCACCTTTTCTGTATTGCCTACGGAGATATAACGGTAACTCCCGCTGAAATAATTCTCATCTGCCCTTGAGTAAAATACCACTAACTTTGCCATTTTGTTTTCCTCCTCTTAATTATCAGCGGACATTTGTAATCCGCTTCGCTACTTCCTCATGAAGATCGCCGTTCAGCGATTTTCAAATTCCTTTGCCACATCAGCCAACAGATTCCGGATATGAAGGTGCTGCGGACAGGCTTTCTCACACTTGCCGCATTTGATGCACTCTGAGGCTTTCGCCTTTCCACCGCCGGTATGCACCACATTGTAATAATAATCAGCGTTCCAGTCATGATAAATCTGCTTCGTATTCATAACCGCAAACAGGTCGGGAATGGCAATCCGCTTCGGACATCCTGCCTCACAGTAGCGGCAGGACGTACAGGGAATCAGATTCATGGAACGGAAAATCTCCTGTACCCGGCCAACTGCTTCCAGCTCCTTATCCGACAAAGGCTGGAAGTCTTTCATAAAACTGATATTATCCTGCATCTGTATCATATCACTCATGCCGGAAAGAACCATCATGATTCCTTCAAAACCGGCGGCAAATCTGATTGCATAACTAGCTGGACTTCCACCATGCAATTCTTCTAAAATGTTTCTTGCATCTTCCGGCAGATTGACCAGATTTCCTCCTTTCACGGGCTCCATGACGATCACCGGCTTTCCAAATTTCCGGCAGACCTCGTAACATTTGCGACTCTCCACTGCGGGGTCATCATAGTCCACATAATTGAATTGAATCTGTACCACTTCTATCTGTGGATATTCGGTCAAAATCTGCTCTAAAACCTCAGCCCGGTCATGGAAAGAAATGCCAAAATGACGAAATTTCCCCTCTGCCATCAACTCCAGCGCAGTTTCATATGCACGGCACTTTTTAAAATATGCAAAGTTATCCGCACCTTGCGCATGCATCAGATAAAAATCAAAATAATCTACGCCACAAGCGGCAAGCTGACTTTCAAAAAANGGACGGATATCCTCTTGCTTTTGGAAGAAAAAGTTCGTCAGCTTATTCGTCAGAATGTATNTNTCACGGGGATANCGGCTGGTAAGACAGGTNCGCAGGGCCGTTTCNCTTTTNCCGCCAAGATAGCCGTGGGCNGTATCAAAATAATTGAACCCATTNTCAAGAAAGGCATCCACCATTCTCACAAACTCCTCCGTATCCACCTCTCCGTCTTTCATTGGCAAACGCATACATCCAAATCCAAAATTCTTTTTAATCTGTTCCATAACTACACCCTCTTTTCCCTTTCATAAATAATGCCTTTTCCTGCATTCTTTCTGTCTTTATTATAAAAAAGGNCCNCANCNGAATCAATTTGNCTTTCGGNATATTCTTATAAGAAAAACTGATATGAAANNACCGCCCTGCAAAANATCAGGACGGNCCTTTNNGNCAGACGTNTCTATTCAAATTGNNTTTTTAATATANCTGCAAATTCTTCCACATANTAACCTGAATTTTCCNGCTTCCAAAAAGCACAATANTTACGGGTGATCTGNGAANCNNCNCNNAACANNGGNATACGGCTGATNGAAGANCCAAAATTTTCTGCCCTTTTNACGCCTTCCACCGGCATGAATCCCTGCCCTCCGATCACCATCAGGCGGGCCTCCTCCAGATTTTCCGCATAAAGAAAATCACCTTGGAATCCTACCACTCCTTTATAGTATTCCTGTTCATTTTTTCTTTGTTCCTTCGAAGCCACAAGAATACAGGGAATATTCTTCAATTCCTGCGGCGTAATTGACGACAGGGAAGCAATTGGATTTCTGGATGATATTTCAACATACTCATTTCCAGTGGTTAAAATAAGATTTACATATTGGTCTGAAAATGCCCTTCTCTGNTCNTTCAAAACCAGATCNACNCCTCCCNTNCGGAGCAGTNCATACANTTCNTCATGATTTCCATATTCAATCTTCACTGACACATCCGGGTACTTCGCTGAAAATTCTTCCAATGCAAGATGAAACTCCTGTCCNCTGTAACAGCGCAGATAGCCGATCACCAAAGTGGCTTTATCATCTTTTGCGAGCTTGCCCGCCTCCCGGCACATCTGCTCATAGTCGGCNATCAGCACCAGACTCTTTTTATAAAAATATTCTCCTGCCGGAGTAAGTATAAACTTTCGGTTTTTTCTCTCCAGCAGATAGAAGCCCAGTTCACGCTCCAATGCCTGTATCTGCTGAGAAATGGCAGACTGTGAGATATGGCACTCTGCCGCTGCCTCCGAAAAGCTGTTGTTGCGGACAACAGACTGAAAGTATCTAATTTGTCGTATCATTTATCCATCCTTTAAAGCTCCCAGCACTTTGTAAAGCAATTGATANAGCTNCATTGCTTCCTCCCTGTCCATTTTCACGCAGCCNGCAACGCTCTGCGGAATCGAAACCGCCTGTTCTTTCAGCGCCTCTCCCTTCTCTGTGATCTGCACATCCAGCACACGCTCGTCCTCTTTGGAACGGGAACGGATCACATATCCCTTTGATTCAAGACTTTTNAGGACCGGCGTCAATGTGCCGGAATCTAAAAACAATTTTTTACCAAGTTCCTTAACGCTGAGTTTCTTTTCTTCCCAAAAGACCATCATAGCAATATACTGCGTATAGGTGAGNTCAAGATCATCAAGATACGGTCTGTACTGCTTNATGATCTCNCGGGAAGCTGCATAAAGCGGAAAACATAATTGATTTTTAAGCTTTAACACTTCGTATTTTGAAGTATCAGTCATTTTTTCACCTTATTCTGACATTATNTTTTTCGTAAAAGCAGAAATCTCCTCAAGATCTGCTGCATTCGGTCTGTTCTTATGGATTTTGCCAAACTGCCCCCTGCAATGAAATTCCTCTTGTGCTACGGATACTCCCACCGTATCTGCCACTTTGGAAANANGTTTCTTCCCACATATTTCATTATACGCTGTACGGACCGACCCGGCAAGCTGGTCGGCACAGGAAGTTGGTCTTCTGCTTTATATNCGTAATGCATTATAAGCACTCCTCAATCTTTGACTTTAAATTCTTCATATCTGTAGGCTCAAAACGTGCAACGATCCCGCCATTTCTGTCAATCAGAAACTTTGTAAAATTCCATTTGATCTTTCCGTTGTTTTTGTAATCCTTATCNGTCTTTTTAACAACGCCTGAAAGCATCACTCCCATTGGAGANTTGCCGAAGCCTTCAAATTCTGTGTTATCTGTAAGCCACTTAAAAAGCGGAGCTGCATTTTCACCGTTCACATCCACNTTTGAAAANTGTGGGAAAGTAATACCATAACGTCCTGTACAGAAGGAATGGATTTCNTCNTCATTGCCAGGTGCCTGTCCTCCGAANTGATTGCAGGGAAAATCAAGNATTTCAAGCCCTTTATCCCTAAACTCATCATAAATATTCTGCAATTCATCATACTGTGGTGTAAATCCGCANCCGGTTGCAGTGTTTACAATGAGCAATACNTTANCCTTGTAATCGGAAAGCGAAACCTCGCTGCCGTCCTGTGCCTTNACCTTAAAATCATAAATACTCATAACAGACCTCCTTGTGCATAGCAATTAATTTAATTGAGTTCAATTAAATTGNACTATNNNCATTTTCCTTTGTCAATGAGTTAATGGTAAAGGTCAGGATTTAAAGTTAATCATAATCCGCGAAGCAAATTTTCCTCCNGTAAAAATTGTCTGCTGCGCAGGCCTGCANACNGTCTGTGTAGACCATAAACCGGCGTAATTGCAGTGCACATTAAACTGCGGAAAATCAGAAGACGATATATCCAGCCGAAGACAATGACCGGCTTTTATAGTATAGGCAATATCCCACATGGATAGTTCAACCTTTGTCACTTCTCCCGGTATGTATTTATCTCCTTTTGACTGATCCTGAGCGATAGTTGTGATGGAGGAACGGATGTGATAGGCAGTACCATCCGGCATCACTTCTATGAGCTTTGCAGTGAATGCCGTGTCCTCACAATCAGAGCGGACGTATAGCTCCACCCGGATCTGCCCCGTGATCTTTACATCATATTCCAAAGGATCTGAAATAAAGCTGAGCACCTCCGGACGATATCCGGCTTTTGGCTGTACAAGGCTGCCGATCTGCTGCATTGTCTTTAAAAGCCCTTCGCCACCAACGGAATTCACAGGATTTTGCGGATCATAGGTGTAAGTTAATTCCACTGATTTCTCAGNACTCTCATTGTCCTGCTTTATGTNGATGAGTTTTCCGGCGTATTTATCACATATCTGTCCAGCCTCTAAATACCATATACTGCTTTCGGTCATGATCGGCCATTCTTTGCTTTCCACCCATTTATCTTCACCGATCACATAACAGCATACTTTTTGCTTCGGTGCTCTTTTCTGTTTCAAAGTCAGCTCGAACCATTCCAGCATCGGCGGCATTTCCTCGGGATGCATGTTTTGTGTCTCGCGCCCCGGAATGACCGGTTCCATGAAATGATTCCACGCACCGATGACAAGCTGGCTGTGAGCCTTGGATGTATCACTTAAGCGTTCCCATGTCTTCATGCTGCTGCCGTGATGATGGTCATACCAGCCGCTGACAAGGCATACTGGCAGCGTTGTCTTTTCAGGAATCTCCCGAAGTGTCTTCCACCATCCGGACTGCCAGAGCTTCGCATCAGGTTCCGGACTAATAATGTAACTGCGATAAGAATCATTTCTGCCTCCCCAGAGTGCTTCATCTACCTGGAGCTGCGGCATATAGTGACAGCTTTCCAGATAACGATCATAAGAACAGTCTGTTTTCACCGGACCGTTCTCCATGGACCAGGATGTCAGGACATCATGCCGGAAGGAACCTTTCTCATAGGCAGAAACAAAACGATCCGTGCCGTAATGCTCCAGATACATAGAGGCGACTTTGCCGTCCACAGCATCCGCCATAGCCCAGCCCGCCATGCTGGTATAGGACATTCCCCAGTATCCGAGGCTCTCACACCAGTGCTGGGAAATGATCCAGTCCACGGTATCGATTCCGTCATCTCGTTCATAAATATTCGGAACCCATTCTCCTTCAGACGCTTCACGGCCACGAGTATACTGCCAGATAAAGACATACCCTCTCATAGCAAGTTCTTCTCCATAAATGTGGTACATAAAATCGTTGTTTGGATAACAGGTCCGGGTCAGGATAACCGGATATTGTACTTTCTCTTCCTTCGGAAAGATCATCCAGGTATGCAGGCGGGTGCCGTCGCGCATTGCCACATATTCTGCCGCCGGTTCTTTGTGATCACAACAAATTTCTGTATGGGCCATTTCAAATTCTCTTCTTATTTTTTGGCTCATAAATTTCTGAAAATCAATCGCCATGGTTTATTCTCCTTCACCGATAAAATAATCTTTATAACCGACGCTGGCTTTCCAAGTATCAGGCGCCATATAAGCCTGCGGATCGTGAATATTCAATATTAAGCAGGATATGTCTCATGAAGACTTGATTTCAATAATTACCATCATCTGAGATTGTGACAATCCCCTCGTCCGAAATTTCCACATTGACAGAGATACTTTCGAGAAAATCATAAATCCTTCGCTGTTCGCAAAATTCGGATGCGTAAGTTGTCTGACAGCCCGACTGCACCGCTGGAATGACTTGAACCGCTAACTGTGTTTCACTATCATCTCCCGAAAAATGAAGCAGCAAGAGCATGGTGTCTAATGTTTTTTCATTGAACCAGTAATTTCCAAGACTATATATGATCGGTTTCTCGTCGTAATATTCCATGCCCTGTAAGCAATGGGAGTGGGCACCGATCACCACATCCGCTCCTGCATCCAGATACTCTTTTCCTGTGTCCAACTGCACCTGCTCTAAGTCATAACTGTACTCTGTTCCCCAGTGCACAAAAGCAATACAAAAATCTGCATGCTCCTTTGCCTCTTTGATCACCTGTAAAAACAGTTCTGTATCATAACACCGCAGTATCCCCGGTTCCGCATCAGTAGCCTGCGGCGTCATTTTATATTTTTCTGCACGGGAGGCCGCTACTAATGCAATAGTTTTTCCATCTGCCTCCAAATACAAAGGCTCCATTGCTCTCTGTAAGGTATCCCCTGCGCCAAAGTAAGGTATTCCGGCACCTTCCAAAACCGCAAAAGTGTCCAGCATTGCTTCTTTTCCATAATCATAAACATGGTTGTTTGCCAGTGTTACTGCATCAACGCCCAGCTGCTGCAGTACCTCCACCCGTTCCGGATCTGCGCGAAAAGTATAGGCTTTTCCTTCCAGAGGCTTTCCCTGTGTACTGTAGGAAAATTCATTATTCAGACACATAATGTCTGCATCCTTCATAAAGCCGACTAATTCCTCAGAAATGCAGTCATAGATACCATTCGGCTGCGCTGACATATACTGAGTAGTACACCAGTTTTCATCTAAATTGATATCGCCTGCAAAACATACAGTAAAGTCAAAACCGGTATCATCCAGTTCCTCGGTTATAATTTCCGGTGCAGGAGATACCGGGATGAAATCTTCTGCTTCCGGATGTGTCATTTCCTGCTCCGATGTCTTGCAGGCAGTCACTATACACAGTATAGCAGCTATTATGCCAAAGAGTATTATTCTCCTGAATTTTTTCAAAACTGCACCTCTTTCTATTATCCTAATTGATCAAGCATCTCCGCTTTTCCAAGGGCATTATCCGTCAAAACATTTTCTTTCCCCTCTACGATTCCCAGATCATTCATCATTTGCTGATATGCGACCTCATCAATCTCCTGATCCATGTGATAATATTTTGTAACGCCTTCCCCTGTCCAATTTCCTTCTTCATCATAGGTTGCATCATAAGTAAAATGCAAAGTTGGCAAATCGCCATCTGCAAGCGCCTTATCCGTGCTTACCTGATAGTAATACCAACCGTATCCGCCTTCATCACCGCCGCCATTCCATCTTGCAAACTGGGAAATGACTCCTTTACGCTCAAAGTAAGTCATTTCTACCGTAGTCATAGCATCTACCATGCAAAAAGCTTTGCCGTTCTTTACTGTATAAATGGAATATATTCCATATCCCCTGTCGCAGACCACTAGCTCCGGAATATCATCGTTATCTAAATAAACCAGCGAAAAAATAACTGCATCACCTTCCGTTTCCGTGACTACCTGCATATAAAGCTCGCGGTACGTATCCGGAGATTCATCAGAAACCGATGATTGCTCTTCCGGCTCTGCATCTGGAAGCACAGAATCCTCTTCCGTCTTGACGTTTTCTTCCTTTTCGTCACCAGCGGGTGAGTCCGCTGCCATTTCTTTTTCATCCGTATCGGCAGGTACAATTGTTGGCGCAATTTCTTCCACCACTACAATTTCCTCCCTGTTTTCTGTATTTTCCATGCTACAGGCAGACAGTAACATCGCCATCATGCCTAAAGCCCCTATCAACATATTTTTTCTCATATTTCTCCTCCATAACTAATTTGATCAACTCTTTGTTTATATCACAATGAGAAAGACAGTAAAATGCTCCTTACACAAATGTCACAATTTTTGCATAAACAACACAAATCAATCATCAAGCCACATTCTCCATTTTAAAAATTCCTTCCTAAATTCCTTACTGTGAACTCTTCCGATCACTACCTTTAACCCATTGCAAAGTGTAACCTCGCGGCTGTTTACCTGCTCAATATATTTAAAATTGACGATATAGGATCGTTGTATATGAAAAAATCCATATTGAGATAAACTTTGTGCAGTTTCAGATATCCGTCCCTCACACAAATGTTCGCTGCCATCCAGCATGAGATATCTTAGTTTTCTCCCATTTGTCTCAATAAGCAGGAGTTCATTCAAATTTATTTTTGTGCAGATTCCTAAAGAATCATTGCAATAGATAATCCGGTCCTGAATTTTAGTCTTAAGGAAAAAATCAAGCGCCTCATTGATTTCTTCCAAATGCTTTTTATCAATATATCTGAAAGCATTCACTCTATAACCCAGTCTGGCTAATTCCGTATGGGAAGTTAAAAAACATATCTTACATTGGCTTCCGGAATTCATCAATCTTTCAGCTATTCCAAAACCATCTTCATTTTCTGCAAGTTCAATATCCAGAAACAATAAGTCTGTATCTGCGTTTTTCATAAAATCTTTTCCATTGCTATATGAATTAATTTCAAAGGGAATCTTTTTATCCCCGCAATATTTTTCAATAGCGGCCTGCACCTTATCCCTCCATGCTGCTTCATCTTCTACGATACCTATTTTCATACCCTGTTCTCCTTTGGGATAGCAATACTGATCTTAAATATTGCTTTTCCATTTTCCACTACGGACTCCATATAACATTCACCATGATACTTTTCGACTGTTGCAGCAATATTTTTCAGTCCGAACCCATGATTTGCCTTATCTTTTTTGGATGTCATAGAAAAGCCTTTTGCTGTATTAATGATTTCAACTACGCTGTTACTGACAACAATAAAAAACTCCTTCTTATGTTCTACAAGTTCAACCCTGATTTCTGGAATAGCGGCTTTTAGAGTTGCTTCAATGGCATTCTGCAATATATTTCCCATCAGAGTTGTAATATCAAACATTTTAAGATGTATTTCTTCAGTCAGTCTTCCTGATACTACAAACTCTATGTTTTCCTTTCCCGCCAAATAGGAATAATAATTTATAACAACATCGAGAAAACTATCTCCTGTGTGAATCTTTAAATCAAACTCATCCTGAACATCCCAGATAGTATCTATGTACTCTTTGGCTGATTCTGTCTTTTTCTGATTTATCAACTCTCTGAGAACACCAATATGATTTATCAGATCATGTTTAAAGCGCCGTACTGCCACTGACTGCTGTAACTGGTAATCGTATTGCTGCTTTTGCATATGCATTAAAGATTGAAGGTCCTGTTTCTGCCTGTTTGAGAGTATATTTTTTATAGCAAGACTGAGCGTAAGGAAGATAGAATAAATCGCGCCTGTTATACTGATAAAAAATACTGCATATGCATCCCAACTGTACATTGCATGATTTTCATCAAAATAGATAAATACAAAGTTATAGAACATTTGAAAGATACTTCCCTGTATTAAAAGAGCAAACTTGTACCTAAATTCTATATCACATAAGTATACTTCATTCTTTTTAAGAAGCTGTAAATATATCAGAAGATATATAAAAAACGAGATCAGATAGGCAAGTTCCATCCACCATGTTACAATTGTGCTGGAAATTCCTCCGCCTATTAAAACAACCTGTATCAACATAACGCTGAATGTATCAACAATTCCGGTAAAATACATAAGGGCGGCACTTAATGCCAGCAGATGTCCAAGACGTTCTTCAAAAAATAAGCATATGGCAAGCACACTCCAAAACATATAAACGATTGGAGAACTTGTATCAGAGTATGCATTAAAAACACCCGCCAAGAGCATGATCAGAACAGCCCCGCCAAGATAAAGCCTGTTTTTTCTGGGACTTATCCTGAATCCAAAATAGATGATAAAAAGATATATTAAAAAATTTGAAATGTTATCCACAATGTAAATCATATTTCTCTCCTGTTGGGACTGAAGGCTCACAGCCGCACCGCTCATATCCGGCAGCATAAAACATATTATATTTCTCCTAAATGAAATATACAAGTCAAAATAGAATAGAAAAATGGCCTAAACAATACAAGCAAAGGTATATACACAGTTTAAAAATGGATTGGTATTTTGGAAGAATTTGTTTATAATGAAGAAAGAGATGGAAAGTGGGGTGTGTTTATGTATAACATAATAACAATTGAACGAAAGTATGCCAGTGGCGGGAATGAAATTGGAAAAAGGCTGGCAGAGGCATTAGGTTACAAGCTTTATGACAGGAATATTATCATGGAGGCGGCACAGAAGCTGGATATACCTTTCTTTCAAATTGAAGGGCTCGAGGAGAGTGGATCAGGCGGCATGTTTCTTAATCTTTATAGAACGCCGTTGGGAGGTTTATCCGATCATAAAGACTTACCTTTGGCAGATAAACTTTTTTTAGAAGAAAAGCGTATCATTGAAGAGGCCGCCAAAGAGGGGAATTGTGTGATCGTAGGCAGAGCATCCGGGTATATCCTTAAGGAATGGGAAAATAATTTAAGGGTATTTATCTATGCGGAGCATGACAAAAGAATACAAAGAGCTATAGAGCGTGAAGGAATTCAGAGGTCAGAGGCAGAGGCCGCCCTGAAAACGAATGATAAAAGAAGGAGCAGTTTTTATAATTCAGTTACTAATCAGGAGTGGAGTGACCCGAAGTGCTATGAGCTATATATGAATGCCGGAAAGCTTGGGATTGATCTGTGCGTTCGGATGTTGATGGAAGCTGTAAAGGGATAAAAGCAGAAATGATGCCACCTGTGCGATTGATGGAGATGTTAAAATCGCACAGGCGTTTGCTTTTTGCAAAGTATTTTGTGCTCAGCGCAGAATCCCTAAAGATTGCAAAATACAGTATGTTTATTGACTATAAAACAAATAATGACTTTTCAATTACAAAATGATAAATTATTCATGGGTATTTATGTAAACACATGGAAACTATGTAGGTATGAAAAGTGGAATATATAATTTCTAAAAAAGGAAATCGAGAAATAAATGAAGATTCGTATGGTCATATTGTAACTGAGGATAAGCAGTTATATTTAGTGGCTGATGGATGTGGTGGACATTCTTCAGGAGAGGTTGCCTCTAAATTCGTTGTAGATTGTTTGCCTGAATTATTGTTTGAAGCTGATGTTTCATTAGATTCTATTAGAAATGCTCTTAATCTTTGTAATGTTAGAATTTTAGAAGAGCAAAAGAAACATAATGGCATGCGAACAACTATTGTTGGATTATATACTGCTAACAATAGATTTTTTGCATTTAATATTGGAGACAGCAGATTGTATCAGATAAGAGATGGACAAGTTATATTTACGACAGATGATCACTCAGTTCCATATCTACTATATAAAGCCGGTATTATAGAAAAAAATGAGATTAATACACATGAGGACAGGAATAAACTTTTAGAAGCATTGGGGAATAAAGCGAAAATAAAGATCAATGTATATGAGTTATCTGTTTTAAAGAATGATGTATTTGTATTGGCCTCAGATGGCTTTTGGGAACATTTCTATGAATCTGATTTTGCCGGCTGTAGAATTAATAGTATGAAGGATTGGCTTAATAGTAAAAATGAAGAGATTATAGCTTTAAATGATAAAGAACAGGATAATTATACAGCAATTGTTGTTGGAGGAATAAATGAGTAAGACCGAGTCTTGGACGGATATTGTTACAAATGAATTAGCAATTGTAGTTTATTTACGTTCAAAGAATATAATTGAGGAATATAAATTAAAGGACGAAAATACATTAGGAAGATCGACTAATGGATTGGCGCTTGATATAGCAATTGATTCTCCGGTTGTTTCTCGAAAACATGGTCGTATTTATCTTCATGAGGATTACTATTTTTATGAAGATTTATCAAGTACTAACGGTACATACATTAATGGCGAATTATATGGAAGAGAATCGTCTAATGCAAAGTATAAGAATTTATTAAAAATTGGTGATGTACTGCGTATAGATCATCGTGACTTGTCGAATCCTCATCCAAATGCTGTTATTCTTGTGGCAATACACGATTCCGGAGATAAAATAATAAGTAAAGATATTGATTTGAAAAAGTGCAAATCATTAACAATTGGTAGAGATACCGGAGACGTTAAACTTGATAATAAAGCTATTTCAGAAAAGCATGCCATTTTTATGAAAAATGAGGATGATTCGTGGTCTGTAGATGACTGTGACAGCACGAACGGAGTATTTGTCAATAATAGTAAAATTGAAGGTAATACCAGATTAAAGCTTTTAGACGTAATTCGAATTGCCGACTATGTTTTTATATATACCGGTGATAAGCTTTGCTATTTTTGCAATGAACAATTGGGCAAGCAGTTAGTAATTAAAATTGAAGAGAGAAGCGTTAGAAAACTACTTAAAAAGCAGATCCTTTTACAAAATATTAATTTAAGAATAAATGAAGGTGAGATGGTAATGATCCTTGGAGGATCAGGTGCCGGAAAAACCACATTTGTTAATGCTATATTGGGTTATGAAAAAGCAAAAGGCACTATAGAACATGATAATATAAATATTTATAAAGAATATAGCAAAGTTCGAAGTAATATGGGATTTGTTCCACAGCAGGATCTTCTGAGATTAGAAGATACTGTCTATGCTACACTATCCAATGCAGCTGAAATGAAAATGGATTCTAAGACTACAAAGCAAGAACGCGAGAGCAGAATAGAACATGTCATAAATAGTCTCGGATTAGCTCGAGAGCGTGACAGCGTTGTAAAAAAGTTAAGTGGTGGACAAAGAAAAAGATTAAGTATAGCTCTTGAACTTGTATCTAATCCAAGTTTATTCTTTTTGGATGAGCCTGATTCAGGCCTCGATGGAATCATGGCCAAGAGCCTTATGGAGCAGTTAAGAGTTATTGCAAATGAAGGAAAAATAGTAATGGTAATTACACATGCTCCCGATCGGGTAAGGGATTTGTTTGATAAGGTTGTTATTCTTGCAAAAGGCGAGAAAGATAACATTGGACATTTAGCTTTTTTTGGTTCTATTCCAGAAGCATTTGAATTTTTTGATACAACTTCTTTAGAAGGAGTAGTTAAGAAAATAAATCGTGTTGATGAAGGCGGCGATGGTCTGTCAGATTATTACATAGAAAAGTATTCTAAGAATCAGAAAGGAAGCTTGTAATGAGCGATCGATTAAAGCAAATTAAAATTTATTTTATAAAGTTTTTGCGCCTTTTTGTAAAAACAGGAGGCTGGAAAGCTTTTATATTCGGAGGTGTTATCTCATTAATCATTGCAATGGTTGTTGGAGATAATATGTTTGTGTATGGTCTAAATACTGAATCGGGATGCTTTTCACTTATCTCAGCATGTATTTGGATCGGTATTTTTAATTCTATTCAAGCAATATGTAAAGAAAGAGATATCATTAAGCGTGAGCATCGTTCGGGAATGCATATTTCTTCCTATATTATTTCCAGAGCCTTATACGAGTTATTGATTTGTATTATTCAAGCTGTAATTATGCTTGTTATATGTATAATCTTTCTTGATTTTCCTGAAGAGGGATTGGTTACCGGTAATATAATGGTCGATGTATTTATTACTTTCTTTTTAGTATTACTTAGTTCTGATTATCTGGGTATTGCCGTGTCCAGTATTGTAAAAACAACAACTACGGCTATGACTGTTATGCCATTTATACTGATTGTTCAGCTTGTGCTTTCAGGGGTTCTTTTTGCCCTTGAAGGAAATGCTGCTCTAATTGCCAAAATTACAATTAGTAAATGGGGAATGGAAGCTCTTGGATCTATTTCCAATATGGATGGTTTACCTTATAATGCTGCCGGTTGGATGATAATTCCAAGAGATGCATATGCTTATGAAAGTGGACACGTAATAAGTGCATGGCTGATTATTTTAGGATTTTCACTTTTGTATTTATTGATTGGTATTGTTTGTTTAAAATTTGTAGATAAAGATAAAAGATAATCTGTAGAGGGGGTATATTGTGAAAAAATATATTATATGCATATATTGCACTTTTATTTGCATGCTTATTAGTGCTTGTGGTGCATCAGCAGTTGATACTGTTAGTACGGATATTACTGCTGAATCCTTTTCTAAAATAGACTTGGCTGATACAATATGGTCAGGAATCGAAACAGTTTCAGGTGATGAGTATATTTTATCATTTGACACTGCTTCATATAGTTTGACAGTAATTAATGATGGAACTGAGAATAAATATGAAGGTACATATGAACTTTCGGATGAGGGAATTATTATCAATGGGTTGGAAGTTATAAAAGACCCTAAAAATATTTTTCTAAATATAGATGGTGATAATTTTTATTTGGTTCTGGATGATGTGGTATTAACACCTTCAAATGGAAAAGATATAGAAAGAATAGCTGAAGAACTTGGGGCCGCTAAAGAACTAAATGAATTGCTCAATAGTGGGTATTGTTGGATTGCTTGTTCCAATGGTCAAGCACTTATTTTATATGTAAATGGTGATGAATCAACATTAAAAACTGTTGCAAGTTTAGGAGAAGGTAAAGTTGCAGTTCAAGAAGTAAAAGGTTCTTGGAGTTTAAATGAGACAGACTTTTCAATATATACAGAAAACGGTATAGAATCCAATAATTATGAATGGGAGATTGATCAAGAAGAAGATGTTGTTTGTATAAATTTGGTAGGAGAAGGGCTTGAAACTTCTTTTTATCAAACTAAAGTGACAAGTGTTGAAGAAGCAATAAATTTAGCTAATAAGTATATTATAAATCAAACTTCGGTAGATGAAATTGAAGATATTACATATGTTTTGGACGGATACGAAGGTGTATCTATTGTTGATGGATTTATTTTTGCCGGATTAGAACCAAGTTTTGGCAATCGTTCTATATTTGCTGAAAAAGCAGGAATTGAAGGCTATATCGGAACAGCTGAACAAAATATGTTTTTAATTGAATATATGGGTGGAATTGTAAAATAATTATTACATAAAGAAGGGACGAATCAAAATGAGAGACGATGAACAGACAATGTATATCAATGGTGATAATACAGAAGAGTCTAAAGGTGAAAGTACGATATATATTGGTGGGCAGCAAGAAAGTGGTAGTGATGATCAGACTGTTTATATAGGAAGTGATAATGTTACTTTGAAAGAAGATATTCAGAGCACGGATACTATTCAAAGTGTATCTGAAGAAAATGAAACTGTTATCGACAGAAGAGTTGAAGAAACTGCTGATTTTTCGGAGCCTTTATATTATTTACCGACAAATACTATGCTTCAAAAGAGATACCGTATCAACACAGTTCTTGGAGAAGGCGGCTTTGGAATAACATACTCCGGATGGGATGTTACATTAAACATACCTGTGGCTATAAAGGAATATTATCCTTCTGGTTTGGTAACAAGAAATGCTACTTTGGGTAAGACTACTCAGGTTGTACCTGTTGCTTCAGCTAAATATGGAACCCAATTCAGAGATGGAATTGACAGGGTATTAGATGAAGCCAGAAGAATGGCTAAATTCAGAAATACTCCTGGAATTGTTGGCATCTATGATTTCTTTGAGGCAAATAATACTGCATATATTGTCATGGAGTACGTGAACGGTTGTACTTTAGATAAATATTGCAAAAATAATCGTATGGATAATACGACTCTGTTTAATATGCTTGTTCCGGTTATGGATGCATTACAAGCATTACATAACGAAGGAATTATTCATAGAGATATTAGTCCTGACAATATTATGGTAGATGATGATGGCAATTTCAAATTGCTGGATTTTGGAGCCGCAAGAGGGTACTCTGAAGAAAGCGCTACCACAATGTCAGTTATTCTTAAGAAGAGCTATGCTCCCGAAGAGCAATTTAGATCAAAGGGTGTTCAAGGTCCATGGACCGATGTATATGCTTTAGGAGCCACCATCTATGAATTAATTACAGGTCAGACTCCGCCAACAAGTATAGATCGACTTGTGGAAGACGAAATAGTTGAAATAAAAGTTCTGGCTCCGGCATTGACTAAGAGTCAGTCCGATGCAATTATGACAGCTTTAGCTATTCGACAAAAAGACCGTTGGCAGTCTGTGACAGAATTTAAAAATGCTTTATTAAGAAATCCAAGTAATCTTATTAATAATAATCGTGAGCATACAACAAAGAATAACGATAATATTAACCAAAAAGAAAACAAGAATAATACATTCGATGAAATTGGTGCTGCATTAAGAAAAATTCCTAAAAAAATTTATGGAATTGGAATAGGAATTTTAGTCATATTAATAGTAGTTATTTCGATTACAAAATCATTAGGTAATAAGGGACCGGGCTTTTTAGGAATATATGCTGAAAATATTCCGTCAAGTATTTCAATGCAGTATGATGTCTCGGAAGGGGTTTATATTACCGGTATTTATGCAGATACTCCCGCATCCAGAAGTAGTTTAGATGTCGGTGATATTATTGTCAAAATTAATTCAACAAATATAGCAGATTATAAAGATTTTAGTGATCTGATGAGTAAGTTTGATGAAGGCGATAGAATTAAGATTGAATTTTTACATCTAGAGAATGGCGAGTATATAAAAAAGAATGAAAGAATAAAACTTGCTAACAAGAATGAGCAGAATGCAATTGGCATACTTGTTAACAGTATAGATACTGTCTCAACGGATAATACAGAGAGCTATGTTTCTGCGGATGGAATAATCCAAGCGCATTTGCATACAGTAAGTCATAATTTGTCATCATATTTTGCATATATTGAGTTCACTAATGAAACAGATGAGGATGTAATTGTTAAATCAAAAGATATTTATTTGAATGGTATTCCAACTGATACAGCAGGTAAACGAAAACTTGGTATAGTTCCAGCTAATTCAACTATCATATTGTCTAGTTATATTAGCTTAGATGTGTTG
This sequence comes from Lachnospiraceae bacterium, assembly GCA_014803415.1. Lineage (GTDB taxonomy): Bacteria > Bacillota > Clostridia > Lachnospirales > Lachnospiraceae > Suilimivivens. The sequence continues at coordinate 127,582 of JAAVBZ010000013.1, forward strand.
ATAAATGAGGGAACAGATGTTATTGATTCATTTGAAATATTATTCTACTTGGGAGATGATGATAGTGCTTTATACCATATAACAGAAGATAATTTATCTATTACTATTGATTATCTAGATAAAGATTTGGAAAAAGTTAATTCAAATAAGTCAGTAGGTACTTCAGATAAAGAAGATATTAATATTGAAAAAGAGGAAGCAGTAGATACGACAGATAATTCGGATGTTGTAGCTGCTAAAAATGATGATGTTGATATTGTAGAAGCACCTGAAACAGAAACAAAAGTGTCAATTCCTGTTAGTACTGAAGATATCATCATTACGCTTTATGAAATAAGGCGTAGTTATTCATATGCATACATATCATTTCTAGTGGAAAATAACAGTGATGAGACTGTTGTTTTGACTAGGGATTGGACATATGTTAATGATACTTCCATAAAGAGAGCTACTCAGCAAGGTTTATTGGAATTGGCTCCTCATTCAGGTGCTGTTCAAGAGTATGGATTTGACTTAAACATTTATGATGCTGCAGTAGGTGATAATCTTGAATCTCTTGAATTAGATTTCAAGATAAATGACAGCGAAGAAGCAACACCGTTTATATTGCATCCTACAGATAAGGAGATAAAAGATTCTATTAGTAGAATGGTTGCTAATGAAAAACAACTTATGGGAGATAATCTTCAAAGTGAGAACTTAGAAGTTGAGATAGCAAGCATTGAGGAAAGTTATTCTTACGTATATGTGACTTTTACTGTAAAGAACAAAACAAATTCAGAAATTAATTTAGGCACATCGTGGGCGTATTTTAATGGGGCAGCTGTTAAACGTTCCGTCTCAAATGGTTCGCATACGATAGGGGCCGGGAAAAAATCTGTAATTGTGTACGCGTATGACAAAGAAGATTACTATGTTGTTAAAGGTGATAAATTGGATATCATAAGATTACAATTTTTTGTAAATGAAGCAGACGAACCGGAACGATTTTTCTTCGAATATTAATTGATTTGGAAATCACAATTATTGGAATAGTCTCTTCCAAGTAGTATCAGGTAAATAACTCGCCTGCATGAAAAAATATCGCCACCTGATAGAGGTGGCGGTAAAATCTATCTCTTCAGTTGTTGTTTACAGCAGTCAGGGAGTGTCGGCGACCATGGCATTAATTCTGCCAGTTTATCTTCCGGGACATCGTTTCTTGGATATTCCTTGAGCTGGTCCATCAGATACTGGAAATATTCATACGGATTCAGTCCATTTGCCTTTGCGGTTTCTGCAATGGAATACATCATGGCACTGGCTTTTGCACCGTTTTTAGAGTCTATGATGTGCCAGCTGTGTTTCCCTACACAGAATTTTTTGATACTCCCCTCAGCATCATTGTTATCCAGCGGCACCTCCGGATCCTCCAAAAAAGTGCGGAGATACTGCTCCTGATTCAACGAATAATTCAAAGCAGTCCTTAAAGCAGAACTATGATCCAGCCCCGGATTATCCACGGATCCTTTTATCCACGAAAAATAAGCATCTACCAGAGGTTTCACGGACTGCTGTCTGTTATCCAGGATCTCCTCTGGTGATGTCCCCTTATACATGTGGTCTGTATGGTAGATTGCGGCAATCCTTTTGACTACTTCATCAGCTGCCTTCTGTCCGGGGATCATTGCCTTTTTATCACCTGCAACTTTAACGATATCTGTAAATTTTCTACGGGCATGCGCCCAGCAGCCGGCTACCTTGATATCATCTGCCCTTTCCTTTTGCAGTGTATGATAGGACTGGTATCCGTCCGTCACCAGTACACCTGTATAGTCCTTCAGATATTCTCCTATGACATGACCGGCTCTCGAACCGTTATCATATTCATAAAGATAAACCGGATGACTACTGCCATGCCCTGGCGAATGATATACCCACATATAGTCTTTAGACTGTGGATCAGCTGCATCTTTTTCTCCGGTCATCTTAAATGGTGATTCATCACAGTGGATCAGATGCGATGAAAAGAGTTCCGTTTTCATCATCCGGTGAACGGGTTCCAGATAGTACCTGTGCAGCTTGATCATCCAGCCGGCCATTACCTGGCGGGATATATGGATGCCATCGTATCCATAGCCTTCCGAGATCCGGTTCAAGGGCACTGCATTCACATACTTTGCCGTAAATACAGAAGCTGCCAGGGAGGGTGTCAGGATACTATGGTTCAGCAGGCGCTTAGGGGTTTCGCCGCGGATGATCTTTGCATCATTTCCATTTCCGGCATATACGCCGATGTGATGCTCTACTACTTCATAGCTGGCAGGAATGCGTTTGAGCTCTTTATAGACTTCATCCTCAAGCTGGTGCCAGCCTTTCGGGAAGGTTTCGTTAAGGGTATCCTCATTGAGGTAATGGGATTCTGTAGTGGTCTTTATACCTGCAAGGTCAACAGCACGTTTTCCCTTTGGACGTGGTTTTCTTGCCGGGACCGTCTCATCTATGGAAGGTTCTTCCGGAAAGCCGTTTTCCGTAAAGATCTCAGCCTCATTCAAAACATTCGGATCGTCAAGGTCAAAGGAAAGCTACCCCGAGATCTGCAGGTTCTTTTCAGAACGGGTGCCAAATCTCTGCCGGGTAAGTATGGCCAGCTGTTCCTTTAGATCTTCCACCTGCTTCAGGAGCTGCTCGTTCTGTTTTTGGATCGCAGCTGACTGTCCCGAAAGAATACGGAAATTTTCATTCTGCTGCAGGAGTAACATGATAATGGTTTCCTTCGGAAGAATATTCAGTTTTTCTTCTGTAAATAACTGATCTTTCATACCTCTATCATACCAGAAAAATGGTCAAAAAGCAGCATATTTCTTGACTTTTTCGAGATCCCCGATAACATATTTAACTGTCAAGGTACCTATAGAAAACGGGTTCTAATAGAGCTCCGGTCTTAACGGTGAGATCATTTTTTTCTGTTCAATTGATAATCCTTCCATCAGCCAGCGGAACTGCTGGGGCGACAATTGTTTTGCTTCCTGCTCATTTCTGGGCCACTGGAAACGTCCACCGCCTGTGAGTCTCTTGTAACACAGCAGCCACCCGTCTCCTTCAAAAATGAGGGCCTTGATACGGTCCGTTTTTCTACCGCAGAAGAGAAAAATACTGCCTTCCTGTGTGGGGTCAAGACCAAAAGTTCCATTGACGACAGCGATGAGTCCATCAATCCCGTTTCGAAGATCCGTATATCCGGTGCACAGATATATGTGAGAGAAACCAGCAGCATTATTGAGCATTCTTTATCACCCCGATCGTTTTGGCAAGCAGTGCAGAAGAGGTGTTTTCTGTGACCTGTATCGTAATCCCATTGACAGATAACGTAAGCTGTGATGGTGCCGGCTT
>JAAVBZ010000014.1 GCA_014803415.1 Lachnospiraceae bacterium
AAAAATCCAGCCGCTATGCGGCTGCCGCGCTTCGCGCTCAAAGATTTTTTCGTTATCATGTCAGGTGAAATCAAATGCTCACTTTGTTCGCGCTTGATTTCCTGCTGACATGATATAATGTACATAAAAATATTTTTGAAGAAGGAACTGTTGCGAAAATGGTGCAACGGTTCTTTTTTTGGCATTTGATGAAGTCATACCGGCAGGATATGTGTATTCATCTTGTAGAGCGATACTGGGTATGCTATGTTTGACCCAGGGAAGGAGTGATGGTTTGAAAATAACGATCAATGTAAATGAAGATGTTAAGGATATAGAGGTATCTATTTCATGCAGCAGGCTTACACCGGAAATTGAAAAACTGCTGGCAACTTTGCGGATCTTAGATAAGCAGTTGATGGCCCGTAAGGGAGATGAAATTTATGTGCTGGATGTTTCGAAAGTGATTTATCTGGAATCAGTGGATAGAAAAACCTTTATTTATACCAGAGATGAAGTTTACGAATCCGGTTTAAAGCTCTATGAGCTGGAGCAGCAGCTTTATGAATGCGGATTTTTCAGGGCAAGCAAATCTTGTGTGATACAGATCAAGTACATTAAATCCCTGAAAACAGATATAAACAGAAAAGTCAGGGTTACTTTGGAAAATGGTGAGCAGATCATTGTTTCCAGGCAATATGCCGAAGAACTGAAAAAGAAACTGGGGGTAAAGTAAATGGAAGAGAAAAAAACAATTTTAGATTATATAGGTCAGATATTTATGCTGTTTGGACTAACTATATTAATCCTGAATATTTTTTGCATGGTATTTGGGGAATCCGCTAAAGAACTTTCAGGTTCCAGTATGTTTTCTATGGGAAGAGAAGGACTTAGCGTTGCCACTATGATGCAGTTTTTTTCGGTAATGATATGGATCACTTTAGCAAGATTTCTTTTTTTTACAGATACGATCATAAAAAATATGAGGCTGGTCTTCAGAACAGTCGGTATGGTCATATCTGTGATCATAACCATAGCGATTTATGTAATACTCTGTAATTGGTTTCCCATAGACCAGTGGCAGCCCTGGGTCATGTTCTTTATTTGCTTTGCCATCAGTTTCTGTATCAGCCTGACAGTTACAGTTTTAAAAGAGCGGACAGAAAACAGAAAAATGGAAGAAGCCCTGGCAAGGCTTAAGGAGGATAAATAATTGGAATATGCAATTGAAATGAGAAACATTATACAGCGATTCTCTTCAAAAGAGGTACTTAAGGGAATTGATCTGAAAATTCATTCAGGAGAAATTTTTGGACTGCTGGGGCCTTCCGGTGCCGGTAAAACTACACTTATTAAAATATTGACAGGTCAGCTTTTGCCATCAGCGGGAAGCGTGGTCATTTTAGGGAAGAGTACAGAAGATCCGGGAAGGAATTACAGGAAGATGGGAATGATGATGGATAATCTGGGATTGTATGAAAGATTATCCTGTTATGACAACTTGAAGCTGTTTGCCAGGATATACAAAGTTTCAGGTAAGAAAGTTGATGAGGTTCTTAGCAGAGTTGGATTATATGAGGACAGGAAATGTCCTGTTTTAAAACTATCCAGGGGAATGAAAGGAAGATTATGTCTGGCAAGGGCTGTTATGAACGAACCTGAACTTTTGTTCTTAGATGAGCCTGCAAACGGACTTGATCCGGCAACCTCCACACAGATTCATGAGCTGATACAGGACGAGAGAAAAAGAGGAGCGACTGTATTTCTGACCACTCATAACATGGAGGAAGCGGATAAGCTGTGTGATCACATAGCGCTTTTGGATGAGGGCAGAATCGTGGAGTATGGAGAACCGGAAGAAATCCGCAGAAAATACAATCATCAAAATAAACTGCAGATACGGCTTTGCAATGGGAAATATATAGAGCTGCCAAGTAACAGGACAGCAGCAGAAGCAGTAAAAGAATATCTGGAAGCGGAAATGGTGGAAACCATCCATTCCACAGAGCCCAGCCTGGAGACCGTATTTCTGGAGCTGACAGGAAGGAGATTTGAATAAATAATGACAAATATAGCTGCAATCTTTCAAAAACAGATCAAAGATACCATGAAAAATAAAATGATACTGATTCAGTTTCTTATGTTTCCGATCATGACGGTCATTATGGAGAACTCAGTTAAAATAGAAGGGATACCGGAACATTATTTTGCCAATATGTTTGCTGCTATGTATATAGGTATGGCTCCGATTGTCAGTATGTCGTCGGCTATTTCAGAGGAAAAAGAAAAAAATACTCTAAGAATGCTTATGATGTCGGGGGTAAGTCCTGCAGAGTATTTGGTTGGAACAGGCGGCTATGTCCTGCTTGCCTGTCTACCGGGCGCTTTTGTAATTGGGGTCGCCGGAGGTTACAGAGGCCGCGTGCTTTTTACTTTCCTGGCAATTATGGTGATCGGAATTCTGACAGCGATGCTGATAGGTGCGGCAATCGGAACAGCAAGCAGGAATCAAATGATGAGCGGCTCTCTGACGGTAGTGATCATGATGATCTTTTCCTTTTTGCCGATGCTTTCCATGTTCAATGATCCCATTAGAAAAGCGGCAAAGTTTACATATTCACAGCAAGTCAGTATACTGATAGATCAGGCGGAAAATATAAGTGTGGGATATGAAAATGTTAGTGTGATACTTGCGAATATACTGATCGCAGGCATAGCCTTTGGATATTCATATAAAAAATGCGGACTGGCATAGCCGTACCGGAACAATAATTCCTATAACTGTATGAATATATCATTCCCATACATGATTTATAGGTTTTTCATATTCCGATATGATAATACTATCATATAGCGATAATTTTATCGCATAGTAGAAAGGAGTATGGCCTATGTTAAGGATTGCGATCTGCAATGAGACAACAGCTTGTGGGGAACTATTTGAAAAAAGTATAGGGGAATGGGCATTTGGGCAGAAGATCAATATCGAAGCAAAAACCTTTGATCGCGGAGAGGAAGTCCTGGCAGATATTGAACAGACAGGATATTTCGATATTGTATTGATGGATACTGTTTTAAAGGGGAATTTGAGTGGAATTGATACTGCAAAAGAGATCAGACGGCTTTATGAATATTTTTGTCTGATCTTTGTATCCGGACATAACGGATATGACAACAGGATTTTTGACATGCATCCCTTTCATTATCTGGAAAAACCCATAACAAAAGGTAAATTATTTGAAAGCTTGAATGGAGCGGTTAAAAGTTACCGATTTTTATATGAAACCTTTGTCTTCCGTTTTAACGGAATAAATTATTGTATTCGTTTACAGGAAGTGGTTTACTTTGTCAGTGACAGACGTAGGATTCGGATCTGTATGGAAAACGGCAGAGAGTATATTTTTTATGAAAAAATGGATGAACTGGAAAAACGGCTCCGGAAACATTTGGTGAAATTTATCAGGGTTCATCAGTCTTATCTTATTAACGGAAGGCAGATTGAACAGTACCAGTACAAATATGTAGTTATGCGGAACAGAAAAATAATTCCTGTCAGTATGGACAGAAGAGATCATGTAGAAGCATTTATGAGTTAAAAGTTACATATACAGGTACTAATTATTACATTGACGGTTAATACAATTAAAAAGAGGATAAAATAGAGCTGCAAAGACAGTTAGCAGTAAATCACTTCATGTACGTACGTATTCTATTGCGGGCAGGGTTTTCCCTGTCCGTAGTCTTTTTTGACTGGGAATCATCGCCTGAATACAAAAAAGTCAAATATACTATCATTGTAGGAATAGAATATTTCTCTAATTGATTTCAAAAGTAAAGCACATCTTATAAAATATTTACCAGATTATAATTAACGGGCGGTGAGATGGTGGCAGTAGACTATAAGGATTTAGGCAGCAGGATACGGATCAAAAGAAAAGAACATAAAATGTCCCAGGAGGAACTTGCGGGGAAAGCACAGCTGTCTACCCAGCATATCAGCAACGTGGAAAATGCAAGAAGCAAGATCGGACTTGAAAAACTGGTGGATATTGCCAATGTCCTTGACTGTTCTTTGGATGAGCTGGCCTGCGGAAGTGTAAATAGCGGAAGAACAGTTTATAACAGGGAAATTGCCGAAATGATCGAAGATTTTTCAGATACGCAGCGAAGGGCCCTGCCCAAATTTTTAAGAGACTTTAATTATCTTTACAAATTAATGGAAATAGAATACGAAAAACAAAACGAATAAAAAGAGGGTGCCGCTAATCCCAGTGCAGTAATTTCGCGTCCCCTCTTTTGCATATATCATCCATTATTTCCGGAATAATGACTGTCTTGCACCATGGTTGGCTTCCCGGTGCTTCAAGGTATCATTGACCGCATCCATACGAAGGCCGGCATCTATAAAATCACAGTACTTACAGAAATTGTAGTCCCCCCGGCTTGTCCGTATTGTCTGACGGATTTTCTTATATTCTTCACTGTTCCAGGCATCCTTTAGCGGCGTAACATTTAAATCGGCAAGTGTAGTCGCCTCAAAATTATCACAACAGCAGATTCCCATTCTTCCATCAGGGAAAATGAACATATCCGTATATGGCATAAGACAAGTTTCTTTAATGATCTTCTGCGTATTTTGCTTGTTGGGAGCGCTTCCGGCACGGTTAGTCAGAACAGCATCCATATAACGCATCTGTATCAGAAGCTCTACCTTTTCAAATTCCTCAGGATGGGATTTGGCATAATCATAAATTTCCTGTACATTGTCATGCAGTTTCATATCACGGCAATAATTGTTGATGATCAGCTGATCCACATAAGGAATGATCTCCTTCACTTTGTCAATTGTAAGCAGAAGACCGTTAGTGGACAGGAAGATAAAGCTGTCGGGAAGCTTTTCTCTGCAGTATTTATGGAACTCTACGATCCGCGTATCAAGGAAAGGTTCATTATTTCCGTAGAGTGTTAAGTGACCTTTGTATCCCCAGTCGTGGAGCTGGTCGATAATGTTGTAGAACAGAGCGTCATCCATTCTCTTATAGGGACGTTTTTCAGCATTTTTGTTGGCAGTGCAGAAAGAACAGGTACTGTTGCAGCGGTTGATCGTTTCCAGATTGACAACAAGGGGCATAGGCACATCTTTGCCATCCAGGAAATGATCAATATACTGTTTCTGCAGTTTGTTTCTGGTCAGGAACTGAAGCTTTAAATAACTTTCGGAGGAGAGTTTGGGAAATTTTTTCTGAAGATTCCATCCGAGCGAACCTCCGAAGTTGTGAAATTTAACCGGCATAATAATCTCCTTTGCTAAGATGATTTATAAATAATTGTTGGATAAACGATTCTAACTCATTAATACTATCATTGATTTAAAACAGCGTCAAGATTTGGAAAATAGATACTAGTGCATATCATAAAATTAGTGTAAAATAAAAAACAGCTTATAAAAATTTTAGAAAGTGGTATATCAGGAAAGGCAGGATTTGAAATGATAGTATTAAAAATTATAAGCCTGATCATCTGGCTGGTCATAATTCCTACCTGCATGGGACTTTTGCCGGCCATTCTAATGCCGGAGCAAGAAAGAACGCCGGGAGTTATTTTTATTTCCGGATATACAGTTATGTTTACTTTGTTTGAGCTGATTGGGATTCCGGTAGTGATCGCTACGGTATATCACGGATTTAGTCTGCTTTCCCGTCTGTTTATAGTTTCATCTTTGGTTCTGGCACTTCTCGGAGCGGTGATAACAGCAGCGAAAAGGAAAAAGGGATACCGTTTGAACCTTTGGTCTTACAGTAGATTTCAGCAGATCAGTTTAGAAGAAAAAGTCTGTTTTCTTATTTTTGCAGTGATCGTGGTATTTCAGATGTATATGGCATTTACCAGAGCTTCCTTTGACGGAGACGATGCGTATTACAGTGTGCAGGGACTGATCGCACAGCAACATGATACTCTGTATCGCATCAATCCCAATACAGGACGCAGTTCACCACTGGATGTACGTCATGCCATGGCCCTGATCCCCGTCTGGGAGGCTTTTATAGGAGAGATGAGCGGTATCCATCCTACCATTATTGCTCACAGCGTGGCGCCGCTTATTCTGCTGCCGCTTACTTATATGGTATATTTCCGGATCGGAGAAAAGCTTTTTGATGGGAAGAAAGATATGATCCCCGTTTTTATGATCATTATGGCGTTGTTTCAGATGTTTGGAAATGTCTCTATTTATACCAATGAAACTTTTCTGCTGACCAGGACCTGGCAGGGAAAATCCGTGGCAGGGAATTTTATTATTCCTATGGTATTCTGGATATTCTTAAGTCTTTTTGAAAAAAAGGATAATTGGAGCAAGAAACAGGGAAATGCCGGTTATTGGATCATGCTGGCCTGCCTGAATCTGGCAGCGGGTGTGAGCAGTTCTCTGGCCGTACTTCTTAGCGCTCTTTTGACAGCGGGACTTGCAGTTTTATTTGCCGTTAAAGAGCGCAGGTTCAGTGTTCTGGTGTGGGCAGGGCTGTCCTGCATTCCCAGCGCTGCTTATGTTTTGACGTATCTTGTGATCAGCCGTTAAAGAAAGGTTTATTTAAAATGTTTGGAATCTTTATGGAAAGCCTGGTTATCTTTAAACTTTATACCGGTCTTAAGTTTTTGTTTGTACTCACATTGGCAGCATGGTTTTATCTCCTTGTCAGTGAAAAGAATAAAAATCGCAGGATCCTGTTTGTGTATGCACCGGTTCTGATCCTGCTTTTCTTCCTGTTTCCCATCAGCAGGAAAGCGTTTGTAGCATCGGGACTTGACGGAGCAACTTATTATCGGGTGCTGTGGACCATACCCATGGGAATGATCACGGCTTACGGTGCATGCAGATTATTTGACAGACATAAAAGGATAGGTCTGGTCATAACAGCAGTGCTGATCATTCTATGCGGCAGTTTTGTGTATAAAAGCGGCTATATTTCAAAGGCAGAGAATCTTTATCATCTTCCCGATACGGTAATTGAGATCTGTGAACTGATCCATCCGGAGGATGCAGATGAAAATATACAGGTAACGGTAGTTGTTCCGGAAGAGCTGGTTTATTTTGTGAGACAGTATGATTCCCACATCCGTATGCCCTATGGCCGTGAGATGATCGAAAGTCAATGGGATTATTATAATGAAGTTCATGCCGCCATGGAAGAGACGGATGTGATAGACCTGCAGAATCTGATAGATGCCTGCAGAAAGGAATATTGCCAGTACATTGTTCTTTCCAAGGAAAGGGAAGCAGAGGGAGATCCACAGCAGCTTGGACTAAAGTTTCTTGCGGATATTGACGGATATCTTGTCTATCTGGATCCTGTGTCGCAAAAGATCGTGGAAGAATGGACCAGGTATTATGAGAAGGATGAATGATAATGTTATTTAATTCCTATGCATTTGTATTTCTTTTTTTGCCAATATGCCTTTTGGGCTTTTATATTTGCAGGGCTATTACCGGATCAAAAGGGAAAGACTGGCTGCTTAAGGTATTTCTGATCGCCATATCTTTATGGTTCTATGGTTTTCTGAAACCGGAGAATATACCGGTGCTGCTGATCAGCATGATAATCAATTATGGGATCTATGGCTTGATGGAGCGCAGAAACGATAAGAAGAGCTTATTGATCTGGGGACTGTTTGTAAATTTGGCAGCGTTGTTTTTCTTTAAATATACAGGTTCTTTTTTTGTTCCTTTGGGCATCAGCTTCTTTACGTTCAGTCAGATCGCTTTTTTAATGGAAAGCTATCGGGGAAATTTAAGGCGGGTAAACGCTCTTGACTATGGCGTATATATTACTTTTTTTCCCAAGCTGGCTGAGGGACCTATTGCGCTGCCGGCAGAAATGCTGCAGCAGATTAAGGAAGTCTGCGGGAAGAAGCTTGATTTTGAGGAACTTTACCGGGGGATCTGCCTGTTTACCCTGGGCCTTGGCAAAAAGGTGCTCCTTTCGGATACCTTAGGCAGAGCAGCGGATTATGGCTATTCCAATCTGGCTTCTCTGAATTCAGGGGATGCACTCATTGTAATGCTTTCCTATACGCTGCAGATTTATTTTGATTTCAGCGGATACTGCGATATGGCTATGGGAATCGCAGGTATGCTTGGATTTACCCTGCCCCTTAATTTTGATTCTCCTTATCGGGCGCGAAATATTATTGAATTCTGGAAAGGGTGGCATATCACCCTGACCCGTTTTTTTACCCGCTATTTATATATTCCTCTTGGGGGAAACAGAAAAGGCAGAACAAGAACTTATCTGAATACGCTGATCGTTTTTCTGGTCAGCGGAATCTGGCACGGAGCCGGATGGCAGTTTATCATCTGGGGGATGATGCATGGAGTGCTGTATGTGATCACCAGATGGATGAGTGAGCGGAAAGATGCGGGTCCGCAAAGGCAGTCAGGTGTAAAACGTGTGCTTTCTACGGCCGGCACCTTTCTCTATGTAAATATTGCCTGGGTATTTTTCAGAGCACCTTCTGTAAAGGAGGCGCTTTCCCTTCTTGGAACTATGATAAAGTGCAATTTTACTAAGATAGACCGGAATCTTGCGGGCTGCTTTAATCTGGATGAATTCTGGTATGTGATAAAGGTATTGCGTATAGATAAATGGCAGTATGCCCACTATATCTTAACGGTACTGCTGCTTCTGGTATCGCTGTTACTCGTATTTTTTGCAAAACCGGCGGTAAAAACAGCAGAAAAGATGAAACCGTCAGTACGAAACGCTGTTATGATGGCAGTTTTGTTTGTATGGTGCGTGGTGAGTTTTTCGGAAGTAAGTTCGTTTATTTATTTTAACTTCTAAGGTAAATTGGTTTGGGAGATAAAGATGNTAAAGGAGATACGAAATCAGAACAAAAATCCCTTCAGAAGGGCCGTGGCAGGGTTCNTTACGGCAATAGTGATCATGTTTTTGGCAGTGCTGCTGCTGGTGGTCTATGTGGATCCTTTTTTTCACTATCATAAACCGCTGAAAAATTTTCCTTATCTGGTAGATAATCAGTTATCCCAGAATCCCGGAATGGCAAAGCATATGGATTATGACAGTGTCATACTGGGCTCGTCTATGACCGTTAACTTTAATACCGGCTGGTTTCAGGAACTGATGGATCTGAATGCCATTAAGCTGAGCTACAGCGGAGCCTATCCCAAAGACCAATCNAATATCATGAAGATTATTTTTGATAGTGATCATGAAGTAAAAACAGTATTCCTTGGCGTGGATGTGATCACTTATATGGGCGGTGTGAATGAAACCAAGTATCCCATTCCGGAATACCTTTATGATGATAATTATGTTAATGATATTCAATATGTACTGAATAAAGATGTGCTTCTTAATTATGTGCTGCGTCCTCTGGCTGATCCGGATCCTACAGATCTTGCAACAGTGTATGCCAGCTGGTGGACAGAAGAATATTACAGTGAACAGTGGGTTCTNCACAACTATACGGATCCGGAACAANTNCTGAGAGAGGTTCCGGCGGATGAATATATTCCCGGAACACAAAAAAATCTGGATGTGAATATCTGTCCTTTTATTGAGNNAAANCCNGNTACGCAGTTTGTCGTTTTTTTNCCGCCTTACAGCATNNTGTTCTGGAATGATGTGCTGAAAGGCAANCATCTTCAAGCGACTATAGANGAATACCGATATATTGCNGAAAGNCTGAANNAATATGANAATGTNGANGTTTATTTTTTCCCTGACAGGGAGGATATTATTCTGGATCTGAATCATTATGCAGACTATAGCCATTATCATCCCGATTATAACAGATTTATGACAGAATGCTTTACAGACGGCACGGGANTGGTGGCCAAGGAAGGTTCNGACAAAGGGAAAACAATAGATGAGTACTTAACTCATATGGAAGAAATCGTGGGCGATTTTGATTTTGAAGCGTTGCTGGCAAGGAAATAATAGAATCCACGCTTCGTGAGGATTCTATTGTCATGAATAAAAATTCAGGGCCGTCATCGACGGCCCCTTNGANTANAAAACAGTTCGATTNATAATATCTGCAATTCTCTCNGCCAGTTTATCCCGGCCTTTTTCATTATAACGCATATGATCTTTCATATATTCTTCATAGTTATCTTCGTTGATGGTCCCAAAGTAGTTATCTATGAAGGAAGCGCTGGCGTCAATAGAAGCCTCGCATTCTTTGACAAGATAATGGTTCAGTGTTCCNTTTCCCAGGTCGGTTATGGTACCGTTGTGAAGTTCTCCGTTTTCNTCCTGATACTGTGCATAAGTGGGAGACATAACAAAAACTCTGATATATGGCCATGTTTCCCGGATATTGTTTAAAGCAGTACGAAGTCCGCCGGTGAAAGCCGTTACATCATTGGGGTTGTCCGGATTATCGGAAGGAGTGCCATTGTTATAATCCGTGCTGTCATACATAATGATGATAATATCAACTTTACTCATATCCACAGTTTTCATAACGTCTACCGATTCCTGATANCGGGGATCCGGTTCGTCGCCGGCAATGGAATTGATAGCGGTAAATTCATTATTTCTGAAGCATTCCACAACATAGAATAAGTTAAAATGATCTTTTGTGTAGCTGGGATCATATACAGGATATTTACAAGCNGCNGAAGAATCGGGAAATGCACAGTCATAAACTACGGNGTCTGTTTTCTGGGCAATTCTGGCAGCAAGNCCNGTNTCGCNCCTGTCATCNGAAAAGGGATTGTTGCCAAGNCATAATATAGTGGTAACTCCGTCATCTTCATAGCCTTCCAAACGGGAAGTATCCATAGGAATTATCATATCCAGTGTTTCAATATCNAANTCGGAAGTATCGGCATCAGGATCATCCGGCTCAAGTTTAGTCCCCTGATTCCATTTTACCAGGCGNTATACGGAAATGGAAGCNATGAGCAGNATGGCAAGAAGCAGTATGATATGGAAGTTGAACTTGAACCTCTTATTANCAGAAGGCTCAGAGTCAGTTTCTTCATCAATTTCTTCATCAATTTCTTCATCGGGCTCTTCNCTGNCTGAGATTTCTTCATCCAGATCTTCNATGATCATATCGTCTAAAATATCGTTATCGTTACGCATAAGTTNTCTCCTCGGAAATTTGTAATTCCCTGCTATTTTACTATTATTTGGANAAAAAATCTATATATTCATAAAAATTTAATATACGCAGGAAAAGGGATATGGTAAAATGACCACAGATATCCGGTTTTGACCGGATCAGGGNAAGAACGGAATTACTAAGAAAGGGATTTTGGGAAAAGGCAGTTTATATGAANGGGAAAATAAAGATTAGAGATATACTGATGCTTCAGATCGTGTTTTTCATTTACAGTATTAACAGCGTTGTTGCCAAATTGGCCTCAGCACAGGAAAGCTTTGGCATTAAATTTATTCTGCTCTATGGGTTAGAAGCAGCCATACTTGGAGTATATGCCATTCTATGGCAGCAGATCATTAAAAAATTTGAACTTTCCATTGCTTATGCCAATAAGGCAGTGGTATTGATATGGGCCATGATCTGGGGGGCTCTTTTGTTTGAAGAGTTGATCACACTTCCCAAAATGGCCGGTATCCTGCTGGTAATATTAGGGATTATAATTTTGAACAGTGGGAAGGAGGTAAACGAATGAATATGCATTTATTTATTCTGGTACTTTCCGTGTTGATTGCTTCTTTTTCGCAGATCCTGCTGAAAAAGAGCGCGGAAAAGACTTATAACTCTATTATTCGGGAATATCTGAATCCTTATGTTATATGTGGATATGGTATGATGTTTTTGTCCATGTTTCTGACCATCATTGCTTATTCCGGTATGGAGTTTACCAATGTACAGATCGTGGAAGCAACGGGATACATTATGGTGCTGATCCTCAGTTACTTTTTCTTTCGGGAGAAGATCACAAAAAGAAAACTCCTTGGAATGATATTTATTTTTGCGGGAATTGCAGTATATTATCTGTAAAACAGACATAAAAGAGACTGATCGGACGGTCAGCCTCTTTTATGATTTACATATTCAGTTTTGTTTTGGGCAATGGTACTGCCATAATAAGCTGCTTCCGTATTATTTGACCATAGAAGCCAGCAAAGTGGTGATGGGAAGATCGTCAACATTCTGAGCCTGAAGTTCACGATACCATTTGCTGTATTTATACATACGATATGTAACTTTCAGGTTGTTCAGTTGTTCTTCATCTTCGCAGGCAATGCATAATTTTTCCCTCTGTTCCATGTCTAAGTCAACGTAATCTAAATAAGAAATACGAAGCTCGGTCAATGGGTCGGTACATTTTGGACATATCATCTTATGCCCGTTCAGCATAAGAATACGGCGGCAACTTTTACAATAGTGCATATACATCATAGTAAAATTCCCCTTTGCTATGGGTGCATATTATATAAACTGCAATTTTATTTTACTGTATCTGCAAAGAATGTCAACAACCTACAGCGCCAAAAAGCAGTTAAGTTATCGCGTAAAAAAGAATAATCTGAATGTTTTATAAGGGCAAAAATAGAAATTGTTAATTATTTTTTAAGACAGAAGAAGGATAAAGAGATTGTATAAATGCGGTTTAAATGATATACTAGTCTAAATTGGGTTTTAAATGTTACAAAAGTATTAAATGCGGAGGTTTACATAAATGACAAAAATCTTTTCAAATAAGAAAAGGGGTAAAAAGAGAAAAGTAATGCGCAGATCGAAAGCAGCAGATTCTTTAGAGTGGCTGGATTTTGATGATGAAGAAGAGTATGATGAGATAGACGAAGAAGAGTACTACGAAGACGAAGAGTACGAGGACGAAGAAGAGTACTACGAAGACGAAGAATACGAGGACGAAGAAGAGTACTACGAAGACGAAGAGTACGAGGATGAAGAAGAGTATTACGAAGACGAAGATTATGAGGAAGAAGAAAGAGGTTTTCGGAAAGTAATTGCCTTCTTTGGCAACATGAGTGTGGTTGATCATGTTCTGGCATTTACAGGAGTAATCGTACTGGTAATGGCTTCAGTTGTCGGCACTTTGTATCTGGGAGCTAAATCTGATGAAAAACAGATCGCTGCTTTTGCAGAGGTGGCGGAGGGACTTGAAGGAATGCCTGTCATTGGAGAAAGCGGTCTTTTAGCTGTTGCAGATGCCCAGGCAGCCAAATTAACGGCAGCCGAGCTTCAGGAAATAGAGGAAGAGGCGAATCAGATTGATGAAGAGACAGGTAAAATAGAAGTAGGTATGAACCTGACTTCTATACAGAAGGATCTTAAGATTAAATTTGTGAATAAAAAGTCAGGAAAGCTGATTCCCAATGTGGCATTTGAAGTGGAGGTAAAGGGACCCTCCGGAGATAGTTACACATTTAAGGATGAGGACAAGGACGGTATTATTTATCAGAAAGATATAGCGTCAGGCAAGTATACCGTAGCTATGACAGGACCTGCCGATCCGGGGGATTACAGCTTTTCCAAAGAGGCTGTGGCTATTACTGTTCGCGACACTATTGAATATAAAAAGGTGGATATCGCAGACGAAATCAAGACAGAGTCCCAGATCAATGCAAAGGCCGAGGATACAGCTGTTAATGATACGGTAGTGGAATCAGAAAACAAGGATACTGTGGAGTGGGTAGAGTCCACCAAGACGTTAATAGAAGGAACGGAAACTTCTTCTGACAGTTATGAGAAGGTAGACAGAAAAAATATAACGGATCCAAGTACCAAGACTGCTGCAGGTTTTAGATTGTTATCTGAAGTGACAGAAACACCGGAACCTACGGAAACTCCGGGGGAAACACAAGAACCGGATCCGACCACGGAAGTGCCGGATCCTACGCAGGAGCCCACACAGGAACCGGATCCGACGCAGCCACCGGCGCCTACACAGACTCCGGAAGAAACGCCTGCGGCAACGCCTACCACAGTGCCTACGGAAAGTCCGACAGCAACAGCAGCGCCGACTGCCACTGTGACGCCGACGCCAACAGTTACACCGACGCCGTCGGTTACACCGACACCGTCAGTAACGCCGACTCCATCGGTAACGCCAACGCCTTCAGCAACACCAACGCCGACTAACAGTGCTAAAACTGATACCAAAACAGATCTGAAATCCAACAGCGGAGACAAGCTGTATGTGAAAGACAGCAATGGTAATTTCAGAGAAGCCAAATATGCAGATTATTATAATGACAATATCAAAGAGTTTTATAGGAAGGTAACCAAGACAAGCGGGGAATATCGATATACTGGCTGGCAGACCATTGACGGTTCTACCTATTTCTTTGACAAAAACGGAAATAAGGTGACAGGAGAACAAGTCATTCAGGGAGCAAAATACACTTTTAATGAAAATGGTGTATTGAATACAGGCTCAGGGCAGATGGGAATTGATGTTTCCAAATGGAATGGAAAGATTGACTGGCAGGCTGTTAAAAACAGCGGAGTTTCCTATGCTATTATCCGNTGCGGATACCGTGGTTCATCANCGGGAGCTTTGGTAGAGGATCCTATGTTCCGTNCCAATATCCAGGGAGCACAGAATGCAGGTATNAAAGTAGGCGTTTATTTCTTTACGCAGGCAACCAATGAGGTGGAAGCAGTAGAAGAAGCNTCTATGGTCTTAAGTTTAATAAGAGGATACAATCTGTCTTATCCGGTATTNTTGGATGTGGAAGCTACAAGCGGAAATAATGGCCGTGCCGATCATATCAGCGTGGATACAAGAACGGCAGTATGTAAGGCTTTTTGCCAGACNATACAGAACTCAGGGTANAAAGCAGGTATTTATGCCAANAAGACATGGCTTACCAGTTATATTAATGCGCCCAGTCTGACCGGATACAGGATCTGGCTNGCTCAGTATGCGGCAACNCCTTCCTATACCAGGACCAAGTATGATATGTGGCAGTATTCTTCCAAGGGAAGAGTTACGGGAATCGGAACGGANGTGGATATGAATATCAGTTANCTTGGATATTGATAATAATNNNAAAGAGAGGACAAACTATGAGAACNTATTTAGTNACCGGAGGAGCCGGATTTATTGGATCNAANTATATTCATTATATGTTTAAGAAATATGACAGNNAGATCAGGATCATCAATGTGGATGCATTGACATATGCNGGAAATCTTGAAAATTTNAAAAGCATCGAGAAGAGAGATAATTATACCTTTATTAAAGCAGATATCTGNGANAAAGAGGCGATCAGCCGGATCTTTGCNGAAAATGATATCGACAGAGTGGTACATTTTGCNGCAGAAAGCCATGTGGACAGAAGNATCAAGNATCCGGAGNTCTTTGTGCAGACAAATGTTCTTGGAACGGCAGTTATGCTGAACTGTGCCAAAGCTGCCTGGGAGCTTCCGGATGGAACATTCAAAGAAGACAAAAAATTCCTGCATGTATCCACGGATGAAGTATACGGTTCTTTGGAAGAAGACGGNGAGTATTTCTATGAGACGACNCCTTATGCACCCCANAGTCCTTATTCGGCAAGNAAGGCAAGCTCTGATATGCTGGTTAAAGCATATATGGACACGTATAANTTCCCGGCTAATATAACNAANTGNTCCAATAATTACGGACCTTACCAGTTCCCGGAAAAATTTATNCCNCTGATGATCAATAATGCGCTGCAGGGNAAAAAGCTTCCTGTCTATGGTGACGGNAAAAATGTGAGAGACTGGCTGTATGTAGAGGATCANGCCAAGGCNATAGANATGGTGCAGGAACAGGGNCGTTTGTTTGAAACTTACAATGTAGGCGGACACAATGAAAAGCANAATATTGAAATTCTTCATATTATATTAGANACCTTAAGGGAGATGCTTCCTGACAGTGATCCGAGAAAGGCGCTTGTCAGTGATGAGCTTATCACTTATGTGACGGATCGGAAAGGCCATGACAGAAGGTATGCAATTGCCCCTGATAAGATCAAGGCTGAAATCGGGTGGGAACCTGAGACCATGTTCAAGGACGGGATACGTAAGACGATAAAATGGTATTTTGAAAACGAAGACTGGATGAAGAACGCCACCAGCGGAGACTATCAGAAATACTACGAAGCCATGTATGCCGGACGGGAAAAGTAAACTGCTGCTTAAAGGGTAGTTCAAGAAATGGGAGTGATTTACAATCACTCCCATTTTGTGGTATACTAATACTGATTATGCAAATTATATCTGTAATATTTTGGAGGTGCTCTATATGAAGGGAATTATTCTTGCCGGAGGCTCAGGAACAAGATTATATCCGCTTACAAAAGCGATCAGTAAACAGATCATGCCGGTTTATGATAAACCCATGATCTATTATCCCATGTCAACGCTGATGCTGGCAGGAATAAGGGAAATACTGATCATATCAACGCCCAGGGATCTGCCAGTGTTTGAAGAACTTTTAGGAGACGGAAGCCAGCTGGGCATGAAACTTTCCTATGCAGTGCAAGAGCAGCCAAGGGGACTGGCAGATGCCTTTATTATAGGAGCAGACTTTATCGGTGATGACTGCGCAGCATTAGTACTTGGCGATAACATTTTTTATGGACAGAGTTTTTCAAGAGTTCTCCGTGAGGTGGCATCAAGAGAAAGCGGAGCTACTATTTTTGGATATTATGTCAGGGATCCAAGGGAATACGGCGTAGTTGAATTCGATGAAAACGGAAAGGCACTTTCCATCGAGGAAAAACCCGAACATCCCAAGAGCAATTATGCAGTGCCGGGACTGTATTTTTACGATAATGATGTGGTAGAGATCGCAAGAAATGTGAAGCCTTCGGCCAGAGGAGAAATAGAGATCACAAGTATTAATAATGAATATCTGCGCAGAGGAAGTTTACGGGTGGAGACACTTGGACGTGGATTTGCATGGCTGGATACGGGAAATCATGATTCGCTTCTTGATGCGGCAGATTTTGTGGCAGCTTTTCAGAAAAGACAGGGACTTTATATTTCCTGTATTGAAGAGATCGCTTATAAAAGAGGATTTATTGACAAAGAGCAACTGCTTAAGCTGGCGGAACCATTGATGAAGACCAACTATGGTCAATACTTAAAGGAAGTAGCGGAAGGATTATAAAAATGGGAAAGATTACAGTTGAAACATGTGAAATTGAGGGACTTAAGATAATTACGCCTGCGGTTTTTGGGGACTCCAGAGGATATTTTATGGAAACCTACAATTACAATGATTATAGGGAGGCGGGGATTGACCAGATATTTGTTCAGGATAATCAGTCAGCTTCTGTTAAAAATGTACTGCGAGGTCTGCATTTCCAGATTAATTTTCCGCAGGACAAGCTGGTTAGAGCGGTAAGCGGAGAGGTATTTGATGTAGCAGTGGATCTGCGTCCAGGCTCGGCAACTTATGGAAAATGGTATGGAGTAGTGCTTTCGGCAGAGAATAAGAAGCAGTTTTTTATTCCTAAGAATTTTGCCCACGGTTTTGTGGTTCTGTCAGATTATGCTGAATTTGCATACAAATGCACTGACTTTTATCATCCCAATGACGAGGGAGGCATTAAGTTTGATGATCCAGATATTGGTGTAGAATGGCCTATTGCACCCGGAACCGAGCTGATCATGTCCGATAAGGATCAGAAATGGAGCGGTATTAAGGAATATACGCAGTGGAGAAAGTCTCTGTGATATAGAACAGGAAAGANTGGATTATATAGAATGAAGAGTGATAAAGAAAAAAGCGGATCACCATGGTATAAAAATATACCGAAGCCATTAGGAATCGGTATATTTTATGCTGTATGTCTGTTGGTAGCCATTATGATCGTGACGCACCANAATCCACTGGCGCCGGACCAGCANACGGAAAACTTAAAAAAGTTCTGTGCTTGTGCGCTGCTTACGCTGGCATGNATCATTTATGGCGTCTATTATGACAGAATGTTTATTATTCCCAAAGAACTGNTNCAGAGCAGGGAATTNATNTGGAAATTATCAAAAAATGATTTTAAAAAGCGTTATGCAGGTTCNTATCTGGGNTTCATATGGGCGCTGATCCAGCCTATAGTAACNGTTTTGATGTACTGGATCGTATTTGATGTTATNTTTNATACAAGAAGNGAAATGGTGTCAAGCGGTGTGGAGGTTCCNTATGTCCTTTTCCTGACANCGGGNCTNGTNCCCTGGTTTTATTTTTCGGAGGCCATAACCAACGGCACGAATGCGCTTATGGAATACAGTTATCTGGTAAAAAAGGTAGTATTTAATATCAGTATACTTCCGATCATAAAACTGATCGCGGCAACTTTTATTCATGTATTTTTTGCTGCGGTCTTACTGGTGGTAGCCGCCATTTACGGATATTATCCCACGCCATATACCATTCAGGTGGTCTACTACAGTTTCTGCCTGTTTGTTCTGGTACTTGCCATGAGCTATTGTACCTGTGCCATTCAGGTCTTTTTCAGGGATCTTGCGCAGATCATCAATATCGGACTGCAGGTAGGGATGTGGGCAACGCCTATTCTCTGGAATATAGGAATGATAGGCGATGACAGACTTCTTATGCTGGTAAAGCTGAATCCGCTTGTATATATTGTCAGCGGATATCGAAACGCAATTTACGGAGATGAGTGGTTCTTTGAACACTTTTACTCTTCTACGTATTTTTGGATTTTTACAGTTACGCTGTTTTGCATAGGATCACTGATATTTAAACGCCTGAAAGTACATTTTGCAGATGTTCTGTGATCATGACAGATACGCCGTGACAGGCCCTGTTATGACAATGGCAGACAGACGGATTATAATGGAGACGGTAAATGAAAGATAAGACAGTTGCAATACGGGTAAAGAATCTGGAAAAAGCCTATAAATTATATGACAAACCTTCAGATCGTTTAAAAGAGGCACTGGGCCTTAGCAGAAAGAAAAAGTATAAGGAACATTATGCATTAAAAGGCGTGGATTTAACGATCTATCAGGGGGAGACAGTAGGGATCATCGGCACAAATGGTTCCGGCAAGTCAACAATTCTTAAGATCATTACAGGTGTGCTCAACGCCAGCAGCGGAAATGTTGAGGTGAACGGAAGGATTTCGGCGCTGTTAGAGCTGGGCGCAGGCTTCAATATGGAATATAACGGCATTGAAAATGTCTATCTGAACGGAACCATGATGGGATTTTCCAAAAAAGAAATAGATGCGAAAATGGAGGATATCCTAAGCTTTGCAGATATTGGAGATTATGTATATCAGCCCTGCAAGACCTATTCAAGCGGTATGTTTGTACGGCTTGCTTTTGCCGTTGCCATAAATATTGAACCTGAAATACTGATCGTGGATGAAGCATTGTCAGTGGGAGATGTTTTTTTTCAGGCCAAGTGTTATCACAAGTTTGAAGAATTTAAAGAAATGGGTAAGACGATCGTATTTGTGAGCCATGATCTGAGCAGTATCAGTAAATATTGTGACAGGGTCATTTTATTAAATAAGGGTATTAAGCTGGGAGAAGGCAGTCCCAAGGAAATGATAGACGCCTATAAGCAGGTTCTGGTAGGGCAATATCCCGTTCCTGACGAAGAAGACGGACTGCTTGATGATAAAGAAATAAAGGCAGCAGCGGCTTCGAAAGGAGAAAAGGAAGCGCAGGATGGAAGTACAAATCCGGATCTNCTTGANTATGGNACGAAAGCAGCTGTGATAGAAGAGTATAAGATCATAGATGATATGGGAAGAAACAGCAGTGCGATTCTGAAAGGCAGGGAATGCAGTATACAGATGAAAGTGCATTTTCGGCAGGATATTGAAGCTCCCATTTTTGCATTTACCATAAAGAATATTAAAGGAGTGGAAATCACGGGAACGAATACCATGGTGGAAAAGGCGTTTTTGGAATCAGTAAAAGCCGGCAGCGTAATGGAGATCGTTTTTACTCAGGTAATAAATCTGCAGGGCGGTGAATATTTGCTGTCCCTTGGAGTTACGGGATTTGATAAAGAGGAATTCCAGGTTTACCACAGGCTCTATGATGTAATGAATATGACTGTGATCTCAGATAAAGATACGGTAGGTTATTTCGACATGAATTCTCAGGTTACGGTAAAATATGAATGACAAATGAACAGTGCTGCAGGGAAAGGAAAGGATATGGAAGAGAAAAAGGAATTCAAAAAGCCTGTTCATTTGAAACAGGAAGAATTGATCAGTAAATTTCCAGAAAAAATAGGAAATGTGACATTAGATTACACTTGTTATCCGGGAGAAGATCTCTATAGTGACGGTAATGTGGAAGAGGAGATTCTTACCATTGTAAAAGAAGCGTCTCATGTGGAGTATCCGTCTATCATTGAAGAAAAGAACAGTTGGCCTGTTCTTTATCACCTCTCACCCCTTCGAGCTAATATCGTAGATTGGCTTCCTATTAAAAAAGACCACAAAGTGCTTGAAATCGGTTCCGGCTGCGGCGCTATTACAGAAAAGCTTTCAGAAAAAGCAGGGGAAGTGACATGTGTAGATCTTTCTGCCAGAAGAAGCCATATTAATGCATACAGAAACCAGGATAAAAATAATATTACCATACATGTAGGAAACTTCAGCGACATAGAACCCGCTCTTCCCAAGGATTATGATTTTATCTGCCTGATAGGCGTTTTTGAATATGCAAAGTCATATATCCGTTCCGAAACACCTTATGAAGATTTTTTGAAGATCATGTTGAAACATGTTAAAAATAACGGGCGTATTGTTATTGCCATTGAGAATAAACTGGGTCTGAAATATTTTGCGGGGTGTAAAGAGGATCATGTTGGAGAATACTTCAGCGGTCTGGAAGGTTACCCGGAAGGAGGAAGCGCCAGAACATTTTCCAGGCCGGGACTTGAAAGAATCCTGGATTCCTGCGGCGTAACACAATACTCTTTTTACTATCCTTATCCGGATTATAAATTCCCGACAGTTATATATTCGGACAGGAGACTGCCAAACCCTGGAGAATTAACAAATAACATACGTAATTTTGACCGTGACCGGATGTTGCTTTTTAATGAAAAGTACGTATTTGACGGTATTATTAATGACGGCCTTTTTTCTGCTTTTTCCAATTCTTATATGGTAGTGATCGGGCAGGAGCCGGAGGCTGCTTATGTGAAGTATTCAAATGACCGTGCAGAAGAATATGCTCTCAGAACAGAAATCGTGGATACTCCAAAAGGAAAGGTGATCCGTAAAAGTCCGCTTTCTTTAAAGGCCAGGGAACATATCGGAAAGATGGAATATCTTTACCGGCTGCTCCAAAAGCGATACGAAAAAAGTGATCTTAAAATAAATCCATGTACTCTTGCAGCAGGCGGAGAGTATGCAGAATTTCCTTTTGAAAAAGGAACTACCTTAGAGGAACTTCTGGACAGATGTCTGGAAAAGGAGGATCTGAAAGGCTTTTACAAGCTGTTTGACAAATATCTTACACTTATCTCTTATGGAGAAGACAGTGGTATTACCGATTATGATCTGATCTTTGCCAATATTCTGGTGAATGGAGATGAATGGACAGTTATTGACTATGAGTGGACCATAGAAAAAGTTGTTTCAGCCAAAGAAATCGCTTTCAGGGCTGTCTATTGTTATGTGCTGGAAGAAGAGAAACGGAATAAGCTGGATCTGGATCTTATTATGGAGAGACTGGACATTACGCCAGCTCAGGCAGATGAGTACAGAGAAGCGGAATGGAAATTCCAAAAGCAGGTAACCGGCAAGAGAAAATCCATGGGAGAAATACGTGCAGCAATAGGAACTTATTGTGTAGATCCCAAAGTATTGATGAAAGAGCATCTTCAGAGAATACTGGACAAAAGAATTCAGATTTATACGGATGCAGGAAAAGGATTTTCCGAGGAAAACTCCTATTATATGCCGGATGTATATACCAATGAATACACCATAGAAGCCGAGATACCATTTGACGGAAACGTAAGTGCTCTGCGCATTGATCCGGCGGACAGGGCCTGCGTTGTAAAGGTGGAAGAGCTGCTCCTGAATGGAATGGCAGTTCCGCTTACAAAGAAAACATTTGCTGCCAATGGTAAAAATGTGAAGAAAAGTACCTGGGTCTTTACAACATCTGACCCCAATATGACGATTCGGGTATCTGAGCTTCCCATGCAGGGAGAAAACAGATTATTCATTAAGATGCAGCTGACATCTTTACCGGAGAGCATTGCTGCAGACATAACAGAGGGCGTAAAGAAAATTTTCCGATAATAGGGAGGAAGCAATCGTGGCTTCTTTAAAACAAAGTGTAAAGCAGTTATTAGTCGGTAAACAACATAGAGATTATGAGAAAAAAGTCTTCCAGAAAAAAATGTCATATTCTGATTGGATTGAAAAACAGGAAAAAAAGGTAGAAATTGACAATATTATTGTGGAAGAAAAAGGAAAAAGTCTGACAAATGATTTTTCTTTGGGATTAAATGGCAGTGGCCAAAATGAAAATGAAGGATTTCCTTCAGATAAAAAGCAGATTTGGCGATATTTCGAAGTTTTTGACAAAAAAAGGGGAAAAGAGGAAAAATATACATTTTTACTGATCTTTTTGGAAAAAGAGGACTGGATAAACAAACGTAATTACGATAAAATTTTCTGTAATAAAGAAGCGGATGTTATTCTATTTGCCTCTGCTGAGGGTGAAATCTCTAAAATAGCACTTCCGCTCATTTATAAGAAATTGCAGGAAGATGAAGATATAATCTTGATTTACGGAGACGAAGATGTGAAAAAGGAGGGGAAGCGGGAAAAACCATGGTTCAAACCTGACTGGTCGCCGGATACCTTTCTTTCCTGTTTTTATTTTGGAAGTCTTTTGGCGGTGAGAGCCCGCAAAATGCAGGAAAAGGCGCGGGATGAGGGCTCTGATAAGGATATTTATAGCACGTGTTATGAATTGGCGATAGAATACGGAAACTCTGCAGTATACCACATACCGGAGGTTTTGTTCCATGGAAGAACAGAGGGTTATGAGACGGTGAAAGACCTGAGATTGCCGGAAGGAGTAATAAAAAGTCAATTGCAAGAGAAGAAATCTTTTGCTGCCAAACCTATGATCTCGGTTATCATACCTTCCAAAGATAATCCGGAAATTTTATTTACTTGTATCCATTCCCTGATCGAAAGGACAAAGGCGCAATATCCTTATGAAATTGTGATAATTGATAACGGAAGTAATGAAACGAATAGATCTGTTATAAGCAAAGAAGTTGAAAGAATCTGCCAATTGGAGAAGAACCCGGATAACTTTCAACAAATCACGTATCATTACAGGCCAATGCCCTTTAATTTTTCCAAAATGTGCAATGCCGGTGCAGATCTTGCAAAAGGAGATCTGTATCTTTTCCTTAATGATGACATGGAAATTATTCAGCCGGAATGGCTGACATTACTTGCTGATAAAGCGGTGCTGCCTCATGCAGGCGCTGTGGGAGCAAAGCTTCTTTATCCTGATTCCCGGATGATCCAGCATGCGGGAATTACGAATCTGAGAGTTGGACCTGCCCATAAGCTGCAGTTTCTTTCCGATGAAGAGGTACATTATTATGGAAAGAACCGAGGCGTGCACAATGTAATGGCGGTGACGGGGGCCTGTCTGCTGATCAGAAAAGAAGTGTTTGAGAAAGCAGGTGGGTTTGCCGGGGAACTAGCCGTTGCATTTAATGATGTAGATCTTTGCTATTCTGTTTATGAAATGGGATATTATAATATAGTAAGAAATGATGTGATCCTGTATCACCATGAATCATTAAGCCGTGGAAAAGACGGCGAGTCCGAGGAAAAACAAATACGTCTCCTTCGGGAAAAGGATATCCTGTATGAGCGTCATCAGGATATTTACGGGAGAGATCCTTTTTACCACAAATACCTGACAACAGACATGCTGGAATCGGAATATTCACCGGCCTTTCATTATCAGGTCACATTGGATATGCCCTGGTCCGAGGTGGCGAAAGAGCAGAAGATTTCCGATCATATCAGGGAAGATAAGTGTGTAGTGATCGGAATGGAAAGCGCCATGGATATTTATAAATGGAAATACGGTGTGCCTCCGGGGAAGGGAAAGATCAAGCCTTCTTTGGAAGATACAGGATACTATTTTCAGGGATATTCCTTTATAATAGGGGCAGATAACGCATGTTATAAAAAGACGCTTTTACTGCAAAATAGGGCAAATGGACAGCTGATAAGGATTCCTGTGGACGAAAGATTCAGGCCGGATATTAAAAATAATCTGAAGGACCAGTTAAATGTGGACTTAACAGGATTTGCGGCAAAAGTCCGGTTGAATGATATCCCTGAAGGAACCTATCGTTTTGGAATGCTGGCAGAAGACAAATGCTCCAGGCAGAAACTGGTAAACTGGAGCAGCTGGGTGCTGCAGACAGGAGATGACTATGGATTATAAAGAAGCTTATGAGAAAGAGCATATTAAAACTGCAGATCTGGCAGAGCGTGTGGCTGTACTGGAAGCAAAAAATGAGGAACTTACTTTTAAGCTGAACAGGATCAAGAATAATCCCCTTTGGAAGGCAGCTTCTCCTTTGCGTAAATGCATGCATTTTGCCATAAGGCAAAAAGATCGGCTGAAGAACTGTGGAAATTTAAAAGGCGTAATAGCTAAATTAAAATACAAAAAAATTGAGCGTCAGGCCATGGAACAGTTCGGAACAAAAAGTTTTCCTGATGAGGCACGGGCAAAGGCGCAGCGGGAACAGNTTTTTGACAGAATGGTNAAGATCAGCATTTTAGTACCGCTTTTCAACACGCCGGAGAATTTCCTCAAGGAAATGATCGATTCTGTCATAAATCAGACTTATGAAAACTGGGAGCTTTGTCTGGCAGACGGTTCTGACAGTGAACATGGCTATGTTGGNGATATTTGCAGNGANTATGCAGGAAANGATGNCCGNGNCAGGATNGTATACANNAAGCTTGCGNAAAACGGNGGCATTGCCGGAAATACNAATGAATGCCTGAAACTTGCAACNGGAGAATATATCGGACTTTTTGATCATGACGATATNCTTCATCCCAGNGCATTATATGAATATGTAAAGGTGATCAATGAACAGNATGCCGATTATGTNTACTGCGATGAGACCACNTTTAAAAACAGTGATATCAATAAGATGCTGACCATGCATTTTAAACCGGACTATGCAGTGGACAACCTTCGGGCCAACAATTACATCTGTCATTTCAGTGTGTTTGCAAGAAAACTGCTGGATGGAACAGAGCTGTTCCGCTCAAAATTTGACGGGAGCCAGGATCATGATATGATCTTAAGATTGACGGATCGAGCTGAAAATGTAGTTCATGTTCCAAANCTTCTTTATTATTNGCGTTCNCATGAAGGAAGTGTGGCGTCCGGAATTGACGCCAAGCCTTATGTGGTGGAAGCGGCCAAAGGAGCAGTAGCGGATCATCTGCGCCGACATGGGTTTGAGCATTTTCAAATTACCTCTACCCGGGCGTTTGAGACCATATTTAAGATCAGATANCAGATCATCGGTAATCCGAAAATTTCCATAGTGATATCGAACAAGGATCACATGGCAGATCTGGAACGCTGCATCACTTCTATTTTAGAGAAATCCACCTACGAAAACTATGAGATCATTGTAGTGGAAAATAACAGTGAGACAAAAGAGATTTTTGATTACTATGATAAANTGAAGGAATATCCTAATGTGAAAGTGGTCACNTATNAAGGTGNGNGAGGNTTCAATTATTCCAAAGTAAATAATTTTGGAGNAAAGGAAGCNNNAGGAGATTATATTCTGCTCCTCAACAATGATACACAGGTGATCACCGTTAANTGGATNGAAGAGCTTTTGATGTATGCCCAGAGAGAAGATGTGGGAGCTGTGGGNGCCAAGCTGTATTATGAAAACAAAACGATCCAGCATGCAGGGGTAGTTCTGGGGCTGGGAGCTCATAGGACTGCGGGCCACAGTCATTACGGACAGCACAGAGAAAACCTGGGATATATGGGCAGGCTGTGTTTTGCTCAGAATGTATCGGCAGTGACAGGGGCTTGTCTTTTGGTAAAGAGAAAAGTGTTTGAAGAGGTGGGAGGTCTTGATGAGAGCTTTGCCATTTCTTTAAATGATGTGGATCTCTGCCTGAAGATCCGGGAAAAAGGTCTGCTGAATGTATTTACACCTTTTGCGGAGTTATACCATTTTGAATCAATTTCCAGAGGGCTGGACGATCAGGGAGAAAAAGCTGCCCGTTACAGTGAGGAGTCGGAGAGATTCCGTCAAAAATGGAAGGCAGTTCTGGAAAAAGGAGACCCTTATTATAATCCGAACTTTTCTCTGGACAGAAGTGACTTTGCTTTGAAAGTCTAGGAAATATATGGTATACTGTGAATGAATATAATGTAAAATTTCAGGAGGATCAGTTATGAGCTATAAAGAGCAATATGATTTTTGGTTAAGTGATACTTACTTTGATGAAGCAACGAAAGATGAGCTTCGCAGCATAGCAGAAAATGAAAAGGAAATCGAAGACCGGTTTTATAAGGAACTGGAATTTGGTACAGGCGGTCTGCGGGGTGTGATCGGTGCAGGAACAAACCGCATGAATATTTATACAGTAAGAAAAGCAACCCAGGGGCTTGCAAACTATATTATAAAGCAGGGCGGCAAAGACAGAGGCGTTGCCATTGCATACGATTCAAGAAGAATGTCACCGGAATTTGCGGATGAAGCAGCGCTTTGTCTTGCGGCAAACGGTATTAAGGCTTATGTGTTCGACGCACTCCGTCCTACACCGGAGCTTTCTTTTGCGCTTCGTACTTTAAATTGTATTTCTGGCATCGTTATTACAGCCAGCCATAATCCGCCGGAATATAACGGATATAAAGCATATTGGGAAGACGGCGCACAGGTAGCATCACCCAGAGATAAAGAGATCATTACAGAAGTTAAGAATGTAACCGATTATCATGAAGTTAAGACCATGAGTAAGGAAGACGCCATGGCAGCCGGACTTTATCAGGTGATCGGCAAGGAAATTGATGATGCATACATGGCAGAACTGAAGAAGCAGATCATTCATCCGGAAATCATTAAAGAAGTAGCCGATGATATTAAGATTGTTTACACACCTTTCCACGGAACAGGTAATGTGCCGGTCAGAAGAATTCTGTCAGAGCTTGGTTTCAAGCATGTATATGTAGTTCCGGAGCAGGAGCTTCCCGATCCGGATTTTACCACTCTGGAATATCCCAATCCTGAGGATCCCAAGGCATTTACTCTGGCGCTGAAACTTGCTAAGGAAAAGAATGCAGATATCGTACTTGCAACGGATCCGGATGCTGATCGTCTCGGTATTTATGCACTGGATGCAAAGACAGGAGAATATGTATCCTTTACAGGAAATATGTCAGGTATGCTGATCGCAGAATATATTCTTCGCGAGAGAACAGCTACCGGGACTATGCCTGAAGATCCTGCAATGGTTTCCACTATCGTTACCACCAATATGGCAGGCGCTATTGCAAGAGATTACGGTGTTAAGTTTATCGAAGTATTGACAGGCTTCAAATATATCGGAGAGCAGATCAAATTATTTGAGCAGTCAGGTTCTAACAACTATGTATTTGGTCTGGAAGAAAGTTATGGATGTCTTGCAGGAACCCATGCAAGGGACAAAGATGCAGTCGTAGCTGTTATGTGCCTGTGTGAAGTGGCTGCATGGTGCAAGAAGAACGGTCTTACCGTATGGGATCAGATGTTAAAACTTTATGAAAAATACGGATATTACAAAGAAACTCAGTATGCGATCACTTTAAAGGGTATCGACGGAGCAGCCCAGATTGCAGAAATGATGAATAAATTAAGAAATGATCCCCCTAAGAATTTCGGAGATCTGAAGGTGAAAGAGTTCAGAGATTATGATAAAGATGTAGCTACAGATCTGGAAACAGGAAAGCAGAAGAGTACAGGTCTTCCTAAGTCAAATGTACTGTATTTTGATCTGACCAATGATTCCTGGTGCTGTGCAAGACCATCGGGTACAGAGCCCAAGATCAAGTTCTACATGGGCGTGAAGGGTACAAGTATTGAAGACGCTAACGCTAAAGTAGAGAAACTGACAGAGGATCTGAAAGCATATCTGTAGGACAGCGGCTAAATATATAATAATGATAAAAGGACGCAGCGGACAATATGTTTTGTCCGCAGCGTCCGTTGTATTATTCATGACAATAAAAAGTTTGCAGAGCATACTTTCTATTGTCATAAAGGGGTAATGTATGAGCAGAATATTTAAGGCAGGTAATTTAAAAAAGACATTACGATATTTTAAGAGAAATGGTTTGAAACAGGCATATTATGCAGCTAAAGAGAGGATCGAAACTGAAAAGACAAATGATTATACTTATGAACCTGTTGCAGAAGAAGAACTTCAAAGGCAGCGGGAAAAGAGCAAAAATTTTACTGTAAAATTCAGCATTCTGGTTCCGGTCTATGAAACCGAAGAAAAGCATTTGAGGGCAATGCTGGATTCTGTTTTGGGACAGACCTATGGTAATTTTGAACTGATTCTGGCAGATGCCAGTATTTCTGATAGAGCAGAAAAGGTCATCAGGACATATAATGATAAAAGGATCATGTACAGGAGACTAAAAATAAATGGGGGTATTTCCGCAAATACCAATCAGGCGCTNATGTANGCAACAGGTGATTATGCAGGACTTCTTGATCATGATGATGTACTGACNCCGGACGCATTATATGAAATGGCTTTTTGTATTGAAAAGTTCATGCAGCAGGATATAGAACTGCAGATGCTGTTTTCTGATGAAGATAAGTGCAGTAATGATGAAACTTCTTACTATGAAGTAAATAGAAAACCNGAGTTTAATCTGGATTTAATTCTTTCCAACAATTATATTTGTCACTTTCTGGTGATAAAAAGGCAATTGATGCAGGAGCTGCAGTTTCGAAGCGTCTGTGACGGAGCACAGGATTTTGATATCGTACTCCGGGCTGTCAACTATATGCTGGGAAAGGACAAAAAGAGNAAAAAAGCCGAAACACTGCCGATAGCACATATTCCCAGGGTCTTGTATCATTGGAGATGTCATGAAAATTCTACGGCNGAAAACACNGATAGTAAGAGTTATGCTTATGATGCCGGNAAGNGGGCAATAGAGGATTTTTTAAGGGCGCGCGGCTGGAAGGGAAAAGTTTCGGATATCAGGCATCTGGGCTTTTACAGGATCGACTATCAGCCGGATCTTCTTACCAACAGACCGGATGTGGGACTGGTGGGGGGAAGGATCCTGGATAAGAAAAATAAAATAACNGGTGGAATATATACTGCTCANGGCGANGNGCTGTTCTGCGGNCTTCATAAGGAATACAGTGGATATATGCANAGNGCNTCTNTACAGCAGGAAGCAGAAATGATAGATGTAAGATGCATGAAAGCATCGGATGAAGCGGCAAAGATCATAGAAGAAATGATGGGNCTTCCCTATCTTATAAATCCTCAGACCGGACGATTTGACTGGAGAGGAAGCCTTAGAGAAGATGCAGATTTTGTAGAGATCAGCAGAAAACTCTGCGAGAAGGTAAGGGAGCTTAACATGAGGATCGTGTGGGATCCGGCAATCACAGAAAAGATTGCTGATTAAAAGAGGATTTAATTATTGAAGAACGGGTTTGACAGTAAAAAAGAATTACTCACAACAGTGGTCATACCGAATTATAATGGCATGAAATTTATTGAAGACTGNCTGAATTCTATTTATAAAGGCAGTAAAATACCGAGTGTTATTGTAGTGGATAACGGTTCCGGTGATGGCAGCCGGGAATTGATCGCCGGGAAATACCCTGAGGTGATGCTGCTGACGCTTAAGGAGAATACCGGTTTCTCTAATGCAGTGAATGAGGGGATTAAGAAAGCCAAAACAAAATATGTTTTTCTCTTGAATAACGATACGATGATAGATGAGAAATGCGTGGAGGAACTGGAAAAAGTAATGGAAAGTTCAGACAGGCTTTTTTCAGCAAGTGCTAAGATGATAAATATGAAATTTCCGGAGAAAATAGATGATGCGGGAGATTTTTATTGTGCACTTGGCTGGGCTTTTGCAAGAGGAAAAGATGAAGATATTTCAAAATATCCCAATGCAGGGAGAGTATTTGCGGCCTGCGGCGGCGCAGCTATTTACAGGAAGGATCTGTTTGAGAAGGTGGGACTATTTGACGANGCCCATTTTGCCTATTTNGAGGATATAGATGTGGGGTATCGCGCTAATATTCTAGGGTATTGGAATTATTATGCGCCGTCGGCCATTGTTTATCATGCAGGAAGCGGCGTAAGCGGTTCCAGGCACAATCCTTTTAAAGTAGACCTGAGTGCGCGAAACAGCATTTATCTTATATATAAAAATATGCCGATTTTGCAGATCGGACTGAATCTGCCTTTTTTGCTGGCGGGTTATTTAATAAAACTGCTCTTTTTTATAAAGAAGGGCATGGGAAGGATCTATATAAACGGCATAAAGAAGGGATTTTCACTTGCTTTTTCCGAAGAAGGCAGGAAAAAGAAGGTGAAGTTTAAAGTAAAAAATGTGCCCCATTATCTGTGGATACAATGGGAACTCTGGTTTGGCATAGTTCTAAGAATTATTTAAGTTGTGCTTTTNGGAATATTATTGTAGAATATTGGCAAGAAGGTAGCAGATATGATTAAAGATAATCAAAAAGTTTTTAATAAGCTGCACCTGCTTGTGGATGCGATTGTTGTAGCAGTCTCTTATCTGCTGGCGTGGTATATCAAGTTTGCCACTGTATTTGCGTCTGCTGAACCCGGTGCAGGAGCTTTACCCAAGGAAACCTATTTTAGTTTCCTTTATTTTCTTGTGCCCGGATATATTGCNATTTATTATTATTTTAATATGTATAAGCCTAAAAGGGCTACCAGACGTAAATATGAGCTTATCAATATCATTACTTCCAACACGGTAGGNCTGGTGCTGTTCATNGTTGCTCTGTATATGATCAAGCAGCAGAATTTTTCCCGTGTTATGATGCTTTTGTTCTATACNATTAATATCATACTTACNACANTGTGCAGATTTATGATAAGGAACCTGCTTCAGCTTTTCAGGAGAAAAGGATATAATATGAAATATATTCTTCTGATCGGCTATTCCAGAGCAGCGGAAGAGTATATAACCAGGATCAACGCCAATCCCCAGTGGGGATATGTAGTCAGAGGGATCTTGGATGACAGAATACCAAGCGGAACAATGTACAAGGGGGTCAAGGTAGTAGGAAGGATAGAAAATATTCACTATATCCTGCCGGAAAACAAGCTGGATGAAATTGCCATAACGCTTGCTCTTAAAGATTACGACCGACTGGAGTATATAGTGGATTTATGCGAGAAGTCGGGAGTTCATACTAAGTTTATTCCGGATTATAATTCCCTGGTGCCAAGTCATCCTTATACGGAGGATCTGATAGGACTTCCTGTTATCAATATCCGTTATGTTCCGCTTACCAATACGCTTAACTGGGTGGCCAAACGAACCGTGGATATTATCGGTTCTACCGTTGGCATTATCATTTCTTCACCNATNATGATAGTATCGGCGCTGGCAATTAAGTTTTCCAGCAGCGGGCCTATTATTTTTAAGCAGGAAAGAGTAGGACTGCATAATAAAAACTTTAAAATGTACAAATTCAGGACCATGGAGATGCAGAAGCCCTCAGCCGAGCAGAAAGGGTGGACCGTCAAGGACGATCCCAGAGTTACCAAAGTCGGAAAATTCCTGCGAAGGACCAGTCTGGATGAGCTGCCTCAGCTGTTTAATATATTAATGGGGGAAATGAGCCTGGTGGGACCAAGGCCCGAAAGACCCCAGTTCGTAGAGAAATTCAAAGAAGAGATTCCCCGCTATATGATCAAACACCAGGTNCGTCCGGGACTTACCGGGTGGGCNCAGATCAATGGNTACCGCGGAGANACCTCTATTCGTAAAAGAATCGAATATGATCTGTATTATATAGAAAACTGGAATATGGCATTTGATTTCAGGATCATATTCCTTACATTTTTTAAAGGCTTTATTAATAANAATGCATATTAACNGGATTTTTACAAATCTTAATAATNCCTAAANTATANTTAGCAGGACTTGCCTAATTATNCNATTTGTGAGAAAATAAAAAATTGATATATCCGCAGTTTTTGNNGATGGATAAATTTATATTAATACAAATGAAATCAGAGCAAAACAAGGGAGAGATTTTCAAATGGCTACACAACAGTCTAAGAGACCAGTAAATAAGAAACCNGTTAAAAAGGNATCTCANCATAGNTATGAAGAGGAAATAAGAGATAGAANNACAACNCATAAAGCGTCCTCATCTAAAACATCATCGTCCCAAACAACATCTTCCAAAAAGCCGGCNNCGCANAAGAAAGCTGCNGGNAAAAAGAAGGAGAAAAAGAAACGGGGTAAGATCCTTCTGTTTATTGCNGAAATTTTCATANTGCTNATNATGGTAGTGGTACTCTATGGCGTNTTAAAAACGGAAAAAGTAGGNAAAGTTGATATTCCGGAAGAAGATATCGTNATNAANGCAGAGGTAAAAGAAAAGCAGGAAACTACCATGAAGGGATATCGGAATATTGCGCTTTTCGGCGTGGATTCCCGNGACGGTTCCCTGAATAAAAACAGAAGTGATACCATTATGATAGCTTCCATTAATCAGGATACAGGNGAATGTAAACTGGTATCTGTTTACCGTGATACGTATTTAAACTTAAGNAANGATTCTTACAATAANTGTAACTCCGCATATGCTAAGGGCGGTCCCAANCAGGCGATCAATATGCTGAANATGAATCTGGATATGAATATTACNGATTTTGTTACGGTAGGTTTNGAGGGACTTGCAGATACNATCGATGCNCTTGGCGGTATAGAGATCAANGTNACGGAAGCNGAGATCAGCCATCTNAATAACTATCAGATCAGNATGGTNGGAACTACNACNGATNNNGTNCACTTTACAGCCAACGCCGGTGTGGATTATATACCTGTTACAACGGCCGGNTTACAGACCCTGAACGGTCTTCAGGCCACAGCTTACTGNAGGATCCGGTATATAGGCGATGACTTCCAGCGTACACAGCGTCAGAGAACGGTGCTTATGCAGATCGCGGAGAAAGCCAAGAAGGCGTCTCCGGCACAGCTCAATGAGGTCGCCAACAAGGTGTTCCAGGAAATTTACACCTCATTGGATCTGTCAGAGATCCTTGAACTTTTGGGAGATATTACCAAGTACGAAATTGTAGATGAAGGCGGTTTCCCGGCAGAGGGTATGGTCACTACCGGAACTATCGGTTCAAAAGGAAGCTGCGTAATACCGTTATCCTTAGAGGAAAATGTAAAGTGGCTGCACGGTTTCCTGTTTGGAGATAANGATTATGAGCCTTCTGAGGCAATAAAGGAATATAGTGCCAAGGTTGCAGCTGATACCAATGGGTATATTAAATAATAAGTTAAGGCAGATTGTTTTTAAAAAGGACCATGGACAGTGGTCCTTTTTCTGACGAGGTGGTTCAATGAGCAGAGCAGATGTTATCATTCCNGTGTATAAACCGACCAGGAAGCTTTTTACATTGCTTGACAGGCTGGAAGAACAGACTGTGGAGATTAACAGAATTATATTGATCAATACAGAACAGAAATATTTTGACGCACTGACAGCCGGATCTGATTTTTGGGATCGATATAAAAACGTCACGGTAAAGCATATTACCAAAGGGGAATTTGATCATGGCAATACAAGAAGGCAGGCTGTGAAAGATTCGAAGGCGCCTTATTTTGTAATGATGACAGATGATGCGGTTCCGGCCGATCGATACCTGCTGGAGAGGCTGCTTGAACCGGTTGAAAAAGGAAAAGCAGCTATGAGTTANGCCAGGCAGCTTACGGATGAAAGCAGNTCTGCCATAGAAAAGTTTACAAGAGAGTTCAATTATCCGGGTCAGTCTATGCTGAAATCGAAAGAAGATCTGGAGGAAAAAGGAATCAAAACTTTTTTTGCGTCNAATGTCTGTGCNGCTTATAACAGAGAAATATATGACAGCCTCGGGGGATTTGTGAAGCATACCATATTTAACGAGGATATGATCTACGCCAGAGGATTGATCGATAAAGGCTACTGTATTGCTTATGCGGCAGAGGCAAAAGTATATCATGCCCATAATTACAGCAGCTTTCAGCAGTTTCAAAGAAATTTTGATCTGGGGGTATCTCATGCCCAGTATCCGGCTGTTTTTGAGAAGATAGCGACTACCGGNGAAGGAATGCGCCTGGTAATGACCACNGCAGGGAATCTTTTGAAACANGGAAAACCGTTTCTNATCATTAANTTGTTCTGGCAAAGCGGATGGAAATATNTGGGTTTTTTTCTGGGAAAAAGATATAAAAGGCTGCCTTCAAAAATAGTCAAGATCTGTTCCATGAATAAAGATTATTGGAAATAATAACAAATTTGTCAAAAAATNATCACAGATTGAACACAATTGCCGGATATACTTAAGCATATTAAGAGAAAAGAGCAGGGAAATGGACCTGACAGATAGAAATTCAGGAGGTAATTTTTATGTATGAAAATAACTATCCCAATAGTATGGAGAATTACACAGGAAATTCAGACAGTAACACCTATCATTATGAACAGCCGGGGAGCCTTAAACCTGTAAGAGAGCCGAAGCAGAGCCAGGGCACAGGTAAAAAGATAGCGCTTGGAATATGCTGNGGACTTTTGTTCGGCATTTTTGCAGGACTTGGATTTGAAGCTGTGACAACAGCTTCAAGTATGATAAAAGATAAGAGCGGGGTAGAAGCAAGCGCCNTTCCTGAAGCAGAAAAAAAAGAGCCTGCCAAGGTTGAG
The DNA here is from genome assembly GCA_014803415.1 of Lachnospiraceae bacterium. Classification (GTDB taxonomy): domain Bacteria; phylum Bacillota; class Clostridia; order Lachnospirales; family Lachnospiraceae; genus Suilimivivens. Next base: position 34,946 of record JAAVBZ010000014.1, read on the forward strand.
GAAGATATAACAGGAAAAGAAGAAATGAATGAAGTGGGAANCGTTGCATCCACCAGTATTCCTCTTGACGATGGTTCTCAGGTTGTCAGAACTACAGTAACGGACGTAACAACAGTAGTGGAGTCAGTAATGCCTTCCGTTGTATCCGTAAACAATAGATATATTGAAACAACATCTTTCTGGGGACAGCAGTACAGCAGTGAAGGATACAGTTCAGGATCGGGAATTATTGTAGGCCAGAATGATACAGAGCTTTTATTGGTAACTAATTATCATGTAGTGGAGGCAGCAGAAGAGCTGACAGTGCAGTTTGTTGACGGCAGTCAGATACAGGCGCAGATCAAAGGAACCGATGTTGATAAGGATCTGGCAGTGATCGCCGTGCAGTTGAATGATATCGAGACAGCTACCCTTGAGACAATTGCGATTGCAAAACTTGGCAATTCTAATGATCTGACTGTAGGAGAGCCTGTAATTGCGATCGGTAATGCTTTGGGATATGGGCAGTCCGTTACTACCGGCGTAGTCAGTGCGTTAAACAGAGCAATTGCAGTAGACNGTACACAGNTNCAGAGTGGAAATTATCAGGGAGACAAAGAGATCAATACCTTTATTCAGACGGATGCAGCAATCAATCCCGGTAATTCGGGCGGTGCACTTTTGAATATAAGGGGAGAAGTGATCGGAATTAATTCCAACAAGATCGGAGGCTCTGCAGTAGAAGGTATGGGATATGCNATTCCTATTTCAGATGCACAGCCCATTATTGAAGATCTGATGAGCAAACAGACCAGACTTAAAGTAGATGAGGCAAAAAAAGGCTATCTCGGTATTACCGGNTTTGATGTGGCTGCTGAATATTCACAGNTCTATGANATTCCTTTAGGAGTTTATGTATCATCTGTTACGGAGGGAACGGGAGCTGATGAGGCAGGCCTTATCAAGGGAGATATCATTACGGCGCTGAACGGAGAAGAAGTAAAATCCATGGACGACCTGAAAAATGAGCTGAGTTATTACGCAGCAGGAGATACGGTGGAACTGACCATTATGCAGGGAAGCCCCACAGGATATCAGGCTAAAAACGTTACTGTTACACTCGGGCTAATGGAAAATACCCAGTAGGTTTAAAATTAAATGCNTGTATGTGTGCCTTGGGCACATATACAGGCATTTTTTGAATATAAAATTCATAATTATCTAAAAAGAGTAATGAGATGAGTTTAGAATGACAGAAAAAATAAGACGATGCGTAAAAGCAGCAGTGATCATCTTTTTGGGAGCAATGATTCTGGCAGGGTGCAAGGAAAAAAAGGATCCGCTTGCCAAAATAAAGGACCTTGAATTTACAGTAGTGGCAGAAGAGAATATACCGGAAGAACTTTTGGCAGCAATTAATGAAANAAAGACAGAAGGATTTAAAGTGACTTATCAGGACAGCGGATTTGTGTATATCTGCAGGGGCTATGGCGAGCAGACGACCGGTGGATACAGTATAGCGGTCAATGCTTTGTATGAGACGGAAAATGCGGTCTATTTTAACACCACGCTGCTTGGGCCGGATCCTTCCGAAAAAGGGGTGAAAAAAGAGAGTAAATCCTATCCCTATGTGGTGGTGAAGACGGAGATGGTGGAGAAACCGGTGGTATTTGATTAGTTGTAACAGTTCAGCCATGAAATAATGATGAAGATGTGTGGGNGCTTGCNCACAAAGCATCTTTGTCATTATTTCATGAGCGGAGCGCCCTCAAATGAAATAAAAGATGAGCCACGTCAGTGGCGACGGATGCGCAGCAGACGCTTTTATGAATGCGAGGGCTGAACTGTTACTCAAAATTAAATAAAGGTCTTGTGAGGAAGGATAGGGGTTTAGTATAANGAAAAGATAAAGTAAGAAGCGAAGGGGTGAGAGTGTGCTTTGTATTATAAATGGCAGNATTATTGATCCGGAGCAGAATAAAGTTTATCCGGGAGATGTTTGGATAGAGGACGGAATCATCAGGAAGATCGCAGTCAGAGAAGAGGGGAAGGGAGCAGATGCCGGAGAACTGCCGGAAGGGGCAGAGGTACTTAATGCAGAAGGAATGATGTTAGGTCCCGGCTTGATCGATACGCATGTTCATTTCAGGGATCCGGGCTTTACCTACAAGGAAGATATTTTGTCNGGGGGAGAAGCGGCGAANAANGGCGGNTATACAGGNATCGTNTTGATGGCTAATACCAGACCNCCTGTAGATAACCGGGAAACATTAAGGTATGTACTNGAAAAAGGAAAGCAGACCGGTATCAGAATTGAAAGCTGCGCCAATGTTACAAAGGGAATGAAAGGNAANGAAATCGTNGATATGGAGGGGCTTTCNNAAGAAGGCGCTGCAGGATTTACGGATGACGGAATTCCTCTGCTTAATAAAGAACTGGTAAAAGANGCTATGCTTCGGGCAGCNGAGATTGGTAAGCCTGTCAGTTTTCATGAAGAAGATCCTGCGAAAATTGTAAATAACGGAGTAAATGCCGGTAAAGCTTCTGATTTTTATGGGATCGGAGGCTCTCACAGGGAGGCGGAAATTGATTTAATTGAAAGGGACCTGGAACTGGCCCTCGAAACAGGCGCCAGGGTGGTGATACAGCATATCAGCAGCAAAGAAGGAGTAGAGCTGGTGCGCAGGGCGAAAGCAAAAAACGCAGACGTACATGCAGAGGCAACGCCGCATCATTTTACGCTGACCCAGGAAGCAGTGATAGAAAAAGGAACCCTGGCGAAGATGAATCCTCCTCTTCGGGAAGAAGAGGACAGGCTTGCGATCATCGAAGGGCTGAAAGACGGCACCATTGATCTGATCGCAACAGATCATGCACCCCACAGCAGAGAAGAAAAAGCACAGAAAATAACTAAGGCGCCCAGTGGCATTATAGGGCTGGAAACGGCGCTTTCTTTAGGAATAAGGGAACTGGTGAATAAAGGATACCTGACGTATCCGCAGTTGTTTTGCAGGATGAGCACTGCTCCTGCGAAATTGTACGGATTACCCGGCGGAAAAGTGCAGGAGGGACAGGCTGCCGATCTTGTGATCTTTGACCCGAAGGAAGAATGGAAAGTACGGGAATTTGTCTCCAGATCAGACAATTCACCATTTACAGGACAAATTTTGCCGGGCGTAATTTATTATACGATCTGCGGCGGAGAAATTGTATACATTAAGAACATATGATGGAAAGCGGAGAGAAAAAGATGGAATTTAAAAAAAAGAAAGTGACGGCTAAGGTACTGTCACAGAAAATGATCGCACCGGATATTTACGATATGAAGCTTATGACAGACCTGGCAAAAGAGGCGGCTGCAGGACAGTTTGTGGGAATATATCCTAAAGATAAAAGTACATTGCTGCCAAGACCGATCAGTATTTGTGAAGCAGATGCCGGTGAAGAAAGGCTGAGACTGGTCTATAGAGTAGCGGGAAAAGGAACGGAAGAATTTTCAGGACTGGAAGCAGGAGATTCGGTTGACATTTTAGGAATTTTGGGGAATGGTTTTCCCATAGATGAGGCAAAGGGAAAAAAGACAGTGATCATGGGAGGAGGTATCGGAATACCGCCCATGGTAGAGCTGGCAAAAGAGCTTCATGCAGCAGGTATTACCGTGATCGCTATTGCCGGCTATCGTGATAACAGGCTGTTTTTGAANGANGACCTTGAAAAATATGCGGGAGTTTATGTGGCNACNGAGGACGGCAGTGTGGGAGTTAAGGGCAATGTCCTTACGGTCATGGAAGAAAAGAGCATACAGGCTGATATCATTATGGCNTGCGGNCCTATGCCCATGCTGAGGGCCATTAAGAAATATGCCGGNGAAAAGAAGATCAAAGCGTATATTTCTCTGGAAGAGAGAATGGCATGCGGGGTAGGGGCCTGNCTGGGCTGNGTCTGCAGGACCAAGAATATAGATGNCCATTCTCATGTGAATAATGCAAGAATATGNACNGACGGACCGGTATTTGANGCCGGGGAGGTAGAGATATGAATACAAAAGTAACAATTGCAGGNGTGGAATTTAAGAATCCTGTTATGACNGCTTCCGGAACCTTTGGATCCGGAATGGAATATGGTGAATTTGTAGATTTAAACAAGCTGGGAGCGGTGGTGACCAAAGGNGTTTCCAATGTNCCCTGGCCCGGAAATCCTACTCCCAGNGTGGCAGAAGTCTANGGAGGCATGCTCAATGCNATCGGGCTTCAGAATCCGGGAATTGATGTGTTTATAGAAAGAGATATTCCCTTCCTAAAGCAGTATGATACCCGGATCATTGTGAATGTCTGTGGAAAAACAGTTGAGGATTATCTGGAAGTGGTGGAAAAGCTTTCTGACACACCGGTAGACATGTTGGAGATCAATGTGTCCTGTCCCAACGTAAAAGAAGGAGCCATTGCTTTTGGGCAGAAGGCAGACTGCCTTTATGATATTACTTCCCAGATCAGGAAAAAGGCAAAGCAGCCTATCATTATGAAGCTCAGTCCTAATGTAACAGATATTGCAGAAATGGCCAAAGCTGCAGAAGCGGCGGGCTCCGATGCCATATCCCTTATCAATACGCTGACGGGTATGAAGATTGATATTCATAAAAGAAAATTTGTCCTGGCAAATAAGACCGGAGGCATGTCCGGACCGGCTATTAAGCCCATTGCCGTAAGGATGGTCTATCAGGCCAGTCATGCAGTAGGGATCCCCGTAATCGGTATGGGCGGCATCGCCAGTGCGGAAGACGCCATTGAATTCATGCTGGCAGGAGCTTCGGCAGTCTCTGTGGGGGCTATGAACTTTGTAAATCCCTATTCCACAGAAGAAGTGATAAAGGGAATTGAAGCATATATGGAAAAGTATCAGGTAAATAATATTACCGATCTGATCGGAGCAGTATCAGAGTAAAAACAGTATAGTCATAAGAAACCTCCCTGTGTCATATATTGAAATAAGTACACGCAGGGAGGTATTTTTGTGGAGTTAGTAAAACGCAATATACATATGGACTGCCCAAAGTGCAGAGCATCTATGCAGACAACACTGGAGAAAGATATTAATATTTCCGATTTGAAACCTGATGCTTTGAAGCTGATCATGGATAGAGGAAATGTGGTCATAGAGGAAGTAAAGGTAACGGATGACCATGTGAATGTGAAAGGAAAACTTCAATTTCATATTCTGTATCTGGCAGAAGGGAACAAAGTGAACGCCGCGGCTATGGAGGGAGAACTTCCCTTCGAAGAGCAGATTTATATGGATGGTGTAAAAAACGGAGATGATGTCAGGGTAAACGTGGAAATTGAGGACCTGACCACAACCATGATCAATTCCAGAAAATTCAGCATACAGTCATTGCTTTTGCTGAAGGCGTCATGTGATGAGATCAGGGATGAAGAAACGGCAGTGGACATTGCAGGAAATGATCCGGTGGAATTTCGGAAGAAAACACTTCCCATCGCATCTATGGTGATGAAGAAAAAGGATATTTTCAGGGTAAAGGAGGAAGTGGAGATTCCCGGAAGTTTTCCCAATATCTTTTCCATGATCTGGTGGGATATAGAGCCCTCAGAAGTAGAATTTAAGATATTGCAGGATAAGATTTCCGTTCAGGGCGAGATCAGAACATTTTTTATTTACAAAGGAGAAGGAGAAGAGGAANAAATCTGCCATTATGAAAGTGCCATGCCTTTTGCCGGAACCATCGATTGTGATGGGGCCATGGAGGGCATGATTCCTGAAATAAGCTGCCATGCAGAATCGAGAGAAGTGACAGTGCGGCCGGACTTTGACGGGGAAGAGAGGGTGATCACCTTTGAACTGGTCCTTAATCTTGATATTTGTGCCTATGANGAGGCGCAGATCGANATTCTTTCCGATGTGTATGGAGTGGTAAATGAAACCATGGTGACAGAAAAAGAAGCCAGCCTGCGCAGATTTTTAGGGCGAAGCAACGGAAAAATGAAACTGGCAGAGCATTATAAGATAGAAGAGGAAAGCCAGATCAGCAAAATTCTTCATACCTCAGGGAACCTTCAGATAGCGGACACTGCCATTACTGAAGGGGGGATCATGGTAACGGGAACAGTGAATCTGCAGATCCTTTATGCGGGAAGCAGTTTTGGCAATATGCGGGTAAGCCTGCCGTTTGCGTATACGATTGAAGCTGAGGGAATAGACAAAGACTGCGTATACCCCGTAAAAGCGGATGTGGAGCAGATTGCAGTTTCTATTATCGATACTAATGAGATTGATGTAAAGTGCGTACTGTTTTTCCGTACCAATATTTACAGGGAATGGAAGGAAAGGATCGTGGAGGAGATCACCACATCAGAACTTGACAGCGAAAAGATGGATTCATTGCCCGGCATTGCAATTTATGTAGTCAGAGAAGGGGAGAGCCTGTGGGATATAGGAAAGAGGTATTATGTGCCCATTTCAGCCATCAAGCAGGTCAATGAACTTACCAGTGATGAAGTGAAGGCGGGAGAGAGAATTTTAATTATGCGTTAGCAGATAACAAAAAATGTGCAGTTCCGTTTGGAACTGCACATTTTACGTACCTGAATGACTGTTGCTATTCGATGCCGGCATCCTTTTTCATCTGGTCAAAACCGGACAAAACAGCATCGTATGTCTGACGTGAGATTTCAGGAAGACTTCCGCCCCACTTTTTCTCAGCAGCCTTGTAGCCTTTTTCAAAAGCTTCACGCATGCTGTCGATCTTGCTGGGATCTCCGCCTGTTAAAGCGGTAGCAAAATCCAAAATACGCTGTGAAGTCTGTTTAACGCCCCAGTAGCCGTCTTCTGCAATATCAGCCTGTGCCTGTAATTTGGTAGCAGGATCAACAGTAAAATTACCGCTTGATAATACACTCCAAATATCATTTGCCTGACCATAGGTCTGTCCCTGTTTGGTCAGCATTTTTTCTACCAGACTCTTCATCTGAGAAATTCTTGCGTCAGAATCAGCTTTCAGCTTGGCAACCATATTGGTGTCAGTCTTATACTTCTTGGTAGAAGCTGCTTTTGAGGCTTCAGTAGAAGGCTCATATACAGCACCTGCAGATTCAGTGGTCTTGGTTTCTTCACTTGTTTTGGTGTCGGTACTTGCTGCCTGTGTAGAAGCAGTAGTGCTAGTGTAAGGATTGTACACATTACTTGTACCTGTAACTCCGTTTACGCTCATTCTTCACCCTCCTTGGTTAATTTAGATAATTATTCTTATAGTCTTTATCGGCTTGTTTTAGCTAAACATTAGAACAGAAAGCAATTTATTTTGTAAAATGTAATAAAACAGGGAGAAATGGTAATCAAAAGAGNTTTTCCANAAGCATTGACAGATAAGCCTCNATTGTATAAAATTAAGTACAATCTTATGTATTATGTATACAAAACACTTTGAACATACATTGAAGGGCGGTTTATCATGGATAGGATCATACGGAAAGCATATGCAAAAATAAATCTTGGACTGGATGTGATCAGAAGACGTCCNGACGGGTATCATGAGGTTAAAATGATCATGCAGACGGTAGGAATTTATGATGTGCTTACGTTTGAAAAAAGCAAAGAAGGCATTTCAATTTCACTTGATAATGAGGAGCTTCCGTGTGATCAGGGGAATCTGATCTACAAGGCGGCAGATCTGATCATGAAAGAATATGGAATCAGGGAAGGGGTAGCAGTTACTTTAGAGAAAAATATCCCTATAGCAGCNGGCATGGCCGGAGGAAGCACCGATGCTGCTGCAGTATTTCATGGTATGAATGAATTATTNTCTCTTTCCATGAGCCTNCAGGATATGAAACGGATAGGAGTTAAAATAGGAGCCGATGTTCCATACTGTATTATGGGAGGAACGGCTTTATCGGAAGGGATCGGAGAGATCCTGACACCGCTTCCGGCACCTCCGAATGCCTATCTGCTGATAGCCAAGCCGGATATTAATGTTTCCACCAAATTTGTATATGAGAACCTGCATGCGGATACCTTAAAGTATCACCCTGATATTGACGGTATGGCAACGGCTCTGAAGGAAGGAGATCTTAAGGGAATTACGGATAGGATGGGCAATGTGCTTGAAACGGTAACGGCTGAAGAATATCCGGTCATCCGTCAGATCAAGGAGGAAATGTTAAAAAGCGGAGCCGAAAATTCTCTTATGAGCGGCAGCGGACCTACGGTATTTGGAATTTATAAGGAAAAAGAAAGAGCAGAAGAAGCTTTAAAGCTGATCAGTCAGCTGGGACTTGCAAAACAGATCTTTGTAACAGAATTTGTGCAAAACAAAGCAGAAGAAAATCAGGAGGGCAGCGAATGGAAGATCAGTTTCAGGTAGATATGAATGAATTTTTACCGCTTAGAGATGTGGTTTTCAATACCCTNCGAAAAGCNATCCTTACNGGACAGCTGAAACCCGGTGAAAGACTGATGGAGGTGCATCTGGCAGGCAAACTGGGAGTCAGCAGAACGCCCATTCGGGAAGCTATGCGGAAGCTTGAGCTGGAGGGGCTTGTAGTCATGATTCCAAGGCGGGGGGCGGAAGTTGCACAGATCACGGAAAAAAGCCTCAGCGATGTACTGGAAGTGCGGCGTGCTTTAGATGCGCTCAGTGTAGAGCTGGCATGTGACAGGATCACGGAAGAAGAAATTGAAGCGCTAAAGAAAGCATGTGACGAATTTGAAAAGGCGGCCAAGGGAAAGGATGTATCCGTAATTGCCAGAGCGGATGTGGCACTGCATGATATTATCGTACAGGCAGCCGGCAACCAGAGACTGGAGCAGCTTGTCAACAATCTTGCAGAACAGATGTATCGTTACCGATTTGTGTATATCAAAGATGAAAGCCAGCATGACAGGCTGATAGCCGAGCACAGGGAAATATACGAAAGTATTGCAAGCCATGACAAAGAGAGGGCTTTAAGAGCGGCAAAGCTGCATATTGACAATCAGGAGAAATCCATTATCAGACAGATACGTCTTGAAAAAAAGAAATAAAGGAGTTTNTGTGCTGCAGTATGCTGCATATCTGCGGAAAAATACGGCAATACTCTATCAAGTAAAGGAGAGTATTATGAGACGTATTTTTGAAACCGCAGTGATCTTGATCGGAACCCTTGGATGGTGGGGATTTGTGTATCCGGAGCTTTGTATGACAGAAGGAACCTATGAGGNGGCTGTGGAAGGAAATGAAATTCCGGAAGAAGAAAACTTATCCATGGAATACCGGGACATAGATGATTTTTTTGCAGGAAAAGGAAATATCCGTATAAAAAGTAAAGCAATNGAATATTTATGTCAGGTAAAAGAAAAAAGAAACGATAAAAAGGATGAAAGTAATGATTGATAGAAATGCACCTATCGGAGTATTTGACTCGGGAGTGGGCGGATTGACCGTAGTAAAGGAGATCATGCATCAGATTCCCAATGAAAAAATTGTTTATTTCGGNGATACGGCCAGGGTGCCATATGGAAATAAATCAAAGGAAACCGTTACCAAATTTTCCAGGCAGATCGTTCACTTTTTGCAGACCCGGAGTGTTAAAGCGATCGTGGTGGCCTGCAATACGGCCAGCGCATATGCGCTGGATGAACTGGAAAAAGANGTGGATCTGCCCATGATCGGNGTAGTAAAGCCGGGAGCCAAAGTNGCACTGGAAGCCACGCGGAATGGNAAAATNGGCGTTATTGCCACNGAAGGNACGATNTCCAGCGCCATCTACTCACGTTACATAAAAGAAATGAAAAANGAAGCNGATGTAATAGAGAAAGCCTGNCCTTTATTTGTGCCNCTGGTGGAAGAGGGGCTTTGGAGGGATCCGGTTACGGATGAGATNGCCAGACGNTANCTGAGCGAACTGATCGATATCGATATCGACACACTGGTTCTTGGATGTACTCACTATCCTTTGATCCGGGAAACAGTAGGAAAGATCATGGGAGAGAGAGTTACCCTGGTCAATCCGGCATATGAGACAGCCAGGGAATTAAAGGAGCTTTTGGAACAGGAAGACATATTAAGGATACAGGAACCCAGGCTTGGGGATAATAAATATCAGTTTTATGTCAGTGATTCCTCTGATAAATTTAAGGTGTTCGCAAACTCCATCATCAAGTATGGAATATTGTCCGCCAAAACAGTAAATATTGAAGATTATTAGGATACGGAAAGAAGAATATTATGGAAAAAAAGGTACTGCTTGCACTGAAAGGACTCCAGTTCGCAATGGGAGATGAGGGGGCNCAGGCGCTTGAAACGATTACCCCTGCAGAATATTATAAAAAAAATGACGGTCATTATGTAGTGTATGATGAGGTTACAGAGGGATTTAATGATATTACCAAAAATATTATCAAGTTCAAAGATTCCCATATGGAAGTTACCAAGAGAGGACTTATTAATGTACATATGGTCTTTGAAGAGAATAAGAAAAATATGACAAACTATGCCACTCCTTTTGGGAATATCCTGATAGGNATTGATACGGATGAGGTNGAAATAGAAGNGACCGAGGATCGGATCAGCGTGAATGTGGCTTATGCTCTGGAAGCCAATTATGAGCATATGGCAGACTGTAAGATCGAAATGAATATCAGGCCCAGNGCAGAGGGGCTNAAACTATAAAAANCTTCGGAAGTATAAACCTTTCGAAGCTTTTTCTCTGGGATTATTTAACCGGCTTGGCTCCGGCTTTTTCCTGGGCTTTTTCAAGTGTGCGCTTAAAGAAGCTCTTTTTCTTCTGTTCCACTACAACTTTGCCGTGAAGACCTTTTACATCAGTAATATAGATACCGCTGATAACGGCCTTGACCTCCTTTTTAACAGGAATGGAATCAAAAATCTTCTCATCGCTGACAAGAGATACGATCTGCGGACCAACCTTNGCTTTTACAATNGGAAGCTTGCTGCCGCGAAGAAGTTTGGGAGTCTGCTCTAAAACCACCGAAGGAAGCCCCGAATCTTTTAGTTTCATTCGCTTCTTATCTATGATCAGCATGGATACTGTCTGCTTCATAGCATCGATCTGCNCCTGCTGCNCAGCCTGCTTTTTCTGNGCTNTTTTACCAAGGAAATATAATGCTGTAANGGCAGCTGCCAAAACCACCAGAATTANTAATNATACGATCANCCANGTACTCACGATAGTCCTCCTTANGTTNTTTCAATATAAAAAATATTTTAGCATCTCTGCACAGAATAGGCAAGTAAAAAGGTTTATTTCTGAAAATTTTGTGAAATGCTTTTCCCATGGGGGAAATTATGTTATAAATTAATAGGAATGATTTNNGAAATGGAAGTATGAGGAGCATTTTATGAAAAATAAATTATATCTGGCGCTGCTGGCTGTAAGCGTATCTGTGGNNTTTNCCGCCTGCGGCAGTAAGACCGCCANGTCCGATCTTAACGATCANCAGANGGAAGAAAGTATGAAAACTGANGAGGAAGATGGGGAATCGCAAGANGCAGAAAGCGNAAGATATCTGAAAGACATTGACGCATCAGATTATGTNACTTTAGGGAACTATGAGGGNATTGAGATTGCCATCAATGAGCCTGANGTAACAGAGGAGATGCTTGAGGATTATATTGCTTATATTTTAGAAAATAATCCCATTTCTGTNCCNATTACTGACAGGAGTGTTGAGATGGGGGATATTGTNAATATTGATTATGAAGGTAAATTTGACGGTGTCGCTTTTGAAGGAGGTACGGCTGCCGGAACTGACCTGATCATCGGTTCGGGACGGTTTATAGAGGGATTTGAGGATGGCTGCATCGGTATGGAGATCGGGGAAACGAGAGATGTGGAGGCCACATTTCCGGATCCTTATAAAAGCAATCCGGCTTATGCAGGCAAAACAGCGGTGTTTACAGTTACATTAAACAGCATTCGTGTGGAGGAGATACCGGAGCTGACAGATGAATATGTACAGAGTCTTTTACTGGAAGATTGTTCCAATGTGGAGGAATACAGGGCGTATGCATATGAAATGCTGAAAGAAAATCAGGAGATGAACTATGCCTCCGAAAAAATGGATCTTGCCTATACGGCAGTAGCGGAAGAATGCTATTTTGAAGACGCTCCNGCAGGNATGGTNCAGAGAATGAATGAAACNCTTGAATCCAATATTGCCAGTTACGCCAGCATGTACGGCGTGGATATAGGAACATATGTAGAAGCTTTTTACGGCGGGGAAGCCGAAGATTATGAGGAAACACTCCTGCAGCAGGCAAATATGATGGCACAGTATTATCTGATGCTGCAGGCTATNGCAGACCGGGAAAATCTGACAGTATCAGATGATGAGCTGGAAGAACAGATTGNGGCAGATGCGGCAGACTANGGNTATGNAACTGATGAATACAGAGAAATGATNGATGTAGAAGCTTTCAGGGAATATCTGATGACCCAGAAAGTNCTTGAATTTATTGCNGANAATGCAGTGACGGTGCCGGTACAATAGGCGATGGGATAAGTACGTTACTTTAGAAACGGACAGATGCATATGAAGAGAAAAAAAACAAAGCGTTTGCTTGCAATATGTTTGTCATTGATAATGATGATCTTAGTGGTAGAACCGGTTCAGGCTACCACTATTTCTGATTTGGAAAAAGAGAAGCAGGAACTGGATAAGCAGAAGGAAGATGCGAAAAATAAGCAAAGTAGGGAGCAGGAAAAGCTGAATAATGTTTCCGGTAAGATTAGTTCCATAGAGGGAGATGCAGAAGAAATTGCAGAAGAGATCGAAGAGGTAGATACTGCTCTTGTGGAGACCATAGCCAGCATAGCTATCATTCAAGAAGAGCTGCAGGAAAAAGAAGAAGCAATAGAGGTCACTACAGCAGATTATGAAGAAGCTAAGGCAACAGAAGAAGCCCAGTATGAAGCTATGAAACTCAGGATCCAATTCATGTATGAAAAGGGGGATGCTACTTATCTGCAGCTTCTTTTGGAAAGCCAAAGTTTCGGTGATATGATGAACAAGGCAAATTATATAGAACAGCTTTATGAATATGACAGGAAAATGCTGGAGAAATATGAAGCGGCTAAACTGGAAACNGAAGCGCTAAAAAACAGNCTGGAAGAAGAAAAAGCCGAGCTGGAAGCGCAGGAGCATGAGCTNNAGGAAGAGCAGAATAGTCTTGAGATCATATTGAATGAAAAAAAGAAAACCTATGATAATTATGAGGTTCAGCTTGCACATGCCAGGCAGGAGGCAGCCGTTTATAAAGCCAATATTAAGAAACAGACAGAGGAGATCAGAAGCCTNGAAGCCGCTTCCNGGCAGAAGGAATCTGAAATAGAAAAGGCNAAAAAGGCAGANGANGAAGCAAGAAGAGCGCAGGAAGAGGCTCTTAGAAGACAGGCAGANAGCGAGTCATCAAATGNAGGCTCTTCCAATTCTTCGGAAAGCGGTTCAGGTAACGGAGGGNCTTCTTCNGGCAGNTCATCGAATTATGCCTCTGCTGCCAGCTATTCGGGTTCCGGAAGCAAGGGACAGCAGATTGCCAATTATGCTTGTCAGTTTATCGGAAATCCTTATGTGCCGGGAGGCACCAGTCTGACCAACGGTGCAGACTGTTCGGGCTTTGTATGGCGTGTCTATAAGGATTTCGGATATTCGGTGCCCAGAACCTCTTATGGGTGCAGGAGCGCAGGATCTGAAGTATCTTATGCAAATGCACAGCCGGGGGATATTGTGTGCTATGCCGGGCATGTGGGATTGTATATAGGAAACGGACAGATCGTTCATGCCAGCACACAAAAGACCGGAATCAAGATTACCACGGCTACCTATAAGGAAATACTAACAGTCAGAAGGATCGTGTAAGAAAGAAGACGCTTTTGTCAGTTCTTCTTTCAGCTTATTTACGGCTATTGTGATCAGATCGCCAAGCGGCAGATCCTTCATTCCTGCAATATAATGATTACACCGGTTAGTAGGGATCAGTATTTTGCAGGCACTGCAGGAAGATACTGCATTTGCCATAGCGGGAGTGATCTCTCCAAGAAGAGAATCAGCGGAGATGATCCCGATAGGGCCGATAATAAAATCGGCGTCACGGGTACTTACGATCACGGGATTCTCACCGGTTGCCGCCTTGTCAGCGCCGGCCTTTAACATAGAAGCGGTAGCCATGCTGTTGGTCCCGATGGCTATGACAGGTTCCGTGATGCCGGATTCTTTGATCCTGGCAATGATAAGGCTGCCCATGCGGCCGCCCTGACCGTCGATTACAATGATTTTCATATCGTACTCCTTTGACTTGTGAGTTTGTTTTTTTTCGATTATAATGAATTTAATTGAATATGTAAAGAAAGGGAAAAAAGATGTCGGATTTTGATGAAAAGGATATAGAGCAGGAAGAGAACTTTTTGGAAATAGAAAAGATTGCCTCTGATGACAGGAAAGAGGAAAAAAAGGATACTGAAAAAAAAGAAAACGAATATGAAGACGTGTGCTTTATCTGCAGACGCCCTGAAAGCAGGACAGGCAAGATGTTCAAGCTTCCCAATAACATTTCGGTATGCAATGACTGTATGCATAAAACCATGGATACCGTGAGTCAGTTTGATTATCAGGGGATGTTGAATCCTTCTTTTATGGAGGATCTTAACAAGAACATGAGCGGTAAAGGCTATCCCAATATCCGTTTTGTGAATATTGCAGACCTCCAGGGCGAAGGCGGTATTCCCAACAAGCAGAAGATCAAAAAGAAAAAGAAGGCTGAAGGGACAGAACCGGTACTGGATATTAAGAATATTCCGCCCCCACATAAGATCAAGGCACAGCTGGATGATTATGTGATCGGTCAGGAACATGCCAAGAAGGTAATCTCCGTAGCTGTATACAATCATTACAAGCGTGTGGCCACAGGTACTATGGATGAGATCGAGATTGAAAAGTCCAATATGCTGATGATCGGACCTACAGGCTGCGGTAAGACATATCTGGTCAAGACACTGGCAAGGCTTCTTGACGTGCCTCTTGCCATTACGGATGCGACTTCCCTTACGGAAGCAGGATATATCGGTGATGATATAGAAAGCGTGGTTTCTAAGCTTTTGGCTGCAGCTGACAATGATGTGGAAAAGGCAGAGCGGGGTATTATCTTTATTGATGAAATAGATAAGATAGCCAAAAAGAAAAATACTACCAGCCGTGATGTCAGCGGTGAAAGTGTGCAGCAGGGAATGTTAAGACTCCTTGAGGGTGCAGAGGTAGAAGTTCCGGTGGGAGCCAACAGCAAAAATGCCATGGTACCGCTGACCACCATCAATACCAGAAATATTCTGTTTATCTGCGGCGGGGCTTTTCCCGACCTGGAAGAGATCATTAAACAGAGACTGCGCCAGCAGACTTCTATCGGTTTTAATGCGGAGCTGAAGGACAAGTTTGATAAGGAATCGGATATACTGAGTAAAGTGACAATCGAGGATCTGAAAAAATTCGGCATGATACCGGAATTCCTTGGGCGTCTCCCCGTTATTTATACGTTGAAAGCTCTTAACAAGGATATGCTCATTAAGATACTGAAAGAGCCCAAGAATGCCATCCTTAAGCAATATCAGAAGCTTCTGGAACTGGATGAGGTAAAGCTTGAGTTTGATGAAGGCGCGCTTGAGGCCATTGCCCAAAAGGCAATGAAAAAGGATATCGGCGCCAGAGCCCTTCGTGCTATCATTGAAGAGTTTATGCTGGATATTATGTATGAGATCCCGAAAGATGACAATATCGGCAGGGTAACTATCACAAAAGAATATATTGAAGGAACAGGCGGACCTGTGATAGATATTCGAAATGCAGGAGCAGTAAACCCTGATGTCCTGAAACAGATCGAGGACAAATAACGAAAAGAAAGCAGAAAAAGCGCGGGCATTTTCTGCTTTTTTCATATAATAATAAAAAAAGGTTTTCAATATGACAGACAGGGAAAAAATCGCATCCCCGGATTATATAGAGATCCTGTCGGACTATGCGCAGCCGGAAGGACTGGAAAGACCTGTGCAGGATTATGTATTTCAGCGCATTGATGCGGATCTGGGAATTGCTTATATTAACAGTAAAGAAGTGAATCCCTCAGATATCAGAAATATTACATACCGCGCTGTGCCCAAGGCATATGGTCTGATGCAGATCCAGCCGGGAGAAACGGCTTCTTTTGATCCGACGCCGCTATTGAAAAGCGGCATTCTGCAGGTACAGGGAGATCCTTTAAACCTCACTGGGAGAGGGGTAGTCATTGGTTTTATTGATACAGGAATACGCTATGAGGATGAAGTGTTCAGAAATGCGGACGGCAGTACCAGGATACTTGGCATCTGGGATCAGAATATTAATGACGGCCTGGTACCGGAAGGACTTTTGTATGGAACAGAGTACAGGCAGGATGTGATCGATGCTGCGTTAAGCAGTGAAAATCCAAGAGCAATTGTTCCAAGTTATGATGAGATCGGCCATGGAACAGCTATGGCCAGTGTGGCCGCAGGCAGTCCCATCAGTGCAGGACTGCGGTTCACGGGGGCTGCGCCGGAAGCAGATATTGCGGTGGTAAAGCTTCGGCAGATCAAGCCTTATCTGCGGGAGTTTTATATGCTGCCTGAGGGAGTGCCGGCTTATGCCGAAACGGATATTATCGCAGCAGTAAAATATTTGGAGAGCTTTGCCATATCACTGGTGCGTCCTTTAGTGATCTGTATAGGATTGGGCACAAATATGGGGGATCATGAAGGGCATTCTATTCTGTCAGGATATCTGAATACTATTGCCACCAGAAGAAGCAGGGCTGTGGTACTGTGCGGAGGCAACGAAGGAGACAGCGCCCATCATTATGTGGGCTATGCCGATGAAGGAATGGCGGAAACTACCGACAATGTAGAAATCAGGGTGGATGTGGGAGAAGAGGGCTTTACGGCGGAGCTCTGGGGAAGTATTCCTGCCACTCATGCCATATCTATCAAGTCTCCGGGCGGAGAAACCACCGACAGGGTGGACTTTAAGGCAAGAGATACCAGAGAGTTTTCTTTTATTTATACAAGAACAAGGGTCAGGGTGGATCATGTGCTGGTGGAACAGGGATCGGGAGAGGAGTTGATCTTTTTCCGTTTTTATAATCCTTCACCGGGGGTATGGACCATACAAGTGACTTCTACCGGAGGAAAATATCAGCAGGACGGAAATTTCCACATCTGGCTCCCTATCACGGATTTTTTAAAAGGAGAAACCTATTTTCTGCGCCCGTCGCCTTATACGACGATCACGGAACCGGGGAACACAAGGGAAGTGATCACGACCACTGCCTATCGGGATTCCAATAACAGCTTTTTCGGTGAATCAGGAAGAGGATTTACAAGGCTTGGCAATATTAAGCCGGAGCTGTGCACGCCCGGGGTAAATATCGGTACGGTGCTGGGAAGCCGCACCGGTTCCAGTATGAGCGCTGCGCTGCTAGCCGGTATTTGCGCCCAGTTCATGCAATGGGCAGTAGTAGAAGGCAACAGACTGTGGGTGGAGAGCAGAGAATTGAAAAACTATCTGATACGGGGAGCAGTAAGAAATCCCGGTATTTCTTACCCGTCACGGGAATGGGGGGATCATGGTATTATAGTGTCAAGTATAGAAAAGCTTAATGTAACGAAATGAATAGTTTTTTTGCCGGAAAGACATTGTTTATTTGTAAAAAACGTTATATGATATAATGAGCATTAGCGAGGAAAGCATGCTTGCATGTTTGACGAGCGGCGAATGCCGATCATAAATCTATGATTTATGATATAACGGGCATTAGCGAGGAAAGCATAAAATTTACTACGGAGATAAATGGAAAACTTTATTGATATTCATTCCCATATTTTACCGCGTGTAGATGATGGTTCGGCCAATTCGGAAATGAGCATGAAAATGCTGCGTATTGCGGCTGACGAGGGAATCAGGCAGATCATCCTTACACCTCATAATAAGCCAGGGCGCCGACAGGCGGATCTGTCCCGAATAGCAGCAAAAACAGAAGAACTCAGGGACAGGCTTCTTACAGAAAATCTGGATATAAAGCTTTACATAGGAAGTGAACTGTATTACAGAAGTAGTCTTTTCGAGGAAATTGAAAGCGGTCTGGCAGGGACACTTGCAGGCTCTCATTATGTGCTTGTGGAGTTTGGGCCTTTAGATGATTTCGACTATATCCGCGGCGGGATTTATACTATGCTGATGAACGGGTATCATCCTGTTTTGGCGCATGTGGAACGCTACCGGAATGTCTGTGCCAAGGTAGAAAGGATAAATGAGCTGGTTGAAATGGGATGCTATATACAGGTAAATGCCGGAAGTATTATGGGGAAATCTGGGATAGGTACCAGGCAGTTTACGAAGAAGTTATTGAGGCAGCATCTGGTTCATTTTGTAGCAACAGATGCACATGATCTTGAGAAAAGGGCCCCCCGTCTTGCTGATTGTGCAGACTATATCAGGAAAAAATTCGGAAAAGATTATCAGCAAAGGCTGCTTTATGATAACCCGATGTGTATCCTTCAGGATAAATTTATAATGGATTGGAAAGATAGATGAGATGAAAGAACGTAGAGATAATGATACGATTGAGATAGATCTGTTAGAAATAATTCATGTTCTGCTGAGCAGACTCTGGCTGATCGTCTGTGTCGGAGCAGCCATGGCGATCATTTGTTTTGTCATAAGCAAATTTGTGATCACGCCCACTTATGAATCCACTACCAAAATTTATATTCTGAATAAATCGGAAAGCACAACGGTTACATACAGCGATGTACAAATGGGAACCCAGCTGACAAAAGATTATGCAGAACTGATAAACAGCCGATATGTATTAGAGAAAGTGATCGAAGAGCTTTCACTGACAGATCTGGAATATAAAGATCTGCTTAAAAAAGTCAGTGTATATACACCTGCAGATACGAGAATCGTATCGATCACAGTGACAGATACCGATCCGGAAAAGGCAATGAATATTGCGAACTGCATCAGGGAAGTGGCAGGAGATCATATTCAGAATGTAATGGATATTGATGCGGTAAATGTGGTAGAGAACGCCAATATGCCCACAAGCAAAGCAGGGCCAAGCGTTGTGAAATGGACGTTTCTTGGCGGTATCATTGGCGCATTGCTCATTTGCATAGTCATTTTGATCCATTATCTGATGGATGATACGATCAAATCGTCAGAGGATGTTGAAAGATATCTGGGACTCAGCACTTTAGCATTGATACCGGCTGCTCAGGATGAAAGTAATGTTAAGAAAAAGACTAAGAGGAAATAGACATGCAGGAAGTAAAGTTGCAGTTTGACCAGAATATAGATTTTCGCATGAAGGAAGCATTTAAAACATTGCGGAGCAATGTTGAGTTCTGCGGCAGTGATGTGAAAGTGGTTGCAATTACCAGCTGTACGCCTCATGAGGGAAAATCCAGCATTGCCATGGAGATGGCAAAGGCTTTTGCCGAGGCTGGAAACAGGACGCTTTTGATCGATGCGGATATGAGAAAATCTGTGTTGGTGGGGCGATATAAGACAGGAGCCGTCAGGTATGGACTCAGCCATTGTCTGATCGGAAGGTACAAATATACGGATGTAATATGTCAGACGAATATTCCCCATCTTTATATGATCTTTTCGGGGCCTGTACCGCCTAATCCAAGTGAGCTTCTTGGAAGTGAGAGATTTTCCACTATGCTGAACGCACTGAAATCGCCTTTTGATTATGTTATCATTGACACGCCTCCTCTTGGCAGCGTAATTGATGCGGCTGTAGTGGCCAAGAGCTGCGATGGTACAGTATTAGTGGTGGAGAATAATGCAGTCAGCTACCGTTTTGTCCAAAGGGTAAAAGAGCAGTTGGATAAGTCAGGAAGCCGTATTCTGGGAGTTGTTCTGAATAAGGTGGATATGAACAGTAAAGGGTATTACGGACATTATGGCAGGTATTATGGAAAGTATTACGGTGAATACTATGGCAAATATGGTTCGGATACCAGAACAATAGAAAAGGAAAAACAGGAAAAAAAAACGGTAAGTACAAGTATTTTCTAGCCGCTGCCGGCT
Organism: Lachnospiraceae bacterium; assembly: GCA_014803415.1. Lineage (GTDB taxonomy): Bacteria > Bacillota > Clostridia > Lachnospirales > Lachnospiraceae > Suilimivivens. The sequence goes on from JAAVBZ010000014.1 coordinate 55,037, forward strand.
GTATTGCCGTTTTTGCAGGCCTGCTTTTGGGCGGATCTGGAATTGTAAGAGCAGTGGGAAAGAACCATTTGCAGGGCAAAGCAGCTACAGCACAGCCGGATCTGCAGATCGTGATAGATGATCAGACCCTGACCAGAGAGGAAAAAGAAAAGTGGCAGGAGGGCTGGGTCAAATATCAGGATGCTATTTATCAATACAATGAGGAGATGATCACATTCCTTATCATGGGTATTGATAAAAGCAGCGATGTGAAAGAAGTTGCAGAGGGTACCGATGGGGGACAGGCAGATGCATTGTTCCTTGCAGCCTTAAATCCCAAAGATAAAAGTATCAAAGTGATAGGGATAAACAGAAATACCATAACCGATATAGATATTTATGATGAAAACGGAGAATATGTTACTACAATAAAATCCCAGATCGCCATACAGCATGGTTTTGGCAACGGCGTAGAGGAAAGCTGTGAATATCAGAAAAGGGCAGTAGAAAATCTGTTTTATCAGTTGCCTGTTCATGGTTATGCTGCAGTTAACATGAGCGCTGTTTCAGCTATTAATGATGCTGTGGGCGGCGTTGATGTGACGGTCTTAGAAGATATGAGCGGGATCAACGAAAAGTTTACCGAAGGAAACCAGGTGCATCTGATGGGCGAGGAGGCCTTTTGGTATGTGAAATACAGAGATACGGCTGTTTTTGGTTCAGCCGACGCAAGACTTGAAAGACAGAAACAATATTTAAACAGTTTTATTGCTGCTGCGAAAAGGTTAGCGAAGGGAAATGCCTCTGCTGTGATAGAGCTATATCAGACCATCCGCTCGCAGATGGTCACGGATGTTACTTTGGCTGAAGCCGCTTATCTGGCCCCCATCCTGGCGGATTATGAGTTTAATGAAAACAGTTTCTATACATTGACAGGAGAAACGGTCATGGGGGAGCAGTTTGAAGAATTTTATTATGATGAAAAAGCTTTGTATGAAATGATCCTGGACATATTTTATGAAAAAGTGGAATAAATTGATAAAAAATTACATAGGTATTCTGTTTTTTGCAATGATCAGCATGACGGGCTGTCAGAAAGAGCAGCAAGTACCGGCAGAGACTGAAATCTTGCAAAAGGAAACCGAAACGCAGAAGACCACGGGGCTTGCTTTTGAGACCGCTGAGGATGCACAGATAGATTTTGATGTGCTGAAGGAGGAAAATCCGGATATATTTGCATGGATCCATGTACCGGGAACTGAGATAGACTGTCCCGTATTACAGAGCGCGCAGTCAGATGATTTCTATGAAGAGCATGATGCTTATGGCGGTAAAGAGGATGCAGGTGCTGTTTATATTGAGCTTGCCAATTTAACGAATATGTGTGATTTCAATACGGTACTGCACGGGAAAACGGGAGTGAATAAAGAGGGGCCGTTTGCGGAATTGTATCAATTTATGGATCCTGCTTTTTTTGAGGAACATGAAAAGATATATCTGTATCTGGATGGCAATGTGCTTACGTATGAGGTCTTTGCCGCTTACGAAAGAGAAAATGCAAGCTTGCTGCGCAGTTATGACTTTACATATTTATCCGGCTGTCAGCAGTTTTTGGATGATCTATATGGAACCAGAGATATGAATATGAGATTGAGGGAAGGCTGGGAAGCGGTGGGCCCCTATCATTTTTTGATCACTTTGACAACACAGAGAGAAGAGAATGCTGATAAACAGTTCATAGTTGTTGCGGTGCTGATACAGGATGCTGCAGGGACGATCGACAGGATCGTTGAGGAATAGAGAACACTGCAAGAAAGCTATTTTCGCTTAAAAGCGTAAATATAAACCACACTTAGAGTTACCCGGAGTATCCGGGAGAAAAGGAGGAATTTGTAATGAAAAAATTACTGGCAATGACACTGGCCGGAGTCATGGTATTCTCCATGCCCGTTTTGGCAGCAACAAGCCCTTCAGCAGATTCGCATAGTACGGTATCATCACAGACATCTTCAAATTCAGTATCTGCAGTTACAGCGTCTTCTGTTTCCGCTTCTATTGCACAGGCTGCTGCAGAAGAGAATAAGACTGTGGGTGAATACATGAACAATGCAGTTACAGAAGTGCCGGGTCTTGAAGAGGCTGCTCCTCTTGGACAGGGAGGTCATGTGATCATTAACGGTGCACCAAGCAATCAGACATTTTCCGTAATGAAGCCGGACCGTAAAAGCGTTGACTTGGCGAAATCCCAGGCAGCAGTATTGGGCGGAAAAGTGTTGAATGTTGCACAGATCCAGGCATCTGTGAACAATTTTGAGACAGCAACAGTAAATTTTTATCTGCAGGGCATCAAAGCAGGACAGATTATCAAGGTCTATCAGTTAATAGACGGAGAGTGGGTTGAACTTACCGTTACGGAGATCAGGGAAGATCATGTGGTAGTAAATATGACATCTCTCGGAACGCTGGCATTTATTGAAGTGCCGGAAGATACGGCAGTTTCGGAACCTGAAGAATAATGATTCCGGGTCATGAATAATAAATTGTTTTGAAAGTGTGGGATTTATGCGTACTGCCGCTTTATGCGGCAGTACATTTTGCCAAGAAGAATTTGGGGTTATTAAATGAGTGAGGATATTATGATAGATACCAATACCATTGCAAATACGGTATCTCAAATGAAAAAAAGTGATACCGACAGATTTTGTATGGATAAAGTATATCAGAAAAAAAGTCCGGTTTATAAGCAGATCAAGAGAGGTATGGATATTGTTTTATCGGGTGCTGCCTTGATCCTGCTTTCTCCTGTTTTTTTGATCACTGCTATTGCCATTAAAGTTGAAGATAAGGGATCTGTCTTTTTTACCCAGTTCAGGGCAGGAAAGGATATGAAGCCGTTTAAAATATACAAATTTCGCAGTATGTATATCAATGCAGATGCGGAATTTGAAGAGATGATGAAAGATAATGAGCAGACAGGCCATGCGTTTAAAATAAAAAATGATCCCAGGATCACCAGGGTAGGTAAGATAATACGGCGTTTGTCCATTGATGAATTGCCGCAGCTCATCAATATTATAAAAGGGGATATGAGTATAGTCGGTCCCAGACCTATTTTAACTTTTCAGATGGAAGAATGCAGTCCCTATGAGCAGCAAAGACTCCTGGTACAGCCGGGGCTCACCTGCTACTGGCAGATAGGCGGAAGAGCCAATATCAAGTGGGAGGACTGGGTAGAACTGGATCTTAATTACATAGAGGATATGAGTCTGTGGACAGACATTAAAATAATAATAAGGACGATTCCGGCGGTATTTGACCGGGAGGGAGCGTATTAGAGCGTAAGAGGTTATAAGAAGTTGCGAAAAATAATGATGATCGGTAATAGTTATCTGGCTATATTTGGCCTGCGCTCAGAATTAATAGAACGATTAATAAGTGAAAATTATGAAGTCTGGACAGTTTTTCCCAATGGCCCCTTTGGAAATGGAGAACAGAAAAGTGAACAGATGGGTTGTCATTTTGTTGATGTTAATTTAACAAGGCGGGGAAAAAATTTGTTTCAGGAAGTTCGTTTGTTTATACAGTATTTCAAAGTGATAAATCAAGTAAGACCGGATGTTGTAATTTCTTATACTGTAAAGCCTGTCACATATGCAGGAACTATATGCAGATTTCTTCATATTTCATTCATGCCCAATATAACGGGTCTGGGTGAGGCATTAACGAACAGCAGATTTGTTAAAGCATTCTATAAATTCGCTGTTAAAAACGCGGATTGTATATTTTTTCAGAATAGCCATGATAAGTTATTTTTTGAAAAAAATGGGTTCTGCTATAAAAATTCTGTTTTGTTGCCGGGCAGCGGAGTGAATCTGGAAAGGTATAAGTTGCTTGAATATCCGGTATGTAAACCTATCAGATTTACTTATGTAGCGCGGGTAATGAAAGCAAAAGGAATTGAAGAATTTCTCTATGCTGCTTCTGGAATGAAAACAATATATCATGATAAAGTTGAATTTCATGTTTGTGGTATTTGCGAGGAAGAATATGAAGATATCATGGAGCGTTATCAGCAGGACGGAATTATTCAGTATCATGGGCTGGTTCAGGATATACAGAATTCTTACAAAGATGCTCATTGTGTGGTCATGCCTTCATATTATCCGGAGGGAATGTCAAATGTTTTACTGGAAGCGGGAGCCTGCGGGAGGCCGATCATAACTACGGACAGGGTTGGATGTAAAGAAGCTGTTGAGGATGGCGTTTCAGGATATTTAGTTAAAGAAAAAGACAGTAAAGATCTGTTTGATAAAATGATGATGTTTTTTGATCTGCCATATGATAAAAAAAGGGATATGGGGATGAATGGAAGATATCGGATGGAGCAATATTTCGACAGAGAAAAAGTTGTGGATTCGTATATGAGATGCATTGATGATTGAACTGCTTATCAGGAAGAGAAAGTAAATGAATATTAAAAAAGTTATAAAGAAAAAAATAAAAAAGCATCGTGAGATTGTGCATAGTCTTATTGCATTGTTTGCTTTTATTCCCGATAAATATTATTTGAGGATAATGTATCGATTTAAAACGGGAAAAAAGCTGAATTTAGATCATCCCCAGACATTTAACGAGAAATTGCAGTGGCTTAAATTATATGACAGACGGCCGGAATATACTGTTATGGCCGATAAATTTGAAGCCAAGAAATATATAGCTGATAAAATCGGTGAAAAATATATTATTCCTACATTAGGCGTCTGGGATAAATTTGATGATATTGATTTTGAACTGCTGCCTGATCAGTTTGTTTTGAAATGTACGCATGACTCCGGCGGATTGGTGATATGTCAAAATAAAAGGGATCTGGATATAGAAAAGACCAGAAAAAAACTTACACGGTCACTGCGTAATAATTATTATTATGTTTTTCGCGAGTGGCCATATAAGAATATTAAGCCCAGGATCATTGCAGAAAAATATATGGCAGATGGCAATAAAATAGTACCGGAGGATTATAAAGTCTATTGTATAAACGGGGAACCAAAGTATATTGTAGTTTTTCATAACAGATTTAGTGAAAATAAAGCATTGTGTGAGACTGTTTACGATACAAACTGGATACCGCAGAGATTTTCTTTGGATGAACATTTTGAAGTCAGTGATATTACAGAGGACAAGCCTGAATGTCTGAAAGAATTACTGAATATCTGTAAAATATTATGCCGGGATATTCCACAGGTAAGAATAGATTTCTATATAATTGAGGAGAAAATTTATTTTGGTGAAATGACTTTGTATACGGCAAGCGGTTTGCAGAAAATGATACCGGAGGAAATGGATGAAGTGATTGGAAAAATGGTTCAGCTTCCATCTTTAAAAATGTGAAATGGATCATGTAAGTATTTTATTATCCACATATAACGGAGAAAAGTACATAAGAGAGCAGATTCAAAGCCTTTTGCAGCAAGAGGGCGTCTGTATGAATATCCTTGTAAGGGATGATGGATCCACAGATGGAACAAAGCAGATCTTGCAGGAATATAAAGATAAGGGAAAACTGGATTGGTACGGCGGAGAAAACCTGAAAACCGCATACAGTTTTCTGGATTTATTGCAAAGAGCGCCAGAAAGTGAGTATTATGCATTTTGTGATCAGGATGATTTCTGGATGAAAGATAAGTTAAAGACTGCAGTTGAACATTTGAGCGGGTACCCACAAGAAAAACCGGCATTATACTACGGCAGAGCAAAGCTGGCAGATAAAGATTTACATATTATGGGGGATAGCAGAACATCTTCGGATAGGATGCTTGATTTAAAAAGTGCTGTAATTAACAGCAATGCAGTGGGTTGTACCATGGTTTTTAATAAGGCCCTCCTGGATATTCTCAAAGAAAAATGTCCTTCTTATATTGCTATGCATGATGCATGGGTCCATAAAGTCTGTATTGTAATGAAAGGAAACATTTTTTGGGATGAGGATGTTCCTATATTGTATCGCCAGCATCAAGATAATTTGATAGGCGGGGTTGACTCCAGGTGGAGAAGGATCAAAAATCATTATGAAAGTTTTAAACGAAAAGAGTGTATAAGAAGCAGAATGATCTGTTCCCTGGTCGAATGCTACGGAGATAAAATGGAAGATCAGGAATATAAAATGTGCAAATTGATCGCTGATTATAAAAAAAGTGTTTTAAACAGGATAAAAATACTGTTGAGCAATGAAATAAGAACGGATTATTTCAGGAGAAATATTTTATTCAAAATGGCGATCTTATTAAAGATTTTTTAGGAAACTGAAGGCAGTACAAAAATATGATAATTGAGCTTAATCTTTTTGAATTTATTTCTGAATTGCTTTTCATCATTGGAATGATCTTCTTTTCAAAAGTAAATTCATTGGCAGGGAAAATACTGATTGTTGGAATTCTTGTTATTTGGATTGCAAGAAAGATACTGAATAGAAAATATTCCTTATATGATTTATTGATGTTTATGGTAGCAGGGCTCTTTGTGGGGTCGAATTATTTATTATATTTTGGCATAGTCATCAATTCAATTTATATCTGCACTATTGCCAAACAAGGTCTGAATATGAAGGCTGATTTAGAAGTGATTGGATTTGCAGTAATGCTGATTTCGGGGGTACTTTCATCATTTGTAAATGCTGCAGATAAATCCAGTGCTTATCAATATATCATAGTATATTTTTTGCTGCTTCTATATATGTGGGAAAATAAAATTGTCAGTAGAAATGCTGTGATCGAAGAAAACAGTGCTGTCAGGTCTTTTTCGGTGTCCTCGTTTATGCTGGGAATAGGATTCTTTATAACACATACATTCACGGATTTGTGGTCATTATCCCGTATGTCAATTTTTTATAATATGCAGGAAGGCATTGGTTCCAATACCCTGGCGGGAATTATGGCACCGTTTTTTTGCGGCTGTTTACTGATAGTGATCGAGTCAAAAGATAAAAAAGCCATTATTTTTTCTTTTTTGGCAGCAGTTCTTATGGCACCGGTCCTGCTTGCGATTCAGAGCAGAGGTGCATACCTTGGTATTTTTGTAGCAGCCTTATGGCTTCTTTTACGTGAAAAATCACCGAGAATGATCACATTTTTTATAGGTCTGTTTCTGTTTGTGCTTTTCATACGTATTTATAATCCTGATATTTTTACACGATTCTTTGGCAGATTCAGCAGTGTGGTTTACAGGACAGGCAGTTCGTTAAATGGCAGGGAACAGCTGTATGAAATTGCATGGAGAATGTTTAGAGCGCACCCGATCATTGGAAATGGATTCTGGCAGTTTTATTTGAATGGTATACCGGGAAAAGATCCTCATAATTTTCTGCTGGCATATCTTGCATCCACAGGAATGATCGGTGCCATTGGATTTTTAGTGTATCTTGTATCTGCCTATCGAAGATTATCGGCAGCATTTAAAAATAAAACAGGTAATTCTAAATTATTGTGTGAAATTGCGATCATTTCATTTATTATTTTTGTTGTACATGGCTGTGTTGAGCCATCAATGTCAACTCAGGCGCCATTGTCGATTTTTATATTGATCACATTATTACCAGTAAATCTAAAAAAGAGCAGTAATGAAAGCAGTCTATCTTAAAGGAAGATTATGAAAATTACATTTTGTTTTCCGGCACATAATTATGACAGACCGATAGGTGGATATAAAGTAGTCTATGAGTATGCGAATAGGCTGGTATCCTTAGGATATGAAGTCAATATAGTATATTGTATTGAAAATTCATTGAAGAGATATCATCTTCCTGAAGGATTAAGGATAGTGATACTGAAATCAATTGTTGCCGGATCGCCGAAATGGTTTCAGTTGAATAAAAATATAACCCGGGTTATGGCTAAAAGCCTTGTGGATAAATATATTCCTGATGCAGATGTGGTTTTTGCCACTGCAGTTGAGACAGCCGGACCTGTTTCGAGGTTATCCGTATCAAAAGGAAAAAAGTTTTACTTAATACAGGACTTTGAAAACTGGATTTATAGTGATGAACAGGTGATCGAAACCTATAAATTAGGTCTTACTAATATTACTGTTTCAAAATGGATTTATACTTTATTGGAAAATAAAGGTATTGCATCTTGCTACATCAGAAATGCTATTGATACATCTTTGTTCAAACCAACCAAAAGCATTAAAGAAAGAAATAAATATACGGTTGGTCTGTTGTATCATAAATCAGTAAATAAGGGTGTTAAATATGCGGTAGAAGGATTGCAAAGAGTAAAGAAAAATTATCCTGAGCTGGAAGTATATGCTTTTGGTAATGCGAAACGACCGATGGAATTACCGCAATGGTTCCATTATATGGAAAAGGCAAGTCAAAGTCAGGTTATTGATCTATATAATAACTGTGCAGTATTTTTATGTGCAACAGTTGAAGAAGGATTTGGGCTTACCGGTCTGGAAAGCATGGCATGTGGCTGTGCGCTTGTCAGCAGCAGTTACAGTGCAGTTTTTGAATATGCAGAAAATGAAAAGAATTCTGTTTTATATCCGGTAAAAGATGTAGAGTCTATGTATAAAAGCATATGCAGAGTAATAGATGATGATGAACTGCGTATCCGCATCGCAGAAATGGGAGTTGAGACAGCTAAAAAATATTCCTGGGACAGGGCTGTAAGACAAATGAGGGATCTTTTTAATGATCAACAATGAGGTGTAAAGGTGTGAAGATCAGGTGAAGAAGCATTCTGTGTTTAAAAATTATTTATTCAGCATGGGATATTCAGTTATGGGCGTATTGTTTCCACTGATAATAATGCCTTATATTTCAAGAATCCTTTTACCTGCCGGATTGGGGCAGGTATCCTATGCACAAAATATCACTTCTTATTTTATATTAGTTGCATCACTGGGAATACCTAATTATGGAATAAGGGAAATCGCTAAAAATTCACAGGAGCTGCAAAATAGAAGTCAAACTTTTCTTGAAATTTTTCTGATTAATTTTATATCTACTGTTATTGCGTCATTTATGTATTATCTTTTTATATTTCAGACCGGATATTTTGCAGAAAAGAAAGTGATATTTGGTATCGTCGGCATATCACTTATATTAAATGCGCTGAATATCGACTGGTTTTATAAGGGAATGGAGGAATTCAGATATATAACTGTCAGAAGTTATACTATAAAGATCATATCTGTTTTTGCTATTTTCTTATTGGTCCGTTCTGAGAATGATGTAAATATATATGCATTGATATTGACATTGGCAACGAGTGCAAATTACATATTTAATATCTTTCACGTAAAAAAATATGTAGTATTGCAAAAATATAATCTAAATCTGAAAAAGCATTTAAAGAAGATAATTTATTTATTTGCCACTGCAGCTGCTGTGGAGTTATATGCAAAATTAGATGTAACAATGGTAGGATTGATCTGCGGTGAGGTTTATGTCGGATATTATTCTAATGACATGAAGATCATCCGGATAGTTGCTGTGATCATTACATCTCTTGGCAGTGTATTGCTCCCAAGGTTCAGTGTATATTATCAGGAGAAAAAGCTAGAGCAGTTAAACTCTGTGACTGAAAAAGCGGTAGAGTATATAATGTTTATCTCCTTTCCGTGTGCTGTTGGATTGTTTTTGGAAAGTGAAGCGATAGTAAGGGTTTTGTTTGGAGAAGCTTTTTTGCCGGCTATAGTTACCATGCAGATACTTGCCATCCTGATACCGATCTTGTCTATCGGAAATATATTTGGTACACAATTATTGATCGCATTAGATCAGGAGAAAAAGCTGACTATAACTGTAATAATAGGTGCGGTCATTAATATTGCACTTAATTCTTTTATGATCAGATCTTTTCAACACAATGGTGCGGCAGCAGCCTCTGTTATAGCTGAATTAGCCGTTATGACAGCACAGATCATTTTGACCCGCCCATATGTTAAAATAAAGCTCAATTATAAATTGGTTATTAAGATAATGGTACAAACCTGCATTATGGCAGCTGCTTTAATATTTATAAACCAGATAGCTATATTATGGACCATAAAGTTACTGTTATCGGTTATTCTAGGAGCAATGATCTATTTTGCAGCAGGTTTATTGATTAGAAATAATGTGCTTAATAATATGATCTCTATCTGCAAGGATTTATTTCTCAAACAATCATAAGACAATCCCTCTCCATCATAGGATTAAAATAATCCTGTAATGGAGAGGGATTTGTTATGCCGGATCTGACAGACCAGACAAATGACCCATATGTATACCGCATCGGAGACTATACTGTAAAAGTGAGCTTTCAAAAAGAAGGCCCTACCATAGACGATAAGATGGAGGAGTATCTGCAGCGTCTTGCAAAGGGACAGGAGTGGTACAGTGGGCTATAAACATTTTCAGGCAGCCATGTACCTTCGTCTTTCCAGGGAGGACAGTACAGATAGGGCATCAGGGAAAGCGGAAAGTAACAGCATAGGAAACCAGAGAGAACTGATCCGCTCCTTTATCCAGAACCAGAAGGATATGGAGCTGTTTGATATTTATGTAGACGACGGGTATACAGGCAGTAACTATGACAGACCGGAATTTAAAAGAATGATGGCGGATATTGAAGCCGGCAGAGCCAATTGTATTATTGTAAAAGATCTGTCACGTTTTGGCCGCGATTATATTGAATCCGGAAGATATATTCAAAAAGTGTTTCCTTCTTTAGGGGTAAGATTCATTGCCCTTACGGATCATTACGACAGTCTGAAAGCAGATACAGGGGAGAGCGGTATTCTGCTTCCGATCAAAAATTTTATCAACGATTCGTATTGCCGGGATATTTCCACCAAAGTGAAAAGCCAGTTTGAAGTTAAAAGAAAAAACGGAGAGTGTATCGCTCCGTTTGTTTTGTATGGGTACCGAAGATCGGATACCGATAAAAGTAAGCTTGTACCGGACAGCTATGCAGCCGGAGTTGTAAAAAGCATATTTGAATGGAAAATAGAAGGGATCGCAGTTTCTGCCATTGCCGCCAGATTGAACGAATGGGAAGTATTATCACCCAGCGAATATAAAAGATTTACGGGGATAAATTATAGAGGCGGATTTTCAAGAACAGACAGATCGTTGTGGAGCAGTTCTACCGTAAAGAGGATCCTTACCAATGAAATGTACTTGGGTCATCTGATACAGGGAAAAACCGAAAAGATCAACTATAAAGTAAAAAGAAGCATAGAAAAGCCAAAAGAAGAATGGATAAAGGCAGAAAACACGCATGAAGCGATTATTTCGGAAGATACCTTCCGGATGGTTCAGAATTTGCTGAAAACAGATGGCAGAGTCAGCCCGGTAACGAAAAAGAACAGTTTCTTTACAGGTATACTTTTTTGCGGTGACTGTGGGGAACAAATGATAAGGCGTATCAACCGCTATAAGGATACTGAAAAAGCATATTATATCTGCTCGACCAAAAATCGTGGAGAAGGTTGTTCCAGGCACAGTATTTTGGAGAAAACGCTGAAAGAGATCGTAACAGAGATCATTGGAAAGTATGTAGATCTTTGGGAGAAGAAGATACTGCCTGATAAATCCGGAAAAACAGATCAGGAGAACATGCTTTGGTATGAGTGTGATATTACAAGACTAAAAAAGGAGAGGGACAGATATGACAAGCTTTGCTGCTGTTTACAGGAAGACCTTCAAGCCGGTGTTGTTACAGGGGAAGAGTTTGAAAGGCTTTATGAAAAATTTGAGAAAAGAATAAGTGATCTGAAAAAAGCACAGAAGTTCAGGGAAGAAATGAAAGCAGAGACAAAACAAGGAAGAAAGCAGGAAGAAATAGACAGACACACCTTTTGCAGTATGGTGAAGCAGATCCGTGTTTATGAAAACAGACGTATCGAAATCGAGTTTGCTTATAGGAAAGAATCTAAGGCGGAAAGTGAGCATGAGGGGAAAAGATAGATGGGAAGAACTTCAAAAAGAAAATCTGCTGTTTTGCGAGCGGATTCCATGCAAAAGTGCAAAAAATTCCGGGCGGGAATCTACGCCAGGCTTTCTTCGGATCAAGACGCAATGAAAAAGGAATCCATAGAAGTACAGATCCGTATAGCTCAAAAATTTGTGGAGGAATTTAATGAAAAGGAAAAGGGAGAAAGCATTGAAATAGCAGGGTATTATACTGACCTAGGAAAAACAGGAAGTAATTTCAAACGGCAGGGTTTTTCGGCGCTGATGGAGGATATTAAAAGCGGAAAAATTAATTGCGTGATCGTGAAAGACTTATCCCGTTTTGGAAGAAACTATCTGGAAGCGGGAAACTATATTGAAAAGATATTTCCTTTTTTGGGAGTACGGTTTATTGCGGCAGCCGATGAATATGACACAGAAAAAGATCACGGCAGCAATAGTCAGATGATGTTTCAGATAAAGAACCTTATAAATGACCTGTATGCAAAAGATTTTTCAAAAAAAGCAAAACTGCAGCTAAAACTACGAAGAGAAGAGGGGTCTTATGTTGGGGGACCGCCGCCTTATGGATACCGGGTCATTATGGAAGGGAAAATACGAAAACTCATACCTGATGAAAATACATGGCCGGTGGTTTCCCAGATCTATGAGGAATTTATAAAGGAAAAAAGCTATGCTGCCGTAGCATCAGAGCTGAACCGGCAAAAGGTAAATCCGCCTGCTGTCTACAAGAAAACGGGCAATGTGTACTATGCACCTGTACAATTTAAGGAAGAATACAAAGCATATATTAAGTGGAATGAAAGCGCAGTAGAACGGATATTGAAAAGCGAGACTTATAGAGGGATTTTGGTACAGGGCAGGACTTCCGTCTCGGAAAGAAATGAAGCAAACCGGAAAATTTTGGATGCGGATAACTGGGTGGTAACAGAAAAAGCCCATAAGCCGCTGATCGATGAAAGGACTTATGGACAGGTACAGAAGATCAGAAAAGAAATATCAGAAAAGAGGAGATGAATCGTGTATTTGGCAATGTATCTCAGACTGTCTTCTAAAGATGAAAAAGNNCCTGCNGNCAGNGAGGAAAGGGATGAGAGCAACAGCATAGCAAATCAGAGAAAACAGATATGTGATTTTATAACTTGTGATCCGGAACTGTGCAGGTATGAAGTAGCGGAGTTCTGCGATGACGGCTATTCCGGCACCAAAATGGAAAGACCGGGTATGCAGAAATTGCTGAGTGAGGTCAGAGAAAACAGGGTAAGCTGCATTATTGTAAAAGATATGTCCCGTTTTTCAAGGGATTANATAGACATGGGCATGTTCCTGAATCAGATATTTCCTTTTATGGGTATCCGCTTCATTGCAATTAATGATCACTATGACAGCAGAGAGCACCAGGGGGCTGCAATAGAGATGGATACGGCGTTTCAGACGCTTTTGTATGATCTGTACTGTAAGGATATTTCTGCCAAAGTAAAAGCTTCTTTCCAAAACAAATGCGCAGCCGGTGAGTACGTGTTCGGACAGGTTCCCTTTGGCTACAAAAAGAGCAGGGAGGCAAAAAATGCCGTAATTGTGAATGAGAAAGAGGCAGAGGTGGTCCGCCATATTTTTTCCCTTGCCATGCAGGGAAAAAGCAGTATGCAGATAGCCAGACAGCTTTTTGAGGAAAAGGTACCGACCATAACGCAAATGCGAAGGCCTGGTCAAGGAAGAACAGACGGAAGAATCCATACATGGAATCAGACGGCAGTCAGAAATATCCTGAATAACCGGTTTTACCTTGGAGAATGGAAGGAAATTTCAGGTCATCATGAAGCGTTGATCTCGCATGAAATATTCGATCAGGTGTGTTTAAAGGNGCCGGAGCCTGCGTTAGTGACAGAAAGAAACAAGCACCCGCTTACCGGAATTTTGTACTGCGGCGGATGCGGCTATGCCATGAGTTATAAGCCGCCCCGGGGAAAGAACAGATATAGAAGATTTGAGTGCAGAAAACATNCTCTTTTGCAGATACCGGAATGCTGTACCTACATAAGAGCCGATCTGCTGGAGGAGACAGTACTCTCTGCGNTGAAAAAGGAATTGGAGCTGACTGGCAATTTTANAAAGCTGGGAGAAGACCTTGCAGCTTTTTGGCAGGCCGGNATCAGGGTATTAAAGCAAAAGCTCAGGGAATACAAACGTGAAAAGCAGCACCTGCTGGCTGAGAAGGATATCATGTATGAGCAGTATGCATGGCGTTATATTCATTCGGATGAAGCGGTGCCGGGAGAAAGAGAAAAGTATCGTCAAAGGGCAGATGAAATGACTGAGAGGATACGTTCTTTATCTGTAAAGGAAGCAGAAGCAGAAAAGAAGCTTGCCTTATTGGAAGCAAAATGTCAAAAAGAGCAAAAAGATATGGGACAGATGATCGGATATTTGCAAGTCCAAGAACTTACACCGGAGATCACAGAAATATTTATTAATAAAATTTCTGTTTACAAAGAAAAACGGGTGGAAATAGAGTGGAATTTTGCTTTAGCACAAACTTAGCATTAACTTACCATAAACGGGGTATGGGCAGGTAAATATCTCCAGAACCTTTGATGTGATCGCCGGTGTATAAATAGCAAAATTTGACCATCGCTTTGCCTAAATTGCAGTGACGTCTTAGGAAAAAGGGCTTATACTGAATGTATTATCGAAAAAAGCAGGATTTCAGATTAAGACAGAAATTGAGGTGCGAAGATGAAAACATTCAAATTACCAAGACTGATCAGCAATGGTATGATATTGCAGCAAAAGAAGAAAGTGCGTATCTGGGGATCAGATGAACCGGGGAGAAAGGTCACAGTTACTTTTCTTTCAGAGGAATACAGCGGTACATCAGATGAAGAAGGAAAATGGGAAGTTTTCTTAAACGAGCTTTTGCCGGGGGGTCCTTACAGTATGGCAATCTGTGATGATGCAGGAAATAAGGAAGTCATTGAGGATATTCTGATAGGCGATGTGTGGCTGTGTTCCGGCCAGTCCAATATGGAGCTTCCCATAAGCAGGGTCAGGGACAGGTATCCGGAAGAGGCGGCAGATTGTGACAATGCTTTTATCCGTACCTTTAAGATAACGGAGCACAGTGATTTTCACGGTCCATTGAAAGAACTTCTATCAGGGGAATGGAAGCAGGCGGAAGCGGAGACTATCATGGATTTTTCTGCTACGGCGTACTTTTTTGCAAGGCAGATGTATGAGATGACAGGCGTACCCGTAGGGCTGATCAACGCAAGCCTTGGGGGATCCAGGATCGAGTCCTGGATGAGCCGGGAAATGCTGGAAGGTTATGAGGATTTTCTTGCACTGGCAGATCGGTACAGCGACGATGCTTATGTAAGAGAAAGAATGATAAATAATGAGCGCCAGGCACAGCGCTGGCACAGCCATCTGGACAGCATAGACTCTGGGGTCAGGGAAAATTGGGAGCAGAGTGAACTGGATATTTCCGAGTGGGAAGAGATTGAGATTCCCTGTTTTTTTAAGGATACAGAATTAAAAGGGTTTATCGGAAGCGTATGGTTTCGCAGAGAGTTTACCGTTTCCGATAAACTTGCCGAAAGGCAGGCGAAGCTGTGGCTGGGAACCATAGTGGACAGCGATACGGTATATATTAATGGAAGGCAGGTAGGACATACAGACTATCAGTATCCGCCCAGAAAGTACACGGTGCCGGCAGGACTCTTGCAGGAAGGAAAAAACACAATTGCCATTCGGGTTAAGTGTGATATCGGACAGGGAAGATTTACGGATGGGAAAGTTTACGCTCTTTTTAATGAGGAAGAAAGAGTGGAGCTTTCAGGTCGGTGGAAATACAGAATAGGAGCTGCCTGTGAAATGGTGCCGGAAACGGATTTCATAAACTGGAAGCCTACAGGTCTTTATAACGGAATGACGGCCCCCTGTCATTCTTATACGATCGCAGGAATCATATGGTACCAGGGGGAAGCTAATACCCGTTCGCCGGAAAGATATCTGGATCTGATGGAAAGAATGATCATGGGGTATCGTAAAAAATGGGGAGAGGATGAACTGCCGTTTATCTATGTACAACTTCCGAACTTTGAGACCAAGCTGTATGACAGTGACAGAGATGAAACTTTCAGTGACTGGCCGGGAATCAGGGAATGCCAAAGGCAGGCTTTAAAGATCCCGGGTACGGGAATGGCGGTAGCCATTGATCTTGGGGAGGACAATGATCTGCATCCTGAGAACAAAAAGGATGTGGGATTCCGCCTAGCCATGGAGGCAGCAGCCAGGCTTTATGGTTTGAAATCTCAGTGCGGCGGTCCCAGAGTTGAAGCAATACGGGCGGAAAAAGAACCTGATGAGAACGGAAAAAATATATGGAAAGTGATCATAGTCTGCAGTAATGCCGCAGGCGGAATGCATGCTTTTTCAGAGAATAAAGGCAAAGAGATCAGGGATTTTGAACTGGCAGATGAAGAAGGAACCATTTATCCGGCAAAGGCAGAAATCCTGGAGAATAAAATTCTTCTGACAAGCAGGGAATATATAGACAATGTAAAAGAAGTCAGGTATTGTTATCATAATACAAATCNGGGGGCGCTTATTTATAACGCGGANGGATTTCCTATGAGTCCTTTCTGTATTTCGACCGAAAAAGGATGAGGCAGCAGTATGAATAAAAAACTTTTATGGAATGAGGGCTGGAGCTTTTTAAAGACTCCGGCAGGGACAGGCTNTGACCAGGCAAANGCAAGNGAACAGGAATTTATGCCGGTGGATATTCCCCATGACTGGCTGATCTATGATGCTCTGAATTTATATGAAGACAGTACCGGCTGGTATCGGAAAAGTTTTCATTATGAAGAGGATAGGAGCAAAAGAGCCTTTCTCATTTTTGAAGGCATTTATATGGACAGTACTGTGTANATAAACGGAGATNGGGCAGGTGAATGGAAGTACGGCTATTCCACTTTTGATCTGGAGATCACGGATCACTTAAAGCAGGGCGAAAATGAAATTATGGTCAGCGCCTGTTTCTTAAGTCCCAACAGCAGGTGGTATTCGGGAGCAGGTATTTACAGGAATGTATGGTTTAAGGTAACAGAAAGAACTTACCTGCCTGAAAACGCCGTATATATCAACACCCGGATGCAGAAAGNGGGAGAATTTCTGCTTTGCCTTACGGGAGAAGTAAAAGGTGAAGAAGAAGGGAAAGCGCAGTTAAGCTTCCGGCTGTTTGATGAAAAGGGACAGACAGTTGATATGGAGCCTATAGCAATATCTGAAAATAAAGGAAAGTATCTGGTAAAAAATGTGAAGCTTTGGGATGTGGAAGCTCCCATACTCTATACGTTAAAGACACAGCTGATCCTGGATGGAGAATTGACCGGGCAGCAGGAAGAAAAGTTCGGTTTTCGTTATACAGAGTTTTCTGCGGATCATGGATTTTTCTTAAATGGCCGGCATTTGAAACTGAACGGTGTCTGTGAGCATCATGATCTGGGTGCGCTGGGAGCGGCTTTTAACAGGTCCGCCATGAGACGTAAATTCCGGATTTTAAAAGAAATGGGCGTAAATGCGGTGAGAGGCTCTCACAATATGATGGCCCCGGGATTTGTTGAGCTGGCCGATGAAATGGGTATTCTGCTGATCTCCGAAGCCTTTGATATGTGGGAACGGCCTAAAACCACATATGATTACGCCAGGTTTTTTAAGGACTGGTCAGCGAAAGATGTGGAAAGCTGGGTAAAAAGAGACAGGAATCATCCCAGTGTGATCATGTGGAGCATAGGCAATGAGATCTATGATACCCATGCTNATGAGCGGGGGNNGGAGATCACAGTTTATCTGAAAAANCTGGTGGAAAAATATGATGCCGGAANGAATGCGCGCGTTACCATGGGATCCAANTACATGCCNTGGGAAAATGCTCAGAAATGTGCNGATATTGTGAAGGCAGCAGGGTACAATTANTCGGAAAAATATTACTTGGAGCACCATGAGAAACATCCTGACTGGATCATNTACGGAAGTGAGACTTCNTCCATTGTACAGAGCAGGGGAGTATACCATTTCCCCTTAAAAGCAGGAATTCTGGCNGAGGAGGATGAGCAGTGTTCCGCTCTNGGAAACAGTGCTGTCAGCTGGGGCGCCANATCCATGGAAGAATGTGCCGTAAGAGACAGAGATATGGAGTTTTCCATGGGGCAGTTTATTTGGACCGGTTTTGACTACATCGGTGAGCCTACNCCCTATCATACTAAGAATGCTTACTTTGGACANAGTGATACAGCNGGATTTAAAAAGGACTCCTACTATGTATGGCAGTCTGTCTGGACAGACTATAAAAAGGCGCCNATGGTCCATGTTTTCCCTTACTGGGATTTTAATGAGGGACAGCTTATTGATGTACGTGTCTGCTCCAACGGCCCCTTTGTGGAACTGTTCTTAAATGGAAGGAGTCTCGGCAGACAGGAGCTGACCCATGAAAAAGGAAGCGGCAGTCATATTATAGCAGATTATCAGGTTCCTTATGAAAAAGGCGTGCTGGCTGCTGTGGCNTATGATGAAATGGGAAAGGAGATAGCCAGAGAAGAAAAGANATCTTTCGGTAATTCTGATGAAATTGTGATCACGCCGGAAAATACAAGGTTATATGCCGACGGCAGAGATCTGCTTTTCCTTGAGATAGGTACCATAGACAAAGAGGGAAACAGGGTTGAAAACGCCTGTGACAGAGTAAGAGTGAGGGTGACGGGAGCAGGGCGGCTTATCGGTCTCGACAATGGAGACAGTACAGATTATGACAGCTATAAAGGGATCAGCAGAAGACTGTTTAACGGGAAATTGCTGGCAATCATCCAGGCGGATACAAAACCCGGTAAGATACAGGCGGAGGTAACAGGAAAGGGACTTAAAGGAGCAGCTTTTGTATGTGAAAGTATCCCGGCGGAGAATATCGAGGCTTCTATTGAAGAAAGCAGGGAAAGGCAGATAATACTGGGAAGCGAAGATGAAATTCCTGTCCGTAAGGTTACCTTGAGAACTTTGGATGGTCAGCTGTTTACAAAGGATAAAGACGTTATTACCGTGGAAGCTTTGATAGAGCCGCCGTCAGCAACAGACAGGGAGTTGGTATTCAAAGCTGTAAATGATACGGGAGTGTCCGTAAGAGCGGTGGATCTGATGCAGGAAGGAAACCGGGTTACCATGAAAGCAAAGGGAGACGGTTCTTTCCGGCTGTTTGCCCTGTCAAAGAGCGGTTCTGACAAAGTCAGGGTCATGTCCCAGCTGGAGTTTTGCATAGAGGGATTGGGGCAGGCTTATCTGGATCCCTATGATTTTATTTCCGGCAGCCTTTATACTTCATTTAAAGGAGAAGTAGGAAACGGAAATGAAAAAGGCGTGGCAACGGCCAGAGACGGAGAAACGGTGGTATCTTTCAGTAATCTTGATTTCGGGAATGTGGGAAGCGATGAAATTACGATCCCCATATTTGCATTAAGCAGTGAGGAATATCCCATTCAGATCTGGGAAGGAATCCCGGGAGAAGAAGACTGCGAACTTCTTGCTGAGGTGGTATATCAAAAACCATCTGTATGGAATACATATCAGCCGGATACGTATAAGCTGGGTAAAAGGCTGAAAGGTATTACCACCATAAGTTTTCTGCTTCGTCAGAAAGTGCATATCAAAGGATTTTCTTTTACCAGATATGAAAAAGCGTGGCTGCTGCACCAGGCGAAAGAAGCGGACGCTGTCTATGGAGACAGTTTTGTCAGAACGGAAAATGCGGTTGAGAAGATCGGAAACAATGTATCTTTTGTCTTTACAGAAATGGATTTCGGCACCAAAGGAGCCAGAGAGCTGGCCATAAAAGGAAGAACCGGAAAGAAGGGGGATACCATTCATGTACGGTTCTTTAACGGAACAGAGGAAATCAAGCAGATCGTGGAATTCCCCGGCAGTGAAGAATACAGTCTGCTTCATTTTAAGCTGGAGCCGGTCAGAGGGAAGTGGGATGTGACCTTCGTGTTTCTGCCGGGCAGCAGCTTTGATTTTGAATCATTTCAATTCAGTTGATGCCTGGGCTTTACGGCGTTTGGATCTGTTAAGGTTTTTGTACTCGGAAGGAGTGCAGTTCTTGGCAGTCTTAAAGATGCGGTTAAAGGTAGACAGGCTTCCGAAACCGGAGCGCATGGCAACTTCGGTAATGGAAAGATCAGGCTGGATCAGCAGGGTTTCTGCGTAAGCTATTCGCTTTTGAGTCATATATTCATAGCAGGACATCCCGGAAAACTGCTTGAACAGTCTGGCAAAATGAAATTTGGAAAAACCTGCCAGATCTGCCAGATCATCTACACTGATATCTTCTGTACAGTGATCGGTGATATAGTTGCAGACATCCATAAANTTCTCAATATATTCGTGCTGCTTACTGGAAGTAATGCCGGGAAATTTTTCACTGGCATTAAAGCTGGCACGTCCAAAAGTGACCAGAAAATTGATCATCTGGGAGTAAATACAGGCTTCCGCAAATGGTTCTTTGCTCTCATACTCCCTGCTGATCTCATTCAGATAATCGCTGAGCCGGAGGTTTAATTCAGGATATTCCCGGCGGCTGATCAAAGTATAAGGTTGAAGGGAATGGATCAGAGTGTCTATTCCCTTTACGTTACAGATGAGACTGTAGTCAAAAAGCATAATGAGCCGTTCGCCGCTTTCCGGAGCCATAAGCTCATGCAGTGTGCCCGGCGGCGTGATCCAGATATCCCCTTCCTGGAAGGTATGGGACGTTCCGTCTATAACAACAGTATATACATTTTCAATCGGCATAATAATTTCCATGGCAGTGTGCCAGTGCAGAGGATAGTTTTCCACCTGAACGTTATGGTAGAGCTTCAGGCCGCGAAAAGAATCATAGGCCACTGTTTCCCGAATTCCATTCAAAATTTCAATCATATATAGAATCCCCTTATTAATTTGAAATAGATAATTTTCTCTGTTTATAGTTACATAGATTACGCAAACTGTCAAATAAATCCTGGTCATCGATGCCATAAATTGTAACAGTTCAGCCCTCAAATTCATAAAAGCGTCTGCTGCGCATCCGTCGCCGCATTCGCGGCTCATCTTTTATTTCATTTGAGGGCGCTCCGCTCATGTAATAATGATAAAAGTGCTTTGTGAGCAAGCTCCCACGCACTTTTATCACTATTACATGGCTGAACTGTTACCACAAGTTTAGCAATATCTGGTCATAAGAAAGCAAAATTTAAAAAGAAAAAGATGGCAAAATAACATATAATCTTTCTATTACAAGGGGGAAATTGTACAAATTATCTAAAAATGACCACAGGAGGGCAAGAATGGAAGTTGTAAGAGATGAAATGAAAAATGCAGAATTTGAAAAACGTGCCCGTGAACTGGTAGCACAGATGACATTGGAAGAAAAGGCTTTCCAGATGGTGCATGGAGCGCCGGCTATAGAAAGGCTGGGGATCAAAGCCTATAACTGGTGGAATGAAGCACTTCATGGGGTGGCAAGAGCCGGCGTTGCAACGGTGTTCCCGCAGGCAATATCCCTGGCGGCCACATTTGATGAGGATTTTATTGAAGAGGTGGCGGACGCCATTTCCACAGAAGGCAGGGCCAAGTTCAATGCCCAGCAGAAGTTTGATGATACGGACATTTATAAGGGACTGACTTTCTGGTCTCCCAATATCAATATATTCAGGGATCCAAGATGGGGCAGAGGGCATGAGACCTTTGGAGAAGATCCTTACCTTACTTCAAGGCTGGGAGTGAGATTTGTGGAAGGGATTCAAGGTCATGATGAAAATTATATGAAAGCGGCGGCCTGTGCCAAACATTTTGCGGTACACAGCGGTCCTGAGGATCTGCGTCATGAATTTGATGCCAGGGCCAGCAGACAGGATATGTATGAGACTTATCTTCCTGCCTTTAAAGCCTGTGTACAGGAAGCTAAGGTGGAAGCGGTCATGGGTGCCTATAACCGTACTAATGGGGATCCCTGCTGCGGGAATAAGACGCTTCTGAAAGATATCTTACGGGATGAATGGGGATTTAAGGGTCATGTGGTCTCTGACTGCTGGGCCATCAAAGATTTTCATGAAGGACATGGAGTGACATCGGGTCCGGTAGAATCTGTTGCNATGGCAGTGACTAACGGNTGTGATCTTAATTGCGGAAATCTTTTTATTTATGTAAAAGAAGCTGTGGAAAAGGGAATGATACCTGAGGAAAGAGTGGATGAAGCGCTGGTGCATCTGTTNACTACCAGAATGAAGCTGGGACTNTTTGATGAAAAGGGTAAGACNCCCTACGATGATATCCCCTATACNGCNGTTGACTCAAANGAAATGCAGANTCTNAACTTAAANGCAGCTGAAAAGTGCATNGTACTCCTTAAGAACGAAGGAAATCTCCTTCCTCTTGACAAATCAAAAATNAACACCATTGGTGTGATAGGNCCNAATGCNAATAACAGAAANGCNCTNGTGGGTAATTATGAGGGNACAGCTTCCCGATATTTTACAATATCCGAAGGCATTCAGGAGTATGTGGGAGAAGAGGTCAGGGTACTGGTATCTGAAGGCTGTCATCTGTACCAGGATCGTATCAGTGATCTCAGCAAAGGAAATGACAGGGATTCAGAAGTAAAAGCAGTCTGTGAAGCCAGCGATGTGATCATTATGTGCCTGGGGCTGGATTCAGGGCTGGAAGGAGAAGAGGGGGATCAGGGCAATCAGTATGCCAGCGGCGATAAACCCAGCTTAGAGCTTCCGGGAAGGCAGCAGGAGATTTTAGAGATTGCATATGAAAGCGGCAAGCCTGTGGTGCTGGTATTGCTTTCGGGAAGCGCCCTTGCAGTGAACTGGGCAGACGAACACATTCCGGCAATTCTGCAGGGCTGGTATCCGGGCGCTCAGGGCGGAAGAGCCATTGCAAAAGTATTGTTCGGAGACAAGAATCCGGAAGGAAGAATGCCCGTTACTTTTTACCGTACTTTAGAGGAACTGCCGCTCTTTACGGATTATTCCATGAAAGGCAGAACTTATCGTTATATGAAGAAGGAAGCTCTGTATCCTTTTGGGTATGGTTTATCCTATACGGATTTTGCTTACAGCGATATAACAGTTTCCTCAAATGCGATCGGAGAGGAAGGAATCGTTATAAGGACAACGCTTACCAATACCGGCGACAGAGAGGGGACGGAGACGGTTCAGGCTTATGTGAAAGCTGACAGAGAAGGAACGCCCAATGCCCAGCTTAAGGGAATCAGGAAGGTGACTTTAAAACCCGGTGAGAGTAAAGAAGTTGCCATAACACTTCCCCTTAATGCTTTTGCCCTGTACGATGAACAAGCCGTAAACAGAGTGGAGTCAGGAAAATATCTTGTTTTCGTAGGTGGCGCCCAGCCTGATGGCCGGAGTGAGAAACTTACGGGCAGGAAAGCGACTGTGATCAGTGTAACGGCAGAAAAGGAAATGATCTTGTAGCAGGAGGAGCAATATGAATTTTGAACAGGCGTGGCTTGACTATAAAGGGAAAGCTGTCAGTACAGAAGTGGGAGAAATTAAATTTATTTGTGCGGATGTTCAGGATGAGCTGATCAGGAACAGTGTGAAGGAGCTGCAGGCGGCAGTAAAAGCAATGACGGGAAAGGAACCTGTATTACAGGCTGATTCTTTCGAGAGTAAGGCTGAGCAGCAGATAGAAAGCATAAGCCTTGTCATAAAAGAGGGAGTCAAAGCAGAAGGCTATCGTCTTTTGGAAAAAGCAGGACAGATTATTGTGGAAGCATCCGATTCCCGGGGAATCTTATACGGAACTTTTGCGCTGATCCGTCTGATCCAGGCAGGAGAGACCTTAAGGGGACTGCATATTACGAAAGAACCGGCAATGCCTCTCCGTATGCTGAATCACTGGGACAATATGGACGGCAGTATTGAACGAGGTTATTCAGGAGAATCCTTTTTCTTTGAAAATAATGAGATACTGGTCAATGACAGAACTGTTACTTATGCCAGGCTGGCGTCAAGCGTGGGGATCAATGCGGTTGTCATCAACAATGTAAATGTAAAGGACAGTGCAACATATCTGATAACAGACAGATATTTTGATCAATTAAAAGCTATGTCGGAAATCTTTGCAGGATATGGGATCAAGCTGTATTTAAGCTTGAACTATGCAGCACCTGTGGAACTGAATGAACTTGACAGTGCGGATCCCCTTTCAGAAGAGGTAAGAGCCTGGTGGAAAAAACGTATGGAGATCGTATTCGGTGCGGTTCCGAATCTGGGCGGTTTTTTGATCAAAGCAGACTCGGAAGGCCGTCCGGGCCCTTTTACCTATGGAAGGACTCATGCTGACGGTGCCAATATGCTGGCAGAAGCGGCAGAGCCCTACGGCGGCCTGATCATTTGGAGGTGCTTTGTATATAATTGTAAACAGGACTGGCGCGACCGGAAAACAGACAGGGCAAGATCAGGATATGACAATTTTATAGGGCTGGATGGGACTTTCAGGGACAATGTGATCCTGCAGATCAAAAATGGTCCTATGGATTTTCAGGTAAGAGAGCCGGTGCATCCTCTGTTCGGAGGTCTGAAAAAGACCAATCAGATGCTGGAGGTACAGATCGCCCAGGAATATACGGGACAGCAAAGGCATATCTGTTATCTGATTCCCATGTTCAGACAGGTGCTTAAATATCGGACCTATGTGCAGGAAAGTAATGATACAGTTGAGGATATTGTGTCGGGAAGGACTTTCGGACAGAAAAACTGCGGTATGGCAGCAGTTGCTAATACAGGGAATGATGAGAACTGGACGGGGCATGATATGGCTGCCGCCAATCTCTATGGTTTCGGAAGGCTTGCTTTTGAGCCGGATCTTACTGCGGAAGCAATCGCAAAAGAGTGGATCAGAGTGACATATGGCGTGAATAAGAAGGCGGAAGAAATACTTCTGAATATGCTGATGAACTCATGGCCCGCTTATGAAAAATATACATCGCCTCTGGGAATCGGATGGATGGTAAATCCGAGTGTGCATTATGGTCCTAATGTAGACGGTTATGAATATGACAGATGGGGAACCTATCACAGAGCCGACCATTTGGGGATCGGCGTTGACAGAAGCCGCGTGGGAACAGGATATGCGCTTCTTTACAATGAACCCAATGCTTCTGCCTATGATGACAGAGAGAGGTGTCCGGAAGAACTGCTTCTTTTCTTCCATCATATACCTTATACCTGGAAGCTTAAAACGGGGAAAACTGTGATACAACACATCTATGACACTCATTTTGAGGGTGTGGAGACGGTGGATGAGATGGCGGCAGGTTTTGAAAAATTAAAAGGTATTCTGCCAGATAAGGTCTTTGAAAGAGTGATGAAAAGGCTCAGTCATCAAAAAGAGCATGCCAGAGAATGGCGGGACCAAGTGAACAGCTACTTTTATAGAAAATCGGGTATACCGGATGAAAAGGGCAGAGAAATCTGGTGAGCATAGAAATGTGCAAATATATTCATTTTTTTTAAGTTTAGTCAATCTTACTTAGATATAATGACATAAAAAATGATACGAACCATAAACAAAGAGTAAAAAATGCACAAAAAAATGAGCAATAATTGAAATCAGAATCGCAATATTTGATAGGTTCAATGCATCAAATGATCTTATAATTTAAATAGAAACTGGTTGTTACAATATTAGGAGGTGTTGGAATAATGGCTAAAGTGAAAACAAGTAAGCCAGCCGTTGGAAAAAAAGATAGTACTCGCTCGTATCTGAAAAGATACTGGCAGCTCTATTTTTTGCTGAGTCTGCCGCTTTTGTATCTATTGATCTTCAAATATGTACCTATGGTATATATCCAGATCGCTTTTAAAAAGTACAGTATTATACAAAATGTATGGGAAATGCCGTGGGCTAAAAATCATGGATTTGAGTATTTTATCCAGGCATTTGGAAGCAATGATTTCCGCCGTGCTTTGCGTAATACGGTGTTCCTGAATCTGCTGGATCTGATAATCGGCTTTCCGGCGCCCATTATTTTTGCTTTGATCTTAAATGAATTGTGCTTCAAGCGTTTTAAGAAAGTAGTACAGACAGTTGCCTATATGCCTCACTTCCTTTCATGGGTCATTATTTACAGTTTGGCACTGCAGCTTTTTGCTCCCGGTGAAGGTCTGGTGAATATGGCTATCGAGGGTCTGGGTGGAACATCCATTCCGTTTTTGAATGATGCGGCTCATTGGGTGGGCACTTACATAGGCGTAGGCGTATGGCAGAATTTTGGCTGGGGCTCCATTGTATATCTGGCAGCGATCGCCAGCATCAACTCAGAACTTTATGAGGCGGCTTCCGTGGATGGTGCTGGACGTTTCCGCAAAATGTGGCATATCACCCTTCCGGGTATTAAGCCTACGATCGTAGTTTTACTGATCATGAATCTGGGTAATATTTTAGGAAGCAATTTTGACCGTCCTTTCGCGTTCCAGAATAATCTGGTCATGAATGTTGCGGATGTAATTTCTACTTATGTATACCGAACGGGTATTAAGGGACTGCAGTTCTCACTTACAACTGCGGTTGGTCTGTTCCAGTCGGTAGTCGGCGTACTCTTCTTACTGGCAGCTAACTGGCTGTCAAGGAAGCTTGGAGAAAGGGGGATCTGGTAATGAAAGTAAAATCATTCTCTGCGAAAGTCGGCGATTGGATATTTGTCCTGATTTGTGTGCTGATCAGTATTATCTGTGTGGTACCGATGATAAATTTGCTGGCAAAATCCCTGAGTTCAACTGATTACCTGGTTAGGAATGCTGTTTCACTCTGGCCTAAGGGTTTTAATCTGGATGCGTATAAGACGGTTTTGAGCGATCCCAAATATATCAGAGCGTTTTTCTGGACGGTATTTTTGACAGTGGTTTGTACGCTGGTTTCTTTGACCATGACGGTTCTGTGTGCTTATCCGCTTATCTTTGACAAGCTGAAAGGCCGCGGAGTGATCAATATTATTATCACGATAACTATGTTTTTCAATGCAGGTACGATTCCTAACTATCTGCTTATGCAGAGCCTGGGACTGCTTGACAATCCGTTAGTATTGATCCTTCCCAGTTGCCTGAGTGTTTACAACATGATCATTATGAGAAGCTTTTTCTATGGTATTCCGGAAAGCTTAAGAGAGTCTGCAGAAATAGACGGAGCCTCTTTTATTCAGATCATGATGAAGATTTACGTACCGCTGTCCAAACCGGTTATGGCGACTCTGGCATTGTTCTATGCGGTGGGACGCTGGAATGGTTATTCGGATGCGCTGCTATACATGAAAAAAGCTGAATTTTATCCGCTGCAGCTGCTCTTGTACAATATTATCAATAATATTAATTCTGTAGAGGTTGCAACGCAGGAGGGCTTCTCCTCACCGGGACTTTCAGCCTCCTTAAAAGCAGCGATAGTCATGTTTTCAACCGTGCCGATCCTGTGCATATATCCTTGGCTGCAGAAATACTTTATTCATGGCGTGACCATGGGAGCTGTAAAGGAATAATCGAATCTTTTTAATCAGATTCGTTCATTCATATCAAACAAATATAGGGAGGTAAAAAGATGAAGAAAAAATTAATTGCCATTCTGCTTGCAGGCGCTATGATAGCCCTGACGGCATGCGGTGGCGGCAACGCAGATAGCTCTTCAACTTCAAACACAGATGCTCCTGCAACTGAGTCTCAGAAAGCAGAGTCAGGAGATGCAGCAGGCGAAGAAGCAGCTGCAACAGGCGAGCTGGTGGATGGCAAGTTTGCAGAAACCAGGCACATTACAGTTGAAGTTTATGACCGTGGAAACGATGGCGGTTCCGATCCTACTAACAATATGTACACCGAGTACATCAAGAAGGGAATGCTGGAAGATCACAATGTTGAGGTTGAATTTGTAAAAGTTCCCAGATGGACTGAGGTAGAGGAGATCAATAACCTGCTTGCAGCAGGAACTGCTCCTGATATCTGTGTAACTTACAGCTATCCTACTGTTCTTACATACGCTGAGATGGGCGGTGTGCTTGATCTGAGCGGCTATGTGGAGGATTACAGAGCTGACCTGCCCAATCTGTGGGATTGGCTTGGCGAAACCAATATGTATTGGGATAAGGATCCTGTAGATGGTACTCTGTGGGCAATCGAAGGAAAGCTGGCTGTTAACAACCGTGTTAACACATTTGTCCGTAAGGACTGGCTGGATGCATTAGGATTATCTGAACCTACCACAACAGAAGAGTTTGAGGCAATGCTGAACGCATTTGAAGAAAATAAAGATACCCTTCTGGGTGCGGATGCAGACAAAATGATTCCCTACTCCGTAAGCTATGATGTAGGCTGGAGAGCCGCAACTTTGATTGAATCATTTATCGATCCGGATATTACCGACAGGGAATATTATATCAATGGATATGATGACAGAAAGTTAACTCAGAATGGAACTAAAGAAGCTGTAAGGCTTTTGAACAAGTGGTATAATCAGGGTCTGATGTGGGATAATTTCGCACTGTACGGCAGCGGTGATACAACTGAGGATGATATGCTGAAGGCAGGCTATGTAGGAGCTTTCACTCATAACTGGGATTATCCTTTCCGTAACGGTGAGGACAGCATCAATGCAAACCTGCAGAGAAATGTAGGTGAGGATGCTTACTTTATAGCAGTCGATCCTTTTGATGATTCCAAGGGAACACATACAAAATATGTGTCCAGTACTGCCGGAGATCGTAAGATCTTCTTCCCGCACACTAATGATGAGCCTTTGGCTTGTATGCTGTACCTTGACTGGATCAGTGATCCGGAGCATATTCAGTATCTGCAGATCGGTGATGAAGGCGTAACTCACAATGTATTGGAGAGCGGCGCAATTCAGACTGTTGCAGCAACCGGTGATGCAATTATGAATTCCGGTATGAATATCGATTATACAATTACCTGTAACGGTTTACACTTAGCTACCGAAGAGCTGACAAAGCTTTCACAGGCATACAACTATGCTGAAATTGATCCTGATGTAGTTTCACGTGCAGATGTCGTTGCACAGACTAATGCAGTTCCTGCTAAGAATGTTAACGTAGGAGCTATTGATTCGGAAGCTAATATCGGCGATACCTTAAGCGCTAAGCGTGACCAGGTTTATGACAATGCAGTGATCGCATCTGAGGCTGATTTTGACAGTGTTTGGGACAGTATGATCGCAGATTACCTGAATGCAGGCGGCCAGGCAATTATGGACGAGCGCGCTGCAAAATGGCAGGAAGTATTCGGCGATGCGGATATGCTTCCCTAATGATTGAATATTGAATAAGATTAAATTAAGATGAGTATTTTAAGGGCTCCCGCTTCTTGCGGGAGCTCTTTTGATATGGGTAGATTGAAAGGAAAGTGAGTGTGTGATAAGATTAGTAAAAAGGAGGCAATATATGCAGTATTTAGCAGTAATATTGGGGATACTCGGGTTAGATCTCGGAATCAAAAATCATATAGAAAAAACAAAAACAGAGGGCATTGATGAATTAAGGGCCGGTGGCGCATTTATTATTAGAAAGCATCACAATAAAGGAGCCTTTTTAAATGCAGGGGAGAACAGACAGAGAGCGGTAATGGTATTGTCAGTGCTTCTTTCTGCAGTGCTTACGGCTTTCTATGTCGTAACTCTTGGCAATGCAGGAAAGGGTATGCTTAAATGGGGATTGACATTACTGCTGGGCGGAGCATATTCCAATACTTATGACAGACTGACCAGAAAATATGTAGTAGATTACTTAAGTTTCAATGTGCCGTGGAAATGGCTTAGGAGAATTATTTTTAATATTGGGGACTTTTGTATTATGATCGGAGCATTGATCAGTACATTGGGGTATTACAGGCAGTAGGCTGTTCTTCTGCTATTTCCAATATTTAGCTAAATACTCTCCAGCTTTTTCTTCTGATATATTAAATTTTTGCTCAAGTTTCATTAATGTGTCCTTTTTTGAAGAGTTAAATTCCTGACAAATTTCAATTAGCGCTTTAACGCCTTGCTCGATACCCCGTTCAATTCCTCTATTTATACCAATATCGAGAATGTCCATTCGTATGGCCTCCCATTCATCTGATTCTTTGACTTCCGTTACAATTTTATCCAGTTCCATAAGTCTTTGATCCCGCACAATGATTTCAGGATTGTTAATATCAGTCCTTTTCATATATTGTAGCAGACTTATTAATTCTTTGGAACCATTTTTACTTGTCATGTTTAAAAAGATTTTTGTGGCGCCGTCTTCTAGTTTTAGACCGGCGATTTCCTCACATTGCTCCGTAAAAGTATATTTTGCCAAATCTCTGTTAAAAATATCATCCTGAGTGATAAAAATAATAGTAGTGGATGGTAATTGCTTATATTTAGTCTTTTTTCCTGATTTCAATATGGGTGTATCCATTAGGCCTTGATAGAATCGAGAACGTTTAGGTAGAGAATCCTGATTGCTGATATTTTGCATTTCCATATCAAATAGTCTGTCTTTGTCTGACAGGGCCCATGCATCTAAACGAATGGCTCTCTTTCCGGCTTTGTTTAGAATGACCTGCTCCACTTTAACTTCTTTTATTTTTATATCAGGTTCATCCATAATGATACTTAAGGTGTTTTGATAAGCTATTTTGTTTTTCATAACTGTTAGAAAAAGAGCAAAATCGCTTAAATTAGAAGCAATGTCTTCTGGTATATTTGTCATACAAGTTCCTTTCCGCAGGAGATGTACGATATCTTCCGAACCCCTGCCTTAAAATAGTTTTTAGTAAGTGTGTTATTGGGCAGAATATGCCGAATGTGCGAGAAGCACCATGCATTTGTTATATAAACTTATGCATGTGTTCAAAGATAATAAGAAGTCTTTGATATATTTATTAGAATAGCGAAAATATATAACGAAGTCAACAACTTAAAATAATATGTGCAAAAACATTTACACTTACTTGATCAGCATAGCCAAAGTACCTACAGTGATCATGATTAATCCCAGAGCAGACTTTCTGTTCAGTTTTTCGTGGAATACCAGATAAGAAAAAGCCACGGTAACGAGTATACTCAGTTTATCAATGGGAACGACCACGCTGGCAGGGCCATCCTGAAGGGCTTTATAATAACACAGCCAGGAAGCGCCTGTAGCAAGCCCCGAAAGGCAGATAAAACCAAGTTCTCTTCCGGGAATCTCCC
Source organism: Lachnospiraceae bacterium (assembly GCA_014803415.1). Classification (GTDB taxonomy): domain Bacteria; phylum Bacillota; class Clostridia; order Lachnospirales; family Lachnospiraceae; genus Suilimivivens. The sequence continues at coordinate 86,247 of JAAVBZ010000014.1, forward strand.
GGATCTTTTTTGGCTTTCCGGTGACAAAGACCATGATCCATGCCATAATGAGTACGACACAGGTGCGGATGGCAGTACCTAAATTAGATTCAACGTCAGTGATTCCGACTTTTCCGAGAATAGCAGTAAGACTTGCAAATATAGCAGAACCAAGAGCATAAAAAAGCCAGCCCATATTATTCCCGCGAGCAACGAGCCAAGTGACTGCTTGCAGGCATTTGGCGACTGCCGCGAGGGTCAAATACCCCGCCCCTTGGAGCGTTTCAAATTTGATGCCCCGCTGCTTGCGGCGGGGTTTTTGACTTGAATTTGACATAGAGTTTCCGGAAACAGAAGCTCTTTTTTCAATCATAAGATAAGTTCCTGCAGCAATAAGAATAACGCCGGCAGTTTTGGGAAGACTGATCTTTTCTTGAAGAAACAGAAAGGCAAGAACGATTGTCAGAACGGTGCTGGATTTATCAATGGGAACTACCTTGTTAATATCTCCAAGCTGAAGAGCCTTAAAATAGCAGAGCCAGGAGGCACCGGTAGACAGACCTGAAAGAATCAGAAAAATCAATGTATGATCATCAATACTTTTCAGCTGGGAAAAAGAACCGACGATCAGGACCATCAGCCAGGAAAAAGTAAGAACAATGATTGTCCGGACAGCTGTAGCAACAGTAGAATCGGTTTTTTTAATACCGCATTTTGCCAGAATAGAAGTAAGTCCGGCAAAGAACGCTGAAGCGAAAGCAAATAAAATCCACATAAAATCCTCTTTTTCGGTTTGAGTTATTGGGTTCAGGCGCCAAAAAGCATTTCTACTTAACAGTATTATTATAAGATTTTGAGAAATAGGTGTCAAATTGCCGGACGTGTTACAATAAATTTTTAGGAAAGCTTGTAACAGTTCAGCCCTCGCATTCATAAAAGCGTCTGCTTCGCATCCGTCGCCGCATTCGCGGCTCATCTTTTATTTATGACAATAGAAAGTTCGCGAAGCGTGCTTTCTATTGTATCATTTGAGGGCGCTCCGCTCATGGAATAGTGATAAAAGTGCTTTGTGAGCAAGCTCCCACGCCCTCTTATCACTATTCCATGGCTGAACTGTTAAGAAAAATTTAATATTTCATGTATATAAGTAGTTGACAAAAGCTCATAATAGTATTATTGTATTAATTAGATAATACAATAATACAGAGAAAGGAAGGATTCTATGGCATGGAACTTAGATTCTGATCGTCCCATCTATGCGCAGATTCTTGAGAGGATCCAGATGCAGATCGTAGCAGGTATGTATCAGCCGGGAACGAAGATTCCCAGCGTACGGGAACTGGCTGCCGACGCAGGAGTGAATCCCAATACGATGCAGAAAGCTCTTTCGGAGCTGGAGCGCAGCGGACTTATTATTACGTTAAGAACCAGTGGCAGAGTAGTTACGGAGGATTTGGAAATGATTAAGGAGACCCGAAATCAGTTGGCAAAAGAGCAGATAGAAGATTTTATGAAAAGGATGGAAGACCTTGGCTTTGAAAGGAAAGAAATCATAGACTTACTTCAAAATGATACAGGGGGGAAGACAGAATGAGTGAATTGGTAGAAGTAAGAAATCTTACGAAAATATATGATAAAAGAAAAACAGCATTAAACGGTTTGAACTTAACACTGCCCCGGGGCAGGATCGTAGGNCTGCTTGGNCCTAATGGAAGCGGCAAGACTACGCTNATCAAGATTCTGAACGGTCTGCTGGTACCTACAGAGGGCGAGGTGCTGATCAACGGAAGTAAGCCGGGAGCGGAGACAAAAGCAAAGGTGTCCTATCTTCCGGAACGTACTTATTTCAGTAACAGCAAGAAGGTATCGGAACTGCTTGCNTTCTTTTCGGATTTTTACGAAGATTTCCGGGTNGAGAGAGCAAAGGAAATGCTTGCATCTCTGAATATTGATCTGAATGCAAGGATNAAGACCNTGTCAAAGGGTACCAGAGAGAAGGTNCAGNTGATNNTGGTCATGAGCAGAGATGCGGATCTGTTTATACTGGATGAGCCCATTGCAGGTGTGGATCCTGCTGCAAGGGATTATATTATTAAGACTATTATTTCCAATTATAATGAGAATGCAACCGTACTTCTTTCNACNCATCTGATTTCAGATATAGAGAATATTCTGGATGATGTTATTTTTATCAGAGAAGGCANACTGATATTGCAGACTACNGTAGAAGAAATACGTGAGGTCAAGGGCAAGAGTGTGGATTCTTATTTTAGGGAGGTGTTCGCATGTTAGGAAAATTGTTGAAGTATGAGTGGAAAGCAACCTGGAAGATTCCCACTATATTGATCGGATTACTGCTCATATTATCTGTTCTTTCGGGCTTTAGCTTTGCTTCGCCTGTATGGCGGAGCGATATGGGGGGACTGGACCTGCTTGTTATCCTGGTATGGATGGTGTTCTACTTTGCTCTGATAGGGGTGAGCATAGGGATTACTTTGTACATGGCGATACATTTTTACAAAACCATGTTTACGGATGAGGGCTATCTGACACATACATTACCTGTAACAAGTCACCAACTGCTGATTTCCAAAATCCTTCCAATGATGGCATGGTCAGCCATTGCTTCTCTGGGAATCATTGTAAGTGTTGCGATTTTTGGTGGCATGGCAGTTATATTTTTAGTACCCGATATGTCTTTGATGGAAGTGATCAAAGAAGGATTCAGATTATTTGAACAGGAAGGACTTTTTGATATAGGATATGCAGCATTGGGAATCAGCCTTTTGTTTCTGGTAATTGCTGAACTATTCAGCGGTACCATGATGATCGTAGGTTCCATATCCGTCGGTCAGATGGTAGGCAAGCACAAAATACTGGGCTCGATCGGCGCATACTTTGCAATCAATACAGTAGTGCAGATGGGCATTAGTTTTATTTCAATGCCGATCATGTTTACATCTATCAATTCGGCTGATCATGTGTTTAAGTTCATTACTTCATCATGGTGGATCATGAGTATAGCTTCCATTCTTGTTGCCGTAGGTTTATACTTTTTAAGCGAATATCTGATCCGGAGGAAACTTAATCTGGATTAATAAAAAAGCTCTCCGGAATTCGGTCGGAGAGCTTTTCTTTGCTAGGCTTTGATCACAGTTCCTGCCTTGCCCTTTAAAGCATCATTTACTGCATTTAAAGAAGTGATCAGTACGCTGCCGTTTTTATGAGCATCCAGATAAGAAATGGCAGCCTCGATCTTGGGAAGCATNGTGCCTGTTCCNAANTGGCCTTCTTNAATCATGANTTTGGCTTCAGCNGTAGNGAGAGCTGCGACAGGTTCCTGATCTTCTTTTTCGAAATTCCGGTANACATTNGGAACAGAGGTTAAAATGATCAGTTGATCTGCTTTTAAATCTCCTGCAAGCTTTCCGGCAATAGCATCTTTCTCAATAACGGCAGAAGCTCCTTTTAANGCATGTTTCTGTTCAATAACGGGAATACCGCCACCTCCGCAGGCAATTACGATCTGCCCTGCATCGGCTAGGGTTCTGATAGCCTCNATTTCTACTATATCNATAGGAGTGGGNGCNGCNATAATACGGCGGAATCCGTTTCCNGGTANTTCTTTTACAAAGTTTCCCTTTTTNATTTCCACTTCAGCATCTTCGGCCGACATATTCCGCCCGATCAGNTTGGTAGGCTCATAAAANGCCTCATCATAGGGATCTACAGTTACCTGCGTTAATATGGTAGAAACTGTTTTGCTGATACCCCGGCTTAAAAGNTCGGCTTTTAAGGAGTTTTGGATATCATACCCTACATATCCCTGGCTCATAGCGTTNCAAACGCACATGGGGGCNGGAGTATAATCAATATATACACGGCGCAGCTCNGTCATNGCCTTNTGGATCATGCTGACCTGAGGACCGTTGCTGTGGGTAATGGTAAGCTGATAGCCNGCTTCAACAAGATCTGCCAGAGCTTTTGCCGTCGNCTTAACGGCATCTAACTGCTCTAAAGTGGTAGATCCAAGGGCATCATGGCCTAAGGAAACAACTGCTTTTTTATCATTCATAGTTAAGGACTACCTCTCTTTAANATTTTAGCAAAATTGAATGTATTCAGTATAACAAAATAAGAAAATTTTGTACAGTCTGTAGAAGATAAATAAGATCATCTATTTTTGTTGACAATTATCAAACATGATGATAGTATACTATTCATATAAANTAANTATGAAAANANNANANNNANAAANANCTNGNAAAGACGCGGAAAAGTGATCANTAATTGGTTGCAAGGCAATAGTGTTTGTGATATGATACAAAGTTGTTAGAAGCGAAAGATNTTCAGGGCTGCAAAGGAATAGAATCAAATGGAAACGATCATTCAGGTNAAAGATGTCACGAAGACTTTCATAGGAAAGGATAACAGCGTTGAGGCTTTAAAGGGTATCAATCTGGACATACATAAAGGNGAGATTTACGGAATCATCGGTATGAGCGGCGCCGGTAAATCCACNCTGGTAAGATGCCTTAACTTTTTGGANCGTCCCACTTCAGGGACTGTATATATTGAAGGAAAAGATCTGGCCGGATTAAAAGAAAAGGAACTTCGNGGGATAAGAACAGAAATTGCCATGATCTTTCAGCATTTCAATCTGCTGATGCAAAGGACNGTGCTTGATAATATCTGTTTTCCTATGGAAATAAAAGGCTCNTCCAAAAAAGAAGCCAGAAAGCGGGCAGGAGAACTGCTTGAGATCGTAGGACTTTCCGAAAAGGCAAAAGCCTATCCGGCGCAGCTTTCNGGAGGGCAGAAGCAGAGAGTTGCCATTGCCAGAGCCCTGGCAAATAATCCCAAGATCCTTCTGTGTGATGAAGCAACAAGTGCCCTGGATCCTACTACGACGAAATCTATCCTGGCTTTATTAAAAGAAATAAATGAAAAATANGGNATCACNATTATCATTATCACTCATGAAATGGCGGTAGTACAGGAAATCTGTACACATGTGGCCATTATAGATTCGGGCGTGCTTGCCGAAACGGGAACTGTAGAAGAGGTCTTTGCAAGNCCGAAGAGCAGTGCGGCAAGAAAGCTGGTATTTCAGGGAGAAGGCAGTAAATATGAGGAAATGCAGGGCAAACGCTGCATCAGGATCGTATTTAAGAGTAATTCCTCCTTTGAACCCGTTATCGGAAATATGGTGCTTACCTGTAAGGCTCCGGTCAATATACTTCTTGCCGACACCAAGGANATCGGCGGTGTGGCACACGGTCAGATGATNTTACAGCTGCCGGATGAAACGGTCATAGCTGAAAAAATGATNCAATATCTGAAGGAAAGAAATTTAGAAGTGGAGGAGCTGCAGAATTATGTTNGATAGTAAATTGATTGGATTATTGGCTGACAATACATGGATCAGTATCTANATGACNTTGATCTCCACATTGATCGCTTATGCNATAGGACTGCCCCTTGGGGTGATCCTGGTGGTATCGGCGCCGGNAGGCCTTCAGCCAAGCAAGATCTTATACAAAATTCTTGATTTCGTTGTTAATATTGTCAGGAGNGTACCGTTTCTGATCCTGCTTATNACGATCATGCCTCTTACCAAGCTGATNGTAGGCAAAAGCTACGGACCGGCGGCGACTATCGTTCCCCTGGCACTTGCGGCAGCGCCATTTGTGGCAAGACTGGTGGAGTCCTCACTTTTAGAGGTAGACCANGGTGTGATCGAAGCNGCNCAAAGTATGGGNGCNGGNCTTTTTACCATTATATTTAAAGTACTACTGGCGGAGGCCAGNACTTCATTGATCGTGGGNGCGACCATTGCACTCGGAACCATNCTTGGCTATTCCGCCATGGCGGGAGTTGTGGGCGGCGGCGGACTTGGAAATATTGCGATCCAGTATGGATATTATAGAAATCAGCTAAGTATTATGTATGCCGCTGTTATTATTCTGGTAGTTATCGTACAGGTGCTGCAGGTAATCGGAATCAGACTTTCTAAAAAGCTGGATAAGAGAATTACCGGTTAAGNTTTGNATAATACCCGTCAGGGTTTATTATAGAAAAGCAGGAAACTGCAAAAGGAGGAGTTTTTATGAAAAAACGATTAGCACTTATTCTCACAGCAGCTCTTATAGCAGGTACTTTAACAGCCTGCGGCAGCAGTGAAAAGACATCAGCTGATGCATCATCAGCTGACGGCGAATTACAGGTCATTACAGTAGCAGCTACAGCAGTGCCTCATGCAGAGATCTTAGAGGCGGCAAAGCCTCTGCTTGCAGAAAAAGGTTACGATCTGCAGGTTACAGTATTTGATGATTATGTACAGCCCAACAATGTAGTAGAATCAGGTGANATTGACGCCAANTATTTCCAGCATATCCCTTACCTTGACAGCTTTAATGAAGAGCAGGGAACACATCTGGTAAATGCAGGCGGTATTCACTATGAGCCCTTTGGAATCTATGCAGGTACGGAAAGCGACCTTTCCAATGTTNCGGATGGCGCAACAATAGCAGTGCCTAATGATACTACAAACGANGCNAGAGCNCTTCTTCTGCTTCAGGACAACGGACTTCTGACACTCAGTNCAGATGCNGGCATCAANGCAACANTNCTTGATATTGNAGAAAATCCTNACAATATCGAATTTGTAGAANTGGAAGCAGCTCAGGTTCCCAAGGTTCTCGGAGAAGTATCTTTTGCCGTTATTAACGGTAACTATGCTCTGGANGCNGGATTGAATGCACAGACAGATGCACTTGCAACAGAAACATCAGATTCCCTNGCAGCGCAGACNTATGTAAATGTTATTGCTGTTAAAGAAGGNAATGAAANCAGTGATGCTACCAAGGCNCTTGTAGAGGTTCTTAAGTCTGATGAGATCAGAAGCTTCATCGAAGGAGAATACCAGGGAGCTGTAGTTCCTTTTGAATAATGAGAATTGTTCATTTATGCAAAAACTNAATAAAAGAGAAGAAGCAGTCGGATTTCGGCTGCTTCTTTTTATAATATAGAAAATTCCTCCAAAGAGCGGAAGAACCGAAGGTTCTTCCCAAGATGATCGCGAAGCGATTTTCTTNTTTTTCTTNTAAAAGACTGATTGACAGCGCCAAAGCTTAGTGATAACATATAGTTAACACGTGTTAACTATAGGCNAATGAGGGCAATATGGAAGAATTATCACGGATGACATTNGANNATATATCNAAAGAAATAGGCATTTCNCGCACNACNATATANAAAGTGCTTAAAAANAAAGGNANTGTCAGTGAAGAAACCCGCAGNATNGTTAANGANGCCCTTGAAAANTACCATTATGTNCAGAACANAAANGCNAGAAANCTTGCTTTGAACCGTCATTACACAATTGGNTATGTTGGATTTAAGTCAAAGAGNGCGGGNTATTTTGCTACAGAAGTAGGGAAGGGANTAAAAAGAGCNTTAAAGGAATTCGGCGACGATGGACTTAACATGATGATNTCTGAATTTGATGTGGAANATCCTGAAGAACAGTTAAGTGCGGTTGAGGAGATGCTGAGCCANGGTATTACCAGTTTTATTCTTGCNTATTCCCACCAGGATGTAATTCAGANGATNTTAAGNATACTGAAAGAAAAAGGCTGCCTNGTGGTGCTTCTTAGCCGGGANGTNAAGGAACATGAAGATAATTATTATGTNGGNGTGGATTATTACAGAAGCGGGCGTCTGGCAGCGGAGCTTCTGGGAAAAATGCTTTTGCCTGGCGGCAGGGTGTTTATCCCTGTTACTGAGGAATACAAGACGAATCAGGATATTNTNGAAAGNCTGAAGGGCTTTCTTGATAAGATAAAAGAGTTTCCGGAAATAAAGATTCTTCCGGTGGCATATGGATTGATAGAAGAGAAAGANATCTATGACAGGATTGCAGACTGCATAGCGGAAGAAAAGGATTTAAGAGGAATCTTTGATCTGACCTATCGGATGGACATTATTGGCAGGATACTGAACGATCTGANCAGAAAAGATATTAANCTNNTCGGCTTCGATCTGTTTGANGAGATCAGGAGTTATGTGGCGGATTCCACGATNGACGCGGTGATCTATCAGGATCTGGCTGAGCAGGCGTACCTTGCNGCCANAATCTTGTTTGATGAAATGTGNTACGGTAAGCATNGGGNAGAGAAGAAACGTTACTCTAAGCTTGAGGTNATAATGCAGGAGAACATACATTATTTTTAATATAAAAGGAGGGTAATAATGCTGTACATAGGAATTGATTTAGGAACAAGCGCAGTAAAACTGTTGCTTATGGATGGANAGGGAAAAATCCGGAAGATCGTTTCGAAGGAATATCCCCTGTATTTTCCCCATCCGGGCTGGTCTGAGCAAAAGCCGGAGGACTGGTATGCCCAGGTGATNGCAGGCATTAAGGAACTTATTTCAGAAGTCGATAAGTCCGAAGTGGCNGGTATCAGCTTTGGCGGACAGATGCATGGACTGGTAATTCTGGACAAGGATGACGAAGTGATCCGTCCTGCCATACTATGGAATGACGGAAGAACTTTTGAGGAATGTGATTATCTGAATAATGTGATCGGCAAGGAAAAGCTTTCAGAGTATACAGCCAATATTTCTTTTACGGGATTTACGGCGCCCAAGATTCTNTGGGTAAAGAATAAAGANCCTGAGAACTTTGAAAAGATTGTCAAGATCATGCTTCCCAAGGATTATATCGCATACAAATTAACAGGCGTGAACTGTACTGANGTATCCGATGCTTCCGGTATGCTGCTTATGGATGTTAAGAACCGCTGCTGGTCTAAAGAAATGTGTGAGATCTGCGGTATCAGGGAAGAAATGCTTCCCAGACTTTATGAAAGTTATGAATGCGTAGGCACTGTTACAAAAGAAATTGCGNAGGAGCTTGGAATTNCNGAGACTGTTAAGGTGGCNGCAGGCGCCGGAGATAATGCAGCAGCAGCAGTNGGAACCGGTACAGTAGGAGACGGCATGTGTAATATTTCTCTTGGTACCAGCGGAACCATTTTTATTTCTTCCAGGAATTTTGGCGTGGATAAGTACAACGCTCTTCATGCTTTTGCACATGCAGACGGACACTATCATCTGATGGGNTGCATGCTCAGCGCCGCTTCCTGCAATAAGTGGTGGATGGAAGANATTATCGGAACNGANAAGTATTCNGANGAGCAGAAGAGCATNGAAAANCTTGGAGAGAATCATGTATATTTNCTGCCATATCTTATGGGAGANAGATCNCCTCATAATAATCCCAATGCAAGAGGCACCTTCATTGGTATGACCATGGATACCTCCAGAGCAGACATGACACAGGCCGTACTGGAGGGAGTTGCGTTTGCTCTCCGTGATTCTTTTGAAGTGGCAAAATCCCTTGGGATCAAGATTGAAAGAACCAAGATCTGCGGCGGCGGCGCCAAGAGTCCTCTTTGGAAAAAGATGATCGCCAACATATTGAATTTAAAGGTGGACGTTATAGAAAGTGAAGAAGGCCCTGCGCTCGGAGGCGCTATGCTGGCGGCAGTTGCATGCGGTGAATATGCCAGCGTCGAGGAAGCTGCGGCTAAGATCGTAAAAATTATAGATACCGTAGAGCCGGAAGAAGAGCTGGTAGCTAAGTACGAGGAAAGATATCAGCAGTTTAAGCAGATTTATCCTGCATGTAAGCCGCTTTTCGATATGATCAAATAGAAGGGAGAAAGAAAATGAAGGTTTATAATGTAACAGATGAAAAATTCAGGAAATATGGCAGAGTGGTAGAAGGCATCGATTTTACGGAACTGGTGAAGGCTATGGACGCTGCTCCCTGTCCTGACGATGTAGTCTATGTACCCGGAGTTCCTGAGCTGGAATCGCTTCCTGTTATGAAGGATCTGATAGATAAGACATATGGGGAACTTCCCATTCAGATCGGCTACTGCAATGGACATAACTGCATGTTGAATGCGCTGGAATATCACAGAAGCTCGGAAATTAATGTAGCAGCTACCGATGCCATTCTGATGCTGGGCTGCCAACAGGATATTACAGATGACTTTACCTATGATACTTCCAAGGTAGAAGCATTTTTGATCCCTGCAGGTACAGCTGTGGAAGTTTATGCCACCACTCTTCATTATGCACCCTGCGGTGTAGATAATGCCGGATTTAAGGTGGTAGTGGTTCTTCCCAAGGGAACCAATCTGAAGCTCGATGAAAAACATGAAGGCGGAGAGGATGCACATCTGACAGCTAAGAACAAATGGCTCCTTGGGCATCCGGAAGGAGGCCTTCCGGAAGGAAGCCCTATGGGACTTGTGGGAAAAAATCTGAATATCAACGAATAAGAACAATCAAATACATATAATAAGGAGGAGTTTAAAATGAACAATTTACCAAAAGTAAAAATCGGAATCGTGGCTGTAAGCCGTGACTGTTTCCCGGAATCTCTGTCCGTTAACAGAAGAAAAGCCCTGATAGAAGCTTATCAGGCAAAATATGATGCAGAGGATATCTATGAGTGCCCTATCTGTATCGTAGAAAGTGAAATACACATGGTACAGGCATTAGAGGATGTTAAAAAGGCAGGCTGTAACGCTCTTTGCGTATATCTTGGAAACTTCGGTCCTGAAATTGCTGAGACTTTACTGGCTAAACATTTTGATGGTCCCGCAATGTTTATAGCAGCTTCTGAAGAAAGCCAGAATGACCTGGTAGGCGGACGCGGCGATGCTTACTGCGGTATGCTGAATGCAAGCTACAATTTAAAGCTTCGCAATGTTAAAGCTTATATCCCTGAATATCCTGTAGGAACTGCAGCAGAATGTGCAGATATGATCAATGAGTTTGTTCCTATTGCAAGAGCTATTGTTGGCCTTAAAGACCTGAAGATCATCAGCTTTGGCCCCAGACCTCTTAATTTCCTGGCATGCAACGCTCCTATCAAGCAGCTTTATAACCTGGGCGTTGAAATTGAAGAAAACTCTGAACTTGACTTATTTGAAGCATTTAATAAGCATGAGGGAGATGAAAGAATTCCTGCCAAGGTAAAGGAAATGGAAGAAGAACTTGGAGCAGGAAATCAGAAGCCTGAAATCTTAAGCAAACTGGCACAGTATGAATTGACACTGCTTGACTGGGTAGAAGCCCACAAAGGATATCGTAAATATGTTGCTATTGCCGGAAAATGCTGGCCTGCATTCCAGACACAGTTCGGATTTGTTCCCTGCTATGTTAACAGCCGTTTAACAGGTATGGGCATTCCTGTATCCTGCGAAGTGGATATCTACGGCTGCTTAAGCGAGTTTATCGGTACGGCAGTGAGTGATGATATTGTTACATTGCTTGATATTAACAATACTGTTCCGGATGATATGTATGAGGAAGCAATCAAAGGCAAATTTGATTATACACACAAGGATACTTTCATGGGATTCCACTGTGGAAATACCTGCTCTAAGAAGCTTGCTTTCTGCAGCATGAAGAATCAGATGATCATGGCAAGATCCCTGCCNGTAGAGGTTACCAATGGAACTCTGGAAGGTGATATTGTTCCNGGTGACATTACATTCTATCGNCTCCAGTCTACAGCAGACAANAAGCTCCGCGCTTATATNGCNCATGGAGAGGTTCTTCCGGTAGCAACCAAGTCNTTCGGNGGNATNGGNGTTTTTGCAATTCCTGAGATGGGACGTTTNTATCGTCATGTCCTGATCGAAGGCAATTATCCTCANCACGGNGCAGTTGCATTCGGTCATTACGGAAAGGCTCTTTATGAAGTATTTAAGTATATCGGTGTAGANCTTGANGAGATTGGATTCAATCAGCCTAAGGGAATGCTTTACAAGTCAGANAATCCTTTCGCATAAGAAGACAGGATATAAATATTAAGGGAAGCGGATGAGCAGAGGCTCATCCGTTTTCTATATAAAGAAGTTAGGGAAGAAGTATAACAAGTGATATAAATTAAATCATAATTTAATTTATTCCAAAATCAGAAGCAATGTTTTGTTTGATGTAATGTTCTATAATAATATCACTCGATATTTTGAGCATATTAAATAACTATAGATATTTTATTGACAAAATAAGCACTGCAAAAAGAGAAATTTCTTTAATAAAGAGAGAAATGCAGTTAAATCATAATTTAATAACTCATATATTCGAGAAAAAGAATGGATTTAGTAAATATGATATTTTCATTGACAATAAGACTTTGATGGGTTTATGATAAACCCATCAAGAGTAATCAATGTATCGTGCAATTCGCACATTCAGGCAATTTCTGCCACTTTACTCAAAATCAAAATCTTAGTGGCAGAGGAAAACATTCCATATAGACCTCTGTCGGAAAGGAGGAAATATATGGAAAATCTTGCGTTATGGGGAGAAGATGTTTATATGACAGGCGATGGTGAAAAGAAGGTACACACAGTTGAAGAAATACTGGCATTACCCGAAGGGGAACGGGCAGAGCTGATCGATGGGGAAATGTTTATGATGGCCTCACCAACGGTGATTCATCAGGAGGTTTCCGGTTGGATAAATATGGAAATACGCCAGTTTATTTCTAAAAAAGGCGGAAGGTGTAAAATTTTCTATGCCCCTTTTGCGGTATTTTTGAAAAATGATGGCCGAAATTATGTCGAACCGGATATAGTAGTCATCTGTGACAGAGACAAGCTGGATGATAAAGGCTGTCATGGCGCTCCCGACTGGGTAATAGAGATCGTATCCCCTTCCAGTAAAACTATGGACAATTATAAAAAGCTGGGGGCCTATATAGAGGCAGGAGTCAGGGAATACTGGATCGTGGATCCTATAAGAGAAACAGTGATCGTATATGACATAGAAAATGGAGAAATACCGAGATTTTATCATTTTACGGATTCGGTAAATTCTGCGATATTCGAAGAACTTGTTATAGATTTCAGTGAATTAAAAGTATATCTGCAATGATTATTTTCGGGAGGAAAAGAAATGGCTGGGAATTCAACAAAGGATATGACGGTAGGATCGCCCATGAAGCTGATACTGGGGTTCTCCATACCACTTTTATTCGGCTTTCTATTTCAGCAATTCTATAGCGTGGTTGACACTGTTATTGTAGGAAAGTTCCTGGGAGTTAATGCGCTGGCAGGAGTTGGCGCAACAGGTTCCATTAATTTTATGGTCATAGGATTCTGCATGGGCGTATGTAATGGCTTTGCGATTCCGGTATCTCACAAGTTTGGGGCGAAGGATTATTCCGGAATGCGGCAGTTTGTGGCTAACAGTGCCTGGCTGGCTGCAGCATTTGCTATAGTCATGACTACTGTGGTGACATTACTCTGTAGAAGTATTCTGACATGGATGAATACGCCAAAAGATATTTTTCAAGATTCTTATAGTTATATATTGATTATCTTTATGGGAATTCCGGCAACTTACCTGTACAATATCTTGTCCGGCATTATTCGTGCCATGGGAGATTCCAGAATACCGCTGGTTTTCCTGATCATTTCTTCTATATTAAATATTGGGCTGGATCTTTTGTGTATTGTTACTTTTGGAATGGGTGTGTCAGGTGCGGCGATAGCAACTATAACTTCTCAGCTGATCTCCGGTCTTTTATGTCTGTTTTATATTATAAAGAAATTTGAAATCTTACATATAACCGGGGAAGAATGGAGAATAAATAAAGATTATATGAAAATACTCTGCGGTATGGGCATACCTATGGGATTGCAGTATTCTATTACGGCTATAGGATCGGTCATCCTGCAGACTGCTGTGAATTCACTTGGCTCTGTGGCAGTGGCATCTGTAACTGCATTCAGTAAGGTGAGTATGTTCTTTTGCTGTCCTTTTGACGCTATGGGATCTACTATGGCAACCTACAGCGGTCAGAATGTGGGAGCAATGAAGCTTAGCAGACTGGGAAAAGGATTGCAGTCCTGCAGTATTCTTGGCATAGTCTATTCCCTGTGTGCGTTTACGGTGTTGTTTTTCTTTGGAGATAAGTTTATACAGCTGTTTGTCAGTGCAGAAGAAACACAGATCATTGCTAACGCCAGAATGCTGCTGGCAGTTAACGGTGCATTCTATATTCCCCTTGCATTTGTCAATATTGTCCGCTTTATGATACAGGGCATGGGATTCAGTACTTTAGCCGTTTTAGCAGGAGTATTTGAAATGGCGGCGAGAACTCTTGCAGGGCTTTTTCTGGTGCCCAGGCTGGGATTTACCGGCGTGTGCTTTGCCAATCCCATGGCATGGGTCTTTGCCGACCTTTTCCTGATCCCGGCTTATATCTATGTACGAAAGAAACTGGATCGAATGACAAAGTCACAGTTCTAGTTTGTTGATCTTCCGGTCATAAGTCAATATACCGTTTACCTCCTCTTCCACATCGGAAAGCTGGGTAAAGACGGCTCCGGACAGTCCCTGTTTTCGAAGCGGAAGCAGGGACTTTTGTATGAGTTCTTCATAAGCAGCTCTTAGTTCGGGAAGAGAGCCGTAGCGTTTGTAACCAAAGATACGTTCCACACTGGAGTGATCCTTGATATGACAGGCAAAGCCGCCGTATTCGGAGAGGAAAAAGGCTCGCTGACCCCATTTTTTTACGGGGACGGTCAGCGGTCTGAAATAATTGTGGACACTGATAAAATCGCCGCAATTCTGATCGAACCAGCCGCTGGCGGAATCGATAAGACGGCTCCGGTCTTTTTCACGGATCAGCTGCGTGATCCGCTCCGTATCAAATTGTCCCCAGCCTTCATTAAAAGGGCACCAGATGGCAATGGAGGGGAAAAAGGAAAGGGCTTCGATAGTCTCCATACATTCCTTTTCCCATTGGATACGGGCATATTCGTCTTTCCGTGAAAGCGCAGCATAGTGAGAATCTTTTAAATGGGAGGCAAGATCCGGGCAAAGGGTAGGAAGATAGCTGATCACAGGCATGAGATAGGTGCTGCCGCCGTTGACCATATCCTGACATACGATCATGCCCAGTCGGTCACAGTGATAGTACCATCTGGCACATTCCACTTTAATGTGCTTACGCAGCATATTAAAGCCCAGCTTTTTCATGGAAGTAATATCGTAAATGAGGGCTTCATCGGAAGGGGCAGTGTAGAGACCGTCAGGCCAGTAGCCCTGATCCAGTACACCCATCAGAAAATAAGGCTTATGGTTCAGGCAGAATCGGGGAATTCCGTCTATTTTTTCTATGGTATAAGTACGAAATGCGAAATAGCTTTTGACAATATCGCCTCGGTAGGAGATTTCCAGATTGTACAGGTAGGGTGACGCCGGACTCCAGGGATGAAAATCCTCTTCGCCGATCACAGTTTCTTCTGTTATTTGGATATCGGAATGGAGGATATCATTATGTAAGGTAGCATAGACAGTGACCTTACGGGTATCATGGTCTGCCATGACCTGAAGCTTTTTTATATAAGAAGGATTGACCCATTCCATCCAGACGCTCTGCCAGATGCCGCTTTGGGCAGTGTAAAAAATACCGCCCCGTTTTAAGGTCTGTTTCCCTCTTGCCTGACTCTTTGTATCGGTAAAATCCTGAACTTTTAATAGTAGCTCATTATTTTCAGGCTGAAGATAAGAAGTAATATCAGCCTCAAAAGGCAGATAACCGCCTTCGTGAGTAAGGACTGCCTGACCGTTGATATAGAGGGTGCACAGATAATCCACAGCGCCAAAGTGAAGAATCAGATGTCTGCCTGCAGCAAAGGCGTCTGAGTTTACAGGAATGATACGTTGATACCACAGATATTCATGGGGCAGGAGCTGCCTGTTTACGCCGGAAAGAGAAGCCTCAGGGGAAAAAGGGACCAGTATTTCTCCATGAAAAGCATCAGGAGCTGCATTTGTATCAGTAATGGCGTAATTCCAGATACCGTTTAAATTAATGTAGGAATCCCTTACCATCTGCGGTCTTGGATATTCCGGCAGAATGTTGGAAGGATCCAGATTTTCTCCAAAAACAGTGGATAGCGGCGTTAAGATATCGTCTTCGTGTGGACGAATGACACTTCTCAGGGCATCTTTAAGATTCATAATGGTCTCCTTAAATATGAAATGGATTTCTTTATACTTATTTTATCATAACAGGCTGTAAAATTGCTATGGGTTTATGATATGATAGTAAGCGGGTGAAATGATTATGGAAGAAGATGAACTATTAAAAAAGCGTTTCAGGGAGTTGGCGGACAAAGCCTGGCAGAATAATATCTATACATTTACGGGATTCTTAAGTCTGTCCGATCTGTCCTGCTTTTATGAAATGGAAAGGGAACTTTCTTTTGTACCGGCTGTAGTCTTTGGCGGCAGCGAGGATACGGAAAGGGCCATGATACGTTTCGGCAGTAAAGAGCTGTTTGGATATGAAGAGGAGTTTCCTGTTACCTGCTTGAAAATACGGCCTCTTATGCAGAAATTTGCTGATGATCTAAGCCACAGAGATTTCCTTGGAGCACTGATGAATCTGGGAATCGAAAGAAGCACTTTAGGGGATATTATTTTAAAAGATAATCAGGGATACTTATTTTGTACATCCACGATAGCGCCTTTTATTATTGAGAATTTGTGCAGGATCAAGCATACGCAGGTTCTGTGCGAGGAAACAAAAGATATTCCTGTGCAGAGTAAAGAGGATCTGACAGAGATCAGGATCCAGATATCTTCCGAGCGTATTGACGGTATAGTATCCAGGGTGTATAAGTTATCAAGAAGTGAAAGTGTGGAACTGTTCAGGCAGAAAAAGATATTTGTTAACGGAAGACTGTGCGAAAATAACAGCAGGATGCTGAAGGCAGGAGACAAGGTCAGTGTCAGAGGCTTTGGAAAATTTATCTATACGGAAAAACAGGGGATCAGTAAAAAGGGCAAGCTGAATGCTTCCGTGCTAGTTTACGGCAGATAATGAAAAACAGTGGGTGAAGGAGATAAAGAAATGTTGCTTTTACAGCAGATGGTCGTGCTTTTTATTTTGATGGGAATCGGGTTTTTGTGTTACAAGCTTCAGATCATTACAGCTGAATCCAGTAAAAAGCTTTCGGCTATTGTAGTGAATATTGCCAATCCGGCCATGGTTCTTAAGGGGAGTATGGGAGAAGACAGGATAGAAGGCAGAGAGCTTTTGATAACGGTAATACTTGTAGCAGCAGTTTATACGGTGCTTGTCATACTGTCAGTGATACTGCCCCGATTGCTTCGGGTGGAGAAAAAGAGCAGAGGAACCTATCAAGCTATGACAATTTTTTCCAATATTGGATTTATGGGATATCCTGTAGTTGAGGCCCTTTATGGCAGCAGCGCTGTTCTGTATGCAGCTTTGTTTAATATTCCCTATAACATATTGATCTACACAGTGGGAGTATCGGCTATGTCTGCCGAGGGAAGTACAGATTGGAAGGAATCTTTTTCGGTAAAAAGGATCCTGAACGTGGGAGTCATTGCCTGTATCATTACGATTATCATATATCTGGTGAAAATTCCCATTCCCGGTTTTATTAAAGTTACGATTACACATCTGGGGAATCTGACGGCGCCTTTAAGCATGATGGTGATCGGTGCATCCCTGGCATCTATTGATATAAAGAAATTGTTTACGGATATAAAGCTTCTTTTGTTCTCGGCAATAAAGCTTTTGGTGATACCGATTTTGGGAGTAACGATCATCAGACAGTTTGTAGATATTGATATCATTCTGGGTGTGTGTATGGTCATGCTGGCGACTCCGGTAGGAAGTATGACGGCAATGCTGGCACAGCAGTATGACGGAGATTATGAAATGGCATCGAAGGGCGTTGCACTCACTACGATTTTGTCAGTGGCCACCATGCCTGTTGTGTCCATGATCACGAAATTATAAATAATACAATTATAAATAACTGATAGAAGGGAAGAATCAATATGTCAAAAGTAGTAGAAAAATTTTTAAATTATGTTAAGATCGATACCCAGTCGGATGAAAACAGCAATACGTTTCCGACTACGGAAAAGCAGCATGATCTGGCGAAGCTTCTGGTAGAAGAGCTTAAGGAAATGGGAGCGGAAGAAATTACGTATGATAAAGAGCATTGCTATGTGTATGCCTCCATTCCCGCAACGGAAGGTAGAGAAGATATTCCTGTGCTGGGGTTTGTAGCCCACATGGATACCTCACCGGCAGTTACGGGCGAGAATGTAAATCCAAGGATCATTGAGGATTATGACGGCAAGGATATTTTGTTAAATGACAAAGAGAATATTGTTATGAAAGTGGAAGATTTTCCGGAGCTTTTAGAGTATGCAGGAAAGAAGCTGATCGTTACGGACGGAACAACTCTGCTGGGAGCAGACGATAAAGCAGGGGTGGCGGAGATCATGACCATGGCAGAATATCTGCTTACTCACAAGGAGATTCCGCACGGAAAGATCAGAGTGGGATTTACTCCTGATGAAGAGGTTGGAGCCGGAGCAGATTATTTTAATGTGGAGCTGTTTGGAGCAGATTGTGCCTATACTGTAGATGGAGGCAAGCTGGGAGAGCTGGAATATGAGAACTTTAATGCGGCAGGAGCCAAAGTAACTTTCAACGGCAGAAGTGTCCATCCCGGAGATGCCAAAAACAAGATGGTCAATGCGCTGCTGCTTGCCATGGAATTCCAGAATATGCTGCCTGTATTTGAAAATCCCATGTATACAGAAAAATATGAAGGGTTTTATCATCTGGATACACTGAACGGATCGGTGGAAAAAGCAGTTTCTGATTATATCATCAGGGATCATTCCAGAGAAAAATTTGAGGAGAAAAAGAAGACTTTTCTCAACATAGGAAACTATCTGAATGAAAAATACGGAGAAGGAACTGTTGTAACAGAAATGAAGGATTCCTATTACAACATGAGAGAGATCATAGAACAGAATATGCATCTGATTGAGGATGCCAAAGCAGCTATGGAAGAAGCAGGCGTGGTTCCCCGGATCAATCCTATCAGAGGCGGCACTGACGGAGCCAGACTTTCCTTTATGGGTCTGCCCTGCCCGAATCTGTGCACCGGCGGACACAATTTCCACGGCAGGTTTGAATATATCTGTATTGAGTCCATGGAAAAGATCGTAGAAATTTTAGTGAAGATAGCAACGAGGGAATAGGACGGAAAGAGAAGTCATGAGCATCAAAAATAACTACAGGCATACCATATATGCCTGTTACATAGGCTATATCACGCAGGCTATTATTAATAATTTTGCGCCCCTTTTGTTCCTTACTTTTCACAATGTATATAACATACCCCTGGAAAAAATCGGTCTGCTGGTCACAGTCAATTTCTGTACGCAGCTCCTGGTAGACATGCTTTCCGTGAAATTTGTGGGCAGGATAGGATACCGTGCAGCGGTAGTATCGGCACATGTGTTGGCAGCAGTGGGATTCATTGGATTGGGAATATTGCCGGATCTGTTTGGAAGTCCGTATGTGGGTCTGTGCATAGCGGTAATATTCTATGCTATAGGAGGCGGACTGACAGAAGTACTGATAAGTCCTATAGTGGAAGCCTGCCCTACCGATAATAAGTCTGCTGCAATGAGCCTGCTGCACTCTTTTTACTGCTGGGGTTCTGTACTGGTAGTATTGGTGTCTACTTTGCTTTTCAAAATAATGGGAATAGATTCCTGGAAAGTGATCGCCTGTCTCTGGGCCATTATCCCGGCTTTGAATGCCTTTTATTTTACTCAGGTGCCTATTGTATCCCTAGAGGAGAAGGGGGAAAGTATGGGAATCGGCATGCTGCTGCGTAATAAGGTGTTCTGGGTCATGGCTCTTTTGATGATCTGCTCAGGCGCGTCTGAGCTTGCTATGAGTCAGTGGGCGTCAGCCTTTGCAGAAAGCGGGCTGCATGTTTCAAAGGCAGCAGGCGATCTGGCAGGGCCCTGTTTCTTTGCGGTTCTGATGGGGCTTGCCCGTATCGTTCATGCCAAATTCGGAGAGAAGATCGAGTTGACGAAATATTTGTTTTTTTGTGCACTAAGCTGCATTTGCAGTTATCTACTGGCAGCATTGTCTCCCATAGCAGTTCTTTCCTTGCTTGGATGCGGTATCTGCGGTTTTTCAGTAGGAGCTATGTGGCCTGGTACATTCAGTCTTGCTTCCGAAAAGTGTCCCCAAGGCGGCACGGCAATGTTTGCGCTGCTTGCCCTGGCAGGAGATACCGGATGCTCTTTAGGGCCGACAGTGGTGGGGTATGTTTCTGCGGCACTGTCGGATAATCTGAAACTGGGACTTTTGAGCGCAGTTGTATTTCCAATTCTGTTATTGGGAGGATTGGGATTGTGCAGGGGATATTCTAAAGATATGTAATGAATTGAATGGAGATTGATGATGAGAATGTATAAAACCTGGTTAATAGAAGTTGCATCAAAAATTTCCTGTAAAGAATGTGAAGCCACTGAAATTCCTTGTCCTCATTGTCATGAAAAAAGTATTGATTATTTGTATATCGGGGATGAAAAAACAAGAATTGGCTATTTACAGGTATGGTGTAACAATTGTTTAAATGGCATTTATATAAGCAGAGTGGGTATACCGGAAGGGGTAAAAATGATTTCGTTTCAAGAAAATGTTGATCTGGATAATATTATACCTCGTTATCACAAACTAACGCCGGATAAATAAGGAAGGGGAATGATAAATGTGGCAAGATAATAATGATAGAATATTAAATATCTTGGATATTATTGAAGCAAAAAACAACGAATGTTTTCCTGTAGTTTGTCCTATATGCGGAAGAAGGGAAGGACACCTATATTTTCATAGATATAAGGAGACGAAAGAACTGGGAGGGATGTGGACGTGGTGTAGTGCATGTTATCATAGTGCACATGCTATGTATCGATTACCGAAATGGTGGAAAAACTTAGAACAAATCAAATTTGAAAAATTAGCAAGCCTTCCTGACTATTTAGAAGATAATAAAATGATCATTGATGAGTGGGTTAACAAGTTAATATTTTCAAATTATTGACAATTTTTTACTCATAGTTAATGGATATGTATGATAGAAGTAATAATGACCCGGTAAGCTATGAGGACCCTCCAGGAGAGAGCGTAAACATATTGATGCCGGCGGGGCTGGAGGCTCATCTAATAAGGTGGGAGTAATGCATAATGGCAAATGGATTGATTGGAGGTTACTATATGGATAGATTAAATGAGCACTCTTATATTTGGGAATCGGATAAGGATAGATACGTATTGCTTAAAGATAATTTGGAATATGATATATTTTACATAAATGAGAAAGAACTGATGTTCTTTTTGATTGAAGATGATACTTTAGCTGATTTAATAGTTAATAAAATGCTGGAAAATGGAAATAAAGTATATAATAGTATTGAAGAATTGCAAGAAGCTATAAATAGTGATTGAACCTTAATTATTTTTGTGGCCTTGCCAGCTAAGCAAAAGCTATATGATTACGGTATTTTAATTTCTTGATAATGAGCTGATGGCATATGGGGAGACTTAAAGCTGCCGGCACGGGGAGAAGTGGGAGATTATTTTTATGAATTTTTATATAGGCAATTCAGTAGATGAGATTGATAGACAGGAAGCCAATGTAGAATTTAGTGATGAGTTAATCAATTTTATTTACCAAATGAGGGAACAAGTTGCATTTGATATGAGTAAATTGTATAAAATTGATCCCTATGATGATGTTGAAATTTCTGAAAATGATTTATCTCAAATAATTGAAATATGTAATTATATTTTGGACATATCATTACTTCAGAATTATAAAGAGTTGGAAGAAGGTAAACAGATGGTGCAAGATTTAGTAGAGATTGCCCATAGGGCGATGTCTAGAGGTTTAGGACTGATTTCTATAGGAGATTAATTATTTATGAAATGAAATGCATTTATGGTGTTTATCTCTACAATCCAAAAACTATATGTCCCCTTGGTAATTACCAAGGGGAATATTTCTTCGATACATTAGAGAACAATATAGTACTGACGGTATTTTCTAGGCTCAAAAAGTCAATGAATGCCGCCAATTTTTTATTTATTATTTTTAATTTGGCAATTTGCATAGGAAGGAAAAACAGTTCTGCATAGCCATATGGAACACTCGCGTAATGTGAACTGCATTTTGGATATGGAGATCATATTATATTTTAATTAAAATTAGCTACAGAAGTTATGCAGATTCTTATAAAGGAAAGAGAAAGTTGCTTAGTTTGTGCAGCGATTTTCAGAGATACTATTACACACTATGGTACCAGTTGTTAACTTGTGTTACTATAATGCATATCTATAATGCTTTAAACAACGATAAGCTCCGGAGCGGGAATTCTGCTTGCTCTGACAGCCAACTTTACGGCAGGAAGCCTGTTAGAGCAGTATATCTGTGAAGGAACTATAGATGTAAGAAAGGCATTACTGTCGGACTGCATAATGCAGTGGACGAAGCTATCTATGGAACTAGAGAGATAAAGAACTTCTGGGATGCAGTAGGAAGAGGATTTATATCAGGAGCAGCCAGATCAGGAATAGATTATCTGCCGGAAGCGCTGGGACCGCAGAAGAAAGCAAGGAGAAGTCCGATAATACCAAATCCGGCAGCAACACTATCCGGAGGAATGCGTGATCCCAGAAGTGGCTGTGGGGTACCAAGCCCATTTAAGAACAGCTTTGGGTATGGCAGTGATTATGGCTATCAATACAATGTACCCATAACAGGCAGTGGAAGCAGCCAGGAAGACAGGAAAGGCTTCAGTTTGGGAAACTTTTATATCAGAGATGGAGACGGGAGCGATAAACGGCAGTGTATCCAGTGCAGCTTTCTATGGCGGTGGCAAGGCACTGGAGGCTTTGAAGAGGAGTGTTAAGGGGGGAGTTATTCATTAGATGATGTTTATGATGGCGTAAAACAAGCATCTGAATACTTAAAACAGCAGGTGAGAATACTTATGGTCTTAGATTTAAAAGTGGCATCAAAATGATTACAGGTGTAGCTGTACCACAATTAAGTTTTGGAGCACAATATATTGGAGGAGAAGCAATGGTATATTAATAATTTGGAGGATTTAATTAAATGCCAATAGAAGAATATAAGAAAAATAATATTGAGATTCAACAACATGTAAGAAATGAAATAGAAAATGTTAAAAAGGGACTTAGTAAAAAAATCTTGTTCAGCTAAGTGCAATTTTGGAGGAACTTGAGAAAACGCTAAATAATAGGTGTTTACCATTGAGTTATCCTAGAATTGTTATTGATTCATGGGATTTTCATGACAAATTAGGTATGAAATTATTAGATTTAGCTGAATTGTACAATTTTTGGAAATAGTAGAATTTATTTTTACGCCTGGGAATCATTAAGGGAGGATAGTAGGATATGAAGTTAAAACGACAAGGATTTTATAAGGAAATGCCATATGGAAATCAAAATGGTCCATCCATATTGCAGTTTATAAGAGAAAGGGGTGAAGTAGATGAGGATAAAATTTATCAATATTTAGAAAAAGGAATAGTATTAATGGCATGTGGTGGAATAGTAAAAGATATTATTAATCCTGATAATGGAATTGCCGGCTGCCCCGATATATTGACGGATGGAATTTGGGTATGGCCAGGTGATTTAGCTTATTATGTCAAAAGATATCATTTAGAATTGGACAAAGACTTTATTCAAACAATGAGAGACAATAGCTGGCACATTAAGGACATTACAAATATAGATTATGATGATTGGGATATAGTCTGATTTTACATATTTATAAAGAGAAATTAAGGATTTCTGAATTGAGAGGATTTTGCATGGATATTAAAAAAATTTCTGAGGATGAAGAGATGGCATTATATAAAGCAGCTGAAGAATATCAAACAAGTGGGATAATAAAACGGACTTGTCCACGGTGTGGTGGAAAACTTCAGTATATTGGAAATATGTCATCTTATCGTATTTATTGTGAAAAACAATGTGGAATTGTGTTTGATCTTAGAGGAATTTAAAGTATTAGGTATATAAGTTTCAAAGATAAAATCACTGCTGCATGGCTGTACAAGCGATGAAATATAAGACATAATTTCGCAGATCAGACCTTTACGGAAGTCTGCTGTTTATATCAGATGAGCAGGACCAGGCTATCCGGTATGCGGAAAGGAGCTGTTATACAAGGCTATGAAACTTAAAACAGTAGGCTTTTTAAAGAATTAGAACATGGTATGCAAGAGGGAGAATCTTTAAAGGAGAATATTTCAGACGAACCACAATTTAATGAAGACAAGATTATTAAGTATTTAGAGGAAGGGGTGATATATTGTGTAAGTCCAGGGTTGACAACTGATATATTGGGAAAATCAAATGAAATCATAGATAGTTTGAAGATTTTAACAGATGGGGAATGGATTTGGCCTTCTGATTTATCTTATTATGTAAAAAAATATCATGTTAAATTAAATGAAAAATTTATATTACATATGCAAAATGCTTATTGGACTGTTCCGAATAGACAAGAGATAAAATTGGAACAACTTGAGTTATAATATTTTCCATGTTTTCAATTCATACCTATAGGAAAGGAAGATATTTGATTTTATGCAAATGGATTGATTGGAGGTTGCTGTATGGCTGGATTGAACGAGTATTCTCATATTTGGGAATCGGATAAGGATAGATATGTATTGCTTAAAGATGATTTGGAATATGATATATTTCCATAAACGAGAAGAAACTGATGTTCTTTTTGATTGAAGATGATACTTTAGTTGATTTAATAATTAGTAAAATGCTGGAAAATGGAAATAAAGTATATAATAGTATTGAAGAATTGCAAGAAGCTATAAATAGTGATTAAACCTTAATTATTTTTGTGGCCTTGCCAGCTATGCAAAAGCTATATGATTACGGTATTTTAATCTATTGATAATGAGCTGATGGCATATGAAAGGGATACGGCACGATACGCACTGTCTTTGGACGGGGCGGTGAGCGACTTGATCAGAAGATGACAGCAAGGCCAGGTTATCCGGTATGCGGAAAGGAGCATATGGGGAGACTTAA
Organism: Lachnospiraceae bacterium; assembly: GCA_014803415.1. Classification (GTDB taxonomy): domain Bacteria; phylum Bacillota; class Clostridia; order Lachnospirales; family Lachnospiraceae; genus Suilimivivens. Next base: position 111,289 of record JAAVBZ010000014.1, read on the forward strand.
AGCTGCTGGCACGGGGAGACCTGAATCTGGCTGGACTTGAGGACAGCCTGTGGTTTACCACCTACTGTCATGATCCGGCAATCGGCAGATATTATGCCCATGCAAGGTTTTATGACAGTGCCCAGGGACGGATGCTCTCGAAAGATCCGGTAAAGAGAGGCCTCAATAGTTATCATTACTGCAATAATGATCCGGTAAACTATACGGATCCTACAGGAGAGATCGTAAACATACTGTTCCCAATAGGGCTGGGGGTAATTACAGGTGGAGCATCTGCCTTTGCAAATTCTGCAATATCCCAGCTGATAAGCGGGGAAGGTTTCAATTTAAGAGAACCTCAAGCAGGTCGAGGAATTGGTTATTCTATAGAAGATGGGAGAATACATGTTGATAATGGAGCGCAAAAGGTAGACTTTGTTATTGATATGGATGGTAACCTACATATAGGTAGTGGTCATTCGTATATAGCAAATGGAGCAGATGTGCAAGCGGCAGGAACTATGAAAATTAATAGTCAGGGATATGTAAAATCCATAATGAATGGTTCTGGGCACTATGCACCTACTGTTGAGCAGGGAAGAGCCTTTCCTAATTTATTAAACGAATTGGGAATTAGGACAAAAAATGCATGGTTAGAATTGGGAGACTATAGTTTTACACCATCAGGTTATGTTGATGTGACAAAGTCGAGTACAATTGTCGAACAATTAAAATGAGGAATTTTTATGATAACAGAAATGAATAAAACAATTTTTTTTCAAAATTTTCAAAAAGCAGTTCAAGAAATAATTTTACAAGAAAATATGCCACTCAAAAATTGTAAATTTTGGATTAATCCAATAATTGAACAAGGAAAGAGTATGCAGGCAAAGGATGAGATAATGCGACTCAGCATATTAACTCCTAATAGAGTAAAAAAGAGAGCTTTCACGATGGATGAGGTTGTTTCAATGTTAACATTTTTTAGTCCACTTGTTCCATTATGGATAAATTGTAAGATGGTTCGGTATACAGATGAAGAAATAGAAATCCAACTGGATTGTAGTTTGAGACTTAGAAAACCCTCTTTGTTGAGGAATCAAGAATTTGGTTATCCTCCTTTTAAAGTAATTGTGTAAAACATATGGTCATTTATGTGTAGTATAATTTTTTCTTGACGATTCTAAAATCTCCATGTTACAATGGCGCTCACCAAGGGCATAAGGGGGATGAAAATTTTCTTCACAGATAAATATAATCACAGTATCAGCGGTATTTCTAAGATTTGGATAAATCTGAAATACTGCTGATTTTCTGCCTGTTCTCATAAGTCCTCCAGTTGCTTTGGCAGGGAAAAACACAATTGCATAGCCATGCGAAAAACAATAGCCGTATAGGCGGATTCCTGTGCTTGGCTGGCATCTACCCATTGCATTACGATTTTTCTCTGATCTTCGGACAAATCTAGTGCTGGGGCTGCAGAAGAGAGCAAGGAGAAGTCCGATAATACCAAATCCGGCAACAACACCATCCGGAGGAATGCATGATCCCAGAAGTGGCTGTGGGGTACCAAGCCCGTTTAAGAACAGCATGGGGTATGGCAGCGACTATGGCTATCAATACAATGTACCCATGACAGGCAGTGGAAGCAGTCAGGAAGACAGGAAAGGCTTCAGTTTAGGAGCTTTTATAGCAGAGACGGTGACGGGATCGATAACCGGGGGTATATTCAGTGCAGCCTTCTATGGTGGCGGCAAGGCACTGGAGGGCTTGAAGAGGAGTGTTAAGGAGGGCGGAGATAGTGTTTATATTCCTAGAGATGTTGATGGAAATCCAGTTCCATTAAGAAAACAAATTGTTAATGGACAAGATATTCCGTTACCGGATCCTGTAGCGGAGGGTAGACCTCACACTGCACTAAGTCGAAAAGCAAGTTCTAAAACTGGAGAGGTATATAGGCAGTAGGCAACCTTCCCTTGCGGAACATGGCCAACAGTAAATGGATATGATGTTCCATGGAGCGAAGTACATTGGACAGATTACGGAGCCCCACAGCATCATACAAACCCGCATCAACATATTTTTGAGTATAATCCAGATAAAGGTGGATGGATAAGGAAAGGGCCTACAAAATTTGAAGCGTAAGAACGAGGGAAGAAGATGGATTATGTTTTAGATATTATAATTCCAAAGAAGGAAATAGAAAGTGTGGAACTTAATGAGAAAATGATTGAATGGGGGAATTACGTTTATTCATTCGAACCACCACAATATATAACAGATTCCAATATTATTTTTGAGCAGATAGAAAATACACAGTATTTTAGCAAAATGGTGGAGGAAGAATTTACAGATGATATTATTGTGTTAGGCTTGAAGAGTGAAATGCTTTATGATTTGGAATATGCTGTTAATAATGATAAACCAATGTTAGAACAAAACGTATTACTTATCTTTTTGCATAAATTATTTAAGTTAAGTGAGTTTTATATTTTATTGGTTCGAGAGGATGAAAAAGTTAAAGAACGATATGAAGTTGTAACAAAGGAGGAAATGAATATTAGATTATTTGAGAGTTTAAAATGGTCTAATCCAAAGGATGTCTTGCTATTTAAAAAAATGAGATAAAAAATGTGACTTTTCATTGACGATCCGTAATTATCTCAAGTTTTATACCAAAATGTATGTTTCCAGCCTACAAGTAGTGTGGAAAAGAACGGAAACAGTAGTGAAGATTTTATTAGCTAAGTGATTTACTGACAGATATTTATATGTTAGATTCAAGCTCGTCAATATATGTAAGATAGTTGACGAGCTTGACGATATAATTTAATGAATCAGTGTCTGCTTAGAAAAAAATGAAAATTTGTGAGATATAGTTGAATACTTTGGTAGGTGATTAAAATCTAAACAAAGGTTATAGACTGAAAATGTTTTATTTTATAGAAAGGTAATTTATTGTAAATGGAAAGAAATTCGGTTTTGGGAGAGTTATTATATATAGGATTATTGTTTGAAAAAGGAAGATGCAAGGGAAGAGGAATATGGAAACATTCATATACTAAAAGTTTAAAAAAGCATGTTGAACTATTGAAAAAAATAGCAGAGCAGATGCAAGGACAATTTCAAATAGAAGAAGATAATATTTATTTGATAAATGTTTGTAATGAGATACAGAATGACAGAGAGTTAAAAAGATATTACCCCTTTGACAAAGTGCCTGCTATAGGGAAGAAGGAGAGTAAAATAACTGGTTGTGAAGATGAAAATAGACATATAGAAATTATTAGTTTAATTATAAATTTATTGGATGATATATTATTGGAATTAGATAAAGGATTAAGAAAAGACAAGGAAAAGATTTGCAAAATGATATTTTCATTACATAATTTACCAAGAGTTTACTTGAATAAGAAAGAACAAACATTATGCTCATTAGGACAAGATAGTATTACTTCAGATGAAGCGCTTGAATATTCGAAGTTAAGTATGGATGAAGATATGCTGTCAAATTATGGACAATTTTTTACTCATAACTTTGGAAAATAGTAGCATTTATTTTTACTGCCTTTAGGACTTCTAAGCCACTCAGTCTCTTTCGAGAACTCAAAATTTTGTTTTTCTATAGTAATACAGGACAGTGGAATATTTTTACGCCTGGAAATCATTAAGGAGAAAAAATTTATGAAGTTAAAGCGACAAGGATTTTATAAGGAAATGCCATATGGAGATCAAAGTGATCCATCCATCTTGCAGTTTATAAGAGAAAGGGGTGAAATAGATGAGGATAAAATTTATCAATATTTAGAAAAAGGAATAGTATTAATGGCATGTGGTGGAATAGTGAAAGATATTATTAATCCTGATAATGGAATTGCTGGCTGCCCCGATATATTGACGGATGGAATTTGGGTATGGCCAGGTGATTTAGCTTATTATGTCAAAAGATATCATTTAGAATTGGACAAAAACTTTATTCAAACAATGAGAGACAATAACTGGCACATTAAGGACATTACAAATATAGATTATGATGATTGGGATATAGTCTGATTTTGCATATTTATAAAGAGAAATTAAGGATTTCTGGATTGAGAGAAAATATGTTTGATATTTTTCATTAAAGCTTAGTATCGGAGGTTGTTTTCAGAATTTTGTAATTTATAGCAACCTCCGATTTTAAAATGGTGTTAGTTCTCAAATTAAACACAGGATCGGAGATGTTTATCGGCTGCAACAGCCAATGAACATCTCTGATTTTTTTCTATATGACAAAACGTGTACTGTCATGGCAACTCTTATTTTTCGTGCTGATCTGGAAGAGGTGACTGTAGACATTTTCCCAGAGGGGCGATTGTTTACTTCGCAAAATATTTCGGCCTGTATTACCAAGCGGTTTTTCGCATTCTATTTATCGAATGCAGATGCGCTTAACTCTGTAATTGCATCTGGAATCCAAATATAATAAATGTAACTTCTTATATTTAAAATTAAAGATATAATAGAGAATCTATTATTTTTATATTTACATTTTGATAAAAAATCCTCCTTAAAAAGAGGGGGAATAAATATGTTGAGTGATCAAATTGACAAAGCAAAAAGAGATGAAACAGCAATGATGGAATTGATCAATAAATTCAATCCTCTTTTCAAAATGTATGCAGCCAAATTGAATTATGAGGATGCTCATTCAGATATTCTTCTTTATTTTATTGAATTAATCAAGTCTTTCGATTTGAGTAATATAATCCAATTAAATGATGCAGCTGTTGTTTCATACATAAATGTTTCTATTAAAAATTTCTATTATAAAAAAGTGCAGACAATTTTGTGAAAGGTTATTCGGCAGCAGAGATAGCCGGAAGATATGGCAGGACAAGACAAGCTGTAAATCAGTTAAAGCATAGGGCATTAAAGAAAATAAGAGATGCATTAGTTGATTCTTCATTTTAAGTAAAGACGATGTTTACTATTCTGTCTTTCTTTGCTCTTTATTAATAAAATACTCTTACATACAGTGCAGAGTGTCAGGACAAAGATGTCAGTAATGAATGAAAGAAGGTGAAAGAGTGGAAGAAACAAAAATAGAAGTAAAGCTGGAAGCGCATGAACATGAAATCGGTTCTTTAAAGCATCGCGTTGAAGAACTGGAACTGCAGAATAGATCCATTCAGAAGCTTGATATATCTGTAAGTAAAATGGCAGTCAATGTGGAAAATATGTTGAGGGAATTAAACAAGCAGGGCGAACGAATGGAGATGCTTAAACGGGTGCCGACAGAGACAGGAAAACTGATAAAGGCAGCAATTATAACGGCATTAGTAAGTGGCGTAATCGGTGCAACGGTAACAGCAGTTATAACATTATTATAAGGAAAAGGACGATTAGAAAATGAAAGATAAAAAAGTTAAAAGCTGGATGAGAGCTGCAGGGATAAGGGCAGTTAAGACAATGGCGCAGACAGCAGTAGCAACCATTGGTACTGCTGTGGCATTAGGAGAGGGGAGCTGGAATCATGACAATAGGTATCAATTGCGGACATACTGCCTATGGTGCGGGATATGGATCAGTTGGTTTAATAAAGGAGTCTGAGCACACAAGACGGGTAGGCTATGCATTGATGGAAAAATTAAGGGATTCAGGCGTAAAAGCTATAGATTGCACTGTGAATAAAGCAGATTCGCAGCAACAGTATCTTGAGAAAGCTGTAGCTCTCGCAAACAGAGAAGAGTTGGACTGGTTTGTCAGTATTCACTTTAATGCATCTGCTTCACATGCCGGACATGGAACTGAGATTTATACCTATAAAGGTTGTCAGTATCCGGAGGTGTTGGTTATACTGTCCAATATGGCAAAGCTGGGATTTGATGATCGTGGTGTAAAGGATGGGAGCGGCTTTTATGTTATTCGTAAGACAAAAGCAAGGGCCATACTGATTGAAGTCTGCTTTTGCGATAATCAGGAAGATATGGATATATATAGTGCCATCGGAGCCGAAGCAGCAGTTGCACAGGCCATATTTAATGGAATATATAAGTATACAGTCAAAACAGAAGCATTACCGATAGAGCACTATGATTTTTCCTTTGCAGAATATGTTGGCAAGATTGCTGAAAAGGATTGGAGGGAGAGACGGATTGTACTTCCTTCAGTGGTGGTTGCCCAGGCAATGAAAGAATCGGCATGGGGTACCTCAGAGCTGGCGAAGGAAGCCAATGCATTGTTCGGTATTAAGAAAAATGGGTGGCCTGGCAGAACATACATAAAGTCGGCAGCAGAGCAACGCGAAGACGGAAGCTTTTATACTGTGGATAATACTGAATGGCGTGCGTATGACAGTTGGGAACAATCAATTCTGGATCACAATGATTATATTGCAACGAGGAGCACAGATGGTGGGAAGACATTACGATATCAGCCTGTTATAGGGTGTGACAATTATGTACTTGCTTGCCAATATTTACAGAAGTGCGGATATGCAACATCGATCAATTATGACGAGTCTTTAATCAACGATTATATTGAAAAATATGGTCTCGTTCGATTTGATAAATAAAAGCTCTAATCCCCAGCTATGCTGGGGAGAATAGAGTAAGTGGAAACCATAGCGAAATGATTTTTATTATTTCTAATGATTGAACACAGAAAAATTATATGGAATAAGTGGATCATTCAAGGTATAATAAACAAGTGGAAGGTAGTGCAGACATGCCAAGTAAAGAATTGAGATTGAGGTGATAACTAGTGAAATTAAAAAATATCAAGATCACAAATTATAGATGCTTCAAAGAAGCAGATATTGACTTTGATGAACATTTAACATTGATCGTTGGCAAGAACGGAGCCGGTAAGACAGCGATATTGGATGCAGTGGCTGTTTCTGCCAGCACGTTTTTATTGGGTATTGATGGGGGTGTCAGCAGAAGTATATTAAAGGACGATGCAAGGTATGAGTTCCACGATTTAGATGGAATAATTGATCCACAGCACCAGTTTCCAGTATGTGTTGACAGTATTGGCGATTGCTTGGGAGAGCAAAATATAAAGTGGGTTCGTTCTCTAAATTCAGAAAATGGCAAGACTACCATCAAAGATGCAGAGAGATTAACATATATTTCCAAGAAAGTACAAAAACAGATTATGATGGGAGATAAGATGTTGGTGCTTCCACTGATATCTTATTATGGAACTGGACGTTTGTATGCACAGAAGAAGGAAAAGAGAAATATTAAGTCTTTAACAGAATTTAAGCGGCAGGTTGGTTACGTAGATTGTATGGCAGCAGAATCAAATGAAAAGTTGATGCTGAATTGGTTCCAAATGGAGACATTGAAGAGCCTTCAAATTCAGCAGAAAACTGGTGTAATAGAGAGAACATTACTCTTGAAAACTGTTGAAAAAGCTATTTGCAGGAGCTATGAGAGAATTAGTGGTTCGAGAAATGCCAGCCTTACTTTTGACCTCTATACACATAGAATAGTATTGGAATTCGAAGCAGCAGATGGCAGTGCACAGAAATTTGCAATGGATGAAATGAGTGATGGTTATAAGAATACGCTGAGTATGATAGGAGATATTGCTTACAGAATGGCAGTTTTGAATCCCACATTAGGTGATCGGGTATTAGATGAAACTCCTGGAGTTGTGTTGATTGATGAAGTGGATTTACACTTGCATCCACAGTGGCAGCAGACCATTTTAAGCGATCTTCGTACAATTTTTCCAAATGTGCAGTTTATTGTAAGTTCTCATGCACCAGCGGTAATTAATTCGGTTTCAAGGGAACAGATTCGTATTTTGGATAATGGAGAAATCTATATGCCGGTAGCACAGACATATGGAAGAGATGCAAATTCTATCCTAAGAGAAGTTATGAATGTATCAGAAAGACCCGCAGATGTTGTACGGCGATTGGATTCTTTCTATGCATATATGGATGTGAATGATTATGAAAAAGCGGATAAAATATTGACAGCGATTGAGAAAATAGTTGGAACAAATGATCCGGATATTGCAGCAGCGAGGACATCCTTGGATTTGGAAAAGATATTGGGGGAATAGCCTATGATAGTTGTGAAGAAAGGTAAAGAACCGGGTAGTCTCACGGAATTCCGTTTACAAAATCCAGATGCGGACTACGAATCGGATATACCTACAAATGTATTGAAAGATGTTCGGGAACAGATGTGGAATGACCAGGTTTGCTTATGCGGCTATTGCATGAAAAGGATTAACAGCCCTAGAGATGTTAGAGTTGAGCATTGCAGACCGAGACATCCGCAAGGAGAAGAGAGGCATGATAATAAAGCAACATTAGATTTCAAATGGATGCTGGGAGTCTGCTATGGCAATAGCTTGAAAAGAGGCGTAAGACCAGAGGACACGACTTGTGATGCCCATAGAGGTAATACAGAACTTACCGTCAATCCATTTGATAAACTGTCTGTTAGAAAGATTAAGTATAGGACGGATGGTAGCATTTATTCGGAAGATGTCGAAATCAACACAGATGTAACAGAGACATTAAATCTAAATTGTCAGGCACTTTCTTTGCCACAGACACGTAGAAGTGTGTTGATGGCAGAGAAAGACAGAATTATGAAGAAGTGTAAAGGAAAATCTCAGGATGCATACATACATGAGTTGAAGCGTACATATGAAAGTCTAGTATTGGAACGGAATCTGACACCGTATTGCGGAATTATTATTTCCTGGCTTGAGAGTAAATTAAAGATATCATGAACTGCACAAGGAGGATTCAATGGCAAGAACTATAGGGATCGGGAATCAGGATTTTGAGACAATTCGAAGAGAAGGTTATTTCTATATAGATAAAACAAGCTTTATACGGGAATGGTGGGAGAGCGGAGACAGCGTGACATTGATCACACGTCCCAGACGATTTGGTAAGACTTTGAATATGAGCATGCTTGAGAAATTCTTTTCTGTAGATTATGCAGACAGAGGAGATCTGTTTGAAGGACTTAATATCTGGCAGGCAAAATCTCCTGATGGGGATTATAAATACAGGAAACTGCAAGGAACATATCCCGTGATTTCCCTTAGCTTTGCAAAAGTAAAGGAAACATCGTATTCAGGCGCAAAAAAGATGTTATGTCAGATCATTACTAATGTATACAATCAATATGATTTTCTGTTAGAAAGCGATAAATTAAATCAAAATGAGAAAATTTTTTACAGAAAAATTTCCGCTGAAATGGAAGATTATGTGGCGGCCGATTCCCTGAGCGCGTTATCTAATTATCTGATGAAGTATTATGGCAAAAAAGTCATTATTCTTTTGGATGAATATGACACGCCCATGCAGGAAGCATATGTAAACGGATACTGGCAAGAGCTGGTTTCTTTTACAAGAAATCTGTTCAATTCCACATTTAAGACCAATCCGTATCTGGAACGTGCCATTATGACAGGAATCACCAGGGTCAGCAAAGAATCTATTTTTTCGGATTTAAATAACTTGAAAGTAGTAACAGCAACTTCTGAAAAATATGCGGATTGTTTCGGTTTTACAGAAGAGGAAACGTTCGCAGCATTGGATGAGTATGGGTTATCTGGTCGGAAACAGGAAGTAAAAGACTGGTATGACGGTTTCATGTTTGGTAACAGGGCAGATATCTATAATCCTTGGTCTATTATCAATTTTCTGGATGATAAGCAAGTGGGGGCTTATTGGGCCAATACCAGCGCCAACAGCCTTGTGGGAAAGCTGATACGGGAGGGAAGTCCGGAAATAAAGATGACGATGGAAGATCTGCTTCAGGGCAACACGTTCCACACGGCATTTGATGAGCAGATTGTATTCAACCAATTGGAGCAGGGCGATGATGCTGTCTGGAGCCTTCTGCTGGCCAGCGGCTATCTCAAAGCAGTGCACTATGAATTCAACACGCTGCGCCGCAAGTCAGAGTATGAATTGAAGCTGACCAATCTGGAAGTTCAGGTAATGTTCGAGCAAATGATCGAAAGTTGGTTTGGAAGCTGCCGGAGAATCAATAATGCATTTTTAAAGGCTTTGATGACCGATGATGTTAAAGCCATGAATACATTTATGAACAAGATGGCAGTGGAGATGTTCAGTTATTTTGATACGGGTAAAAGACCTTCCGAGGAAGAACCGGAACGCTTTTACCATGGTTTTGTTCTTGGTCTGTTAGTAGAACTCTCTGACAGATATGTGATCACATCAAACAGAGAAAGTGGATTCGGGCGTTATGATGTGATGATGGAGCCTAAAACAACGGAGAATAATGCCGTTATCATAGAATTTAAAGTGCAGGATGAAGACGAAAAGGAACTTTCTGATACGGTGGAAGAAGCATTGCGGCAGATAAACGAGAAAGATTATAAAACGGCTCTTATAACAAAGGGAATTCCTAAAGAGCGTATAAGAGAGTATGGATTTGCTTTTTGCGGGAAAAGAGTACTGATAGGCGGTGTGTCCGATAAGGTATAGGACGAACATAGCCCGGCATAAACTGCTAGTAACAGTTGTGCCGGGTGTTTTTTATGAAAGAGTACATAGAAAAAATCAGACAGAGGATAAGGATTTTTCCGCCAAAGCAGGAAGGACAGAGCGGAGAGGAATATGCAAAACAAAGGCTCCTTCTGGGACTGAAATACGGAGTATATGCGCTGGCTGCTTTTGCCCTGCTTCGGGGAGTTATGATAACGGTAAAAGCAAATGTAAGCGTAAGCAATAGTGTAAACGGCAAAGAGCTTCCTATTTATTGTGTTGAAACAAATGAGCCTAAGGTAGCTCTGACTTTTGACGCGGCCTGGGGGAATGACAGATAGCGGTAAAACCAAAATATAATAGAAAGGCAAATCGTTTCCCTTAAATACTATTTTCTTTTCTTACCGAAACATTTATTAAACAAATCTTTACTTCTCTTTTGGTGTTCTAAGTCAATCATTTCTTTTTCTGCGTACATCAATAATACGTCAAGCATTATTTTCAAAGAAGATGATGGAATCATACCCGCACTAATCTGCATTAATGACTCAAAAGACATAGTACCGCCTAAATCTTCACATTGACTTTCAAGCTTACTTATTCTTTCTGCCAATTCTTTATCATCTGTTGTAAATACTACACCAATTGTTTTCATAATTTCTCTCCTCTTTAATTATTCTCTCATTATATCATTTGTATGCCATTTTGGACATAAAAATATGCCATTTTAGATAATATTCTTATGAGGTTTTTTACATAGTAGAAAGAATAAACCAGCATAAAAATCCTTTAGTTGGAAAAAATATTTAAAGGCTACGATTTGAAAATAATATGAAGTCAACAGAAATCATTACCCTACTACAGCTTAGAGGGATTGCTATTAATATTGGAACTTACTCCAAAATAGAAAATGGACGCAATAATCCAACCGTTGATTTACTAATTACTCTCACTGATATATTTTCATGTGACTTTAACTCCTTTTTCATACCTTAATTTCTAAGCAATTGTCTTTCACGTCTAAATATTTCATATGCCATTTCGGACACAAAAAATATGCTATTTTAGATAATCTTTTTATGAGGTGTTTGATATGGCAGAAAGAATAAATCAACATAAAAATCCTTTAGTTGGAAAAAACATTAAAAGATTACGATTTGAAAATAATATGAAGTCAATAGAAGTTATTGCACAGTTGCAGCTTAGAGGGATATCCATAAACATTGGAACTTACTCTAAAATAGAAAACGGAAGAAATAACCCATCCGTTGATTTATTAATAGCCCTGACTGATATTTTTTCATGTGATTTTAACGTCTTTTTTATTCAATGAATTTCCTTTTCGGAAAAATGTTCCCACTATAATTGACTTATAAATATGCACTTAAATATTGTATGATATAAATCAAATGATTGCTTTAAGGGGAATGCACATGGAAATCAGCGGAGATAAACAACATAGTACATATGAGATTTGGCTGAACGGGCTTGGTCTATATCTGGACATGTATGAGAAAGGTTTGAAAAAACAAGCGAATAAATATATAAGCAGCTTCATAAATGAATTTGAGCATTCAGTGCCAAAAGAAGATTTGAGAAAAATTCTGTGGAGATTTTGCCATGAAATTTGTGATGAGGATAAACATTCCCAAATATTGAGCAGAGGAAACGGAAGTATGCCCTATGCTGCTGGAAAAGTTGTGTGGAACTACCTGAAAAATCAGTGTGAATCAGAAACTATGCCACATATGAGATGGGCATTTCAGCTATTTGGAAAATACTACAATCCGTTTGACCCACAATTAGAATTGGATATGTTTAAAGTACTGAAAAAAGCATATGAACACAAGGACTGCGACCAAAAAACAGTTGATCTATATTTTAATGAGATTTTGGAACAGCTATATTGGGGAGCACATCATTTTCCAAATGGGTGTATCATTACAAGAGAGGCTTATGAAAAGGCAATTAAAACAGCAGAAATGATTTTGGCAGAAAAACAAGTCCCGCAGAAATTAGTGGAAACATATCTATACTATTGTAAACTTTATCAATGTTTTTATGAGTATGAAGAAAGTAGATGTGAAAAAGACTTTTATCAACTGTGTGAGAAAGCAGGGATAAAATACGAAAGTAAGCCGGCTTATTATTTTCAGTAGGTGAACTTAACTGCACCAAATGTTTCATATAATAAAACCTCAATTAATATATTGAAGTAAGGCATATTTCATAAAGGTGAAACAGCTTGAAAAAAGAAAAACAAGCAAGTTACACTATAGAACGTGTATTTCTTGGAAAAATCCAAACCAATGAATTTGTCGGCAATATTATCAAAAGTCACAGCGACAGCACAAATACCTGTAATAAATATGATGATAGAAAAAAGTTGAAAAGGTAAATGCATCATGAAGAAGCAATCACTTTTCAACGTAGCCGAATACATCAGATTATCCAGAGAGGACGGAGATAAGGTAGAAAGCGACAGTATTGGAAATCAGCGGAAATTAATTTCAGATTACATAAAACATAAAAATGATTTTGTCCTATATGACACTTACATCGATGACGGATACACCGGAACAAATTTCGAACGCCCTGGTTTTCAGCGGATGCTTGCGGACATAGAAGAAGGCAGGATTAATTGTGTCATTGTGAAAGATCTGTCAAGGTTCGGGCGTGATTACATTGAAACCGGCAGGTATTTGGAAAGGTATTTCCCCGACCATGATGTACGGTTTATTTCCATTACAGATAATATTGACAGTCTTAAGCATACCTACGATATGCTGATGCCGATCAAGAATATTTTCAACGAACAATATGCCAGGGATATTTCTAAAAAGGTTCATGCATCGATGGAAACCAAGCAGAGAAACGGGGAATTTATAGGGGCATTTGCCTCCTACGGTTACAAGAAATCTCCTTCCGACAAGAACAGGTTAATTGTTGATGACTATGCCGCCCATATTGTCCGCAGAATATTTTCCCTTTATATTGGCGGCTATGGCAAGATCCGTATTGCCAGCATATTAAATGAAGAAGGAATTTTATGTCCATCAGAGTACAAACGGCTAAATGGGGATAAATACCGGAACTGCAACCGCCTNGACCATACATTCTATTGGACGTATTCCACGATACATAATATATTGCATAATGAAATTTATATCGGCAACATGGTACAAGGAAAAACTGTCCGGCACATGAGGAAAAAAGCCAAAGCGCAGGACAAANCGGACTGGGTAATCGTGCAAGGCACTCACCAAGCGATTATTGATGAAGCAANATGGGACAAAGCACAAAGCCTGTTAAACCGCAGGACACGCAATCTTGACCTGAACTCTAATGTGAGCATATTCTCCGGTTTTTTAAAATGCGGCGATTGTGACCGGGCACTGGCGAAGAAAAATACTGTATCAAGGAATGNCAAAAAAACTGTAAATTATTACTGCGGAACTTATGTCCGCTCAGGGAAAAACTATTGTACACCACACACAATCCCATATGCTGTCATAGAAAGGATTATCCTTGACGATCTTAGAGTCATCCTNCAAAGCATTGATGATATGCAGGAAATTATTGAAAGCCAGGAAAGAACGNCATTTTCTTATCAACATCNNGGTGTCGAAGAAAAACGACGACTTGAACTTGACCTCCAAAGNGTGAAGGAATTAAAAAAAGCAGTTTATGAAGATTACCGTGGGAATCTTCTTTCCAAAGAGGATTATTTAAGCTACCGGAAGGACTATGAAAAAAAAGAAAGCTTATTAAAAAAGCAGTTNGAAAATTGGGAAGAGCAGGAAGCTGACCACNCTCCTGCNCTTTTAGANNCGCCTTGGGTAAAGCACTTACTGGAAATGCNGGAAATAGAAAAACTGGATAGGGATATTGTANTTGAAATGATACATGAAATAAAAGTCTACGAAAACCACAACATCAAAATCATTTACAATTTTACCAANGANCTGGAANCTCTTTTTCATACGACCTACACACCAAAACNGATTACCAGCTGATGCTTTACCATCAGCCGATACCAAATAGACTAAGCCTGTGGAGCGCTCTGGTNCAGGCAACATACAAAAGATTTTTATCCTCTTTATCTNGATAATTNTGGCTATCTGCATCGCAAATGATGACCGCATCAAATTCCAATCCCTTTGACATATATACTGGTATGATAAATGCGCCCTTCAGATCGGATATACTCCCATTTCTGATCAACTGNACATCAATTCTGGATTTTACNTTTTCAAATAAACGGATTGCATTCCCTTCAGTTTTGCAAATTAGACCTATCGAACGAAACCCTTTTTCCTTACACAATTCCACTTCCTTAACAATNTGATCAATAAACTNCTNAGGATCATCTGCTGTGAAAACTTTGGGGCTATCCCCTTTCCGATTGAAGCTTTTTATTTCCGGACTATNCTCAATAAATTGCAAGCTAAAGTTTAAAATTTCATTAGTACAGCGGAAACTCTTATCTAACATGATAAGGGCAGATTTTTTCTTGNTCAATATTCTCTGGATTTGTTCATATAAAGAGATATTCTCTCTCTTTGCAAGGGTTTGGTTCACGTCCCCCAAAACTGTAAATTTGGCATTGGGAAATAGTAAATTAAATATTTCATATTGGAGCGGGTAATAATCCTGGGCT
The DNA here is from genome assembly GCA_014803415.1 of Lachnospiraceae bacterium. Taxonomy (GTDB): domain Bacteria; phylum Bacillota; class Clostridia; order Lachnospirales; family Lachnospiraceae; genus Suilimivivens. The sequence continues at coordinate 126,405 of JAAVBZ010000014.1, forward strand.
TCATCAATGACCACCTGCTTGATGTTCCTATACTTATTTATTCCATATATTTTTAAATATAAATAAGTGATTGCTATAGCGTCATCATAGTTTAGCCAGCCAGCCTCCAAATTTTTCCTTGTATATCTCCATATCCTGCTTATATTTTCTGCCGGTTCATGGTCCTGAAGTAAACTGAAAAAGTAATTTTCATTGATAAATAATTTTTTGTACATTTCAATAATGTCAATTTGGGTAAATTTCTGTATCTCCAGCTTTACTATACATTTTTCTTCCCTATGCCCTCGTCCTGTCCCGAATATCAATTCCAGAACATAACTCTCCAATTGTTCTAACCTGATCCCCAGCGGTATCTCTGCCCTTCCCAAGACTTTATCTTTTAAGATTTGTTTGCTTACAATAAGTCTTCCTTCATAGTAAATATCATCAAACTCTATCCATTGACGTGGTATATCATCGAGAAATCGATCTAATATCTCCCAAAAAAGATTTGATGTTTTAAAATTTATACTATCTTTGATAACCTTCTTGTGCCGCGAGTAACCAATCAGCTTCTCCAATAAGTCATTTTTCGATTGGATTTTTCTGTTTTTCAGCACTGAGCCAAGTATATCTTCAAACACCACTGAGACAACATTGTCCTCACCCAATTCAGGCAATACATTAGAAATATATTGTTCAAATATAGAATTGGGGGAAATGATCATAATATTATTGGCGGACAGCTTTGCCTGTAGCCCTTGATACATAAGATAGGCAGCCCGGTGAAGTGCAATGGACGTTTTACCGCTCCCCGCTACTCCCTGCACCATCAGCAGGTCGTTTTCCATATCCCGGATAACAACGTCCTGTTCCTGCTGTATCGTTTCAACAATTGCTTTCATCTTTGTGGTGGTATTTTGTGATAATAACTGCCTTAAAAATTCGTCAATGATCTGTACATCCGCGTCAAAAAAATATTTCAGTGTCCCATTCTTGATCTCATATTGGCGCTTTAAACCGACTTCCCCCATGATCCGCCCACATGGAGCGTCATAAAATGCTTTCCCCGTCATAAAACGGTAAAAAACACTGGCAATGGGTGACCTCCAGTCATAAACATACATCTCATGGTAAGCATCTTTTTTAAGGGAAGAACGTCCAATATATATTTTCTCAAACTCATCTTCACCGTCAAATTTAAAATCAATCCGGGCAAAATAAGGTGCTTTTATCATCTTTTCTAACCGAGCTATCTTATGTTCTTCCTCTTCATAATCTACAATTTTATCCGTGACAGGGTTGATATACTGACTTAATTCCACAAGTGCCTCAAAATCACCTGAATCCCACAAGTTCGTATAGCCATGTGTGGCATTTTCGCGGATTTCCCTCTTCGCATCAATAATTTCTGATTTTTTTCTCTCCGCTGCTTCTTTTGCCTGTTTTAGCTGCTCTTCGGCTAAAGATATAGTCTGTTTTAACCGTTTTTCTTCATAATCCTTCTCTAACTGCTTATCTTCCATCACATCCATGCCCTCCCTACAAAAACATTGTTTTGATAGTTTATCACTCATTTGCCTATATAAACAGTCTTGTTTTCATTCAGTTTCTGTGTTATTATCACATTAGAAGGGGAAAGCCGGAATACAGCCGTGTTCCGGCTTTTTTTGTTTCCCATTTTCTTGCTTGTGTCAATGTTCTGGATTACCGCTATTTACTGTTCCCGTGGGGAAATGAGGATACGAAAAAAATCCTGGAGATTTTAAAAAAGCATGATGTGCATGTGACATTTTTTATGACCGGGGGATGGGTACTCGGATAGGCATACATGAAAAAACTGAAATATGGCGAGAAATATACGATTTACAGCGGACAAGCCATAGGATAAAAGCAGGTTTTGAGTGCAGAAAAATCGAGGTGAGAGTCTATATTTAACAGGAATATTAGGGTATTAGCATAAGCCCCTATCGATTGTAAAGATATGATTGATAGAGGCTTATTTAGTGTCTTAATTTATAGGCAATAAAAAATCCACAACAATTCAAAAAACGTCTGTATGAGCCTTACAGAGCTTTATAGGGGCATTCCATGACCATTTATCCCAATAACTTAAAATAACAATTTCATAGCAATAACAAAATATAAAGGAGGGCATACATAATGTACGGTAGAGTAACCAGAACTTTTCCAGATAAAGGATATGGATTTATTCTTGGAGAAAACAGGCAGTCATATTTTATCCACTATTCAAATCTGAACGGAGAATATATAGATCCTGGTTATTATATATTCTTCAAACCATTTCAGAATGACAGGAGCGATTACAATGCAAAAAATATTGTAGTAATAGATGCTATAGAAAGGAAAAGAAAATATGGCAATACATGTAAAAAACATGAATGAATTATCAAAGGCAATGCAGCCGGTATTACTAAAAATGACTAATCAGTTAGCAGACAGAGTATATGAAACATTAAATTATTTTCTACAAGATTATTACTCATGGTATGATCCTTCAAGCTACCAAAGAACAAAAGATTTCCTCTATTCAGCTGTAAAGGTAGAAGCCAAGCCGTGTAAAGACGGTGTGAAAGCAAGTGTATATATTGATTATGATTCATTGAATGCTTATAAAGGTGTAACAGGTTATCAGGTGGTTAAGTGGGCAGATGATGGTCTGCATGGCGG
>JAAVBZ010000015.1 GCA_014803415.1 Lachnospiraceae bacterium
CAGACTCTGACTCACCAAAAGATAGGTAAACATATCTGCCTTCTCAAATCCATTAATGGAAACGCGGTTTTTAAATACCTGCGTCCAGATCGCATATTGGATCGCAATCTGCAGCAGGGCGGAAATAATTCCCGAAACAAAAGAAAACCGGTATTGTACGGACGCTCTCATGCGTATCCATAAAAGCCCCAGGTATTTGTCTGCTCTTTTTCTCATTGATTATAAATCTCCTCAATAATGTCTTCTATGGGGGTCTCTTCGATTCTGACATCCTCCACCGGATACTGTGCCATAACCATTGAGATCACCTCACCCGCCGAAACGGATGCAGGCACCTTCAGGATCAGTTCTTCTGCTCTCCGCTGCCATTCGATCTGCTGATTGTCCATCATAAAACCGGTGAATGCTACCCTGCTGTCTTTTAAAGTAAAAACAACATTCCTGCTGCGGCGGTATTGTTGCTGTAATCCTGTCATATCTCCGTCATAGATCATTTTTCCATGATTGATCACCATCACCCTGTCTGCCAGTTGCTCTACATCCGCCATATCATGAGTCGTCAGAATGATCGTAGTTTTACGCTTCCTGTTCGTTTCTTTAATGCACTCCCTTATCCTCTTTTTGGAAGTGATATCCAAACCGATCGTCGGCTCATCCAGGTAAATAATTTTCGGATTATGTAAGAAAGCTGCTGCCAGATCGCAGCGCATCCTTTGTCCCAGGGAAAGCTGTCTTACCGGCCTGTCCAAAAAGTCTTCCATCTCTAATAAATCCGTAAAATAGGCAATATTATCCTCATATGTTTCCGCTTCAATTTCATACATTTTCTTAAGCAGAAGAAATGATTCTTTCACGGGCAGATCCCACCATAACTGCGTTCTCTGTCCGAACACCACCCCTATGTTTTTTGCATTCTGCTGCCGCTTTTTACAAGGTGTCAGTCCACACACGGATATCTCACCGCTGGAAGGTGTTAATATCCCTGTCAGCATTTTTATCGTAGTTGACTTTCCCGCCCCGTTAGGCCCCAGAAATCCTACCATTTCGCCTTCTTCTATTTTAAAATCCAGTCCTTTGACTGCTTCGACTGTTTTTTTCTCCCTGCTAAAAAGACTCTTCACCATTCCGGTCACTCCGGACCCCTTTGATACATTCACATAAAAATCTTTATGCAGATCATTTACAACAATTTGACTCATTTATTTCTCCTATAGCTTGTCAGTAAAATTAATACACTGTATCAGCGTTTTATTATACACGTTTTCCGTGACATCTATATGTCGTAATTAGACAAAAAATTTTTTGCTGTTTCTATCAGCTCTTTTTTATATTCCTCTGGTCTTACTACCTTTATTTTGTTTCCAAAACTAAGTAACAATGCTTTCCACAATCTTTCGTTTGCAGGAACGTCAATAAAAATACGGCTTATGGTTTCTGTAAGCTTTTCTGCCGGACAATCAGGAAAATATTCTGCCATAAGGTTTGTATGTTCGTTATCAAACTGCACTTCAATGTGAATGCAGTTTTCGTAATATGCCTGTTCAGAATCTTTCATAAGTTTTTCAATATTTTCATGCTCGATAACGGAAACTGTATCGTCTACATACAGATTCTGTATACGGGCAATTTTAAATGTCTTGTACTGTTTCTTTTCAGGAGAATAGGAAAACAGATACCATGCATACCATTTATAATGTATTGCTAATGGTTCTATATATTGTTTTGATTTTTTTCCACTTGCATTCTGATAATTAAATATAATGTGCTTTTTTTCTGCAATAACCTGTTCTAACAAATGAATCATGTTTTGTACATGATTATTTTCCCTTGTTACGCCAAAATCCCAAAATACCTTTTTTTCATCCTCTTTTTCGATGATTGCGTTATATTTTTCAATCAATGCTTTTAACGTATCATTCGTATAAGAGGTTGCCAGACTTTCAAGCGCTTTTATTATCATCTGATGCTCATCATTCTTAATATTACTATTTTTTATTTTATAAGTTGGTAAAATAGAATATCCCCCGTATTTTCCCCCTTCTGCATAAACAGGTATGCCGATTGAAGAAATACTGACCATATCCCGTTGTATTGTTCTGACAGATACATGAAAACGCTCTGCCAAATAACTGGCTGGAACATTATCGTGGTTGATTAAATAAACGATTATTTCCAATATTCTGTCTGCCTTCATCTAAAACGCCTCCTGAACATAATTGTGTAATATAGCAATTATTAAATAGATATTTTGTTTCATCATGGAGCTGAGTATAGGGTAAAGCTTCTGAATTGTCAAATGACGAAACAAAAAGTCATATATAATCCCGGGCAGGCTTTTGTCTGCACCGGGATTTATACATACCTGCTATTGCCTTATCAGCTAACGGGTATTTTCAGTATCTGCCCGATATTCAGCATATTACTTGTGAGGCCGTTCAGATTTTTAATGGCGTCTACCGTAGTATTATATCTTCTTGCCAGAAGCCAGAGGGTGTCTCCCGACTGAACGGTATAGCTGATATAGGGGGCGGCATTGGAAGCGGGAACTTTCAGCACCTGCCCAATATTCAGCATATTATTTGTAAGTCCGTTCAAACTTTTAATGGCGTCTACTGTAGTATTATATCTTTGGGCGATTAGCCAGAGACTGTCTCCTGCTTTGACAACGTAATTTATGGTATTTGATCCGGTTCCGGGCAGAGGAACATTCTGCTCGATTCCCTGATATGTTTTATATAATGCCTGCCATGTAAGCGGCCCTACGATGCCGTCAGGATTAAGCTGCATCAGCTGCTGAAAGGCAATGACTGATTGTCTGGTATTATTGCCAAAAGTGCCATCCTGATCCGGATTTGGAATACTGGGATAGTATTCGGAGATCACACTTAAAAGATATTGCAGGGTGACTACATCAGGATTTTTTGATCCCTGGCGNAAAATNGTATTTGGCGGAACGGTTCCTATCCCCAGGGAAGTTCCTTCACTGTCTAATTCCCCCAGTCTGGNTACTGCTGTATACAGGTTCGATATTTTATACCAGGTNGATTTTCCAACGATACCGTCAGGTGTCAGTCCGAAAATANTTTGGAACTTGNTNACGGCAGCTNTNGTACTGTCNCCGAAAACGCCTGANTGATCAGTAATGACNGGAATGGCAGGATAGTTTTGACGGATNCGGTTTAAATAGGTCTGAATTGTCTGCACATCAAGTCCNGTGCTGCCTGTTCTAAGGGGCGTTCCNGGNTAGGAAGTTACAACATCGGTGATAATGTTGGTTTCCGCNATCTCAATATCATTAGGATAATAAGAACGCAGGATCTGCAGAGGAGTAAGCCCTTGATTNGCCAGCGACACCGTTCCCCATTGAGACAGNCCCTGACAGGTAACAGTGGATCCGTTGCAGAAAGAAGTAAAATAGGGGGCCTCCTGTCCCTGGCGGCGTACATATTCATTGAAGATCTTATCTACGATCCTGCTGATAGATTCATAAATAGGCCGTCCATATACAAAATACTGGTCATAAGCTGTGCTGTTTGTAATATCAAAATCATAACCCCGGTTTCGGTACCGCAAAACCAATCGTTTCAGGTAAAAAAGTCTTCCGTGCGGATCTTGAATTTTATATTGATATCATTGTCTTTTACTTCTATTTTATCGATCAGCGAAGAAAGAAGCATTTTCTTTGTCGGTGTATCGGCCTTTCTGAATTCTTCTCCCCAATTTGNCGTTATACAGACAGATTTTTCCACATTGCTGCGTTGNTTGTCTATCTGTAACAGTCTGTTTTTTATCAATCCTGCTTTTTGATCCAGTTCCTTCTTTTCCATTTCTTTTTCTTTGATCAAAAAAGAAAGTCTTTCTGCACTGAAATAATAATCTCCCCGGATTGCTTCGGGTATTTTTTCTTCCAGCGTCAGCANATCAAGCATTATGGNTNTTTGCTTTTTATGAATATTATTCNNTTTCTTTTTCCAGATTNTNCCTNTNNCGGGTCNGCANGANCTGTAATTCNTCNGTAATATNCATAATTTTCAAAGGNTTCAGATAGTTTTCAACGACNTCAAATACGATTNCTTCCAAATAATGTTGTGAGTAGCAGGAGCGTTCCTCACATTTTTGGGGACAAATATATCTGCCGGTATAATTCATTTTCTTTTCNCCTGACTTTGTTGTCCAGTGATTGCAGTAGCTCCCGTTCTTTAAGCGCTTGCCGCAATACCCGCATACGGCCAGACCNGTCAGNNCAAGNCTTCCGCTTGTATNAAANGGAATATTGCCCGNATTATTTTTTCTTGCTTCCCTGATTTCCTGNGCTTTCTCCCATATTTGCTGTGAAACAATAACTAATTCCGGTAGTTGTTCCCTGGAATAGATCCATTCTTTTCTGTNCTGGCGGACGACCCCNCCCCGGCTNCTGCCANTTATCCTTCTGTTAAGTGCCAGATATCCCATATAAACCGGATTTGTTAATATACTTCTTATGGTTCCGGATTTCCANTNANCNGTCTCGATTGCCGGNATATTCTGCTTATTTAGTTCNTTTGCTATTTTCTCATAGCCCATGCCCTGATAAACAGCTAAATGGTATATTTGTCTGACTACCTGGGCCTTTTCCTCNACGATNTCAAGTTTTTTTAATAATCTTCCATGATTGCTGACCATACCGGAAGGAATCAGTCTATATCCATATGGTGCTCTGCCTCCTACGAATTTTCCGGATCTTACCAGCTCTTTCTGCGTATCCCGCACTCGCATACCGGTCTTTTTGCTTTCTCCTTCATTCTGCCAGAACCGGATATAGTTTAGCAGCTTATCTACATGCTCCCGGGTTTTCAGCTGTCCGTCCCTGATGGTCCAGACTTCAATGCCAAGTTGATTCAGGGCAGCTACATAGAAACTGTATTCCTCCTGTCTGCCGATTCTGTCTGACATATAGGTAAGAAGAATATCAAACTCGTGATTTNGTGCNTCTGTAAGTATTTTTTGCAGGACTTCCCGTTCNTTTGGNTTATTTTTGTATGCCGATACTGCCTTTTCAATATATTCTTTGTCAAATACCCAGTCGGAGTGCTGTGCAATATACTGCGCGGCTTCCGCTCTTTGAATGGGTATATCATCGCCATGTAGCTGTTGTTTTGACGATACCCGAAGAAGTGTTCTTACTTTCATACTATCAAATCCTCTTTTTGAACGGTTTCCAGTATGATTTTCTCAAGGCAGGTCGCTTTAAGTCTGTCGATAAATTCCTGTTTTGCCGTCTGGTCAGATTTCTCAGGAAATTCCAGAGTGACTTTTATCTGTTTGTTTTTATGTATCAANGACAGGCATACTTTGCCATCTGCAGGTGAGATCATATTTTTCTCCTGTTACTGACAGCTTTTTATATGGCTATGCTGCTTTGCTTTTATGTATGCACCTTACGTTATTGCACACAAAAAAAGTTCATCTTTCGATGAACTTTTTAATCTGCCTGTCAGGGTTATTTTTGNTATATTTACTGTACAACGCCGTTGCCGCCTCTGGTCCATACAATATTTTCACTGATCATCTTGTCGATATCCATACCGATGATCTCAGATGCTCTTTCTTTCGCNGCCGCTTCGTTTGCCGTTCCCAGATTCTTATAGATATCATAGGACGGTTTTTTATTTCCNTTCANGTCATACANTCCCAGCGCCAGATTACTTTCCATNTCATGAGCATCATCTGTCTGCCTGAACAGAATAAACGCATCCACATCNGGAAGGGAAGCNGCTTTCAGGTAACCATAAGCAATGGAAGCTTCCTGGGCCTCACTGCCAAAGCTGGAAGTGTATCCGATNTCTGCAATGGAAATACTTCTGACCTGNCCATCCGGACTTAAGAACTGGCCTCTATGCATATAGTCAATTAAGATATCAATATTCTGCATNGTNATATAAGGTGTTGTAATACTGCTTCCTACCCATACNGCCGGTCCGTTCCATGCATAAGGATCATACAAGGGAGAGTTATAGGGGTGAAAAGAAAGCGCCCAGTCAATATTTCCCTCACGGATCATATAATAATTGAACTGATCCAGATAACCCTTGGCAAGAAAGCTGCCGGGATTTGATTTACGGTTCCANTCCTGNTCAATGGAATTGTAAATNCGGNCATTGGCATTCATACTTTTCATTTCATTATATATAATGCGAAATGCTTTAACNTAAATATTTACATTCAGATCAAGTGAATTGGATCCGGTATACCACCATGATGTNCGGGCATTTACNTCATTTCCCACGATCCAGTTATCCACCTGTCCGCAGTCAGATCTTCCCGAATAACGCTGGCCTAAAAATGCNCCTATCGCCTTCAGATGATTGACNGCCGANGCATCTGCTACATTCAGAGCNTATCCNGGGCATTCTGTTCCGTCATTTGCAAGGGGGTGCTTCAGATCCTGTCCATANGNNCCTTTTCCGCTGTTTAATAAGACNATAGTGATCTGCATGCCAAACCGGTTAAAACTTCTGAGTGTNGAATCATATTTGGCGATCANNCNGCCGTCAAAATAATAGGTCTGTCCNTTGTATTCAAAGGGAATTGCACCGGGAACTGACGGGTCAGAACAGATTTCGTCAATATACATATTGTAAACGATCTGCTGAATACCAAGATCCTGCAATTCACCGTTTGANACTTTGTTAATATCCGGTAATATNCCTTTGATACCTCTGTCCATACGGGCAGTTGTATAAGCTGCGATCGCTTCAGGATTGGTAATATAGTGCTCATCACTTACCTGAACCATATGNCCNTTNTGTTTTACTGCGATCAGAAATTTACGGCTTAAATTGGANTCCGCCGTATTATAATTTAACGGAAAACTCACNGAAACAGATTTNCCCGCTTCTNCNNTGGCAACGATATTTCCTGTGGGACCATCTAAGTGGACNTCGTCTGCATAAACATAGAACAGTCCNTCATCACTTGAAGGAANNCTNCCNGCTTTGATCTGACATANTACATCTGATCCGGAGATCAAACAGGATTCAATGGAAACCGGACGTCCTGCCGCTTGTACANTTAGGGGACCATTCCCCGGGATATTTCCGGTACCNAGCGCAAATACCATTATTAATATTGCNGNCATNATNNCNGTTGTTATTCTTTTACCTTTGCTCATATTTATCCATCCTACTGATTTTACATATTTTTTCTTTTTTCTCAATTATATNCAAATCAGTGCTTATTGTCATTATTTTTTTGANTTGGNTCCCATGGTTTTGGTACCACTCCGTATAGACCCGGTTTAGGGCAAATGTAATAATGGCATAAATATTTGCAGTCATTGAAGNTTCCGGCCAGGTAGGATAGATTTCACTGCTGGCNACATTTTTGACATAATCNGGAAATGATACCNGNACATTGGAGGCTGANGAAGCAGGCGNGCCAAGATGTACTGTTATGGGATTGGGAATNACTACCTGCCGCAGTACATNAGTANNNACCAGGTCTCCTTCCTGATTGCGGNGNTCCTGNTGTGCAANGGCAGGTTTNCCTATGGAAATTTCTGTCAATGTGGGACTGCGCTGAAATTCCTGCATGGGAACAAGAGCNAGGGGCANGANAGCCGTCTGGCCATCNAAAATAGGTATTTCCGAAACATAAATAGAATTAAATCCCGTTATCTGTGCAAGAACGTTGTAGCTTACATATGGTATTCCCGAAAAAGCAGGATCTTGCGAAAAGCTTTTATCCATAGTTTCCAACGGTACCTTCTGAGTTTCTCCGCTTTCATCTGTTGTCAGCGTATAAATATTGTTNCCCAGNTCATCTAAAACTCTGACCGTAACNCCNTTTATGGGAACTGCATCGTGGGCAGTCCTGGCCTGCATGATCAAATAGCCAATAGCCATAAACTTTTTTCTCCTTTTCTATATTACAGGTATCTTAAAGCACCTGAACTTATATTATATGAATATGTAAGAAAAATGGTATTGACAATTCCCCGNCGAAAAAGATATATTAATACCACATTTTTGCTATGGGGGATGANTATGAGATATCAGATAAAACACGCGCTGGTGCAGTATGCAGCNGATACCATATTGGAGGATGTNAATTTNGAGATTCATGACAGTGAAAAAATTGCGGTAGTNGGNCGGAATGGCTGCGGNAAGACAACGCTCCTTAAGCTGATAGCCGGAGATATTNNAATGAATAANCTGGACAGTGANGAGGAATGCGGNATTTTTATGGCGGGCAGNCAGNGGATCGGGTTCCTGCNTCAGATCAGTTTTGAAGATGGAAANGTGACNGTAGAGGAGGAGATCAAAAAAGCTTTTGCTCCTGTCTTTGCCTGTGAAAAGCGTATGAAGGAACTGGAAGATGCAATGAACCGGGAAGAGANTGANGCACTTCTTCGGGAGTATGCAGGTCTGCAGAATCAAATGGAGGCGCTCAGGGGTTATCATTGGCAGCAGGACATGGAAATCATGTTTCAGAAATTNGGNTTTCCGCTTCAGGATCTGAAGCGCCCCATTGGCAGCTACTCAGGAGGACAGCAGACAAAGGTTGCCTTTATCAAGCTTTTGCTAAGCAGACCGGATATTATGCTGCTGGATGAGCCTACAAATCACCTTGATCTGCCTACCATCGAATGGCTGGAAAATTATCTGAAAGAATATGACAGAGCCGTTGTCATAGTGTCTCATGACAGGATGTTTTTGGACAAAGTGATCGATGTGACCTATGAGATAGAGTATCATCGGATAAAGCGGTATCCGGGGAATTATTCTGCTTTTGTAAAACGCAAAGAAGAGGATCTGATCAAACAGGAGAAGGACTATGAAGAGCAGCAAAAGGAAATAGAGCGTCTTACAGCCTGGATTGAAAAGTGGAAGAATACGCCCACTAAGGTGGCCGCAACGAGATCGAAACGTATGGCAATTGAACATATGGTAAAAATCGAAAAACCCCGGCGTTTTGATACCAAAACTTTTCGGGCAATGTTTTCACCGCGGATAGAAAGCTATACGGATGTATTGACAGTAAAAAAACTGAAGATTGGGTACGACAGAGAACTGAATCAGGTCTCTTTTCAGCTGAAAAAAGGAGAAAGGCTTGCAGTCATCGGAGAAAACGGAATAGGAAAATCTACTTTATTAAAAACGTTGATCGGGGAGATCTCGCAGCTTGGAGGATCCTTTACAGTAGGTCCCAATGTGGAATGGGGTTATTTTGACCAGCAGAAAGCAGTGGTGAATGATGCTGATCCCGGGCAGACAGTGCTTGATAATTTTTGGGAGGAATATCCGGATCTTTTGCGTGAAGATGTGAGAAGCGCACTGGGGAATTTTCTATTTTCCCAGGAAGAGGTCTTAAAGCAAATGGGACAGCTTTCGGGGGGAGAAAAAGTGCGGCTTGCACTGTGTAAAATGTTCTTTACAAGACCCAATCTTCTGATACTTGATGAGCCCACCAATCACATGGATATGGTGGGAAAAGAAGCATTGGAAACAATGCTTACGAATTTTGATGGAACGGTGCTGTTCGTATCCCATGACCGTTATTTTATCAAACAGATCGCTACGGAAATATTGGAATTTTCTAAAGATGAAGTGAAACAGTTCCACTGTGGCTATGAAGATTATTTAATAGAAAAAAATAAAAAGATAACAGTATCAAAAGATCATGAACAGAAAAAAGCAAATTCATCAAATCCTACAATCGAAGATGTATTTGATAAAAAAACTTACTATAATCCGGGAAAGGTTAAGACCCGTCTGACCAGACAGCTTGAAAAATATGGAGCAATGCTGACGGAAAGCGAAGAAAGAGCTGAGAATCTAAAGATGCAGATGTTGGATCCGGAGCTTGCTGCTGATTATCAGAAATTGATGGAACTTCAGAATCTTTTGGAAGAAGAGGAACATCAACAGGAAAGTCTGTTGGAGCGTATGCTGGAGACAGAAACAGAGCTGGCAGAATTGGAAATCTGACTTTTGTAAATATCTATGAGTATGGAGGAAAGGTATGTCAAATACGACGAAACTTGCACTGGAAGCATCACTGAAGAAGCTTTTACAGCACAAAAAAATAGATAAGATTACGATAAACGATCTGACAACAGACTGCGGTATCAGCCGAATGTCTTTTTACTATCATTTTAAAGATATTTATGATCTGGTGGAATGGATCTGTGAAGAAGACGGAAAACGGATTCTGGACGGCAAGAAAACTTATGATACGTGGAAGGAAGGAATGACTCAGATCTTTGAAGCCGTTCTGGAAAATAAATCATTTATCCTGAATGTATACAGTGCAGTCAGCAGAGAGAAAATTGAAAAGTATCTGAACAAGCTTGCCTGCAGCCTGATCGCTAATGTAGTAGAAGAAAAAAGCGCGGGTACATCGATTGATGAAACTGATAAGCTATTTATTGCGGAATTTTATAAATATGCTTTTGTGGGAGTGATGTTGGACTGGATTGCCCGCGGCATGAAGGACGATCACAAAGAAATCGTAGAGAGAATGAGTATTACTCTTCGTGGAAATATCACAAATTCCATTCGTAATTTTGAACTGGAAAAGAAAAATTGATTTTTTATCAAAACAGGCGGAATGATAAGTTTTTTATCATCCCGCCTGTTTTGTAAATAGTATTTTCAAAAAAGAAGTCATAAGATATGTCCATAGAAAACAAAAGAATGAACCAATAAAAAGAAAGGTGGTAATTTGTATGGCATCAAAGAAGAATGTCGGAATCGGCGTGGCAGCAATTGCCGCAAGTGCCGGTGCTGCAGCGATCGCAGCAAAAAAGCATAGGAATACAGAAAAAAAGGCAGAAAAGAAAGCGGCAGAAAAATCTGCCGGTGAGCAGGAATACCGCAACACCGAAAGAGGAAAAAATGTTAAAAACAGTAAGGGGATTTATTATACAAACGGTAACTACGAGGCTTTTGCTAAACCCAAAAAACCGGAAGGTGTGGAAGATAAAAATGCATATCTGGTAGGAAGCGGTCTTGCTTCTCTGGCAGCAGCCTGTTTCCTGGTACGTGACGGACAGATGCCTGGCTCACATATACATATTTTAGAATCCATGGATATTGCAGGCGGTTCCTGCGACGGCATTAATGATCCTACAAGAGGCTATGTAATGCGCGGCGGCCGTGAGATGGAGGATCATTTTGAGTGTCTCTGGGATTTGTTCCGCAGCATCCCGTCCATAGAAACTCCTGGTATATCCGTGCTGGATGAGTATTACTGGATAAATAAAGAGGATCCTAATTATTCCTTGTGCCGTGCTACAGTTAACCGTGGAGAGGATGCACATACAGACGGTAAATTTAACCTCAGCCAGAAAGGCTGTATGGAGATCATGAAGCTGTTCATGACTAAGGATGAGGACCTGTATGATAAGACCATCGAAGACGTATTTGACGATGAAGTATTTGGTTCAACATTCTGGTTATACTGGAGAACCATGTTTGCATTTGAAAACTGGCACAGTGCTTTGGAAATGAAGCTTTATTTCCAGAGATTTATTCACCATATTGCAGGGCTTCCTGATTTCAGTGCACTGAAATTTACTAAATATAATCAGTATGACTCCCTGATCCTTCCTATGCAAAAATATCTGGAAGACGCAGGGGTTGACTTCCAGTTTAATACAGAAGTTACCAATGTGATTTTTGAATTTGAAGATGGCAGGAAAGTAGCCAAGGCAATTGAATGTAAAGTGGGCGGCATGGAAAAAGGTATCATGCTCACAGAAAATGATCTTGTATTTGTTACGAACGGAAGCTGTACGGAAGGCACCATATATGGTGATCAGAACCATGCGCCAAATGGAGATGCTGAGGTAAGGACCAGTGGAAGCTGGAACTTATGGAAAAATATAGCCAAGCAGGATCCGGCATTCGGTCATCCCGAAAAATTCTGTTCTGATGTGGCAAAAACAAACTGGGAATCTGCAACAGTTACAACACTTGATGATAAGATCCTTCCTTATATTACAAATATCTGCAAACGTGACCCTAAAAGTGGAAAGGTAGTTACCGGTGGTATTGTAAGCTGTCAGGATTCCAGCTGGCTTATGAGCTGGACCATCAACCGGCAGGGCCAATTTAAGGATCAGGATAAAGATAAAGTATGTGTATGGGTATACGGATTATTTACAGATGTTCCCGGTGATTTTGTGAAAAAGCCCATGAAAGAATGTACAGGCAGGGAAATTACGGAAGAATGGTTGTATCACATAGGTGTTCCTGTAGAGGAGATTCCTGATCTGGCAGAAAACAGTGCTGTCTGCGTTCCTACAATGATGCCTTATATTACATCATTCTTTATGCCCAGAACCAAGGGGGACCGTCCTGATGTAATTCCGGATGGATGTGTGAACTTTGCATTCTTAGGTCAGTTTGCAGATACTCCCAGAGATACTGTATTCACTACAGAATATTCTGTAAGGACCGCCATGGAAGCCGTATATGGCCTGCTTGGTGTAGACAGAGGTGTTCCGGAAGTATGGGGAAGCGTTTATGATGTGCGGCAGCTGCTTGACAGCAGTGTGAAACTTATGGATGGCAAATCTCCTCTGGAGATTGAACTGCCGGGTCCTCTCAATGCGTTAAAGAAACCTGTTCTTCATGTGATAAAAGGAACAGTGATCGAAAAATTACTGCGTGATCATGATGTGATAAAGGAAGGTATGATCTGATCGGCTGAAAAACCACATCTAAAATGCACAATATTATAAATTCCCAATATAATATCATATATCGATACATTGGGAGATTTATATCATGAAGGAAAAAGAAAACTCCTTGACCAGTACATGCAGTTTTGCCGGCGTGAAACCAATTATGGTAGATCTGCCTTATCCTCCGGTTCAGGTAAGGGAAAGAAACCAGGGATATGCTAATTTACTTAGCAATGATTACTGTGGCAGTGTGTCTGAACTGTCGGCAATTACACAGTATATCAATAATGAAAATCGTTTATTCAGTGAAAAATGCCCTCTGGCAAAAACCATACTGGGGATTGCAATGGCAGAGATGATGCATTTGCAGAAACTGGGTGAATTAATGTATTTACTGGGAGGAAATATTGACTTTAGTGCAAAACTGCAATGTGGCAGGCAGAAAATGTGGACGCCGGAATGTCTGACTATTCCGGAAAATACCAGAAAAATGATATTGGCAGATATAGATGCCGAAACAGCAGCCATAAATCAATACAGAATGCATATAAAAATGATGGATGATGATTGTGTTAACGCTGTACTTCTTAGAATTATTAAGGATGAGGAATATCATATAATGATTCTGCAGATATTGCTGCAGGAATTGTAATCAATATGCGAAAACTTTATAAATCCCAATGAGTATTTAGAATGAATGCTCATTGGGATTTTTTGTCATTCTTTTCCGAAAAATTGTACGAAAAAAGCTAACGAAAATATTTTAGTAAATAGTGTAAATTTGTGATAAATGTCGAAAAATAGTTTCGTAATCTGCGAGTATTGCAATATTTTTATGGGAATTATATAATTTGCGTGTAAAAAAGAAACAACAAAATGACAGAAAAGGAAATAGGATGAATATTCAGGAAATTGCAAGATTGGCAGATGTTTCCGTATCCACCGTATCAAAAGTTATGAACGGGAAAGATAAGGACATCAGTAAAAAAACAAAGGACAAAGTTCTGAAGATCATAGAAGAAAATAATTATATTCCCTATGCCAGATACAGAGTAAAGGAGGGACTGATCAATCGTTTCATCGGACTTGTGATCTGCAAAGAGAATCCTCATTATTCGCAGATGGTTACTTCAATCGAATCAGCCCTTCGGGTACAGGGTTTTTTCCCAGTAGTCCTAACTGCAGAAAAAGAACAGGAAGAAATAGACAATGCAGTATATGAGCTGCAAAAACGAGGGGTTTCGGGAATCCTTGTGGATTCTTCCAGGGCGGTTTCTCAATATCTTGAGAATTGTAAGCTGGTTTATTTGACGGATACCAGTTCTTTTGAAACAAAGCAAAAGAATACATTTTATTTCCATAAGTATGAAGCCGGAAGACTTTCGGCAATAGAACTGCTTAATGCAGGCCATCAAAAGATAAGTGTCATTTTAAGAGAGGCGGAAAAAATAATTCTTGACGGAGTAGAGGCTGTTTATGGGGAACAGAATCTGCCCAGGCAGTTCATTACATCATATATTGGGGAGGACCTTAATGGAATCCGGCAGAATGGACTGATTTCCTGTGTAAGTGACAGTTCTACCGCAGTGATCTGCGGAGATATGGAAATTGTCGGCTGTGTATTGGAATATGCAGAGCAGATCGGTATTAAAGTTCCTGAGGATTTTTCTGTGATCTGTGTGAAAGACCATGAAATGCTGGAATATCTGGCAGGCGGAATAACGGCAGTAGGCTATCCTATCCGCCAGATGACGGTGGATGCCGTGGATCATCTGCTGCAGATGGTCATAGAGGAAAAAGACAGTGAAGTTACCAGAAAATTTTTCCCAGAGGTAATAAAAAGAAACAGTATACAGGACATAGGAAAACGGAAAGACGGACATAAAATTGTTATTGTAGGGAGTATGAATATTGACGACAACATAGAAGGTGTGCGGATCCCGGTAAACGGAGAAACAATAATTGCAAAAAATATTCTGACTCTTCCGGGAGGTAAAGGAGCGAATCAGGCGGTGGGAGTCGGCCGGCTGGGCGGGCAGGCATATATGATCGGCAGGGTAGGAAAAGATGCAGACGGACGCCGGTTATATAAAAGCCTGACGGACAATGGAGTTCATACAGACGGCGTGGAATTTGACGATCAGGCAGACAGTGGAAAGGCATTTGTTCATATAGACAGGGATGGAGAAAATGCCATAGTAGTTTACCGTGGGGCAAACGAAAATCTTGATGAGGCACAGCTGAAGCGGCATGAAAATATTTTTCGGGCAGCAAAATATTGTTTATTATCTTCGGAAATATCGCGTGAGGCAATAATGGTAGTCAAAAAGAGCTGCAGAGAAAATGGAACAGAAATCATCTTAAAACCCTCAGGTCTTGAAGAAGTGGGAGAAGATGTATTATTCGGTATCGACTATCTTGTACCGAATGAAAGAGAAATGATCCGAATTTATGCAGGCGAAGACTTGACTATGGAAGAAAAAGCAGAAAAATTACTGCAGATTGGTGTAAAAAATGTGATCGTGACCTTGGGAAAGAGAGGAGCATATTTAAAAAACAAAGATCATGCATTATATTTTCCAAGTGCTCCTTTTACTCCTATAGACACAACTGGCGGAGCAGATTCATTTATCAGTGCGATGGCAGTTTCGCTCAGCGAAGGAAAAGACTTGCTTTATTCCATTATTTATGCGATTTATGCAGCCGGAATTACGATTACGCGCTATGGGGTTCAGAATGCAATGCCGGATAAAAAATCCATCCGTATTTACATGGAAGATATTGAAAAGCAGTATGCAGAAATAAAGAAAGGAGAGGAGGAGCATATAAAATGTAAAAAAACTAAGATTTAGCAAAGGAATTTATTCAGAAACTATTTAATTTTACAAACAACAAACCGGAGGGTGAAAAAGATGAAAAGATTTGGTACTTTACTTTTAGCAGCTGTGATGTTGGCAGTAACATTGATGACAGGGTGCGGGCAAAAGGAAACTGAAGAGAAGAAAACTGAAGACAAAAAAATTGAAGAGAATGAAACTGAGAAGAATGAAACCGAGGAGACCGGAGCCGAAGAGAAGGAAGCATTGAGCGTAGTTTTTTATGCAAATGGCAGCTTTGGTGATAATGCGTACTTTGATGGAAATAAAGAAGGCGTTCTCAGGGCAGAAAAGGAATTGGGCGTTAAAGTAAAATTAATCGAGGGTGGTTCTGATCAGGCTGACTATCAACCGGCAATTGAAGCGCTTGTTGTCAGCGGAGAATATGACATCATTGTTACTTTGACGGGAAAAACAAGTGATATCGTACTGGAACTGGCGGACAAGTATCCTGAGCAGGACTTTTTTGTAATGGATACCACCATGACGGAGGTCAGACCGAATATATTCAATGCTATGTACAATCAGTGTGAAGGTTCATTCCTGGCAGGGGCATTTGCAGCGCTTGTAACGACGAGTACAGAACTTGAAGGTACAAATTCCGACAAGGTAATTGGTTTCATAGGAGTAATGGATTCACCTACGATCAATGATTTCTATGATGGATATGAGCAGGGAGCGCATTATATAGACAGTGAGATTGAGGTTTTGAAGTCTTATGTGGGAGATGCCGTTAATGCACCGAAAGCGAAAGAACTTGCTATGGCAATGTATAATTCACAGAATGCAGATATTATCTTTAATGTAGGAGCAAGTGCAGGACTGGGAACTTTGGAGGCTGGAAATGAGACAAGCAAATATACGATTGGCGTTGACATCAATCAAAATGGGATTTATCCGGGAAGTGTACTGACCTCTATGCTGAAAACCAGCGGAACCGGAATTTATAATGCGATCGAATTATATCAAAAGGGCGAGCTTGAAATGGGAACTTCTCAGTTGTGGGGAATCAAGGAGGACTGTATCGGTCTTGCCACAGACGAATTGTATGAGCAGTATGTCCCCGATTCTATCAAGCAGGAAATGGAAAAAATTACAACAGCGCTGGTAAACGGAGAGATAGAGGTTAAATCTGAACTGTATTAACAGAAATGGGGCGTCCTCTGATTCTTTTAGAGGGCGTCCGATTTATATGGGAGGAAGTATGGGCGCAGAAATTCAAAATGTAATTGAAATGAAGGATATGTATAAAATATATCCCAATGGAACAGTGGCGAACAGCGGCGTTAACTTTTGTGTAAAAAAAGGTGAGATTCATGCATTGGTAGGAGAAAACGGAGCCGGTAAAACGACCTTAATGAAAGTGCTGTTTGGATTGGAAGAAAAAACAAAGGGAGCAGTTTATATTTCGGGAAAAGAAGTAAATTTTAAAAGTCCCAGAGAAGCGATCGCATATGGCATGGGGATGGTACATCAAGAGTTTATGCTGGTTCCATCTTATACTGTGGCACAGAATATTGCACTTGGTAATGAAAAAAAGAAAAAGATTTTCTGTGATCGAAAATCAGAAAAAGAACAGATGGAAAAAATTTCAAAGCAATTTGGCCTGACGGCAGATTTTGATGAACCGGTTTATCGTTTGTCGGTAGGAGCAAAACAGAGGATTGAAATTTTAAAAGTTCTTTATAATAACGCCAAGATTATTATATTGGATGAACCGACAGCAGTGTTGACCCCGCAGGAGACAGAAGAATTATTTTGTTCGCTGCGCCTGATGGTTAAGGACGGTTATACGATTGTTTTGATCACCCACAAAATAAAAGAAGTGATGGATATTTCCGATTCTGTTACCGTGCTGCGGAACGGACAGACGATCAAGACATTGAAAACATGTGAAACAAGTCCGGATGAGATAACACGTCTGATGATCGGACGCCAGTTAAAGCCCAAGAGAGAACGCGTAGAATGCAGAGGTGAAAAGAAGATAATTTTTGAGGTCGCGAATTTAAATGTAATGGATCGAAGAGGTGCGTTAAAGGTAAAGGATATGTCCTTTTCCATCAAAGAAGGAGAGGTATTCGGAATTGCTGGGGTGGAAGGAAACGGACAGTCGGAACTCATTGATGCAATCATCGGGTTTTTAAAACCTGCATCAGGCAAGGTATACTATGATGGAAAAGACATAACAGGTATCAGTACAGCTGATTTCAGGAGAAAATCGATTGGATATATTCCCGATGACCGTAATTTGCGCGGTTCAAGTCTTGGTCAGTCTGTAGCTGAAAATTTTATTATATGTTCTCACAGCAACGGGGAATTTAATAAGGGACCTATTTTGAACTGGAAGGAAGTCAGAAAGCAATCCAGGCATTTGATTGATGAATATGAGATCAAGACCGACGGTGAAACGGCTTCAGTGGGATCCATGTCGGGTGGAAATGTACAGAAAGTTATCGTGGCGCGTGAAATCAGCAAGAAACCGGATCTGCTGATAGCCTGTCAGCCTACGCGGGGAGTAGATATCTCATCTATCGAATACATTCACAATAAGATCATAGAGCAACGCAACGAGGGTGCTGCAGTCCTTCTGATTTCAGCAGAACTGACAGAAATTATGGGATTAAGTGATAAGATAGGAATGCTTTACAATGGGGAACTGGTGGCAATTCGAGATAATGATGATACGATTACCGAGAATGAAATAGGAAAATATATATTAAATGGACATCAGAATCTAACCGAGTCGGAGGAATAGAATGAAACAGAAATTAAAGAATACGAATATATTATCTACCGTATCATCTATTGTGATTGCCGTACTACTGGGCTGTCTTTTGATTTTATTGGTTTCGGATGAACCGTTATCCGCAATAAAGAGTCTTCTTGTACTGCCGCTGTCCAATACGTTTTATATGAATAGCATCATTAACAAGGTGACGCCGCTTATATTAGTCGGCCTTTCTGCATCTGTAGCTTTTAAGACAGGACTTTTTAATATGGGGGTACAGGGGCAATTTTACATGGGTGCATTTATGACAGCGATAGCAGGCAATTACCTGATAGGGCTTCCCCAGGGATTGCATATAGCGGTGGTTTTCATAGCAGCAGTAGGCGGGGGCGTTATTTATGCAACTGTGGCAGGAGCATTAAAAGCTTATTTTAATATTAATGAGGTTGTCACAACACTGATGCTGAATTATATTGCAACATTGATGACATCGGGAATGACCAATTCTTATTTCAGGGATCCTGACAGCGGCGGAGTCATCAGGATGCATTACATACCGGAATATTTGGAGCTTAAAGGAATATCTTCGGAAATCACTGCCCATTCCGGAATTCTGATTGCGCTGGGGATGGTGGTCTTGATTTATATATTAATGAAACACAGCACCTTTGGTTACCGTATGGAAACAGTAGGGCAGAACAAAGTTTTTGCGCAGTATGGGGGCTTGAATATTAAGCTTATTACGATTTTTTGCTTTGCAGTCAGCGGTGGGCTGTCCGGACTGGCAGGTTCAGTGGAAGTGCTTGGAATGCATAGATCCTTCTTTGATGATTTTGCAAGTGGGATGGGAGGAGACGGACTCATCATTGCGTTGCTGGCATCTAATCATCCTGTAGGAGTATTGCTGATCAGTTTCTTCTTTGCTTATTTAAAGGTCGGAGGACAGATCATGCAGCAGAATACGGATGTGTCACGGGAACTGGTTCTTATCATACAGGTTATAATGATCATGCTGATTTCATCAAGAATGCTGACTCCTTATTTGAATAAAAGAAAGTTTGCAAAGGAGGTTGAGAAGAATGGTTAGTTTCTTTTTTCAACAGATCTTAAATTTGTCGATTTTTGCAATTGTTTTTAAGTTAGTTGCTCCCGTGATTTTAGCAGCAATAGGAGGATTATTTTGTGGAAAAGTGGGAGTGATGAATATAGGGCTTGAAGGAGCCATGCTTGTATCTGCGTTTTTTTCTATTGTTGTAAATGCTATGACAGGCAACTGGATTCTCGGAATATTGGCAGGATGTGCAGCAAGTGTGTTCCTTTGTCTGATGCTGGCCTTTTTTACATTTAAGTATAAAGCGCATCATATTGTAACGGGCTTTGCTATTAATACTTTTGCTTCCGCAATAACAGTATTCTTGCTGCAGACATTTTTTGGTTCATCGGGGTCTTATCAGCCTGAAGGAGTAGCAATGATACCGGTAATAAATATTCCGATCATTGAAAATGTACCAATACTTTCTGTTATCAGCGGACACAGTTTGATTGTATGGATCGCTATTTTAAGCGTAATCCTTTGCAGTCTGATTTTTTATAAAACGCCATACGGCGCACATCTGATAGCAGTAGGAGAAAATGTACAAGCTGCAAGGAGCGTAGGCATCAATGATTTAAAAATAAAGTATTCGGCTTTTATAATCTGCGGCGTTCTGTGTGGAATAGGAGGAGCATTTCTTTCAACAGGAACAACCAGTATGTTTGTAAGAGATATGACAGCAGGAAACGGATTTATAGCGCTGGCAGTCATTAGTCTCGGAAATGCAAGGCCATATGGAGTCTTGCGCGGCGGTCTGATTTTCGGGTTTGCCAATGCCATTGCTATTTTAATTGAAACTTATCCGGGCTTATCGATTCCCAGTCAGTTTATTCAGGCGATTCCTTATGCAGTAACGATTATAATGCTGGCAATCCATGTGCTGCAGAATAACAGAAAAATGTTGGCTCCGATAAAGAGCAAATAATGGAAACAGAAAAGAAAGGGTGATAATAATGGAAAACTGTAATTCAAGAGTAAAAATGATATATGATGGCGACCCGGGACATGATGATGTGATGGCGATTTTATTGGCAGTGGGAAGTCCCAAGATAGATCTGTTGGGGGTAACGACAGTTGCCGGGAACGCCCCTTTGGAAATGACCACAAGAAATGCTCTTATCACAATGGACATAATTAATGCAGATATTCCAGTAGCTGCCGGGTGCAGCGCTCCTTTAGTGAAGCCGCTCTATACGGCTCCATTTGTGCATGGAAAGTCGGGTCTGGATGGTGCAAAGTTATTTGAGCCAAAAAGAAAACCGATTGAAAAACATGCATGTGATTTTCTGATCGATACTTTAATGGAATCGAACGGAGATATTTCAATTGTTGCAGCCGGTCCCTTGACCAATGTTGCGCTCGCACTGCGAAGGGAACCTGCAATTGCAAAAAAAATAAAGCAGTTGGTCATCATGGGCGGCGGAAGGTTCGGAAACATTACTCCGGCAGCGGAATTTAATATCTGGAGCGATGCGGAAGCAGCACGTATTTTGTTTGAAAGCGAAATTCCAAAGGTGATGTGCGGGCTGGACTTGACTTATCAGGCAGTTGCTATACCGGAAGTGATGAAGAGAATTCAGGCGATCAATTCCCCAGTAAGTGAATTTGTGAATGATTTTATGACTTTCTACAACAATAATTCAAAGCGGGCAGGAAAGAACGGAGCTCCTGTAAATGATGCATGCTGCGTTGCATATTTGATCGATCAGGATGTTTTAACAACAAAGCATCTTAGGGTAGATATTGAGACCAAGGGCGAGTTTACTTATGGTATGACCTGTATTGATGTTTTTCGTATGAACTCCGGCAAAGAATTGAAAGAGCCAAACGTATATGTAGGCGATAAACTGAACTTTGATTTATTTTGGGATATGATGATTTCGGCAATTGCCGGTTTGGGTTAAAGGACAAGGGGTAAAAGATATGTTAGGAGCAGAGAGTATTAAAATTGCAGTGGTGGGAAGTTTGAATATGGATTATTCTGTCATGCTGGGGAAAAGACCTGACATAGGTGAAACGGTTCTGGCGAATGATGTATTGATCACACCGGGAGGAAAAGGTGCGAATCAGGCATATTCCGCAGGAAGAACCGGAGGCAGTGTTCAAATGATCGGAAGAGTAGGCGATGATGTTAATGCAAAAATAATTAAAGACACTCTGGAGGATCAGGGTATAAGTACAGAAGGAATCATTACAGATAAGGAAAAAACTACAGGAATTGCTATCATTTCTTTAGACTGTCAGGCACAAAACAGTATTATTGTCTGCCCGGGTGCCAATCAAAACGTTAAGGAAAATGAGATACTGGAAGCACTTGGTAAATTAGTGAATCTGAAAATCATTATGGTGCAGTTGGAAATTCCGATTGAATGCGTTATAACGGCAATAAATTATGCTAAAAAACACAACATTATGACTTTTCTTGATCCGGCTCCGGTTCCGCCGGAAGGGCTGCCGGAAAGTACATATGAAATGTTGGATTATATATCACCTAATGCAATTGAGGCTGAGATGTTATCAGGAATCAAAGTAACTGATGAGGAAAGCGCCAGAAAAGCAGCAGGCTGTTTTCTAGATAAGGGTGTAAACAATGTTATTATCAAATTAGGCGGACAAGGGGTATATGCCACAGACGGGACGCAGGAAATTATGATTCCTGCTATTGAGATTTCTGTTGTTGATACAACTGCAGCAGGAGATACTTTTGCAGGGGCTTTTTGTACGAGGATTGAAAAGGGAGATGATTTCTTTACTGCAGTTCGTTATGCGAATTATGCAAGCGGATTATCAGTGACAAGGAAAGGCGCTCAAAAATCTATGCCCTCTGCAGAGGAAATTGAAAAATTTATTCAGATTAAAGGAAAAGGCTAAGTAAATTTATGAATGCAAATGAATATCTCTTAAATGCTTTAAAAAACAGCAGGCTATCTATCCCTGCCAAAGAGGATGCAGATACGATGTGGAATAATTTAGTTCCGTGTCAGGAAAAGGAGGAAGAGCAGTTACAGCGCCAATGGCTTGGGGTAAGGCTGCCTTCTTCCGGAGCAGACGGATTAAGCGGAATCGGCGGTGCGGTCGCAAGTATGAAATCTATGGGATACATTGTAGAGGAAGCCGAGTCTTTAATGGAATCAGGTCTGGAAGCATTGGAGAAAAAAGATTGGAGAAAATTACGTGTGATAACCAGTGAGATTCATCGGTATCTGCGTGAAGCCAAGGAAGATCCCAGGCATAAATGTAGGAAATTTAAAAGAATAGAAACATGGGAGGAGTATTGCGGGGCAGTAACGGAATGGACGCCGCGCCAACCGGTAGCAGAGGAAGAGTATATTAGGAAAACCAGAGCTGGATGGTATGGTCAGATGATTGGAGGTATAGCCGGATCCCAGTTGGAAGGCTATCACTATAACGAAATCGCTACAAATTTAAGTGAGTTTAAGAATTATTTCCAGCAGCCTTCAGTCTATAATGATGATATCACCTATGAAATTGCCTTTTTGGAAGCATACAAAAAACGAGGAAGAGCGATTACTTCCAAAGATATTGCCCATGAATGGCTTTCTTGGATTCCTCTGGCAATGAGTGCGGAAGGAATTGCCATGAGAAACTTAAAGCAGGGGATCTATCCTCCTGAAAGCGGACGGCAAGGTAATTATTATTGTGAGTGGATCGGTGCGCAGATGCGTGGGGCAATATGTGGAATGCTGGCACCTGGAGATTCTTTTGAAGCAGCACGGCTGGCATGGCTGGATGGTCAGATATCTCATGCAAACAATGGAATCATCGGAGAAGTGTTCAGTGCGCTTTTGGTTTCATGTGCTTATACGGAGCAGAATATAAGAGAAGCTTTGAAAAAGACAACAGGAATGCTGCCGAAAAACTCTGAATATTATAGCGTTATTAAGATTGCTATGGACATATGCATTTCATGCAAAGATTGGCGAGCCGCATGGAAGATGTGTCTTGAGGAATTAAAAGAATACTCATGGGTACATGCTTATCCAAATGCAGCGGCTGAAGTGGTTGCGATCTGGTTTGGAAATAACGATTTTGAACAGACGCTTGAGATCATATGTCTGGAAGGACATGATGCGGACTGTACGGCAGCACAATTGATGACAGCTGCTGCAATTATTACCGGCACAGAAAGTATTGATCCGAAGTGGATAGCTCCGGTTTCAGGAGAGCTGGACACCTATCTTTATGGAAGAAAAAAATTTACGATAGAAGAGCTGACTGAAGAAACGATTGCAGCATATATGAAATTTCTATAAGTCTCTTTGGTTTTGGATGTCAGTCATTGTTTAAGTAATGTAAAATAATCCGCCCTTTAGGGGGTGTTTCAAGTCTGATGCTCTGTTGCTTGCAATGAGGCATTTAATTCGTTTCCAGAGCGTGCAGCTTCCAGTTTGGCTTTTAACTCAGCAATGAGGCTGTCCTTTTCAGCGATAATCGCATCTTTTTCAGCAATAAGAGTATCTTTTTCGGATATACGTTGTTCGATCGCACGCTGTTGGCGATAATAGTCTTCTCTGGCCTCACACTGCAAGCGTATTTTCTCTTCCTGAGTAAGTTGATAAATGGTATTGGATGCTTCTTCAATAATGGAATCCTTTTGTGCTAACAATTTGATTTCCTCCCATGTTGCAGCTTTAAAGAGAGAAGCCCAGTAATCAATGCGAAAGTGCTTGTCCTCTTCAGTTGCAAGGTCTATGCAGGTTAAGTCTAGCACAGAAAGCCGAAATTTACTACTATAAATTCTGCTATTTCGCACATTCATTATCATATAGGTTGAGAAAAATTCCGGCATATCATTAAAAAGGGTAAAATCTAAAATACCAATTTGAATGGCGCTTTTTGTTTCTGCATAATCTTCACCGCTTTCCAGGCTGTCAAAAGAACGACATAAATAGCTTAAAGATCGTTCCGGCCAGTTATGTTCATTGATAACCTGCATTTCCAGATTAATAATAGTATTATTGTTTAAAAGACATTTAATATCCAAAAGAAAATCTTTTGTGTCAATAGAAGAGCCAAGCTCGATGGGGTTGGTAATGACTACCGATATGATCTGTTCGGGGGCCAAATGCAGCAGTGAGCAAATAAGTCCTTTTAATACTTTATTGTTCCTTTGCAAGAGAGCACGAAAAAGATAGTCATTGGTCATACGAATGGTGACGGGTCCGGTTGCATCGGAAAGAATAGAAGATTTTTTGCGATTTTGCATAGAAGTGTCCTTTCTTTTGTTTAGTTAGAAACTTACCTGGAATATTTAGCGAATTGCTATTGAAAGAGACCAAGTAGAATAAAAGACAAGCTTAATCTAACATAGAAAAAAACAAAAAGCAAGAATAACTTGACTGATTTTAAATGAAAATCTTCTCATAATTTATTGAATTTGTCTGCTTTGTATGCTAAATTTATTCAATAGTAGCACAATTGGAAAAATTTGGAAATTACACAAAGGCAAATTAATATGGTACGGGAATATTTAAAGCAGGATGTATATACAGCTTTGCAGATGCGGCTGCATTTTATTTTTGAGGAATTTGATAATATTTATGTTTCTTTTTCCGGAGGAAAGGACAGCGGGTTGCTTTTGAATCTGGTAATGGATTACAGAAGGAAAAATTATCCGGAAAAGAAGATCGGCGTTTTNCATCAGGATTTTGAGGCTCAGTACACNGTGACTACNGAATATGTAGANAGAACTTTNGAGAGGATNAANGATGAAGTTGAACCTTANTGGGTATGTCTTCCCATGGCAACACGGACTGCTCTCAGCAGTTATGAGATGTACTGGTATCCGTGGGATGATACTAAAAAGGAATGCTGGGTCAGGNATATGCCNCAAAAAGAATATGTTATAAATCTGGAAAATAATCCTATGACGACCTACAGATATCGAATGCACCAGGAGGATCTTGCCAAGCAGTTCGGACGCTGGTACAGGATATCTCACGGAAATAAAAAAACAGTCTGTCTGTTAGGAATGCGTGCCGGTGAATCGCTGCAAAGATACAGCGGATTTTTAAATAAAAGGTATGGATATAAGGGAGAATGCTGGATCAGCAAGCAGTTTAAAGATGCATGGTGTGCTTCTCCACTGTATGACTGGACTTTGGAAGATATCTGGCACGCCAACTGGCTGTTTAATTACGATTATAATCATTTATATGATCTTTATTATAAGGCCGGTCTGAAGGTTTCCCAAATGAGGGTAGCTTCTCCGTTTAATGATTATTCCAGGGATTCTTTAAATCTGTACCGTGTTATCGATCCGGAAATCTGGGTAAAACTGGTTGGCAGGGTACAGGGAGCGAATTTTGCCAGCATATACAGTAAAACCAAGGCNNTAGGGTATCGAAATGTTACTTTGCCGGAGGGTCATACCTGGAAATCCTATACATTATTTTTATTGGATACACTGCCTGCAAGGTTGAGAAATAATTATGTGGAAAAGTTTAACACCTCCATTGANTTCTGGCATAAAACNGGGGGCGGNCTTGANGAAGATGCGATCCGCGAACTGGAGGAGCATGGGTACCAGATCAAGAGAAACGGCGTTTCNAATTATACTTTGAATAAAAAGTCACGAGTAGTATTTCTTGGGAATATTCCAGATGATACAGATGATATTAAGTCAACAAAAGATATNCCCAGCTGGAAGAGAATGTGTTTTTGNATTCTNAAAAATGATCATATCTGCAGGTTNATGGGATTTGGTATGAGCAGACAACAGCAAAAACGCATTGATGTTATACGGCGTAAGTACAAAAGCATAGAGGAGATGGATTATGGAGNATAAAAGTCCTGTTTACAATATTATTCCGGTNCCGATTGAAAAANTAAANCCTAACACTTATAATCCTAATAAAGTAGCGCCCCCGGANATGANACTGCTTTATGAAAGTATCAANGCAGATGGATATACCATGCCNATNGTTTGTTATTATAGTAAAGAAAATGATATTTATGTTATAGTTGACGGCTTTCATCGTTACAGGGTCATGCTGGAATACCCTGACATTTATGAAAGGGAAAAGGGTCTGATACCGGTCTCCGTCATTGATAAAGCTTTGGATCAAAGAATGGCAAGTACCATTCGGCACAACAGGGCAAGGGGCAGCCATGATGTGGATCTGATGAGTAATATTGTAAAAGAGCTGCATGAGCTTGGCCGTTCCGATGCATGGATATCCAGACATCTTGGCATGGATCGGGATGAAATATTGCGCCTTAAGCAGATTACGGGGCTTGCCGCACTGTTTAAAGATGTAAATTTCGGCAGGGCATGGAAGCCGGTTGAAGAAGAGGAAGAGCTGTGAAAATAATAGTATCACCGGCAAAGAAAATGAATGTGAATACGGATATGTATCCGGTGAATAGATTGCCCCGGTTTTATGATAAAGCAATTCAAATAAAGGAATATATGCAGAATCTGACTTTTGAGGAAGCAAAGAAGTTGTGGGGCTGTAATGAGAAGATAGCAGAACTCAATTTCAGACGGTTTCAGGAAATGGATCTGAATAAGAACCTGACGCCCGCGATTATATCTTATGAGGGAATACAGTATCAGTACATGATGCCTTCTGTATTTACTGAAAAGGCTCTTGGATATGTAGAAGAGCATTTGCGGATCCTTTCCGGATTTTACGGGGTTTTGAGCCCGTTTGACGGTGTAGTGCCTTACCGTCTTGAGATGCAGGCAAGGGCAGCAATAGACAAAACGAAGGATCTTTATGATTTTTGGGGAGATCTGCTGTATCGTGCGGTTATGGACAAGGATAGAACCATTGTAAATCTTGCGTCTAAAGAGTACTCGGTATGTATTGAGAAATACCTTCAGAAGGAGGATATCTTTTTAACATGTGTCTTTGGAGAATGGAAGAATGGAAAAGTCATTCAAAAAGGCACTTTTGCCAAGATGGCGAGAGGTGAAATGGTTCGCTTTATGGCAGAAGAGGGAATAGAAAATGTGGAAGAAATTAAGAATTTTCATGAATTAAGATATAAATTTGATGAATCTTTATCTACAAACCGGGAGTATATATTTATAAAGGAAGATTAATCCCTTTAGATTATACTTTTTTGGAGGATTAAGATATGAGAAGAATATCTTTAGAACAGCAGGCGGTAGAGGTTTGCGATGCAAATTCCATACCGCCTTTCATTTTTCAGCTGCCGCCCGATGAGGGAAGAGAGATTCTGGAGAAGGCGCAGAATCTGCCTGTGTGTATGTATCAGGCAGATGAGGAGCAAACAGAGATCAATACCGGAAGATGGGGAAAACTGAAGGTATTTGTTGTAAAGCCGTATAATGAAAACTGTCTGTCCGATGTCATATTTTATATTCATGGGGCGGGCTGGGTGTTCGGCAGTTTTCATACCCATGAAAAGCTGGTAAAGGAGCTTGCAGTAAGAACTAATTCTATAGTAGTATTTCCAGAATACAGCAGATCGCCGGAGGTCCGGTATCCGGTAGCCATTGAGCAGTGCTATTATGTATTATGTAAGCTTCCCGAACTTGCAAAGAAGATGAATTTCTGCCTCTGCCCCGATACACTAACGGTAGCAGGAGACAGTGTGGGCGGAAATATGGCGATTGCCATGACATTGATGGCAAAGTACCGTAAGGGACCTTATATTCAAAAGCAGGTACTGTATTACCCCGTAACAAACGCCTGCTTTAATACGCAGTCGTATCATCGCTTTGCAACAGACTATTATCTCTATCGGGACGGAATGATATGGTTCTGGAACCAGTATACAACATCGGAAAAAGATCGAAATGAAATAACGGCTTCTCCTTTAAAGGCAGATACCTGTGATCTGCAAGGATTGCCTGCTGCTTTGATCTTAAATGGGGAAGCAGATGTACTGAGAGATGAAGGAGAAGCATATGCAAGGAAACTGCGGGAAGCAGGCGTTCCGGTGACGGCTATGAGACTGCAGGGAATCATACATGATTTTGTAATGTTGAATGCATTGGATGAGACCAAAGCCTGCCGGATGGCAATGGATGTTTCCACAGCATTTATTAATCAGAAGAATCGTAAAGCAAAAAGAAAGAATAGTATTTGCTCTGAAAGGAGACTTGATGAGTTCGGAGAATTTCTTGAATGAAAAAAAGAATAGAAGGTATGAGTTACTTGACTGTATTCGGGGAGTTACACTGCTTAGTATGATCTTTTATCATGGGGCCTGGGATCTGGTCAATCTTTATGGGATAAGGTGGAACTGGTACTATGGAGCCGGAGCTTATATCTGGCAGCAAAGTATCTGTTGGACGTTTATTCTTTTGTCAGGATTTTGCTGGCCATTAGGAAAGAGACCCTTAAAAAGAGGACTTATTGTTTTCACAGGAGGAGCTTTGGTAACTGCCGTAACCTGTCTGGTCATGCCTGAGAACAGGGCGGTATTTGGCGTGTTGACTTTGATTGGTTCCTGCATGATGCTTATGCTCCTGTTTGATAAAGTGCTTAAAAAGATCCCGCCGGAAGCGGGGATCTTTCTGAGCTTTTTCCTGTTTGTGATAACAAGAAATGTTAATTCAGGATATCTGGGGTTTGAAAAATTTGATCTGGTCCAGCTGCCGGATTCCTGGTATCGTGGGATGCTGATGACTTATCTGGGCTTTCCGGCACCTGATTTTTTTTCAACCGATTATTTTTCGCTGCTTCCCTGGTTGTTTTTGTTTATAAGCGGTTATTTTCTATACCATTTATTTCAAAAAAGAAATGTTTTTGAATATTCATTTTTTAAATGGAATCTGGCGCCTTTTGGCTTTCTCGGAAGACATTCGCTTCTGATCTATCTGCTTCATCAGCCAATTCTTTATCTGGCGGGTACTTGCTTGTTTGAACTTCTATAAGCTGTTAAGAAAGCAATGTATCTACTTCCTTAAATATTTTTCGGCTTCCCAAGGCTGTCAGTGCGGTAACTGCAAAAGCAGTAATAAAAAGCAGATAGATCCGCTCTTTGAGGATTTCTACCAGGATTCCGTAAATGGCCTGACCTATGGGCTGTGAGCACATGCAGATGCACATGGTGCAGGATGTGACTTTTCCCAACATATGATGGGGAGTCAGCAATTGCAGATAAGAAAGCATCTGGATGGAAAAAAGGGAAGAAATTGTTACCGTTACAAAGCAGCATATGATGATGATCAAATAGACTGTTACGCCGGGCATAGGAAAAAACAGACCGGCAGCTATTGGAAGCAAAGTCACAGAAGTGAGGATCAGTAATAGATACTGATAATATGCCTTTTGCTTCCGGGAAAGAATACCTGCCAGTAATCCGCCTGTCAGGCTTCCGGCAGCAAGAACCGCCTGGGCATAGCCAAACAGGCGGTTTCCGGTTGTTTCCGAAAAACCCAGCAGCAGCGTGATGATCACCGGTAAAGCAATATTGATCAGGGAGCTGAAAAATAAATTAACAGTAGCTGCAATTAAAGAAATCTTCCATATAACAGGTCTTTCCTTTCTCATAAACTTGATGCTTTCCTTCAGATCCAGAAGTGCTGTTTGGAAGATACCGGCGGATGGCATGCGTTTTTCATAGGGAATTTTGATGAAAAGTTCCATAACAGCAGAAAGGGTAAAGCACAGGATACTTACATATAAAATGGGGTACAGGCCAAAAAAACCATAGATAGCACCGCCTGCTATGGGGCCGGCCAGTGAAGCCAAAGAGGATATCAGATTGATAGCGGCGTTGCCTTTGACCAGATCATCCCGTGACATCAGCAAAGGAACAGAAGCCTGTACCGCCGGCTGGTATGTGCCCTGTATTCCATAAAGAAGAATAAGCATCACAAGAATAAGTATAGTCAGATCAATTTTTCCAAGCGCTATCGTGAATAATAAAGTGATCCCTGCGGTGAAAAAATCCAGGATCACCATAATATTTCTTTTGTTAATTCTGTCTGCAATCAAACCACCTATGGGATACAGTAGTATCATCGGAACAAATGAACAGGCAGATACCAGTCCGAAGATCATAACAGAATCAGTTTTTCCCAAAAGATACAGAGGCAGAGCAAACCGGAGAATTGCGTTTCCGAATAAAGAAATGATCTGTCCGATCATGATAAGTAAGAAGTTTTTGTTTAACATTAATTTATCGTCCTTTCTTTTTAACAGATACCATATATATATCATTCCGTGCGGGTTGCGAACCACCTAATCCGGTTTTCAATGTGCAACCTTCTGTTTCAATTTACCGAAACTTAAAGTAGCAATAACGGTTGCTGTATTGAAACAAAGGAAAGAAACGTGCTATACTGTGAAAACAGGAAAGGAAAGGGTATCAAAATGAATGAAGCTATTGTGACCCTGAAAAAGGGAGAAGGCCGCACTATTAAGACAGGCGGTATGTGGATATTTGATAATGAAATTGCCGGTATTGCAGGAAGCTTTCAGAATGGTGATATAGTGGCGGTTTGTGACTTTGACGGATTTCCCATGGGAAAAGGTTTTATCAATCAGAATTCCAGGATCAGGATACGGCTTATGACCAGAAACAGCAATCAGGAGATCCACAGGGAATTTCTGCGACACAGGGTCAGAGATGCCTGGGAATATCGTAAGAAGACTGTTGATACCGAAAGCTGCCGTGTCATTTTCGGAGAAGCGGATTTCCTTCCGGGGCTTGTCATTGATAAATTTTCTGATGTGCTTGTAGTGGAATCCCTTGCACTTGGCATTGACAGATTTAAGTTACAGATCATTGAGCTTTTAAAGGAAGTGATGGCAGAGGACGGCATTACGATCAGAGGCGTGTATGAAAGAAGCGATGCCAAAGTAAGAACGAATGAAGGCATGGAACGTATCAAAGGCTTTATCGGAGAGGAATTTGATACTGATGTTGAAATCATAGAAAATGGCGTAAAATATATCGTAGATGTTAAGGACGGGCAGAAAACAGGCTTTTTCCTGGATCAGAAATATAACAGACTGGCAATTCAGAAACTATGTAAGGATGCAAGGGTCTTGGACTGCTTTACCCATACAGGTTCTTTTGCGCTGAATGCGGGCATTGCCGGCGCCAGGGAGGTCATTGGCGTGGATGCTTCCCAACTTGCTGTGGATCAGGCCTTTGAAAATGCGAAATTGAACGGTCTGGAAGACAGAGTATCTTTCCGGTGCCAGGATGTGTTTGAATTGTTACCGGAGCTGGAAGTGAAAGGTGAGAAGTTTGACGTGGTCATTCTGGATCCGCCTGCATTTACGAAATCGCGCAATTCCATTAAAAATGCCGTAAAAGGCTACAGAGAGATCAATCTTCGCGCCATGAAGCTGGTAAAGGACGGCGGTTTTCTGGCAACTTGCTCCTGTTCTCACTTTATGTCTTATGAACTGTTTACCGAAACTATCAATCAGGCGGCCAGAAATGTACATAAGAGACTGCGTCAGGTGGAATTCAGGACGCAGGCTCCCGACCATCCGATTCTCTGGGCGGCTGATGAATCTTATTATTTGAAGTTTTATATTTTTCAGGTGTGTGAAGATAAGTGAATCTACTTGTTGGGTAAGAGTAAAATAGAATGGATCAGAAACCTACCTGGGTATAGCAGTAAGGAGCACTATCATGTTTTTGGATATCATTACAGATACTTTAATAGACGCGTTGAAGATACTGCCTTTTCTCTTTGTAACCTATGCGGCTATGGAATATATCGAGCATAAGGCAGGAGAAAAGACGGAAGAAATAGTACAAAAAGCAGGGAGATTCGGCCCGCTGATCGGCAGTGTGCTTGGCGTTGTTCCGCAGTGCGGATTTTCGGCAGCGGCCTCCAATCTGTACGCCGGAAGGATCATTACACTGGGAACATTGATCTCCATTTTTCTCTCCACTTCCGACGAAATGCTGCCCATTCTTATCTCGCAGCAGGTTCCGGTCCTTACTATTCTGAGGATACTGGGCGTTAAGATATTGATCGGTATGATCGCAGGCTTTGTTATTGATCTGGTCATAAGAAAAGCAAAATATGGCATAACGGAACATGAGCATTTAAAAATAGAAGAAATGTGTGATCATCAAAATTGCCATTGCGGGGAAGGTAAGATCTGGAGTTCAGCCTTACGCCACACCTTGCAGATACTTTTCTTTATTACGATCATTTCCTTTGTACTCAACCTGCTGATAGGAATTGTGGGAGAGGACACCCTTTCTGTCATGCTAAGCGGGAAACCGGTTCTGGGTTGTATACTTGCGGGAATGATCGGGCTCATTCCCAACTGTGCAGCATCTGTGGTCTTAACACAGCTGTATCTGGAAGGAATGCTGAGTGCAGGTTCCATGATAGCGGGACTTTTGGTGGGAGCAGGAGTGGGACTTTTAGTGTTATTCAGGGTCAATGAAGATATGAAAGAGAATATTAAAATTACGGTTATGCTCTATGTGATAGGAGTGATTTCAGGAATTATAATAGAAACAGCCGGTCTTGTTTTTTAGATCGGCTGTTATTTGTAAAAATCTATTTTGGCATCCGGGAGAGTAAGGGATAAAATATGCAATACTTATTTGAATATACTGACACATTAAATTCACCTTACGAGGCATT
Source organism: Lachnospiraceae bacterium (assembly GCA_014803415.1). Classification (GTDB taxonomy): domain Bacteria; phylum Bacillota; class Clostridia; order Lachnospirales; family Lachnospiraceae; genus Suilimivivens. The sequence goes on from JAAVBZ010000015.1 coordinate 32,938, forward strand.
TGAGGTTGACAGTTCAATGATGGTATTTCCGATCAGACCTCACTGGCATTATTTTATGGAGATCATTTATATGAAATCAGGAACCGGGCTGGTGGAATGTGACGGCAGCAGTTACGTGGTAGAACAGGGTGACCTGATCGTATTTCATCCGGAAGCGATACATGCCATTTATACGGCTGCCAGCTTTCCGCTAAAATATGAGGTACTTAAATTTGATGTGAACAGGCTGTATACAGAAAACAGCTATGCACCCAAACTGCGTATTATTTTAAACAGCGCCAATAAAAATCAGAGCGCACCTATCTGCTTTAAGGAAAAGGACTTAAGGTCTGTTTCTGCTTCGGAAATATTTGAGGAATGCCGCCGGGAACTGGAATGTAAGAACTATGGATATGATATCATTGTTCACAATAAGATCTGTTATCTGCTGGTGCATTTGATCAGAATCTGGAGAGAAAAAGGATTTGATACTGATACGGCAGCAGTGCTTTCCCAGGAAGTGGATTCTATCCATACAATTACTGAGTATATAGATGCTCATGCAAGTGAACCCATAAAGGTAGAGGAATTGGCAGACAGGTGTAATATGAGTTACTCCTATTTTGCCAAAAACTTTAAGCAATATTATGGCAGATCATGCAAAGAGTATATTGAATTTGTCAGAGTATGCAAAGCGGAGGATCTTCTGCTCTTTACAGATTTTGATTTGAGTTATATCAGTCAGGAAACAGGTTTTGCGGACAGCAGCCACCTGATCAAGATTTTCAGAAAGTGGAAAGGGATTACGCCGAAACAGTTCAGACTTCAGCACATAAAGAAAGAGGACAGAAAAAAATAAGCACCATCCCCAAGGCGCTTAAGGCCTCAAAAACGGTACTTTAGTGCACCGCCAGGGGCTCGAACCCTGGACACCCTGATTAAGAGGTAAATTTGCTTTTGCCATTGTATCGTTTTTTTGTGTATTAAAAATTATTATTTTATAAAAGGTGGTTTATTCTATGGAATCTTATAAGATCATTGTTGAAATTTTAGAAGCGTGTGATAATAATGGCTTTACTTCTTATGCAGATGTATTCCGCTATGCAGATGAAAATAATTATAAGGATTGGTTGGAATGTTTGTGTTCGATTGATGGCGCTTATATTGTCTCTAAGTTTTTAGAATCATCTAAATAGGCAATGAGAGAAGGAGAAGTCAAGTGACAAGCGAAGCGAGACGCCGTAGGGCAGCACTTTACTTCTCCTGAACGGAAAATTATACTTTATATGGGGGAATGGTCTACGGCCATTCCCCTTGACTATATTGCGAATATTGTAAGTTTAGTATATGTACTGTGTAGCCGTTTCCTTTCTGCAGAGACAAGGAAGCTAAAGGCGATGGATAGCGGTTATCCCCTCACAGCTTAAGGCCATTCAAGTGCTTAGCACTGCTTTGAATGGCCGTTTTCTTTTTGTGCATTTGAAGGGGTAGGAGCTATCCGCTTTTTTCGCCTTACTGATGTAGTGATTCAACAAGGAAATTAAAAAAGCTTCTGGCTCGTCGTTGCGTCAGCAGACGGATCCAGAAGCTTTTTCCTGAATGTGGCTCATTTCTTCTTCTGTTAAATATCTTATAGGTTTATCTTTATTGATGGGTATGATAGCATATAATTCTTTGCTACCATAGTTTTCTGCACTTTTTTTGATTAACTCTAATTGTTCTTTGAAACCTTCCATTGTTGGCAAAGTCATGTCAGTAATTCTTTCACATATAAATTCAGCAAGTGATTCTTTTTGAAATTCCTCTTCTTTTTCCTGTATCATTTTTTTGAATTCGTATTCCGGAAGATTATCTTTCTGTTCTTTAAGAAATAGTATTGCTTCAGTTGTGGCTGTATCTTTTGCATAATTAAAAAAGTCCAATATTGGTTTTGGTGCTTTGTCAATATATGCCTGTACAGTTAATATATCTTCATATTTTGCATTACATGCTTTAGCTATAACTTTTGATATTTTTTCTGATGCTGTTTTACCGTTTATGGTTTTTAAATTGCTTAAATAACTTTGTGTGATTTCTTCTCCTAGTTCCTTGCATCTTATTAATATTTCTTTCTGCTGTAAACCAGACTCATCTAATAGTTTATTCAATAATTCAGTATAATTCATGCCATCACCTCTGTTTTTATTTTATTGGCATATTACTTTTTTGTCAACAATATTATTGACAAGTATATTATATAAATGTATAATTTATTACTGAAGAAAAATATTACTAAATCAAAATAAAAAAATAATGATTTGTAATTTACTTAAACCCTCGGATAGTAATACGGGGGTACAACTTACAAGGAGGAATCTTATGCACAACGTAGAAAATATAAATAACTTAGAGGTTTCTATTGATTATTTAAGTTTTACAGTTACTTCTTTTATTAGTCCATATGATGTATTGGTGTTTCTTGGTTTTAATCAATCTGATTTTTCTGTTTGTAATGGTCGTTATGGTTATAAATCTTCTTTGCGTCACAATATTTATCCTATTACTGTTTTGTATGATGGTAACGAAAATATGGGTATTCATGTAGATATTTCAGGCTCTGGTATTTCTCCTATGATTGATGTATATAAAAACAGTATTTTAAAAGGCTCTACACCATGGGGAACTGATGCTTTTGAATCTCCTGATGAAGGTTATGTCAATTCATTCCTGCATTACCTTTATGATTTTGTAAAATTTAGCCGTATTGATTTAGCTATAGACGATATAGGTTGTAATTATTATAGTGTGAATGATGTTTTTGATATTTGCCGGACTAGACGATTAGTTTCACGTTTTAAAGGGTATGAATTTACTACTGGTGAAAAGTTTGCTGATGGGGTTTCGGGAAATACTTTGTATGTAGGTAAGCGTTCCAGTGATTGTTTTTTAAGAATCTATGATAAGAGATTAGAACAGAAAGAAAAAATAGGTGATGATGTCGGCTACGACTGGGTAAGATGGGAACTTGAATTGAAACATAATAGAGCACAGAAAGCGGTAGACAGTCTGCTTTCAGGTGTAGGACTTGGTGAACTTTCTATAGGCATATTGTCTAATTATTTTCGTGTTATTATCTGTGATGATTCTAATACAACTAGATGCTCTTTAGATCCTGTTTGGAAAAAATTTGTAGAAGGTGTTTCTAAAATCCGCCTTTTTTGTAAAGAAATCGAAAAAACACTTGATAGAAAAAAGCAATGGATAAAAAAACAGGTTTTGCCTTCTATTGCAGCTGTTTGCGCTTCTGAACATGGTGATTTAAGTTTCATTACAGATTATTTGTCAGATGCTTTGTGGCAAAATAGCAAACCGGTTCTTGATTTGGTATTTAAAGAAAATCCTTCTTTGATGAGTGCTTATTCTTTGTAGCTTAGGTTTAAAATATGACATTAGAAGTTGCTTTAAGTATATTTATTCGTGCAAAAAAACTGAATGGTCTTTCAAAAAAGAGTATTTATGACTATCAGATGTTTGTAGGGCAATTCCTTAAATTTATCGGTTCTGATACGGATATATTCGTTCTGAAACAAGATGATATAGAGAGATATATAGAATTTCAGGTTGACCGTAATATATCAAAGAATACTTTTTCAACTTATATAAGGCATTTAAAGATTTTTATTCGTTGGATTTGTAATAATTATGATGTGGATTTCACATATACGACTATTAAGGTTCCTAAAGGCTCCAAAAAAGTTGTAAAGGTCTATTCTGATGATGAAATCCGACAAATATTTGATGCTGTTCATTGTGATGAGCAATGGGTTGAATATCGTAATAAAACAATTATATCTTTTATGTTGGATAGCGGTATTAGACAAGGGGAAGTATGCTCTTTAAAGAATAAGAATATCTTTTTTGATAATGGCAGAATGCTTGTGCATGGCAAGGGTGATAAAGAGCGTTTAGTTCCACTGGGTAATAATTCTATTATACTTTATAAAAAATACCGCCAGTTATGTCCATATGACAGCGAAAACGCTTTTGTAACAAAGTATGGCGAACCTGTGTGTAATAATACAATTAAGCTGATGGTGACTAAATTGAGTAAAAAAGTGCCTTTTGAGATTTCTTCTCATAAACTACGGCATAATTTTGCAACAAATTATTGTCTTGATATGTATCAGAAAAATGGTAGTATAGATATATACAGATTAATGACGATATTGGGGCATGAAGACATATCAACAACTAGAAGATATCTGCATATCGCTAATGAAATTATTGCAAGTTCTGAAAATCTTTCACATCTTGATATGATTTTTAACTGTTAAATCAGTGTAGACACCCTTTTGCACTAAATTGGCTTTTTTGGAAAAAAATAAGCACCATCCCCAAGGCGCTTAAGGCCTCAAAAACGGTACTTTAGTGCACCGCCAGGGGCTCGAACCCTGGACACCCTGATTAAGAGTCAGGTGCTCTACCAACTGAGCTAGCGGTGCGTTTCTTTTGTTAAATGCGTTCATCATTTACAACGCAAATGTTATTATAGTATAATGCATTTTAGTTTGCAAGCTTTTTTTAAAANANTNTAAAAAAAATAAAANATAGGAGAGATACGTTGATATTTGACACTCATGCACATTATGATNATGAAGCATTTGATGCTGACAGAAAAGAACTTCTTTTAGATATGAAGGAACACGGAATAGGAACCATCGTTAACGTAGGGGCGGACATTGAAAGCTGCAGAANGACACTTGCACTTGNAAAGGAATATCCATTCATTTACGGAGCGCTTGGAGTNCATCCTTATCATGCGGGAGAATTAANTGAAGAACTGCTTCAATGGCTGAANGAGANCTGTTTTAGATGTTCCATTAAGAATAGGGGCAGGATCGTGGCAGTTGGGGAGATCGGTCTGGATTATTANCGAAACGATGAGTATGGATCTGACAGGGAAANNCAAANGNAATGGTTTGAAAGACAGATTGAAATGGCGAAGGAAGTAAAACTTCCTGTGATCATTCATTCCAGAGAGGCGGCAAAAGATACTTATGATATGATGAAAGCGGTGCATGCAGGCGAAAANGGNGGAATCGTTCATTGCTATTCTTACTCCANGGAGATTGCAAAGGATTTCCTTAATATGGGATTTTCTTTTGGAATAGGCGGTGTAGTGACCTTCAANAATGCAAGAAAATTAAAAGAAACAGTGGAGTATCTNCCCATGGAAAATATTGTGCTGGAAACTGACAGTCCTTATCTTGCACCTGTTCCCTTCAGGGGAGAAAGGAACAGTTCTTTCAACCTTCCTTATGTAATAAAAACCGTCAGTGAGATCAAAAGGGTAGAAGAAGAAAAAGTAATTGAGATTACAGAAAATAATGCAAAAAGGCTGTTTGGATTATAGAAAGGAACAAGATCATGCCAACGCTGGGAAATCCTACAGGAACCATAGAGATATTAAAGAAATATCATTTTAATTTTCAAAAACGATTTGGTCAGAATTTTCTGATCGACAGCAATATTCTGGATAAGATCGTGGAAGCGGCCGAGATCACAAAGGACGACTGTGTTCTGGAGATCGGTCCCGGAATCGGAACCATGACCCAATATCTTGCAGAAAGCGCCAGNGAAGTTGTTGCGGTGGAAATTGACAAATCCCTGATCCCGATTCTAAAGGATACGTTATCTCCTTATCAGAANGTGACNGTAATTAATGAAGATATTCTAAAGCTGGATATTAATGANCTGGTCANAGAAAAGAATCAGGGAANGCCTGTNAAAGTAGTTGCCAACCTTCCCTATTATATTACCACACCTATTATCATGGGACTTTTTGAGAACCATGTTCCTTTAAAAAGTATTACCATCATGGTGCAGAAAGAAGTGGCGGACAGAATGCAGGTAGGTCCCGGAACCAAGGATTATGGCGCTTTGTCTCTTGCAGTGCAGTATTATGCCAGGCCNCAGGTAGTGACATACGTTTCTCCGGCCTGTTTTATTCCCAAGCCGAATGTGGGAAGCGCAGTGATACGNCTTGACAGATATGAGAANCCTCCTGTAGAAGCAGNNGATGAAGCTTTTCTTTTTGCAGTGATCCGGGCTGCTTTTAATCAGAGAAGAAAAACGCTGGTAAATGGTCTGAGCAATGCCAAAGAGCTGGGCGTTTCAAGGCAGCAGGCAGAAGATGCGCTGGCNGAACTGGGATTAAGTANGACCATTCGGGGAGAGGCNCTGACTCTTCGGGAATTTGCGCTGTTAAGTAATATTCTGTGTAATAACACTGATGGAATCGGGAATGGATCAAGTGACCTTTAGTCATGATTTTTTTGACATACGCATGACCTTATGGTACACTTAAAAAATAAAAATAGGGTTATTGTGTCCTGACTTAGGAAATTTATTTATGAGGTGAGCNCCTTGGATAAGTATGAATATAAAGTACGTGCAGATGAAATCAAATCACTCATAGCAGAGGGTGAGTATGCAGAAGCTGTCAAGATAGCAGACAGNATCGACTGGCGCAGAGTCAAGAGCGTTATGATGCTGTGTACNATCAGTGATCTGTATAAAATCAACCGAAGATACGAAGACAGCAGGGATATCCTTCTTCTTGCATATGAAAGNCATGCCGGGGGACGTCTGATCGTTTATTCCCTTTGTGAACTTTCCATTAAATTGGAAGAATATGTACAGGCCATTGAATATTACAAGGAATTTGTACAGCTGGCTCCCAAGGATTCAGGTCGGTATATTCTTCAGTATAAGCTNTATGAAGCACAGGAAGTAAGNNTGGANGAAAGGATTGCGGTCCTGGAGGAACTTAANAAGAAAGATTATCGTGAAAANTGGGCCTATGAGCTGGCTTATTTNTATCACAGGGTAGGTCTTGAGTCTAAATGTGTTGAGGAATGTGACGAAATGTTTCTCTGGTTCGGGGATGGCAGGTATGTTCTGAAAGCGCTGGAACTGAAAAAGCTCCACCAGCCATTAACAGAGGAGCAAGAGATAAAATATGAGCAGATGAAGCATACAGGCGGCATNATTGAAGCAGATTTCGTGGCAGAGGGCAAAGCCATTAAAGAAGAGGCTGAAAGGGAAACAGAGGATGAAGAGGATGATGAATTCAGCAGGCAGCAAAATGTCCTGACAGACCCTACGCAGGAACTGCCCGGTAAAGAGATTGAAGATATTCAGGTTAAAACAGTGGATATAAGCCAGTACAATACGATCAATCTCCAAAAAGAGCTTGCAGAAAGCATGAAGGAATTTTTGGAAAATAATCCTACGGAACAAATGCCCGCACAGCAGGTGGAAAATGAGCTGGAGCAGACAAAGGTTTTAGAACCTGCTCCCGTAAAAGAGTATGGTGACATAGAAGATGTTGTACCGGAGTTTAAAAAAGCGGAAGAACCTGTTTCTGAAGAAGTATTCTTTGGAAATACCGCAGAGGTCAATATAGATGATGTAGTGACGGAGCTTGTAAAAAAGGATTTAAAGCCTGCAAGAGCGCTGGCATATGCGCAGGATCTTGTAGAAGACGCGGCAGAAAAAGCTGTGATCAGAGAAGGAATTCCTCAGGAAATGAAACTTGTGGAAAGTCCTGTTACAGAGCCTGTAAAGATTCCCGTGGCAAGTCCCGATCCTTCAATCAGTAATACAGGGGTGATCAGAACATTTCATAAACCGTCAGGCTTTGANGAAATCCTTTCCCAGGAATATGATGGGCAGATCAGTCTGGTAGTNCCTGAATCGGAAAAAATAGAAAAGCAGATNACCGGACAGCTCAGCATCAGTGATGTAATGGCTGAATGGGAAAAGATCAAAAGAGAAAATGAGCAGAAGATGCTGACAGAGATCAGAGAACGTGTGCATAAGCAGACNGACGCTTTGTTTGCGGATTTTGATGAATCTACTAAGTCGGGTCTNTTGGAAGANCTGGAAAAAGCAATGGTGGATGCCGCTGTCAAGGAAAGCAAAAAGAGGGCAGAAGCGCAGCAGCCAAAAGTAGTCAAAGTTTCTGATATAGAGAATATGGGAAATGAACCCATTCCGGATAAAGAAGTAAAACCTGAGAAGAAGACAAAACTTAACGAAGTTAANGAGCCTGAAATTGAAGAAGAGGAAGAAATTTCAGAGGAAGAGTTTTTAGANGAAGAAATCTTAGAAGAAATTACGGAAGAAGTTACGGAAGAACCCGAAGAAGAGCAGGANGGTGAAGNGGAACAGGAAACAGAGCAGGATGAAGAAGAGGAACGGGTAGAGGAATCTATAGAAGAATCCCAAGAAGAGTCTGAGGATGAATCTGAAGAAGAACCTGCAGCAGATGAGGAAGCAGAAACAGCAACAGAGGAGGCAAAGCNTGCATCCGGCAAGAAAAAACAGGATGGTGAGAGCAAAAACCAGGCAAGGGAAATGACAAAGAGTGAAAGAGAAGAGTTTGCTCCTTTCATTCATCATAAAAAGACCAGAAGGCAGATCGTGGAAGCCATTGACAATATCAGCATGGCGTCTTATACAGGCAATGTTGTGATCACCGGAGAAGAAGGTACCGGGACAACGGCGCTTGCCAAGCTTTTGGTAAAGGAGATCCAGTTATCCGACAATAATTTCTCGGGTAAAGTTGCCAAGATCTCCGGAACAAATATGAATAAGAAAGATGTAAGCACTACACTTTCCAAGCTGGCCGGAGGCGCGCTTATCGTTGAAGGAGCCGCTGCCATGAAAAAGCCGGCAGTGGATGCAATGGTAAAAGAGCTGAATCAGGAAGGAAAGGGACTAATTGTATTACTTGAAGATAAGAAAGATGCAATAGATAAGTTCTTTGCAAAATATACTGAGCTTGCTCCTGTTTTTAATCTGAGAGTAGATGTGGAAGCGCTGGATGATCAGACACTTGTAAAATATGCCAAGAAGTATGCGTTAGANCAGGAGTACAGTATTGATGAATTGGGTGTATTAGCGCTTCATACCAGAATTGCNGATATGCAGACCAGCGATCATGAAGTAACGATTGCAGAAATAGAAGAACTTGTAGATGAGGCTATTTATTATGCTGATAAGAAGACGCCGAAGCATTTCTTTGATGTTCTTCTCGGTAAACGTTATGATGAAGAAGATATGATCGTTCTCAGGGAAAAAGATTTTATGCATATTTAAATAAATTGGGGGATAANGGATATGGAGAAAAAGAAGCAAACAGAAGAAACAGTATTTATTTCGGAGGCAGATCAGTATTTATTTGCACAGGGAACACACTATGACATTTATAAAAAGCTGGGAGCGCACCCTTCTGTGGAAGANGGTAAAAAGGGAATGTTCTTTGGCGTGTGGGCACCCAATGCGGCAAGTGTCCATGTAATTGGTACATTTAATGGCTGGAATGAATGTGCTAATCCTATGCAAAANTTAGGNCCCGGCGGTATCCATACCGTATTTATTCCGGGAGTAGGTACAGGAGAGCTCTACAAGTTTTTAATTACTACGCCCTGGGGTGAAAAATTATATAAAGCAGATCCCTTTGCTAACTGGGCAGAACTTCGTCCCGGTACAGCTTCCAAGACCACAGACCTTTCCNGCTTTAAGTGGACAGATGATGCGTGGATGNAAGAAAGAGACAGTAAGGATTATTATANGGAACCNNTGGCNGTTTATGAATGCCATATCGGTTCATGGATGCGCCATCCAAGACCGGAGGAGCAGGGNTTTTACAATTACAGAGAGTTTGCAGACAGAATTGTAGATTATCTGAAGGAAATGAAATATACCCATGTNGAGTTAATGGGCATTGCAGANTATCCTTTTGACGGTTCATGGGGATATCAGGTTACAGGATATTATGCACCTACTTCCCGCTATGGAGANCCTTCCGATTTTATGTATCTGNTCGATAAACTGCATAAGAATAAAATCGGNGTGATNCTTGACTGGGTGCCTGCNCATTTTGCTACAGATGCNCATGGGCTTGGCAGATTTGACGGGCAGTGTATTTTTGAAGATCCCGATCCCAGAAAGGGAGAACATCCTGACTGGGGCACAAAGATATTTAATTATGGAAAAACAGAGGTCAAGAATTTCCTGATAGCCAATGTTTTGTTCTGGATCAGGGAATTTCATATAGACGGCATCCGTGTAGATGCGGTTGCTTCCATGCTTTACCTTGATTATGGNAAAAAAGACGGACAGTGGGTACCCAATAAATACGGTGGGAATAAAAACCTGGAGGCTATTGAATTCTTTAAACATCTGAATTCGGTAGTACGCGGAACATATCCCGGTTTTATGACGATCGCAGAGGAATCTACGGCATGGCCGAAAGTTACTTATAGTGCAGAAGAGGATGGACTTGGATTCAGCTTTAAATGGAATATGGGATGGATGCATGATTTCTGTGAATATATGAAGCTTGATCCCTACTTTAGAAAAGATAATCATTATGCCATGACTTTTGCCATGAGCTATAATGAAAGCGAGCATTATATTCTGCCGCTGTCTCATGATGAGGTAGTGCATCTGAAATGTTCCATGGTCAATAAGATGCCGGGATATAAGGTTGATAAATATGCAAACTTAAGGGCTGGATATGCGTATATGTTNGGNCANGCAGGCAAGAAGCTTTTATTNATGGGNCAGGAATTTGCCCAGGANAGGGAATGGAGCGAAGAAAGNGAGCTTGACTGGTTCCTGNTGGNAGATGATCTTAACAAAGGNATGCAGGAATATGTAAAGGAACTTCTTAAGATCTANCGCAAATATCCTTGNATGTATGAGAANGATAACAGCTGGCTCGGCTTTGAGTGGATGAACTGTGATGACAAAGACAGAAGTACTTACAGCTTNATCAGAAAGTCCGAAAGCGGAAGAAATAATCTGCTCTTTGTTATCAATATGACNCCTATGAAGTGGGAAAACTACAAAGTCGGTGTGCCGAAAAAGAAGAAATATAAACTGCTTCTTAACAGTGATGAAGAAAGATTCGGGGGAAACGGAAATGATTTCCCTAAGGAGATAACTGCAGCANCAGACCCCTGTAATTATCAGGATTACAGTATTTCTTTTGACCTTCCGCCGTACAGCGCGGCAATCTTTGTCTTTTAAGGGTTAAGAAACAAAATAGAAATGCCGAAATAAAGGGTGAATGTTATTAGAACATTCATCCTTTTATAATTCATGACAATAGAATTCTCGCGAAGCGTGGATTCTATTGTTACTACATTGAGGGAATTTGTATATGAAAATTACTTTTGACGGGGCAGAAAAAGCTGTCCGAACCCATTCAAATGTAGGCAGGGAAACAACTGTACATNGAAACTCTGAAAGTACCAAAAGTGTACGTGCAGAGGGTTTTGCATTAGACATTTCTGGCAAAGTTATGGATAACAGCGCTTACGCAGGTCATGGACGGACCGCAGAAGAAGTTATGCAGATAGCAGGGCAGGAGGATATTACTGCCCGCAGGAACTATATGGCAGTAATGTCTAATACTATGTCTGACGAAGATTTTGCAAAGCTNCAAAAGGAGGGNTTCNATCCCGGCAGCACAGATATTGAGACGGTTGTTACCATTGTCGATCGAATTAAAGCAGCGCTTATCAAGGGAGGCACTCAGGTAGCCGGCTATACTGATACCCTGGACGGAGAACAGCTGGAAGCCATTACAGGCAGCAAGGCATTTGCCAGTGAATTGCAGAAGCAGTTTGAAGAATATGATATTCCTCTTACGGAAGAAAATATTGATGCAGTAGTGGAAGCTTTTAAGACGATGCAGGAAATACCGGATCTTCCTGAAGGCGCTTTGAAATATATGATAGAAAATGATCTGGATCCCACTGCNCAGAATCTTTATCTTGCCCGGTTNGCAGGAGCTCAGGATGGCAGCCGTCAGGGACAGGGCTATTATGCCACAGGAGGAGTTTCCGGCTATTACGCAAGAAAACCGGAAAGTATTGATTACGAGCAGTTAATACCTCAGATAGAAAAGGTAATAGAAGAAGCCGGTTTTGAGATCAGTGATGAGACCATTAAGAATGCNAAATGGATGATAGAAAAAGGAATTCCGCTGAATGAANCAACATTTTCAAGAATGCAGCAGATAGAGAGCCTTTCTTTTCCTGTCAGTGCAGAAGATTTTCTTAAATCTGCAGCCATAGCCATATCGGATGGAACNTCACCGTCAAAAGTTGATATGAGCAAAGAGCAGAGCCTTTTGGAACAGGCAGTTGCCATAGAAGAAAAAGTAGAGCAGCTGGATGANCGGGCAGTGGATATTATTTCTGCAAAGAANCTGCCGTTTCANCTGAAAAATTTGTTTGCGGCNTTTGAAGAGATCAGGAATAACCGCAATNCAGNGGTCCAGGCAGATGATGCCGATCATTCCAAGGAGAACCTGAGAGGAAGAAGGCTGCTGGAAGANATCAGGCTGACCATGACGGTAAGCGCCAACTTAAAGCTTCTTAGAAGCGGCTATAATATAGAGACAGCTCCCATGGAAGANNTGATCGACCGGCTGAAAAGTGCAGAAAGTGATCTGGATAAAACGCTGGTTCAGGAAACGGATGCGCAGGCAGCCAAAGAAAAAAGAGGACTNTATCAGCAGACACTGTATATCCTAAAGAGTATTGGAGANTCGCCGGCTAAAGTAGCAGCCGATGTATCAAAGGAAGATACGCTGCCTCAGGTAGAAGCGAAAGGCAAGGCACTGGAAGCCGAATACAAAAAAGCGGAGTCAAGTTATGAAACGCTGATGACGGCGCCNCGTAAGGACATNGGNGATTCTATTAAGAAGGCCTTTAGAAACGTGGATGATATTCTGATCGATATGGATAAGGAGCTTACGGAACAAAATCGTAAGACAGTCAGAATTCTTGGTTATAACAGTATGGAAATGACAGAAGAGAATTTTGAAAGGATCAGACAGTCAGAAGCAATTCTTGCCGATGTTATTAATAAGATGAAACCGGGCAGGGTTCTTTCCATGATCAGGGAAGGCGTTAATCCTCTAACCATGACATTGGAGGAATTGAACCAGTATCTTGACAGTAAAGAGGATCCACAGCAGGAATTAGAATCTTACAGCAGATTTTTATATAAACTGGATCAGAAAAAGGGTATCACGGAAGAAGAGAGAAGCGCTTATATAGGTATTTACAGACTACTCAGACAGGTAGAAAAGGGCGATGATGCTGCCCTTGGCGCTGTAGTNCAAAGCGGAGCCGGTGAAACNCTTGAAAATCTTCTTACAGCAGTTCGCAGCAGTAAAAAGAAGCATATGGATTATCATATAGGAGATGATTTCGGCGGAGTTTCGGCNAAAANATCTGATGTGGAATCCATTACGCAGCAGGTGGAAAAAGGCTTTTTGAANACAAGGCAGGATCTGGAAGCCGCCATAGAAGATGAAGACACCGAAAANGCGGAAGCACAGTTCAGACATAGCCTTTATGAAGAAGTNAGAAATGCNGCCGGAAGTGAAGAAGCGGTACTNCGGCAGCTTATGGATTATNATCAGCCTGTTACAGCAGATTTTCTGATGGCAGCAGGTGAGATGCAAAAAGGCTTAGGGGAGAATTTTCAAAGGTTCAAAAAGCTTCTTGATAAAAACGGAAATGAAAATGAACTTCCTAAAATGTCAGCTGANAAGATGACAGATACTGAAAGCACACAGAAAGCTTACGAAGAACTTGCAAACGAATGGCAGGAGATCATAGAGGAAACAGCNCTTGAAAGAGAAGGAAGCTCNTTAGACGTCAGGGCAATGAATTCCATTTATAAGCAGATCACTTTTATGAAATCNATGGCAAAAGAAGAGAACTACACTATGCCTGTGGAAATCGGAGGAGAGCTTACAGAAGTTAATCTGAAAGTAATACATAAAAACGGTGAAGACAGTAAAGTTTCCATTACTCTTGAAACAGAACTGCTNGGGAAAAATGTTGCGGAGTTTTCNTTTACAGAAGCCGGNCTTTCGGGTTACNGTGTCTGCAGTAACAAGCAGGGAAGTAAGCTGCTTGCAGAAAATGAAGAAACATTCAGCTCTCTTTTGAATAAAGAGGATATTTTGGCAGGCGATGTTCATTTTGCTGTAAGCGCAGATTTAAATCTTGAAGAATATTCATTGAAGATAAGTAAAGACAGAATAGCCGGACAGACNCCGGATACTTTGTATAAAGCAGCTAAAGTTTATATTGAATTTGTTCAGGATACCAGTAGGAAAGGAAGTATATAATTATGAAGATCAACTATAATGCATCGGCAATTATTGCCAATAATCAATTAATGAAAAATGATAACAGACTGGCAGATTCTCTGGCAAGGCTTTCTTCAGGCATTAAGATCATGAATGCCAAAGATAATCCCTCAGGTCTTGCCTTATCAAACAAAATGCATGCACAGATAGAGAATGTGGGCGTTGCCACCAGTAATGCGAATGATGGTATTTCCGTTATTAAAATTGCTGACGGAACATTATCGGAAATTCATGATATGCTGCAGAGACTTAATGAACTGGCTGTAAAATCAAGTACAGGATCTCTTACTTCCGAAGACAGAAAGATCGTTGATGAGGAAGCTCAGCAGTTAAGGATTGAAATCGGAAGAATTGCCGAAGAAACAGAATTTAACGGACAGAGTATTCTGGATGGTTCCTTTGACTTAAGGGGATATACCTCTGACAGTGATGTAAAAGTAGCATATTACAGCGATGATGTGCAACCCGGAACTTATACTGCTACAGGACTTACTGTTGCGCTTGATGCTAATGGNGATCTTGATTCGGATAATTCATCTGTTACGATTACGGATTCAAATGGAGTTAGTGTAAATGCCAAGGTAACACAATTAGATGGAAATGTAGTTACCATTACCGGTGATAAATATTTTGAGCTGAAGCTGGATCTGGCAAATATGCCTGATCAGCCGGGCAGTTCTGTAACAGTCAATACTTTAACTCTGGATCTGGTGGGATTCGGAGCCATGGATATGCAGATCGGAGCTAATGAAGGTCAGCAGCTGCCTATCCGTATTCCTAAGATATCTCCTGAAATTATGGGAATCGGTACCCTCGACCTGACCACACAGGAAAGTGCAAGTAAGGCGATTGTACAGGTAAACAATGCGATCAAATACGTTTCCAGCGCCCGCAGCGGACTCGGTGCATATCAGAATCGTCTGGAGCATACAGTGAATAGCCTGGACATTACGGCAGAAAACATGACCTCTGCTTATTCACAGATCATGGATACAGATATGGCGGCTGAAATGACAGAATATGCCACTTTGCAGGTTCTGGCTCAGGCAAGTACATCCATGCTTGCTCAGGCCAATGAAAGGCCTTCTCAGGTACTTCAGTTATTACAGTAAAATTGAAGTCAAGTGAAAGAAAGGGCAGAAAAGTATGACCAAGGAATTAAAACAGCAATTTACGCTTAAAATATCCCAGGCAAATAAGTCACAGCTGGTGGTGATTTTGTATGAAATGATGCTGGCTTACATAGATGAGGCAAAGCAGGCAAATGAGATTGAAGATCAGGCAGCTTTCCGGCAGGGAATTAAAAGAGCAAAGGGATGCCTGCATGAATTAATGGCGTCACTCCACCTGGAATACTCCATAGCAGGAAATTTAATGCAGCTTTATGCTTATGCCGACAGGCAGCTTACCCGGGCAGATATCCGAAACAGCACAGAGGAGCTTGTCCATGTGGAGGCGATCATGTCCAAACTGCATGCAGCTTATGAAGAAGTCAGTAAGCAGGATAAAACAGGTCCGATTATGGCCAATACTCAGACGATCTATGCAGGACTTACTTATGGCAGAAATGATCTGACAGAAAATTTAGCCGATCAGGGTAGCAGCAGGGGCTTCCTGGTTTAAAGGAGCAATATTTTCNTTTTCTTCAGGCAGTACGCAAATGCGTGCTGCCTGTTCCATTAAAAATTTATAACGCTTCAGCACAGAATTTACTTCATAAATATAGCAGTCGATGAGGTCGGGTTCTGTTACATTATCAAAGCCCGCATAAGCGATTTCCAGGGCTTTTTTTGTTTTCTCTAAATCAGAAAGAAGAGCATTTCTTTCGATTTCTTTTTCTGACAGGGTTCGGTTCGTACGTGAAGAATGGCCAAAATACATTTTCATGTGCTGCCTCCATCTATATGTTTCGCAATGCGATTTTTATATATTATTCCGTGGATTAACCAATTATTTCCTTTTAGTCAAAGTATGGGCATAAAATTTTAAANTTATTCAGAGGCAGGTAAGATAAGGAATATTTAAAAAAATTGGACATATATTGAATTGAAAAACATAAAAAGGTGCAGGAAGATGGATACATACAACGGTATCTTGTGGATAGCGGGAGCGCTGGNGGCAGTGCTTATTATAGGAATATTTAAAAACCGTACAGAGTGGATCATTAATTTTATACTGCGCGGNGTTCTGGGAATGATGATGATNTATTTTATTAATTATTTTTTATCGGAACGGGTGACCGGAATGGAGATGGGTTATAATCTGCTTACTTTTTGCGCTTCAGGATTTTTGGGAGTGCCCGGGATCCTTCTGCTTTANGGGATAAATCTGTATATGATCTTATANGNTTTGGTAATTTTTAAAACACTGAAATCCTTAGGTTTTACAAGGGNTTCCGGCGTTTNGATCTGTNAGATNAGTNAGAATTTTGTTTAAATGTACTAAAATTAAAAAANNTGGNATTAACTACTTTACAAACAGAATTGTATTCATTATAATTCAGATTACAAACTAAAGACTGTCTTTGTTATATCTATACAGGAATGCGAAGCATTCTTCAGAAGGTTCCGGGAAGTTTCTTTCCACCTTTTCAGAAAAGTAATTTTTAAAAAGCAGCTTGACATGTTAACAGGAAAGCAGAAAGGGGTCATGATTGGACAAAAGAATCCTTGCGATTTTTGATGGTGAGGAGAGCTATGCATATCGTCTTATGGATTTTATTATCAGGAAGGAAGATTTTCCTTTTGAGATCCATGTCTTTACAAAGGAGGACAAGTTTTTTTCCTATGCAGAANAGGAGGAAATCGAGTGTCTGCTCATATCAGAAAANGCATATCAGCAAAAAATCGAAAAATTAAAAATACCGCATATAATCATTTTAAGCGAAACAGGAAGTAATCTAAATAAGGCACTGTGCCACATTAACAAGTATCAATCCAGTGAAAATGTTGTTCGGGAGGTTATGGAATANTATACGGANCGAGCACAGGATATTGGAGTCTTTCTNAGAATCAGCAGCAAAAAAATGCGTATNATAGGAATCTACACGCCTGTCGGAAGGTGTCTGCAGACAACATTTTCATTAACACTGGGACAAATGCTGGCCCGTCGTTATAAAACCCTTTATTTGAATTTTGAAGCATATTCAGGACTTGGAAGGATGCTGAATCGGGAATTTAAAAATGACATATCCGATCTGGCCTACTATTTCAACTGTGCCAGAGAAAAATTGTTNTANCGTATGGAAAGTATGATGGAAAGCGTTAACGGTATGGATTTTATACCGCCTGCGGATATTTATCAAAGTCTGTCTGGCATCAGNGGAACTGGCTGGCTGGATCTGTTCAGAGAAATCGAGAAAGTCAGTGAATATGAGTTTCTTATTTTGGATTTATCCGATTGCCTGATGGATCTNTGGGAAATTTTNCAAAGCTGCGATCACATCTATACCATTGTCCGGGAGGATCCGCTTGCAATGGCCAAGATCGAACAATANGAAAAAGCATTGGAGAGTATGAAATATGGAGATATTACAACNCGAACAAAAAAATGGAATCTGCCGGTCTTTAAACAGCTTCCCCTTCATTTTGGAGAACTGACTTATGGAGAACTGGCGGGATATATCAAAAAAGAAGTTTTCCCGGACTTGTTTGGAACAGGCGCAGATAATGGATCATGAGCTGTCTAAACTGCAGGAAAGTATTATAGCGCGGATGGATCTGTCCAGGCAGATGAGTGATGAAGAAATCAGAGAGGCAATTGATGAGGAAATTCTGCAGGAAAGCAGGACCAGAAATTTAGATATTAAAATAAAGACAGCCTTACGGAAAGAAATCTATTATGCGATCAGACAGCTTGGAATTTTACAAGATCTGATCAATGCTCCTGATATCACTGAAATTATGGTCAACGGAACAGAGCCGGTCTTTGTGGAAAAGCAGGGTAAAATAGAGCAACTGGATCTTCGTTTTGAATCAAAAGAAAAATTAAACCATGTGATTCAGCAGATTGCGGCAGATTGTAACAGGGTGATCAATGAAGCATCACCGATTGTCGATGCAAGGCTTAAGGATGGGTCAAGAGTCAATGCCGTACTTTCTCCGGTAGCGTTAAATGGGCCGATACTGACTATCAGGCGGTTCCCGCAAAAGGCAATTACTATGGAACAGCTAGTGGAAATGGGTTCCATTAACGAAGAAGCAGCAGCTTTTTTAGAGCAGCTGGTGAAAGCAGGATACAATATCCTGGTCAGCGGCGGAACGGGATCGGGAAAAACTACATTTCTGAATATATTATCGGGTTTTATACCCAAAGATCAGAGAGTCATTACCATTGAAGACAGCGCAGAACTGCAGCTGCAGGATATACCCAATCTGGTTCGGCTGGAAACACGAAACGCCAATGTGGAAGGCTGCCGTGAAATTACGATTCGGGACCTGATCAAAACTTCCCTGCGGATGAGGCCGGACAGAATCATTGTTGGCGAAGTCAGAGGCAGGGAAGCGGTGGATATGCTGCAAAGCGTCAATGTAGGACATTGCGGTATGACAACGGTACATGCCAATAGTGTGAGGGATGTAATAAGCAGGTTAGAGACTATGGTTCTGATGGGAATGGAGCTTCCTCTAAGTGCCATTAAAAAGCAGATTGTTTCAGGATTTGATATTATGATCCATTTGGGAAGAGTCAGGGATGGGAGCAGACATGTAATGGAAATTGCAGAACCGGTTTCGGCGAAGGATGGAGAGGTACAGATCCATACCTTATATCGGTTCCGGGAATTGGGAGAAGATACCGGCGGTCGGGTCCGGGGAGAACTTTTAAAAACAGGAGAGCTTAATGATGTTGAAAAACTTAAAGCGGCAGGACTTGCAAAGTGATATTTATTTTCCCATATCTTTGAAGGAAAAATTGTTTTTATACATAAAAAGCATCGTAGTGATCCTGCTTATTAATTACTGCTTTTATCAAAGCTTTTGGGCGTTTATACCACTTTCTGCAATAGGGCTGATTTTTTATGGAAGAGAACGAAAGGAATTGATTTACAAAAAAAAGGGAGAAGCAAGACAGCAGTTCAAGGAGCTGTTATCGCTTACCGTGACCGGGCAGAAAGCAGGATATTCCGTAGAAAATGCGTTCCTGAAAAATTATGAAGATATGATGAATCTGTACGGAGAAAAAAGCAGCATCTGTAAGATGCTTACAGAACTTAAGATCGGACTTGGTAATAATCTTAGAGCTGCCGATTTATGGAGAGCTATTGGAAAAGCCAGTGATATTGAGGAGATCAAAGAGTTTGCAGAAGTATTTGAGATTGCGAAGGAAAGCGGCGGCAACATGACCGTTATTATGGAAAAAACGGCAGAAACTATAGGAAATAAGGCCGAGACTCAAAACGAAATTGAACTTCTCTTAAGTGCAAGGAAACTGGAACAGAAGATCATGAATGTCATGCCTTTTTTTCTGATGGTATATGTCACGCTCACTACGCCGGGATATTTTAAGGGCTTGTACCATTCCATGGAGGGAACAGTAATTATGACATTTTGCCTGCTGCTTTACCTAAGTGCTTACATAATAGGAATAAAAATAACGGATATAGAAGTATAGGAGGCAGGCTATGAAATTAATGAAAAAAGAAATTCTGAAGCAGTTGTATCCGGATGAAAANACNCTGCTGAAATATCGGGATTTCCAAAGAAAGAAATACAGATTAATGATGATCATCGTTTTAGCCGGGATTGTGGCGGCCTTATGTATGCATCTGAGCAGCCGGATGCAGAGCAGACTGGCAGAGGGAACTCATTTATACAGAAATGAATGGGGTGAGGGAAGTTATTCGGTGACACTTCGTGCGATAGCCGATTCGGGCGAGGAATCATATGATTATGAGGTCAAAGAGAGGATTCTGANCAAAGAGGAGTTTGATCTGTTAAAGGATCAGATCACAGCGTTGCTGCCGGAAATGATTTTGGGAAATAATGAGAGTCTNATGGCAGTAAGCCGGGATCTTAATCTTATTACCGGGATCAGCGGTTGCCCATTTTCTATATCCTGGCAGAGCAGTGATCTGACAAAAGTAANGACAGACGGTAAANTAATGACAGATTCTCTGCCTGAAGACGGAGAAGAAATTATACTTACAGCAGAATTCCTNTACGAAGAGGAAAGGTGGAAGCAGGAGATAACTGTAAAATTNCTGCCTGAAGTTTTCACTCCAAAAGAACAGTTTTTTTCTAATGTAAGAGATGCAATTCTTGAAAATGACAAATTATATGAAAGGAGTCATGAAGTCTTTCTGCCTGAAAAGATAGGGGAAGAAGATGTTATTTGGAAAGAATACAGGAAGGATCATAGTTTCCTTTTACTGGTTCTGGGAATTTTGGGAGCAATAAGTGTCCCTTATTTCATGGACAGAGAGCTGGAAGAAAAGAGAAAACTTCGCGGAGATGAACTGGCAAGAAGTTATTCTGAATTTGTCAGTAAACTTCAATTATATATGGGTGCAGGCCTTACAACCAAAAGAGTCTTTTTAAAGACAGGGAAGGATTATCAGACAGAAAAGGGCAGAACAGGAAAAAAGAAATTTATATATGAAGAAATTTTAATTGCAGATTATCAGCTGTTGAATGGGAAACCGGAAGATGCCGTATATCGGGAGTGGGGAAAACGATGCGGAAATATGAGGTACCGGAAACTTGGATCGTTACTTGCTGCTTATCTAAATCAGGGTAATGACAAAATATTATCCCTGCTGTCTGAAGAGACTGATATGGCTTTAGAGGAGAGAAAAAACAGAATCAGAAAGCAGGGAGAAGAAGCAGGAACAAAGCTGCTGCTCCCCATGATGATGCAGCTCATAGTGGTAATGTTTCTTATATTACTGCCGGCATTTTCGGGTTTTGGAAATATGTAATGCGGACTGTAGTTAACACAGTTGTAAATACTGTAGAAAAAAGGAGAAAAAGTATGAAAAAAGAAAAAAACAAATTGGGAAAAGACAATAAGGGAATGGGAACAGTGGAAATGATCTTGATCATTGTAGTATTGATTGGGCTGGTCTTGATATTTAAAACGCAGATCCGGGAGCTGACGCAAGCAATTTTTGAAAAAATATCTGTAGACAGCTCAGCGATTTTAGCGTGATGAAAGGATATCTTACAGTGTTTCTGTCCTTGTCCTTATCGGTATTGATAGGATTTATACTCTTGCTTACGGGAACTTCTATTAGAAATGCCGGAAAAATTCGGCTGGAAGCAGCAAGTGATATAGGAATGAATTCTGTTCTTTCAGAGTTTCATATAGCTTTGCATGACAGATATGACCTTTTATATATCGATGCGTCTTATCTGGGTAAAGAGCCGTCTTTATCAAATATGGAAAGTCGATTGTTTTATTATATCCACCAGAATATCGGAAATCATCGGTCTGATGAACCATGGGGGAATGTTGATTTAAAGAAAGTATCTATAACAAACATTGTAACCGCTGCAGAAGGAAACGGTAACTCTATGAAAAATCAGGCAGTAAAGTATATACAGGACACTGGAATTGAGAAAGAGGAAGCAGATATTTTTGAATATCTGTATAAGGCCTCCAATCTGGATAAGAGGGATGTTATGAGTGAATGGAGCACTCTCCAGGATCTGATAGCACAAATAGAGCTGCCGCGAATTAAAAATGAGGCGGGAGAATGGGAGGAAGTACCGCTTGGAAATCCTGCAGACAGAATATACAGTATGACAGGCAGTGATATTTTATATCTTTTAAAAGTAAATACAGAAAANATCAGTGTGGCAAATATTCATAAAGAAAATTATATTTCTGAAAGGAATATGGAAAATACTGCAATGNCTAAAAATCGTCAGGCCNATGATCAGCTTTTTCTGGATTATTTGTTTGAAAAGATGGGNAATTANAAAAATGTCAAAGAAGATTCTTACTTACATTATCAGNTGGAATATATTGCNCAGGGAGAAACTTCAGACTATGAGAATCTAAAAGCTGCAGCAGAAAGACTGCTGCGGTGGAGATTCGCAGTTAATGCNTCTTATATNTTGGAAGATTNGGGCATGNATGAAGAAGCATCTGNAATAGCGGAGGCTCTCCGGGCCGTACAGCTGAAAATAGAATTTAAAGAGCCTGTGACAAAAAGTATTCTCTATGCCTGCGCCTTTATGGAAGCAATTGGAGAAGTAAAATGCCTTCTTGAGGGAGGNCGAGTGGAAATAGAGAAAAGCGGCTGGCATACAGGAGTAGAGCAGGTTGTATCNGGTGAGNTNNNATTGGATTTTTCGGGAAGCNGTGGNTTATCTTACGGGCANTATCTNGCATGTATGTTNATGCTTCTTTCGGAGGATACCAGAAATTTAAGAAGTATGGATATTATGGAAATGGATATTCGATATCTGACCGGAAATTTATATTTTTCCATGGACTGGTGCGTGGAAAGATATNGCGCTCAAATTCTGGCAGAAGGNGCATTTGGAGATGAGTACGTTATTCAAAGNGTTTACGGTTATTATTAAGAAAAAAGGAGGGGGAGAAGGGTGCTCTCTTGGTCTAAAACTATCAATAAACTTCAAATNAAAATAAAGGTTCTTTCTCTCATCAATTCCTTAAGGAGAGTATCCTTCTCTTCCNCNTTTTATCTTAAGGCAGGAATGGCNCTGGAAGGCTGTCTTGTTTTACCTGTGTTTTTNTTTTTTATGGGAACTTTATTGTATAGTTTTGAAATGGTGCGATTTCAGAGTGATGTNTATGAAGCAATGCATCAGACGGGAAGCCGCCTGTGNTTTTATGCTTATGAATNAAAATATGGAAAAGGAGAAATGGCTTATACATCGAATCTGTATAGTGCACCGGAAGCCATAAAGGGGTATCTTGAAGATCAGTTTCTTCCCTATTTGTGTGTGGAAGGCGGCAGAGCGGGTGTATCTGTTGCNGCAGACATTGACAATTATGGAAATATTGAGATCAATACNGATTATAGNATAAAACCTTTCATCAGATGGCTGCCCATAGGAAATATAAAAATGANAGACAGGTTTTTCGGGCATAGCTTTGTAGGATATATGGGAGATGGAGATACAGAGGGNGGCAANGNGGAGATTTTTGTTTATATTACGGCAACCGGANCNAAATATCATNTTTCGGAAGAATGTACTTANCTTAAAATAAAGATCAAATCATCATCAGAAGAAACGATCGGTTCNCTCCGTAATAATTCNGGAGAAAAATATTATCCATGTGANCAATGTAATCCGGCTGGACAGGGTTTGGTCTATCTGACAGAGTGGGGCAACAGATATCATGGAGAGGCAGATTGCTCTGCTCTTAAAAGAACAGTATATATTATTCCGNTGTCAGAAGCAGGGGATCGCACTGCATGCAGNAAGTGCGGATAAAGGGAGAAAAAGAGAATGTATGAAAAAACAGGATATTGNGNAGCATTGTTGTTCCTGGGNTGTCTTGCCATATATGATATAAAGTGGAAAAAAATACCGGCTATTGTTGTCGGAGCATCCGGTGTTTTGTCCTTAATATATTTTGCAGTGGGAAAGCATCCTGATCTATATAGCGCAGTCATTTGCATGCTACCGGGTATGGTGCTTTTGTTGTTATCACTGTTGACCGGAGAAAAAATCGGTTACGGGGATGGAGCGGCAGTTTTGGCTTTAGGGTTTTGGACNGGNGGNNTATTTTGCATGGTAGNCGTTTGTATTGGAATAATGCTGTCAGGGATATATTCTTTGTNCCGCATCATACGAAAAAATAAAGANCCGATTCCATTTATTCCTTTNCTNTTGGCAGCTTTGGAGGTGATGTTTTTATATGTATGAGAAGTGGAATGGTTATCTTACAATCGAGGCATCCTTTGTTATGCCGATAGTTTTATTTTTATANCTTTTGATCATTCTGAGTGGATTTTACTTATATGACAGATGTGTTATATCACAGGATGATTATCTTCTGGCTTTTNGGGGAAGCCGTTTTACAGAGACCGGTTTAAATTACNGAGAAGTCATATATGGAGATATGTCCNCNNAAAANCANGATAAACNATATATTGANNCNCGTCTTTTGTANAAATCAGATTTTTATCCTNTTTATCAGATGGAAGAGAAAACAGTATATATGGATAGAAACAAAATGACCGTGTCCACCACGGGATATAAAGGAACTCTTAAAATAAAGAAAACGGCAGAATGCCTGAATATGATAGAAATTGTAGAAAGAGTAAGGAGAGATTGAGGATGANAGANGTAAAATATTATAAGGATTTCAGNTATAATTATTTGATCATGAAAAGTGAAGAAGCGCCANCAGATATGTATCAATGNAAAATGATAACAGGNAATAAAATAGAAGGACTNCTGNCCTGNCAGGAAAGGCATNTAAACGGTGATATGCTTTTGTATTATGAGATCACTTCNAAGCAGAGNCTNTCCAGTATTTATGAAAACAATAAGATCAATATAAAACAATTGCTTGAGCTGTTCAGACAATTAAANAGAGTGTGGGAAGGNATNTCAAAGTTTCTTTTGGANGAAAGCTGTNTGNTTTTAAAGCCGGAATTTGTNTTTGCNGATGTGGAAACAAAGGAATTATCATTCCTGTATTATCCATTTGAGGCNGAAGAAAATTANATGGTCNNATTTNTNGAGTTTTTGGCTGANAANGTAGATAGNGAGGACAGGGAGGCAGTTGAGGTTATATACAAAATGTTGGATCTGAGTACAAGGCAGCAGTTTGTCCTGGATGAAGTTTTGCAGTGGCTTGAAGAGGAATTCAGTGTACTAAACCCGGAAATCNGTGATACTTTCGNATATGAGGAATCAGACCAGCAAGATNCAGGCTTTAATGTAGATGANAATGAATTTTCAGTAAAGCCGGAAATANCNGNGAAATTATCAGTAAGAAATAGAAGAGGTGAAAAACCAATTTATTTTTGTATGATACTNTCAGCAGTGCTNGAAGGANTCCTCTATTATTTTNATGTTACCTGGCAATTANCGCAAAAAGCNCAGATTTTTNTTTATATGNGGTTTTTNGTATTGGGTACATTGTTTTTNGCATGCGGAATTTATCTCTTATATAAAAAATTATTTGGTATGCATGTGGAAAGCAAAAATAAAGAAGAGGAAGATAAGCTATANCANAATCCGGTGGTATGTGAANAANTACAGGAGCAGGAGGAACAGACATATGGAAATACCATTTTCATACCCTGGGTAGAGAATCATGAAAATAANTTATATGGAACGGGNAAGGGAAATAAAAATCATATTGATTTAAGCAGNTTGCCTTTGACAGTGGGAAAACTGGCAGGAAGNGTAGATATGGTCATTAATGATCAGAGTATCAGCCGCAGACATGTAAAATTTGCAAGGGAAGGAAATAGAGTATGTATGACAGATTTAAANTCTACCAACGGAACATTTAAAAATGGATTGCGTTTGCAGCCTAATGCTTCTGAAATTTTAGAACCCGGCGATGAAATACGTCTTGGAAAGTTAAAATTTATTTACAGATAATCATTTCCGCTTTATACTAAAGGTAATATGTTCTACGTAACAGACGCTTTTATGAATGCAGAGGGCTGAACTGTTACTGTTCTACAGCATAAGTGAAAGGACAGATTTGCATGAAGATTTATATTTATTATGGTGGAAGAGGCTTAATTGACGATCCTACTTTGTATGTTATTAACAAGATGCAGGAGGTTCTTGAGGAGCTTCACGTAACCGTAGAGCGTTTTAATTTGTATGAAGCAAATAACAGTATTACAACATTACCGCAAACTTTGAAGGAAGCTGACGGTATTATTCTGGCAACCACTGTAGAATGGTTCGGAATTGGCGGGTATATGCAGCGATTTCTTGATGCATGCTGGCTGTATGGTAATAAAGAAAAAATATCTAAAACATATATGTGCCCTGTTGTAATGTCTACNACCTATGGAGAAAGNGAAGGTAANCTGAATTTGGCCAATGCCTGGGAAATATTGGGAGGACTTCCCTGCAGTGGTATCTGCGGTTATATTGCGGATGTTTCTATATTTGAAGAAAATGAAGAGTACAACAGAATTATTGAGAAAAAAACGGAGAATCTGTACCGGACTATTAATCAGAAAATAGCAAGTTTTCCTGCCAGNAATCAGGCTGTTAAAAAGATGGTTTCTATTACTAAAAATATAGCGCTGACTCCGCAGGAAACCGAACAGCTTTCCCAGTATGCTTCTGATGANAGCTATGTAAGAAGGCAAAANGAAGATATTCAGGAACTGACAAGTCTCTTTCGNGATCTGATGGATATCGGGGAATCAGAAGGTGCAGAAGACGAATATATCCGGGATTTTCAGAGTCATTTTACACCACTGCCCGGATTTAAGGCCACATANAAGATTCATATAGAGGGTAAGAAGAAACCNTTGATCATTGAAGTTGATGGAGCCGNAAATAATTATTACTATGGATCTGCAAGCGGTTGTGATGTGGAGATTCANATGAACAGGGACACTCTAGATGATATTGTATATGCCCGTATGACCTTTCAGCGAGCATTTATGGGCGGNGCAATGAAAATGAAAGGTGATTTTAAGNTACTGCGCACGTTNGATCAGTTATATAGATTTATGGAAAAANCTTTGTAGATATGNTCCAGGGATTTGACNAGGATGCTGTGATTTGTAAAGGAGACAGAAGAATGAAAGATGATAATTGCATTTTTTGTAAGATTGCTCATGGAGAAATACCTTCCAAAACACTTTATGAAGATGATAGGTTTCGGGTAATTCTCGATTTGGGGCCGGCAGCCAAAGGACATGCATTGATTCTTCCTAAAAGCCATTATAAAAATATCTATGATATTCCAGAGGAACTGTNAGCAGATGTTATGAAGCTTGCAAAAAAGATGGCGGCTCTTATGACTGATAAACTGCAGTGTGATGGTTTTAATCTGGTTCAGAATAATGGAGAGCAGGCGGGGCAGACAGTATTTCATTTTCATATGCATCTGATTCCCCGNTATAAAGATGATGGNCAGACAATCNGCTGGAAACCGGGAAATGTATCTTCAGAAGAGCTTGAGGAAATTAAAAATATCATTATCGGTCAATAAGTANAGNNCAGTGATCGTGANTACGGAGAATATGGTATGAGAACAATTCATGTAGATGAGATAATTGAAAATGTTCGGGAAATGTGTATTGNAGCCAATCATTTTCTTACAGAGGACATGAGTGAAGCTTTANATAAAGCAGTTAATAATGAAAAGTCTCCTTTGGGGAAACAGATNCTGGATCAATTGAAGGAAAATCTTAAAATTGCTTCAGAGGATATGATCCCTATATGCCAGGATACAGGAATGGCAGTTGTATTNGTAGAACTTGGCCAGGAGGTACAGATTGAGGGCGGTCTTTTAAAAGATGCNATTAATGAAGGGGTGAGACGGGGATATACGGAAGGATTTTTGAGAAAATCCGTTGTGAAGGATCCTTTGATAAGAGAAAACACAAAAGATAATACTCCCGCTGTAATTCATTATGATATTGTTGCAGGCGATAAGATTAAAATAACAGTGGCACCTAAGGGTTTTGGCAGTGAAAACATGAGTAGAGTCTTTATGCTAAAGCCTGCTGATGGCATAGAAGGTGTTAAGGAGGCAATTCTTACAGCAGTAAAAGATGCCGGGCCCAACGCCTGCCCGCCTATGGTGGTTGGAGTAGGAATTGGCGGAACTTTTGAGAAATGTGCGCTGATGGCCAAGCAGGCTCTAACAAGACCTGCAGGTCANCATTCTTCCATTTCTTATGTGAAAGAAATGGAAGAAGAGATGCTTACCAAGATCAATAAGTTGGGAATCGGACCGGGAGGTCTTGGTGGAAGTACAACAGCACTTGCAGTAAATATTAATACTTATCCTACACATATTGCAGGACTTCCTGTTGCAGTAAATATCTGTTGCCATGTGAACAGACATTGTGTCAGAGAGTTATAAGCAGAAGAGTTTCTTCTATATTAATGTGCAATTATTCTATATATAGTGTTTTGGTTTTAATTCATATACTATATAAGGAAAGGAATTGAAATGGACAGACATATTAGAGTTCCCTTTGATGAAAAACAGGCAAAGGAATTAAAGAGCGGAGATTATGTATATTTAACGGGAACTATATATACGGCCCGTGATGCTGCTCATAAAAGAATGTACGAAGCTTTAGAAAAGGGAGAAGAACTTCCTTTTGATATTCATAATAATATTATTTATTATATGGGGCCTTCACCGGCCAGAGAAGGACGCCCCATTGGATCAGCCGGTCCAACAACCGCCAGCAGAATGGATAAATATGCTCCTGCGCTGTTGGATCTTGGACAAAGGGGTATGATAGGAAAAGGCAAAAGAACTGAGGGTGTTCGCCAGGCTATCATTCGCAATAATGCTGTGTATTTTGCGGCTGTAGGCGGAGCAGGGGCATTGCTTTCAAAATCTATCATGAGCTCTGAAATCATTGCATATGAAGATTTGGGTACAGAGGCAGTCAGGAAACTTGAGGTAAAGGAATTTCCGGTGATAGTGGTGATAGATTCTGATGGAAATAATTTATATGAGACAGCAATTAAGGAGTACATAGGGTAACAGTTCGGTCATGCAGCAGAGAGAAATAAAAGATAAGCAGCAAAGCGGCGTCAAATGCGAAGCATCTGCTTTTATGAGCGCAGAGGGCTGAACTTTTCGAAGATTAAAAGAATAAGAAAAAATAGGTTGACAAACGAAACAGGCTTAGATATAATAATTTTTGCGTTATGAGAGTGCATAACAGAATATTGGTAGTGGGAAGCAATTCAGATTAAGGAGAAATACTCAAGAGGCTGAAGAGGCGCCCCTGCTAAGGGTGTAGGTCGTTCACGCGGCGCGAGGGTTCAAATCCCTCTTTCTCCGTTTAACTACCGATATGAAAGTGGAAGTGCCAAAATGGTGCTTCCCAATTTTTCGCTCATAGGCACAGGTGGTTAAAACACATCTGATAGGTCAATGAACATTTTTTGGAAATTTCGTTGACAAGCTTTTTGCCTGGTGTTATAATAAATTCCTACCGCTCAGAAGTGAGTAGAAGGGCCGAGCAGGGCATGAGTCCACTGCCGGTGGCAAAAGCAGTTAAAAAAGTTTTAAAAAAGTCTTGACACAGACAGGCGGCTGTGATATTATATCAGAGTTGCGTCTGAGAAAGATGAAACAACTTCCAGAAGAAAGAAATGGAAGCGTACCTTGACAAATAAACAGTAATGCAACCCTGAAAATTCTAAATGAGTAAGAGTCCGAAAGGACGAAAGCTCTGAAGAAGATTCAGAGAAAACGCAGCAATTGAAAAAATTGTTGTAGCAACAGCCATTTATGGCTTTTGCATAGTTTCGAACAGAAACGAACCAAGAACAGTAAAACGGTTAAAGAATTAGCTAGAGTTAATCTTAACCGGGAAAAAACTTTTATTGAGAGTTTGATCCTG
>JAAVBZ010000016.1 GCA_014803415.1 Lachnospiraceae bacterium
AAAGGGAATCGATGGTCTTGCCATGATCATCGGCGATAAATATAAGCAAAATCCTTTTGAAAAAGGAACTCTGTTTTTATTTTGCGGCGGTCGCTCGGACAGGATCAAAGGATTGTTGTAATTCCGATATCGGAATTACAACAGTTATCCCGATGTTTTTGTTATTCCGATAGAATCATCTTTTTCCATATAAATCTGAGTTTTTTCTTGATCCTATCGGAATAATTAATTTATGCAAGTCCATAAAGTTTTTTGATCATTTCCTCATCCACCTGCCATTCTGGGAGCTCGTTAGTTATGTTTTCTGCTTTCCTTTGGCACTTTTCGAGTGCCGCACGCTTCATTTCAGTATCCGCATACGCATAAATCTGCGTGGATACTACGGATGCATGGCCCATATATTCAGCCAGAAGCTGGAGTGACATGCCATTCCGGTAAAGATGCATTGCACGCGAATGTCGGAACTGGTGTGGAGTGACCTTCCCAGGAACTTCATCACACTCTGACTTTGCCAGTCCGGAATACTTTGCCAGAAATCTCGCAACATTATCATCGGACATCTGATTTCTTCTGCCATGGGATACCGTATAAAACAACCAGTCATCTCCTGTATCTCCTGCATGATATATGCTGAGGTATCTTTTCAAGTGCTGAACAGTTTTCTTCATCAGCGGAACATACCGGACTTTGTTCCCTTTTCCATCCAGCCGTATTTTGGGGCAGTTTGAGTTCAAGTCAAGGGAGCTGACTTTCAGATTTAACATCTCGCAGTCCCGGGCTGCAGTATCATACATCGTGATCATAAAGCACATATCACGCAGACCAATCTTCTTTGTATCATCAGGCTGTCTCAGCAGCACTTCCATGGCCTGTTCGCTTAGAAAAGCAACGGGTTCTTTTGCTTCTTTGGCAACAGCTATTCCGCCTGCCTCCATTGACAATGACATCAGTTCCGGATTTGAAAGCCTTGCGTATTTTAGAAACGAACGGATAGCAAAAAGTCTTTGGTTTCTTGTAGATGCTGATGCAATACGATCCTGTTCCAGATAAACAAGATATTTATTGATCATAGATGCAGACCAGTCCTGAAAACATATTTCTTCATATCGGATTTTCCGTGTCTCTTTCACAAACAGCAGAAACTGGTTAATTGTCTGCCTGTATGAGGTTATAGTGTGTTGGCTCAGTCCGCGCTGTTTTGGCATATAGATAGTCAGAAATGTACAGATTTTCTCATACATTTTTTTACTTTCTTTATTCATGTCTTGCTACCTCCGGAATGATATTTGAAAACCGCTCAAAATCAAACCCTGCCATATCAGAAAAAATCTCTGGCAGTAAATGAAGGTAATACAGGGTATGGGAATAATGACTATACCCCATATAAGCGCTAAGTCCGGGAAGGAGCGAATCAATGTCTTTTCCTTCTTTTTGCCATTGGTAGATACGATGGGTTGCAAAGGAATGTCTGAAACTGTACAGGTTTGGCTGCCTTGTTCCGGCTGCCCTTATTCCCGAACCATCACGGCAGTGTTCGAACAGGTACTGATGCACGCTTTGTGAAAGCGGGCTTCCCTTACGGTCAACAAACATTGCTTCGCTGTCTGGAAAAATAGGAATTATCTGTGTAAGATAATTCTGCGTAAGGGCCATCAGATCATCAGATGCATAAATAATGCGTTCTTTGTTGTATTTTGATTCGCTTATAAATATCCTGCCTGTTTTCAGGTTTATGTCGCTTCTTTTCAATCGTCTTGCTTCTATAGGCCTGAGCCCACAGCAATACATGTATCTGAACATGACTGGAGCCACAAGATGTCTGACGGTTGACTGATAGTAACGTTCCATGGAATCAGTATAGCACCAAAAGGATTTCAGGGACGCATGGGTAAAAACATACGGCATGAGAGGCATATCCCCACCCTTTAGTCCGTCAGGCAGTATAAAAGCATCTTCTCCAAGCATGGTAAGGTACTTGCCAAACTGGCGGACAACAGAAATCCTTGAAATATAACCGTTTGAATTTTCTGTCGGCTTTATTACAGCCCATTTCATCACCATTTCCTCTGTAAGTTTATCGTAATCCGGGAATTCGGACAGGCAGAACCTGTCGAAATCCAACAGGTGGTAAGTCTGGGATTCGTATCTGTGGCCAAAGTTTTGTTTAAACTTTATGAAATCTTCTTCCTTATGCCGAAGGGCGCTTTCAAAGCTCATTCTTATCATAACGCACCTCCGTTTTCCCTGTTAGAACAGGCATATCCATAGGGCATGAACGTAGTAGCTTTTCCGAAACGGTTATATATCCTTTTGTAGCTTCTTTATCTTTATGTCCAAGTACCTGGGCAACCATTTCGAGATTTTCGCCAGAATCTATCAGTGCCGTTCCGAGGCTCCGTCTGAATGTATGCATACTGATCTTTTCTGATTCGGGACGATTTATCCCTGCTTTCCCCAGATATTTTTTAATCCGTGTACAGAGCAGGGATGATGTCATGGCTGAATCAAAGTACGATTTCTTCAGGAATACATACGGAAGGTCAGATTTTCCTCTTGCATTCAGTATATAATCCGCTATTGCATCACCTGTTTTTCTTGAAAAAGGTACCGAGAGCTGATTCTGCGTCTTCTGTTGTATGATACGCACAGAAGATGTTCTCCAGTCTATTTCGCTTAACTTTAAACTGCAGATATCAGAACTTCTCAGCCCGCAGTCCATGGCAAGCATCATTATCGCTCTGTCACGTTTCCCTATAGCATCATTGCTGTCTATTGCATCTAAAAGTGCCTCTTTTTCAGAAGAAGAAAGAATGCCATATATCTTTCTGTGCGGCGTATCCCACGGCTTAAGAGCCAGAAGGATATTTGTTTCTGCAAGCCCGCTGTCTATCAGGAACAGATAAAAGTGCTTTAATGCGGAAACGGTACTTTTTAAACCAGCCGGGCGGGAAAGTTTCATGTGCGAAAGAAAATCCAGTACGCCCTGCGTATCCATATCTTTGATATTTTTTTCATTTTTTTCTGCAAAGAGAATATACTGGCGGATAAGATTTTCGTCACGATTAATTATTGATTCTGCGTGCCTGTGTTCCGTCTGTTCGCGGTCAATATAAGAAGCCAGCAGGGACTCGTTGTGACAGTTACCGTATTTTTTCCCATAAAGAGGAGCTCTTTTCCAAGAAATACTGTCAGTCTCAACAAACTGGATCATGCGAAAAGCAAGCCTTCTGATTCTTAATAACTTATCTTTTGAAATGACATCATTTTCATATGATTTGTCTGCCTTCTTGATGCCGTTTCGCAGGATACTGGCTGCATCGTTGCCTTCAAACGTGCAGTAGTCCTTTACAAACACGTTGTATGTATAACTGGTTCTCATAATAGTAGCTTCAGAATATCCAAGGCTGTTCCTTAGATGTTCTGCAATGGTTTCCCATTCAGGGAAAGTTCTTAAAGGTATCATTGTATTTCCTCCTGTGTTTTAATACAGATAGGAAATAACTTATTCCGATATTTTTCAACTGCTTTTTGTAATATTTTTATTCAACCGAATTACATCGGAATAACTAAAACATCGGGATAACTGCTTTAATTCCGATATCGGAATTAAAGCAGTCCTTTGATCCTGTCCGAGCAGCCGCCGCAATATAAAAACAGAGTTCCTTTCTCAAAAGGATTCTGCTTATATTTATCGCCGATAATCATGGCAAGGCCATCGATCTCCTTTCGGAGATCTACAGTCTCGCAGGCCAGCACGACACGCCGAATCCCAAATACATCCTCAAGCATGTATCACCTCCTGCACAAGCATCCTGAGAAGCGCCTCTGAAATATCGTCCGCTATTTCCAGAGTGATCCCGTTAGCGCGGATAGTGGCCACAGCATGATCAGCTGCCGTAAGTTTTACCGGAACGGATGCCGGGACATTAAATTCGGCAAAGGATACTTCCGCCTGCGTTGTGACAGCAGGAGGCTGTATCTGCCCACAGGCCTCCCTGCGGAACTTGCGCAGCCAGTAGTAATAAGCTTTTTCCTTCACACCATTATCAGCAAGCCATTGTTTCACTGAAACATTGACAGGCCTTTGCTGACATTCGGTTATAATGTTGAGCCAGTTGGCCCGCCTTACATCGTGAGTGGATTGATCCATGATAGTTAGTCCTCCTCTAAAAAACTACTAGATTTTTCGTGTCTTTTAGAGTGTCTCACAAATGTGCTGACTATCCAAGGCGTAGGATTTGACCTTTACGATGCTTTCACTAAGACACTAGGGACATCTGACTCTGTCTTGATTGGGTATACAAAAACATTAAGAAATACCGATGGAGTTATAGATTTAACCACAGCATCAACGGAAGGCATGTCAGCTTATCTTAAAAAGTCTGGACAGATGTTCAGCTTTGCAGCAATCAAAGCAACTCTCCTAAATACCGCTTTAAACACTGGTATCATGTTAGCTGTATCTATAGCTATACAAGCAGTATATAAAGCACTTGACAACTATATTCACAGGGTAGAAAAAGCAAGGGAACGTACATCTGAATTGTTTGATGAATTCAGGGAAATGAACGATACAACAAACAAAAAACCATTGAATAGATACCATAATCAATTTAATTATGTTATCTATTGAGTGGTTTTACTCAAATACTAATATGAAAGGATGTGATATTATGATTTAATTTACCATTCAGTACCACATTTATTACAATGCCACGTTTTTGAAGTTCTACCTGCAGCAAATACTCCCCACATAGCAACTGATCCCGCCTTAGATAAACCAGAAATCT
Source organism: Lachnospiraceae bacterium (assembly GCA_014803415.1). Classification (GTDB taxonomy): domain Bacteria; phylum Bacillota; class Clostridia; order Lachnospirales; family Lachnospiraceae; genus Suilimivivens. The sequence continues at coordinate 4,791 of JAAVBZ010000016.1, forward strand.
TTTTCAAATTAGTTGAACCACAAGTAGGACATTTAGGTTTATTAGTTTCCTGCTGTTGTATTTGCTGATTCACCTGTGCTCTGAATTGAGACATCTTAAGGTTATATTCTATGATATCTGTTTTCTTCAACTCAATCATAGCATCTAAAAAAGCATTATCAGAAGAAATTTTTCTAATAATCATTAATTCATCATGAGATATTCCTGTATCAATAAGTTCGCCTCCACAATCTTTGTGTATTTTAGCATCAGGCGAACATGATCCTCCATATCTTCCACATTTTTTACAAATTTTTAATACTGTTTCCAAATTCAAATCCTCCACTAATAAATTATATCTTTAATCATACCACTATTTACAACGAATTGGAAGTTCAATGTAAATAATATCTGTTGTTGCTCGCACAGTACACAGAAAATAAAGGAATTGGTTTTGGTGGACTATTTGATAATCTTAAAGTAAATATGGATTCATTCAAAGAAACTATTGATGCATTTAAAAACTCTGAATCTTTTGATGAGTTTATAGACCTTAATACAAACAGAACAAATTGGGATGAATTATCAAAATCAATCGGCATAACAGACACAAGATTACGCTCCTATCTTGAGACATTAGATGATGGAAAAGGAAATATTGACAATGCTTCTGCCTCAATTGAAGGTATGTTAGCTTATCTCAAAAAGTCTGGACAGATGTTCAACTTCGCAGCAATCAAAGCAACCCTCCTAAATACTGCTTTAAACGCCGGTATCATGTTAGCTGCATCCGTAGCAATTCAAGCAGTTGTAAAAGGATTAGATAATTTCATCAATCGTGCCAAGTATGCTAAAGAGGCAATGGAAGAAGCGCAAAGTGCAATCGACAGTGCTCAAAACAGTTTAAAAGAAATTTCTGCTACCATTGAAGACAACAAAGACAGATTCTTAGAATTGTCTACGGGAGTAGATAAGTTTTCCAAGAACATAAAACTATCTGATGAAGATTACGCAGAATATCTTTCTATCTCAAACAAGTTTGCAGAAATATCTCCTGAATTGGTGTCTGGATATACTGATCAAGGGGATGCTCTACTCTATCTTGGTAACAATGCAGAAGAAACAAACGAAAAGTTAAATAAGATACTCGAAGCAGAACAGGCTATAGCACAACAAGCACTTATTGACAACATGGACAGTATTGCCAAGGGAATATATTACGAAGTAGATAAGGCAAATTCTGATATAGCAAATCTGGAGGCTGAATTAAATACAGTATCTACAGTATTTAGGAATATAGAAGGTATAATCAAACCTGTAGATAATGAGATTAGTTCAATAAATTTTGGTACTGGAAGTGGTCTTGAGCTTGATTTTGATGAAATGGAACAGTTCAAAAATGCAATTAGGAGTTCTGGTGCAAAAATAACTGAAGATGAAGTATTTGACTCCATGATATTTTCTTCAAGTGAAACTCCATTAGTACAAAAGGCAATAGAAAACTTTTATAAACAGTTAGATTATACAAGAAAAAATGAAGCTGCTGCTTATATTAACGGAATTACTAAAGATATCCAGGAACATGAAAATGCCATTAAGGATGCATATGCTAAAATGGTGCCGAACTTAGTTGCATGGGCTAAAAGCACTTATGAATATGATTTTCTCGGTGAACAGCAAAAGGAACTGATTGAGTCCCTGATACCTACTCTTGATTGGAATGATATTAAAGAAAAAACAGGTATGAAACTCTTTAGTGATGATGAATATGAACAATATATTAAAGAAAATATTTTTGTTCCTCTAATGAGTATCCCTGATGAATATCAAGATGAAGTCAATAAAAAATTTGCAAAGTTACTGGAATTTGAATCAGGTGATATTAATGTAGTTGATTTTGTTTCGGAACTTCTAAAATACCTAGACAATATTGACGTCACTATTGATATCCAACCATTAATAGGCGACACGGAAGAACTTAAAAATAGTTATGAGCAGATAACTACTGATGCTGCCCGTAAGTTTATTGAAAAAAGTTCTAAAAATTATGCTCTGTTAGATAATGAACGTCAAGCTTTAGATGATTTTGCAAAGAAAAATTCTATCAATACAAGAGATGAAATAGCTTTCTGGAATCAATGTTTAGAGGAATCAGATACTCGTGAACAGGCTATGGAGAAGTATCTGGCTGCTTCTAATTCACTCAATGAAAACCCCGTTTCATCATTTGAAGAAGCCTGGGCAGACTCATTCACCTCAGAAAGTGATGCAGTCAAAGAACTTGGCAACACTCTTCTTGAACTCGCAGAACAAGGCCGTTTGACTACAGAAACATTCAACGAAACTGATTCTACTGATTATTTTAAAAACCTTGGCATATCTGCTGATGAAGCTGCATCAAAGATAAACAGATTAGTAGATGAATCCAAACAGCTATCTTCCATGTCCAGTCAGATATCAGCAATGGCTAATGCTCTTGGAACGAAAAAGGAAGATGGCTTTGTAAGTGCTGATACTTTGTCAGGTTTTGATGTGGAGGTACGTGGATTAGATTCATGGGATAGATTTCAGGAAGTATTAGGCAGTACTGCTTCTTCTTATGAGGATTGTGAGAAAGCTGCCAACGCTTTAGCAACAGAATGGGTAAATAGTAGTGATTTCCTTGCACAATTAACTGATGAAAATAAAGAATACTACGAGACTCAGCTAAAGGCAATGGGTGTAGAGAATTATGAGGAAGTTATTGAACATGCTCAGGCATTCAATGAAGCAAAATAAGCTTTGATGCAATCAAGCCTAGAGTTAGGTGAAGCTACCCAAGATGATATAGAAGCACTTATTAAAGAAGGTACATATTCAAAACTTACTGCTAACATGATTCTGGCATTGTATGATGCCAAGGTTGCTGAAAAAGCCGCTAACATTGACTCTTCTGCAGACTGCGAAAACCTTATCGCTTTAGCTGGTGACACTGACAGGACAAGTAAATCTGTTGAGAAATTGATATATAAGTTGCCGATAAAGTGTTTGCGCAATCAAAGTCCCGAATGGGCTTTACACCTTTCACACAATCTTATATAATAAGGTTGTTGCAGTCAATGCAATTCATAACATGAAAGCAGGTAATTATATGCCAACAGGTATTGAAGTAATAAAAGCTGCGCTTGATGATTTTAAAAAGATTCAAGAGTATATGTTGTTAGCCAAAAAAGAAAACGCTACTGAAACATATGCAAAATTAAAAGACGAATATTTAACAATAAAAGCATTATTGCAAATTTCTGGTGTAAACCTTACAGAGATTGACAAAATTAAAGAATAATATCCATATCCGGTGATGCAATAGCACAATTAAGCGGCCTTAAAATTGCTTATGACACTCTGCTATCCCTATTTTTTGCTTTCCTTTTACTCATGTTTCAATCGCCAGTCAATGCATCGTCTTAAATAGTCCTCATACTCAGGATTCTGGCACATTCCCTTGCCATCTACATCTGACAATTTGGCCACATCCTGCCCGTTGCATTTTACCGTCTTCATCACAATATTTAACGGCTCAACATCAGTATCATTGGAAATATAGGTACCGATTCCAAATGCTATCTTTGTTTTTCCCTGAAAATACTTACGCAGATCATTGGCTTTTTCAAAATTAAGGCTGTCACTAAAGAGCAATGTCTTTGTCATGGGATCGATACCCAGCTCCTTATAGTGCTGGATCATCTTATCACCCCATTCATAAGGATCTCCGCTGTCATGACGCACACCGCTGAATAATATTGCAAAAGTCAGCTGAAAATCTCTTAAAAAGCAATCTGTAGTAATGGTATCTGTAAGCGCAATTCCATTCAATACTCCATATTCTTTGATCCACGCGTTGAGCGCATACCAATTGGAATATGCAGGATTGTGCCTGTGATTTCCCTGTCCGGCACACATGATGTACTCATGAGCCATTGTTCCTGTAGGAACTGTTCCTGTTTTCATTGCAAGATAAACATTGGATGTACCTACAAAAGCAGAGTTGGCGTATTTCGCTGTCGAAAGCCTCTTTACAGCCAGCTCCTGGGCTTCGGCAGATAATCTGCGCCTCAAACCGAATTCACTGAAAGCGGTCAGAGAATATTTCCCTTCTTCCTGTTCAAGCCAATGCACCTTTTCCTCTAATTTTTCTTTGTACACACTGATCAAACGATCATAATCATACTGCATCCGGAAATATACCTCATTAACAATAGCCAATGTAGGAATTTCGTACATGGAGGTATTCAGCCATGTACCCCTGGTCTCAATGGAAAGACCGCAGTCCCCGTCAGCAATAATCTCAAAATCCTCATATCTGGGATGCCACAACCGTAAAAAGTCAACGTAGCTCCCTTTGATCCATAATATATTATCCAGATACTGCAATTCTTCTTCTAAAAAATGAAGGCTGCAATATGCCTTGATCTGGCTTTTGATCTCTTCTACCATCTCCGGTGTAAAAAAAACATCTTTGTTGCGGCATTTAAATGCCCATGTTGTTTTGTAATCGGAAAACTGATGAAAGATCACCTGNCCCATTGAAAACTTATACATATCTGTTTCCAGTAAACTTGTTATGATCTGCGGCAATACCATTTTNTCANCCTCCAATTATTCATTGATCACATCNATCTGACACATTTTCATNGTTTCCAACGCTGCCTGATGGGANNTNGGCGTAACGCCTGCNCANCATGCGGCGTCTACCCTCATATTTACTTCCGGAAAATATGCCTTTAAAAGCAGNGCATTGGACACAACACAAATATCCGTACACAATCCTATAAGNTCNATCTCGATAACATTATTTTCAGCNGCCTGCCGCACTTCCTCCACCAGCTTTGTAGATCCGAATGTTCCTTTCTCAATGGTTTTATAGTCTTTTCCGGCCAAAGCCTCCATAACTCTTTCGTTGAGATCCCATCCCTTTGTCATTTTGATGCAGTGAGGAACNGGGAGCTTTTGNCCCTCTGCCGTNTCCAGNTAATTGTCCTGATGCGTATCAAGTGTAACAAAGATTTTNCCCTCAAAACTTTTGATCCTGGATNCCACCTTTTCNACAATNTCAACTGCTTCTTTGGTTCCTAATGCACCATCAATAAAATCATTCTGCATATCTACAACTACTAATACTTTCTTCATATTTTTCTATTCCTCTCATATTATATGCTGTCATGGATTGCATACTTTACACGGCACATAGCCCTGACCGATCAATTCCTCTCTTGCCGCATCAGAAACCAGTTTATTTTTCTCACTCATCTGATCGACACTGGNACAACCCGGATCATGNAANNTTCCGGTATTGGTATTACATACATATGTTATCTCACTTGNNNTATTAACAGANTCATCAATAACATGTGTTTTTTCTGCNGATTTTGCATAAATATCATTGGCTGATGACCTATTGGGTTCCCCTACCTGCCAGGTTCTGGAGGGGCTGCAATTCCAGATNATCTTGTTNCCGTCACTGACCGCAATGATACTGCCCTGNTCATCTGTTCTGAAAACTTTCACTCCCAATACCCTAAGACTATTGAGTGTTTCTGCATTAGGCAGTCCGTAATAATTTCCTTCTGCACAGCTGATAACGGCATAAGNCGGAGAAACTGCTCTGATCAGATCCCTGGATGATGAGGTCTTGCTGCCATGATGTCCTACATGGTAAACATCCGCCGANATNTCCATTCCATTGTTTANAATATCATATTCTGCTTCTTCNCCNGCATCACCGGTAAAAAGGAATTTATTATTCCCATTCCGGACGATCAGTGCAATGGAAGAGTCATTGGGATTATCATATTCTTTATTGGGTGCCAAAACAGTAATTACGGCAGTACCCAAAAAATACTGACTCCCCACTTCGGGCGTGGAATATTTGAGTCCTTTATAATCCAGAGCCTGTATTAACTTCTGATAAGCTGCGGTATCTTTATGATAATTTGATACAAATACATTGTCTATTTCAAATTTCGTAATAATGACCGGCGCTCCGCCGATATGATCTGCATCCGGATGAGTCAGGATCAGATAATCCAGTTTTTCAATATTTCTCTTTTGCAGATAGTTTTGGATCGCTGTACCCTTGAATTCATCTCCTGTATCGATCAGCATAGCATGTTCGCCGCAGATTATCAAAGTNGAATCACCCTGNCCCACGTCNATAAAATGNACTTCCATCTGGTTTATTTCCACTGCCGANGATGTNGANGCTGNCGCAAAAATTCCGCNTATAAANATCNCTGCAGTCAATATAATATTTACGATTCGCATATATCCCTTTTTCATATGNAGNCTCCTTATGCNGCGGACTTTCTCTTCTGTCATAAATTATAGTACAGAACTTCTCTATCGGTCAAGCTTACCTAATTTGGGGGAATTTCCGTTATGGAACACCCGGCATCATTATAACAGATCCTGCCGTTTTCACTGTAGATAGAGAAAATTTCCTCTCCGGCCAATTCAGCCAGACTGTCTTTCTGAAGCGTATCTGCGATATAGACAGGCAGCATCCGCAGCAGAATTTCACTACAGCCAAATTCACTGCTGTAGCATACCAGATCACTGCAGGCACTCTTACAAAAGCCGTCCTGGGCGTCAAGATAAGGTGTGCGTATTTCTCCGCTTTTATATACATAAAATAAGAGCTGCTCACTGTTCAATGCATAATCATGGAGATATACAATACCGGAAGGACCACTGTATTGTACATTAGCTGCAGGATAGATCATAGAATCCGTCCTGTCATAAAAAGTATAGGAATAGGTTTCTCCGCTGTGATCCAGATTTCTGGTGAAACCGTCAACACTGGAAATACAGCCTCTGGAATAACCTGCGGAAAGTATCTCCTCAGCCAGATAGTCCGCAATAAATGCATTCTTCATCCAGTAAAAATCAATAAAACTTTCAATCTCATTCTCTGAAGCAAAAGTCAGATACTCTTCAGCCACCCGAAGAACAATCCGGTTCTCCCCAAGCAGCTCCAAATCTATCATCTGTTCATCATTGGCAAAGCGGGCTATTGTGGCATAATAATCCGCCACTTCCTGATCCAGATATGGATCATATTCCACTGCCTGATATTCCTCTGTACAGTGAAATAAGCCGTCATATTGTTCATAGATAGGAGCCAGATAAAGGCTTCGGTCTCCGGATTCCCGGATCAACGAAAATGCCTTGTACAAAACATCATCTATCTCCATCTCCTCGTTTGGATGACGGCTGATATAGTAGATATTGTGGACATTCTCATATCCTACATCATTTGTAAACATCTGAAAAGCATATTCTGCGGCATCGGAATAGAGCGCAGTAAGCTCCTTATTCTCTGTTTTAGCCGAAGCACCGTCCTTTCCCAGACAATACAGAAACACAAAGTCGCCGCCGCAATTTAATTCTGAAGAATTTACTTCAATTTCATTCCACCCGGGATCTTTCGATGACAGATTGGCTACCCCATAAGCAATAAAAAACGCTCCTATCACCAAAAATAGGACGGTCAGGATCAATCTCAGCCGCCCATGTTCTGAAGGAAGCTCAATCTTACTCACTGGTTTTGGATGGGGAAGGTCTCTTCCCTTCCCTCCGGTTCTGGTCTCCCTCAAAATAAACCTCCTGTTCCGGTTCTGACTTTGCACAAACAATGCCCGGAGCTGTTACTCATTTTNCTTTCTTCTGACANNGCGCACGGAAGTCCGTAAACCCCCGTGCGCCATATGATTTNACATTATTATAATAAACTCGAAAATTCAGCCGCTATGCANCTGCCGTGCATNACGCCNNATTTCCTGCTGNNATNNTATACCGTNGCCAGCCATATNANCAGCAGGAANATANCAATGATNACACCCANNGTGATCAGNCCNGCAATNGCGCCTTTNTTACANGCCTTGTAGTTACGGATATAATTNATNCGNTTAAAGATAAAGGCAGCAATCAGTCCGGGTATNGGCAGGAAGAAGGACAAAAGCTTATAGAGGAAAGAGCCCGTATCATGAACAGGCGGAAGCTTGATCTCATCCTCTGAAGCCGTCGTNTCCTNGGTCTCGTGCATATTTCCATTTCCNGAAAAATCAATGGTAATGGACTTAATAGGCTCGTTTTTATCTCTGACAGCTTTGTACTCTTCAATCTCCTTTTTGCTTCCATATACATAGTGGTCATGACCGATGCAGACTAACTCCGGCTCTTCCTCACTGTAATCATGGATGGAAGGATCATAAGTATANAGCACTTTATTTTTTTCCAGCTTCGGNTCCGGAATAGGAATTGCTGAAATCAGGGAATGAGTGTACGGATGCAACGGATAATTAAAAAGTTCCTCCGCCTCTGCNATCTCTACGATNCTNCCNTTATAAATAACACCGATACGATCCGAAATAAACCGCACTACCGAAAGATCATGGGCAATAAAGAGATAGGTAATCTCCTTCTCACGCTGGAATTTCTTCATCAGATTCAGCACCTGNGCACGGATGGATACATCTAACGCTGAAATCGGCTCGTCAGCCACTACCAGCTCCGGTTCCATTACCATAGCCCGGGCAATACCNATACGCTGTCTCTGTCCGCCGGAAAACTCATGGGGATATCTGGTCAGATGCTCCGGCAGAAGCCCTACCTCATTAATCATTTTTTCCACCTTTTTCTGACGATCTTCCTTACTTTTGTANAGGTGGAAATTGTACAATCCCTCTGAAATAATATAATCTACCGTCGCTCTGTCATTCAAAGAGGCTGCCGGATCCTGAAACACCATCTGGATATTCCGGATTACCTTACGGTCCAGCGCGTGAGGAATTTTGCCTGAAATACGGACACCTTTATACAGGATCTCGCCGCCTGCCAGAGGATTTACACGGATAACAGCCCGTCCTACGGTAGTTTTTCCCGATCCGGACTCTCCTACCAGAGAAAANGTTTCTCCTTTATAGATATCAAAGGAAGCATTTTGTACGGCTTTGACCGCATTATCCTTTTTTCCGAAAGTAATATCAACATTTTTGACCGACAGCAGGATTTCTCTNCCATTTTCGTCAAGCGGTCCATGCTCCGGAAAAACAGCAGCGGAATTTTCTTTTGATTTTGAATTTATATTTGACACGATCACACCCCCTGAATATTGTATGCCTGCATGAGCCGCTCATGAAGATTACAGATTACCGCCGGCTTCTCAATTTTCGGAGCATCGGGATCTAATAGCCATGTTTTNGCAAAGTGTGTATCACTGACCCGAAACATGGGCGGTTCCAACAAGGTATCTATTTTCATGCAGTATGGATTTCTAGGAGCAAACGCGTCTCCCGTAATTTCATTATAAAGGGAAGGCGGCGTACCGGTAATGGAATATAATTCCGCATCAGGCTCTGCCAACTGGGGCAGCGATGACAACAGCGCCCATGTGTAAGGGTGGCGCGGATCGTAGAACACATCCTCTACCGTACCCAATTCTATGATCTGTCCTCCATATACCACCGCCACACGGTCGGCAATATTCGCCACAACGCCAAGATCATGGGTGATGAAAACAATTGTATAATTAAATTCCTTCTGCAGATCTTTGATCAGCTGTAAAATCTGTGCCTGCATGGTCACATCTAACGCCGTAGTCGGCTCATCGCAGATCAAAATCTTGGGCTGACAGGAAAGCGCAATCGCGATAACAATACGCTGGCGCATACCGCCGGAGTATTGGAAAGGATAATCATCGTAACGGTCAGCCGGATTGGGAATACCTACCTTATGCATCAGATCTAACGCCTGTGCTCTGGCCTGCGCCTCTGTGCAGTTCTGATGCTTTATAATAATTGAAGAAATCTGTTTTCCAATTGTAATAATCGGGTTTAAGGATGTCATAGGATCCTGAAATACCGTAGCAATCTTCTTACCGCGGACCTGCGCCCAGTCCTTGGGGAACTGCATGTAAGCCAGATCCAAAATACAACGGCCGATCAATTCGGTATTCGTTTCGCTGACATATTTTACCCTTGGCGTAATNCCATCGTATATACTGTTATGCTGTGTCTCGTCGTTCCAGTCAATTCCCAGCTTCATTGCCTCTTTAAAGGATTCCATCAGCTTTTTGGTGACCTTATTACGGCGTCTGAAGTCGCCTCTGGCAACAGACAGATATATCTCTTTCGCCAAAATCTCGTTTCTGTCTGAAACTTCCTTAGATATCACNCCATGTGTCAGCTCTTTATATTTTGCCTGAAGCTCCGCTTCCNTTTTGGCATACNGCGTCAAATATTCCGTATCATGGCTGGCAGCTTCTTCATACTTGCGNATCTGCTCCTTATTGCGGGCTTCCAGCTCTTTGATCTGTGCATCCAGTCTGGAAATCTTTTCCTGAGCGGCTTTAATCTCCGCCTTGTCTTTNGANCGATCCAATGCNGTCTTACGGTTATANACCTCTGTACGCTCAAACCGCAGATCCTTCAGTTCTTTTTCCTGAGCGTTCTTTTCCTCTTCACTGATCGTAGCGCGGTCTCTCTTCTCCGCCTGAAGGGCAAGCAATTCCCGATAAACAGAAGCACCCTGCTCAAACAGTGAATATTCGTCTAACTTTCCTTTAAAGGAAGCAATTTTGCTTCGCGCCCTATCACTTAACTGTGCGCGCGTATCCGATAATTCCTCATCATGAAAGATAATATGCCCGTTACTGACAAATCCATTTGAATCCAACATACCGGCAAAGGTTTTGGTAAAAACCGATTTGCCCGATCCCGATTCACCTACAATAGCAATAGATTCATTCTCATAGATATCCAGGGATATCCCTCGAATCGCTTTCAGGATTCGTCCGCGGACACGGAATTTCACCTCCAGATCCTGGACAGACAACAATACTTTATTATTTTCCATGCTCTACCTCCTACATATGCGTCCGGGGATCGGATGCATCACCCAGATTCTGTCCCACCACATACAGCACAATCGTGATGATAGAAACAACTGCTACAGGNCCCCAGAATTCCAATTCCCAGCCCGGCGTCACCATGGCTGCCTCAGCCGCATAAATCAAACGTCCGAGAGACATATCACTCATACCCATTCCAATGTAAGCNAAGAACACCTCATAGGAAATGTAGGACGGAAGCTCCGTAGCAAGCAAAGTTACAATTACGGAGGTCATAAANGGCAGAATATTTTTCACTGCAATCTTTATCGTGGAAGTGCCCAGGCATCTGGATGCCAGATTATATTCCCGGTCACGGATGATCACTACCTGCGTACGGATAAAATAAGCAATACTCAGCCAGCCGACAATCGTAAGCGCAAACACCATNGTCCAGAAAGTAGGTGAAAACAACATGGAAAGCACNGATATGATCAGAATCATAGGTACGTTTCCGATAATGTTGTAAACTTCAGTCATAATGATATCCACTTTTTTGGAAAATCCCCACACTGCACCCAAAAGTACGCCAATGGTCATGTTTATGGCGGCGCAGATAAACGCCAAAGAGATTGAAATCTTCGCTCCATTCCAAACCGCATCAAAAGTCGGCTCCCCGCTTGCTCCGGAACCAAGGATCCATTTCAGACCAACGCCAAAATGTTCCATGGCATCTCCAGGGGACAGATGCTTGGCTGCAACATCCAGCAGATTGGCATAAGGATCATACTCTGTAAGTGCAGGATAAATGTATGAGAACACAATCACAAACATCAAAAGACTCAATATTACAATATTCACTTTGTTCCGGAAGAACACACGGAACACCGACTTCCAATAGGAATACCTGGGAGCCGCTATTTTTTCCGATTCTGCATCGCTGTGTGTCACTTGGGCGAACAGTTCCTCGGTCTTTAAACCGGTCTTACTTTTCAATTCCTCATACATTCCTATCACCTGCCTTTCGATGTAAATGAGATTCGCGGATCCACACTGGCCATCAGGATATCTCCCAGAATAATGGAAACTACTGTCAGGATTGCATAGAACAGAGCAACNCCTACAATTACGCCATTATCATACTTGTTAATAGCCTGAGTCAACAGATTACCTGCACCGGGAACTGCGTACACACGCTCCGTNATNATCGCTCCCGTCATAGCAAANAGGATGCTTGCCGGAATNCCATGNACAAGNGGAACCGCAGCATTCTTCCAGATATGCTTCGTAAAGATTTCCGTCTCGCTAAGACCGCCGGATCTGGCAAACTTNACATAATCNCTGTTCATCTGATCGATCATNTAACGNCGCATCCANTTCATCAGATTNGCGATGCTNGGCAGCGCCANAGATANAATNGGCAGGANNAACATAAGCTTGCTGGANGAATCCATATCAAACAATGTGGGCAGTTTGAATACGCTTCCGCCAATCGCCTTAAACAGGAAAATATATGCCAGAGAGGGCACAGCTATAATGAATATAATATATACNGTGCCAATTTTATCCAAAATGCCATCTTTGAACCGGGCCATCAGAATCCCAATGGGAAGNCCCAGAATATAGGCAATTATAGTCGATATAATACCGATCACAAAGGAATATCCCAGTTTTGACAAGCTTCCTTTNGTNGTGATNGTNTTCGTGTAATCATCCGTAAANCGCNCAGCATACATTTCGCTCAGCTCCAGAGACCCTTCCGCATAGGTGGCGGTGTGCAGGTCATCTGCACTCTGCTCAACATGTCCTGTGGGATAACTCACAGAACTAAGCACATAAGTACCTTGGGACGCAGTCATTGTCTCAAACACGTCCACGCCGCGGTTTACAGTATAAGACTCTCCCAAATTAAGCGTCAGTAAATTCTGATGGAAATAAGGGAACTTACTGTCAAAATATATCAAGTATTTATGTTTCGTTCCATTTCCGATAATAGCCGGAGAAAATTTTTCTCCGCCGTAAAGAGGATCATGAAGCGTAAAGGTAAGCCCGCGCTCTCCAATATCCGTATCTTCATCCACATAATGAATATTGTCAATGAAAAACATGCCTGTAAAATAAGAGATAACACGACTCGCCATGGGTTTATCTCTGGTTGCAAANATGGCTGCCTGTCCTCCGTCCTTCACCCGGCCGTTGGTTTTTTTATCTGCATCCAGGCGCACAACCGTATAACCCTGACTTTCGTATTCTTCCGTAAATTTCTTAATATATTCAGCCGCAGTCTCGGAATCCTTTTCCGGCGTCTGTCCTATAAACGCTGCTGCTGCTCTGTCTTCTTCATCAAGTTCTCCACTTTTTACCTGTCTGGTAATATAGTCTGAATAATTTACATAATCCACATACCCAAACGCCTGGTAGCGGCTTTGTTCATAAGTCACTCTTGCATTACTCTGCGTCTTTGTGTAATTACTGTCGCCCCCAAAGATATTGCCTCTATCCATCAGAGAATAAACAAGTATCATAATAAGAACTACCACACAGACCGCGGAGAGTATGCCCTTTACTATTCGTTGCAGTATATATTTTGCCACTTTCTACTCCTTTCCGGAATGCCCTTTTTCTATGAAGCACTCTTCTATGAAATACTCTTCTTNCATGAAATGCTCTTTTTCATGAAAGAAGAACATTCCATTATATAAGGAAGCGCGGAGAAGTAAGACTCCCCCGCACCTCCATCAGTGCTTTAGATTTTCACTGCTATATCTTAATACAAACCAATGTTCTTGCACATGTAACCATAAGGCTGGATCGTATCAAGGTAAGTCTGCGCATCACCATAGTCAGGACCCCAACCGGAAGTACCGGGAGCNGCGTCAAAGTTTGCCTCATTTCCGGTGCTGATACGGTAATAAGAATAAGTATAAGCGGTCTGATCATCGAATTCTACCAGATTTACAATTACCTTTCCTCCAAGTGATTTCTCAACTGACTGCTTGTATGCATTAGCTCTGTTAGCATAATATTCTGCAAAGGAACCGCAAGGGATATCAATGTAAATCGGATTCTCTTCGGAAACTTCTACGCCAACCTGTGCCAGTTCAGCAATTGCAGCATCCAGATATGCTGTTGCATTCTCTACACTGTACCAGCCATCGAAACCGTCGCCGGAGCCTACGCCGTCATCAGCTGAAGGATCCCATACCTTAAGAGGTACTCCGTCTGCATCTAACTGTGCCTGTACCACCTCTCCAAAGTAGGTACCTGCTTTGAAAGTAACGCTTTCGCCATTGATATCAATTGTTGTATCATTCTCCAGAGTCTGGAAAGTTCCAGGTACATAAGCATTTCTAAGGCTTGCATACTTCAGATCCTCGCCCACGCTGGTTGCGTTAAATGCGCCTCTGTCAAATGCCATTGCCATAGCGAGACGGAAATTCTGATTGCTCAGGGCTTCTCTCGTCCTTGCCTTATCTTCATCTGTCTGAGCGGAAACACCTACGCTGGTATCATCGTAGTTCGTCCATGTTGCACGGTTGACATTTACCCAACCGCAGAAGGTTGTACCGTCAGTTGCGGATACATAGTGATACAGATCAAAATATGACTCTGTCTCTCCCTCAGGGATATCCTGCTGTGCCTGTACCAGTGCGGAAGAGTTAAATCCGCATGCGGAACAATTATTATCCTTCGTATCGTTATACATACGAAGTGTATCAGATCCGTCGTTATAGTAAATATTTATATTCGGAGTATTGATCGCATCCGGATTCCAGTATGCAGGGTTTGCTGTGTAGCTGGTAACATTATCTTCAGTATAGTTGGTAACCAGATAAGCGCCGCAGTATGCAATATGGCTGGGATCGGTACCGTAATTACCAGGTGTATATTCATCGCCTTCNGCTGAGAATGTACCGCCCTGTGACTTATAGAAGGAACGGTTCAGAGGTGCGAAACATCCATATCCCATCATGGACAGGAATGCAGGGAACGGAGCCTCAAGTGTNTATACCAGAGTATAATCATCTACAGCTTCAACACCTACTTCAGAGAAGTCTGAAAGTTCACCGTTCACCCATGCGTCATAATTCTTAATGCCGCAGCCGTCAGTGCTTGTCATCAGATATCCCAGCTCGCCGTCGTTATCAGCCACGTGCTGCATGGAAGCAACCCAGTCGTCTGCCGTAACTTCAGCAATTTCACGACCCTGCTGATCCACCCATTTCACACCCGGACGGATATGGAATGTATAAGTCAAACCGTCGTCGGAAACCTCATAGCTCTCAGCCAGAGCAGGCTGCTGCTGATTCATCACATCATATTCCAACAGTCCTGTATAAGTACATGAAATAAAGTAGGAATCACTGGTCATGCTGGTAGCGATAACATCCCATGTTACCAGCTGATAGCTGATCTCATAGTTGTATGTATCATTCAGTGTGTAGCCTTTTTCCTCGAGGAAAGCCTTTGCTGCAGTATTCCACTCATCTGCTGTCTCGCACTCGCCCCATATAGAAACTAATTCAGCTCTGTCTTCTGAATAGAGCAGTTCATTGGTAACCATATAGGTATACCACTTGTACTCATCCAGACCCCAGAGAGTTGTGGTGCCGGTACGAGGTACGATACGAGTCATGGCATAGCCGCCGCCATTACTCTGAACAGGCTGGAACACGCCGGACTCTAACAATTTTGCTTCAGCAACACCCATCAGCGCCATACGCTTATCCAGATCTGTTATCTCTTCTTTTGCTACCTGATAGTACTCATTGAATTCGCCCAGATTATAATCATAAAGAGCATCGGATCTTTCATCATAGCTCATTGCATCAAGAGCTTCCCAATCAGGTCCCACATAACCGGTTTCTTCTGCTTCGTCAGCAGTATCGTCAGCAGGTTCGCTGACTTCTTCATTAGCTTCGCTCACTTCTTCATTGGCATTTGTTGTCTCAGCAGATGGTTCCTTGCTGCCGCCGCATGCAGTCAGACCAAGTACCATAGACGCTGCCAGCAAAGATGCAAGCAATTTTTGTACTTTGCACTTTTTCATATTTTTTCTCCTCTCATTAAATTATTACACACTTTCGCACTTCATTGTTGCAAAGCGTTTAGAACAGCAAAAAAGGATTGAATCCTACATCTATTCGTTCCTTCATGAATACCTGTATACAACACAGTGCCGTATGTAATTAGCATAGTGCACATATTATTATAGACCAAATATCACAAAACGTCAAGTCTTTTCAGATTTTAGAATATAGATCAATCCTTTTTTTGTATAAAATTACAATTTTAATTAAAAAATCATGTTCAGCTTCTTCTCACGCACAGATCCTTTACCACTTCACCCGCAATAATGAGTCCTGCCACTGACGGTACAAATGCAACGCTTCCCGGTATCTCTCTTCTTTTTGTAAACTTATGCTCTGCAGCGGTTGGACAGATACCGTCGTCTGCTGTGCAGCTGACAGCTATGTTTTTTAAAGGTTTTATGGGTTCTTCTTCGGAATATACAACTTTTAATTTCTCAACTCCGCGTTTTTTCAACTCTCTCCGCATCACTTTTGCCAAAGGACACATTCTGGTTTTATAAATATCTGCAACTCTGAACTGACTTCCGTCTAATTTATTCCCTGCGCCCATACTGCTGATCACAGGTACCCCGGCTGCCTGAGCTCTCATAACAAGCTCTATTTTAGCAGTCACTGTATCCACCGCATCAACCACATAATCATATTCTTCAAAAGGGAAGGTATCCGCATTCTCCGGCAGGAAAAAGCATTGATGCAGCCTTACATCCGCCTCCGGATTGATTTCAAGTATCCGCTCTTTCATCACTTCCGTTTTGTATTTCCCTATTGTCTTATGAGTGGCGATGATCTGCCGGTTCAGGTTTGACGGGCAGACCNTATCGTCATCCACCAGATCAAATGCCCCCACTCCGCTTCTTACAAGAGCTTCGCAGACATATCCGCCAACACCTCCGATTCCGAAAACTGCAACTCTGGACCGGGATAATTTTTCCATTGCCTCTTTTCCAAGCAATAATTCTGTCCTTGAAAACTGTGTCAACATCTATGTGTCTCCTNTATCCTAAAATAGNNCTTTNCCGCTTACGTCANATCGGAGACAATCTCATTATGCAGCCATGCTTCNGCGATCAGCTTATGCCCGGCNGCCGTAGGGTGTACGCCGTCTGCACTCCAGTGNCNGGCAGGNGCCTNCGCCNNTGCTTTGTCAAATGCTTCCTGCAGATCCACATATCCCAACCCNAATTCNGCGGCCAGNTTCCTNGTAATNTCTCTGCGGGCNTTTACNTCGGANTCAAATANCTCCCATTCCGGATCCGTNGCCGGNCCATGTACNACATAGGCTCCCATGAGAATNATTTTNATATCCGGCAGCGNCNTTACTGTTTCCTGCAATAATATACGGTAAACCTGTTCAAAAACTTCTTNATTCACGCCGTTACAGGCACCAAGCTCATGCCANACATCGTTGACCCCGATCAAAACAGTNAATACATCCGGTTTCAGATTCAGGCAATCTTTTTTCCACCTGGCAAGCAGATCNACCACNCTGTTNCCGCTGATACCGCAATTAAGCACCTCATNTCCTTCNCCNTTAAATGNCAGCTCNGCTTCCANTAAACGNGGGTAACCGTTTCCTGTTGCAAAGGGATTTTCNTAATCTCCTCTCCCTGCATCCGTTATAGAATCTCCCTGAAATAAAAATCGCATAATTTTTCTTCCCTTCTCTTATTTATATATTGTCATAACTATAAAATTCCCTCCAGATCAAACTCACCGAGCCACTTCTGCGCAGTTTCGCATACTCCTTTCAGGCATTCCTCGTTAAATGGACTTTGCAGTCCGGCATTTTCCAAAAGTTCTGTAAATACACGGCTTCCGCCCTGTCTGGTATAAGCCATATAATGTTCGAAAGCATCTTCCCTGTCCTTTTGGATCATTGCCCAGAACTGAAGAGCAACGGTCTGCGCCAGGCAATAATCAATATAATAAAAGGGACTGGAATAAATATGGTGCTGCCTCTGCCAGCCTTCCCCTTCACTGTAGAAGGGGATTTCACCATCCAGCTTCATCCAGGGCATGTATACGGAAAGCAGTTCCTTCCAGACTCCGTGCCTTTCCTTCGGCGTCATATCAGGCTTTTCATATACAATATGCTGAAAATGATCTACCATAGTTCCGTAAGGGATAAAAGTCAGCGCACCGGCCAGGTGGCTGTAATAAAACTTCCGGGTATCTTCTCCGAAAAATCCTTCTGCCCAAGGCCATGCAAAGAATTCCATAGACATGGAATGTACTTCACAGGCTTCCATGCTTGGCCAGACATAACTCTGAGGAATTCTTTTTCTGTTAGTCCATGAGGCAAAAGCATGCCCTGCTTCATGAGTAACTACCTCAACATCATGCTGGGTGCCGTTAAAATTCGCAAAGATGAAAGGCACCTCATAATCAGGAATACTGGTACAGTAACCGCCGCCTGCCTTTCCTTTGGTAGACAATACATCCAGAAGTTCATTGTCCAGCATGGTATTGAAAAATTCGCTTGTTTCCGGAGACAGCTCATCATAGAATCTTTTCCCCTGTGCCAGAATATCATCCGGCGTGCCGGCAGGAACAGGATTTCCGGAGCGGAACTGCAGCGCATTGTCTGCAAAGCTCATGGGATATGATTTTCCGAGACGCTTTGCCTGCTCCTTATAGATTCCGTCAGCTACAGGCACCAGATATTTCACTACTGCACCGCGGAACTTCTCAACATCCTCTTTTGTATAGCAGTTACGTCTCATCCGGTAATAACCAAGTTCAGTATAACCGTCATATCCCAGCTTTCGGCCCATAGCATCCCGTACATGAACAAGCTGATCATACAAGTCATCCAATTCTTTTTGATTATCCTTATACCACTGTCCCTCAGCTTTCCATGCAGCAAGCCTTCTGCTGTCATCCGCATCCTGTTTAAACGGAGTTATCTGGGAAATGGTGTAGTTATTTCCTTCAAAAGGTATCTGCGCAGAGGCAAGGAGCTTTTCATAGGCTGTCTTAAGTTCATTTTCCTTCTGCAGATCCGGTATGATCCCGGCAGAAAAGGTCTTCTTCTCCAGCTCCGCATTCATAAACATAAGTTTCCCGTATTCTGCTTCAAATTCAGGCCTGAATGGACTTTCCAGCATCACCTTGTCCCATTCTTTATCATACTGTTCCAGAACGGGAGCCGATTCATCCCAGAACTTCACTTCTTTGTCATAAAAATCGTCTCTGGTATCGATTGTATGGCGGATCTCTGCCAAAGTCATCTGAGTTCCCACACGCCTATCGGCTGCTTCCTTCTCTAAAAACACTTTTTTGGCACTTTCATAATCTTCTGCATTCTGAAGCCGCTGCGTCAGCTCTTTTAGCTGCTCTTTCACTGCTTCAAGATCGGGGCGTTCATAAGCCATCTGTTTAAATTTCATTTTTCCCTCACTTCCGAAGTATCTGTACTTCTATCTTATTTTTTATTCTTAACAGGCTTCTTCATCTTACCTGTTGCTTCTACTCCATTTGCGGTATTGACCTCTTCCATCCATTTTTCTTTCCAATCCAGAAACTTCTTTTCTTCATCAGTCTGGATAATATTTACCGGATGGTATTTATCATCTTTCAGATTTTCAGCAAAGACCATNAGAGAAACGATCTCCTTTCGGTCCTTATCGTACAGCTCCACCCAGTTTGCTCCTTTTTTACTGTTGACCGCGCCAAGCTGATCCTTATAAATGACTCCGCCGTTTGAATAACTGATATCTCCTCCTTCAGCGGATAAAGGAACCACATAGATGCAGTCCGAATTAAATGCAATTCCATAATACCAATAGGAGGTAGTTGTTCTTCTTCCTGCATAAGTTGACCACTCCCAACATGCATAAGCTCTTGTGTAGTTCTGCACATCGGGAACACTTTTTTCAAGGATCTCCCAGACTCTGACCCTGTCATCTCCCTCTAATGCCTTTTTGCGGTTTCTCTTCTCCTGAATAGTTACAAAAATATAAATAACAACGATCAAGGCAACAACCATTAATATGATCTGCGGAACCGTAAAACCATAATATGTAGTTTTCGTTAATAACATTTCCTTATTCTCCTTTTTTCTTAATAATTCATGTAAGCTCTGTTAAATTCCGTCAATTTCCGTCCAAATTTTCCTTTCGCTTCCAAATCCATTACTTTAACACCTCCTTTTCAGACCAGAAAAAGACTGATCACATCATATTTTACTGCTTCATCCATAAAAAGCAAGGATTAAATTTGAAATAGTTTGTTATAATAACACGAAATATACAAAAGCCGTCATATTCATCAGATTTATGCTATAATCTTATTGTATACTTGCAAAAGGAGCATACCACATGAATATACGAACGCACTTAAGATTATTCTTAATCCTGCCTTCCTTACTGTTTCTTCTTTGCGGCTGTTCTGACAAGCAGCCGGAAAAATCTTTGATTGAACCGGAGATCAAAGTAACCTTTTTTGACGTAGGAAAAGGCGATGCCATCCTGATCGAAACAGCCGGTCACAATCTGCTTATTGACTCCGGTTACGACAAAACTGCCGGTATCATATTGAATTATTTCAGGAAACAGGATATAGATCAGCTTGATTATCTGATCCTNACTCATTTTGANAANGATCACGTAGGCGGNGCNGACCGGATTTTAGAANAAGTNCAAANGTCNTTNCATATNCTGCAGCCCGATTATGAATCTGACGGCGGCCAGTATCTGGAATACCTGGAAAGCCTGNATAAAAAAAATCTGGCACCTGAAATTGTGATCGATACCATGAGCTTTTCTCTTGACGGAACAGACTTTTTGATCTACCCACCCCAGCAGTCATCATATAAAGAAGAAGATAATGATTTTTCCCTGGTTATCAGCATGACCTGCAAAAACAGAAATTTTCTGTTCGCTGGAGACAGTGAAAAAGAACGTCTGAATGAACTTATGGATCAGACCGAATTTGACCTTTCGCATGATGTCCTGAAAGTGCCTCACCATGGNAAAAAAGAAAAGAATTCCGAAGAATTCCTTCAGTCAGTTATGCCTAAGGCCGCTGTGATCACCTGTGCAAAAGATACGCCGGTAAATGATGANATCTATAATATATTAAATGAGCTTGACTGCCAGATTTATCTGACATCCGATGGTACNGTCACCTGNCTGTGCGACGGAGATACCATACAGATCATTCAATAAAACAAGAAAATCGCTTCGCGATTATCTTGGGAGGAATTTCCTACAATAAAAAAATGACGTTTCATGCCTCATACATGAAACGTCATTTTCTATTGTCAGAATCTGCTGTCAAAATGCTGACCTATCAGCTTTTCCTGATCNGTCTGCACGTAATTACTCATATCTCCATAAAGAACATCATTGATCTTCTGCATTAGCTCTTCCCAAGAGGACGCCGTTACCGTAACAGTATCCTCATCTGCCTTGCCGGCACGTTTNTCGGCCAGCTTTTCTTCAGCAGCCTTCTTGGCAGCCTTTTTATCAGCTTCTTTCTTGTCTGCCTTCTTCTCGGCTTTATTTTTCGCGATCCGCTCTCTCTGAGCTGCCAGCGACTTATCNACTACTGCAAAGAATGAAGCNTTTCCGCCATCATTTATCTGCATTCCAAAAGATTTTACCGCTGAAGCATTGCTTCCAAGCTGGGCTTTGAACTTGGATAATCCGCTTGCTGCATTACCGATGATCGCTTCGTACTGTTTCCGGAAATTTTCATCCGTTGCCATTTTTTCGATCTTTTCTTCATCCACCAGAACTACCAGCCTGTTGGGATTGGCATAACTGCCTGCTTGTGCCTTAGCCACATCCTTCATATCCTTGCTGACCAGAANGAAGTCCAGATTNGAANANTTCTTTTTCAGCTCTGCNTAATACTTCTCNGCNTCNTCACTGAGCTTCGGCTGTCCAATNGTCCTGCCGTAATTCGAGGTCTTGTTTCTGTCCTGGGATGCCTGNGACTTNTGNGTNCCGTACACATCATTTGCCTGTGCGCTGTTTTCCAGCTGTGATACCATGCTCATCTTTNTCCTCCTTGATCTGCTGCTTCGAAATCCNTTTCGANTGCTTTGTACAATAATNCCTATCTTATGTATCGGCTTATTGACAGAATTTGTTAACCAAGAATNNNCTTATCANNNGCAAATTCNTCTCCNCTTGCCGCTTCAAANTTATTGAGCAGNTCTCCTACAGTCAGTTTTCTCTTTTCTTCACCCNTGATATCCAGAATGATCTTCCCATCCATCANCATGATCAGNCGATTGCCATGNGCNATGGCNTCNTTCATATTNTGNGTGATCATAAGTGTAGTCAGNCAGTCCCGCTTGACAATATACTCTGTNGTTTCAAGNACNTTAGCGGCTGTCTTGGGATCTAAGGCCGCAGTATGCTCNTCAAGTAAAAGAAGTTTCGGTCTTTGCAGCGTTGCCATCANAAGTGTCAGCGCCTGACGCTGNCCGCCNGATANCAGTCCNACTTTNGATGTGAGNCGGTCTTCCAGACCAAGTCCTAANATTTTTAAAAGTCTTTTNTATTCTTCNCGTTCTTTTTTACTGATACCNGNTCGAAGAAANCGCNTNNTTCCCCGNCGCTTTGCNAGTGCCAGATTCTCTTCNATTCCCATNTCCGCAGCNGTTCCTGTCATGGGATCCTGGAACACACGNCCAAGATATTTTGCCCTCTTATGTTCGGAAAGATCGGTCACATCTTCNCCGTCAATGATGATCCGTCCGCTGTCTACAGTCCATACTCCTGCAATAGCNTTCATCATTGTAGACTTGCCGGCACCGTTTCCGCCAATGACCGTAACAAAATCACCGTCTTCAAGAGTCAGAGAGAAATTATCCAGCGCCAGTTTTTCATTGACTGTTCCCGGATTGAATATTTTAGTCACATTTTTAATTTCAAGCATCCTGTNNTCCCTCCCTATCNTTACTNCNGNTNTAGAAANANANNTANNNTTCCAGTAAGGAATTNCAAGANATACNGCAACTANAAGNGCNNNCANCANNTTAAGCAGNTCCNTATCAACTCCCAGCCAGATAACNGTNTGAANTANAAANNAATAAANNANNGAACCAAGNGCNACNCCNATAAGTTTAAAGCCAAAATTNNGGAACACACGGCCAAAGANTGCCTCCCCGATAATAACCGCTGCAAGTCCTATNACAATNGCTCCGCGNCCCATATTNANATCNGCAAATCCCTGATACTGGGAAAGNANCGCTCCTGAAAGTCCNACNAAGACCATTGGAGATCATTAATCCNAGAACTTTTGANAAATTAGTATTGATNCCCTGNGCTCTNGCCATTTTACTGTTACAGCCGGTAGCACGCAGNGCACATCCNANCTCNGTCCCGAAAAACCAGTAAAGGATAAGTACCAAAAGCACAATTGNANCNGCTACGATAAAAATGGGATTTTTATAAAANGCAACATTTTTAATATATCGTAACGATACTAAAAGATNNTATTTNTCNACATTGANNGCCTGATTGGATTTGCCCATNATNTTCAGGTTNACCGAATACAGGCCCANCTGNGTCAGNATACCTGNNAGAATNGGAGGAATNCCCATGAAAGTATTAAATAATCCNGTAGCAAGTCCGGNCAGCATTCCNGCCAGNGTNGCTGCCAGCATGGNAACAAATACGTTTTGGCCTGAAAGCATCATCATAATACAAACNGCGCCGCCTGTACACAAAGAACCATCCACTGTCAGGTCGGCAATATCCAGAATNCGANANGTAATATAAATACCAATNNCNGNGATCCCCCATATAAGGCCCTGGGCANCNGCNCCGGGCANAGCATTCAGCAGATTTAATACATTCATCGATNTCCTCCAAAAAAATTGTAAAAATAAGNTACCTTTTAAAAGGCAGCGGAAGTTCANCTCCCACTGCCTTAANGNTAATATCAAGTGTTATNATTCAGCGATCNCTTCATAACCATCGGGAATGGTGATTCCTAATGCTTCACAGTTNGCAGCANTNTATTTCTTGGTAAAATTNGGTGCNTATTCGATAGGCATNNCNGAAATATNGCTCTCNCCTTTCAGTATTTTAGCAGCCATCTTACCTGTTGCAACNCCCAGATCATAATAGCTGATAGACAATGTTGCAACGCCGCATCCTGCACAGATACCCTCTTCTCCTGCTACNACAGGNATACCTGCNGGAATACAGATATTATTAACCAGCTCTGTATTGTTTGCAACAGTATTATCTGTNGGAACATANATNACATCAACCTCNCTGGCTGCTNTNGTNGCTACAGAAGAAAGATCGTTNGAATCTGANAAAGCATAATANTCGCAGCTGTAACCNTTTTCTTCCANAAAGCCNTTTACTGTATCTACCTGATACTGTGANTTTGCTTCNGCTGAGCANTATAACANNCCNACGGTCTTGGCATCAGGGAATAACTCCTGGATCATATCAGCCTGNCCGTCAAGAGGNGCAAGATCTGATGTACCTGAGATGTTTCCGCCTACAGTACCGTCAAAATCACTGAGNTCAAGAGCTACGCCGTANTCTGTAACNGCAGTTCCGAGAATNGGGATCTCATTGGTTCCTGCAGCNGCNGCCTGAAGTGAAGGCGTTGCATTTGCAAGGATCAGATCAACATTCTGAGAAACAAAGCTGTTGATAATGGTAGAACAGGTATTGGAATCACCCTGCGCATTCTGAATATCAAAGGTAACGCTGTCNCCCAATTCTTCTTTCANTGNATCCATAAATCCCTGTGAAGCAGCATCCAGNGCATCATGCTGTACCAGCTGGCAGATACCTACTGTATAAGCCGCATCGCCTCCTGTGCTCTCTTCCGGTGCTTCAGCTTCTGCCTGATCAGCAGCCGGCGCTGCATCTTCTGTGCTGCTTGCGGAAGACGATCCTTCGGTATCTTTACCGCCGCAGGCTGTCAGGCTGCCTACCATGGCAACTGTCAAAAGTATTGCTAAAAATTTTTTCATAATGGTTTCCTCCCATATAATAGTACGGCAACGAAATTACCGTCTTTCCGATTATACAAGTTTAACGCGTTAAAGTCAATGCTAATTAATGAAATCTCAAAGCTATTCAGATTCCTATTCAAGCGCTATGACATGTATGATCAGATATCTGTCATCTTCAAGCTCTTCTGCCAGATAAATGAGACTATAAAATTCTGCTCCGATATCGATCACGGCATCTACCAGATAAGCATCCAGAACTTCTTCGGACTTATAGCTATCGGACCACTGCCAGAACAGATCTTCTCCCTCTATCACATTTGTAAAAATATATTTACCTCTTCCGGCAGTTGTGATCTGATCATAGCAATCCCTGTAATAATCATTCAGAGAAGTAANCACCTCTTCCGGACGGATCCCCAGTTCTTCTATGCTTCTTTTTCTCTCATTCTGCCCGTCCAATATCCAATCCAGCTCCGAAAGGCCATTCTGTTCCAATAATCTGAAGAGCTCCTCCTGATCCTGCTGTCCTAATATCTCTCTCCGGCTCAGTATCTGTTTTTCGTCCTGCTCCTGCCCGGAAAGCTCCTCCTCATTCTGTTCCAGATTCCGGTATTTTTGACCGTTGCAGGGAGGCAGATATACAGACATTTCCTTTCTCATATGGGTATCGGCATAATCTGCATCCGATTTATTAAAGTAATCGTAATTTCTTCCTCTATCTGTATCATCCCATGTTATATCCACATTATAATAACCATCATCCAGCGCTATGATATTCCACGCATGGTTNTCTCCTGCNTATCCTGTACAGTAATAACAGGGAATNCCCAGCTGCTGCATAAGATANTGAAACGCCCTTGCATATCCTGCACAGACTGTCTGCCCGTTTATAAGGGCGCTGTATGCCGTCTGATTCAGCTCTGCGTCNATNCGGTAAGAAATCCTGTCCGCCAATGCNTCATGAACATATTTTTCCTTGCTGTAATCACCACTNAGCGCCCTTGCACCTGCAAGGATCTCTTCTGCCCGTCCCATAAACTCAGCTCTGCTGTTTTCCAGATTCTGTGCCGTCCTGTTAAAAGAAAGATCTATTTCCGCACATTGTCCGTTCCTCTTATATTTACAAAAATAAGCTGTTTCCATAAAAAACAGCTCTGGATGATCATTAAATACCGCTGAAAAAATATCCTTAAGTTCCTCTACCTGTATTTCTTCCACGGGCGCAAACTGACCATTCAGATCATTGGCGTTGGCATAAATCTGCCGGTACAAATGTTTTCCTTTCTCATCCAGCATGGCATAATAAGGATAAAAGACAGGATCAAAGAAAAGGCCATCTCCGGTATTTCCTACACCGATCTGCTGCTCTAATTCTCTGGCTTCCTCTTCTTCGATCTGACGGACATCTTCCTGCACAGGCTCATAACCGTTTCGCCCTGCCACGTTTACCGGCACATAAAGATCCGCCTGATTGGGCGGAACGTAGCCTGAAGGACCTGACGTCTCAATGATACCCGGATCTTCATCACCGACTGCTCCACTGCGTATCCCTGTACTTACGACATCAGTCCCTGCTGTGCTGTTATCTTCTTCCGAAATACTGTCTTTCCTGTCAGCGTAGAGAAAATCTGCAACTTTATTTGTCAAGTCCGGATTAAATCCACAGACAAGAACAAATATACACACTAAAGCAAACAATATTAATAATAATGTCCATAATGCTTTTAATACTTTCATTTATTTCGATGCATTTTTCTTTTTGTTCTTTTCCTTGTACATAAATGTATCTGCTTCTCCGATCAGGGCATCCATAACCACTTCTCCGTTTGTGGAATGCGCTGTACCGATACTTGCGGAAATTCCTTTCAGATGTTCGTCTCCCGCAAAGGTAGCGTCAAGCTGTTCCTGAAGCCACTTTCTCTTTTCTTCAATCTCCTGCTCCGTATAATCACCGATCACAGCTACCAGAAATTCATCTCCGCCGACTCTGGCGATCATATCTTTGGGCATACACTTCTTAAGTACTTCCGTAGTAACGATCAGTGCCCTGTCACCTTCCTGGTGGCCGTATCTGTCATTAACGCTCTTAAAATTATCAAGATCCAGATAAAAAACCGTCAGCGAATTATATTCTTCCTGCTCAATGAACTGATAAGCATATCTTCTGTTATAAAGCCCTGTCAGGAAATCCGTGTTGGCATTGTTGATGATCATCCGCTCGTAGATACGCTCCTGCGTCACATCCGTAGCCACTCCTACGGTCCCCATAATACTTCCGTCAAGGTCAAACAGCGGTGATTTGTAGGTCTTAAACTGTCGCATCTCATCGCCTATCTTTACCGTTTCATCAAACTCACAGGTCTTTCCCTTTTCCATGACCTCATATTCGGACTCCATACAGATAAATTCGCCCTTCGCGTATTCATCCGGATGAATGTCCCAGATATAGTAATGCCCACGCCCCTCAATCTGCTCCATGGTCTTATTTACCGCTTTGCAAAAACTGTTATTCACTTTGGTATGGACTCCGTTTTTGTCCTTATACCATACAAGATGCGGCACGCCGTTGATCGTAGTATCCAGATAATTATTCGCCCGCCACAGCTCCTTCTCCTGCTTATAGTTCTTCAGCCATTTAAGAAAATGGAAAACCATTTCCTCTTTCGTTAAGGGCAATGCCCATATATCCGCAACCTCTGATAAATCCTGCGTCATCAGTGTTACGATCTGATCTTTATCTGCAAGCAGGATCAGACCTGCATCTTTTCTTTTATTTGACAGAAGTGCTTTCACTGCCTCCTTTGCATCGATTCCGCCTAAATCGGCTATAATTACATCTGCATCCGCAGTCAGTGCTGCATCCATGCCGGCACTTTCGGTAAATTCATGGTAAAAATGTTCAAACGGCGTTATTTCTTTCACAGCATTGACCAGGCTTTCTTTAAGCCTGAAAAAATAGAAGTTGATCCGGCAATGATACATTTATATTTTCCTCCCGTTATTATGTCTGAGATCGACTCACAGTTCATACAATTCTTATTCATCTATTATACCCAAGGCATCGTTGACAGTCAATAAAGTCAGAAGATTTATACCTGTTAGAAAAGTACCTACTTGTAAATTTGTAAATTACAAGTAAAATAATAGATACAGTATAAACTAATGCATAAGAAAGGAGCGTAATATGCTTGAACTTAAAAATATACATTGGAAAACCCCTGAAGACGAGGAGATATTAAAAGGGATCGATCTGGTTGTTCCTGAAGGTAAGCTTACTGTTATTACAGGCCCTAACGGCGGCGGCAAAACCTCTCTCGCAAAAATGATCGCAGGCCTCTATACTCCAAGCATCGGGCAGATACTTTATAATAAGGAAGATATTTCCGGCCTTGACATTACTGCACGTGCTAAAAGCGGTATTGCCTATGCGTTCCAACAGCCTGTGCACTTCAAAGGACTTTCGGTCAGAGATCTCCTTGAATTGGCGGCAGAAGCTCCATTATCAGATGACAGTCTTTGCAGCATGTTAAGTACTGTAGGACTCTGTGCCCAGGAATATATCGACCGTAATGTAGATGAGAGCCTCTCCGGCGGGGAAAGTAAGCGAATTGAAATCGCCACTGTCCTGAATCGAAAACATGCTCAGGTTCTGGTTTTTGATGAACCTGAAGCCGGTATCGATCTCTGGAGCTTTTCCAATCTGATCAACGCTTTTGAGAATTTGAAAAAAGAGGGGGAGCGAACCCTTATCATTATTTCTCACCAGGAAAGGATCATGGAAATTGCAGACTACATCGCTGTAGTNGCTGATGGAAAAGTGCGTACTTTCGGAAAACGGGAGGATATCCTGCCGGAACTTCTNAANGAAGAAAAATGCGCTTTTTGTCCCAAAGGTGATTCAGGAAAGGAGAACTGCTGAAATGAATTCTATTACCGATACTTTACTATCCNNAATNTCAGANTGGAAAGACGGCTTCAANGGAGCTTACAATATTCGTGAAGACGGAGGCTGTGCAGGAAGACAGTCTTCGGAAAGCATTAAGATCGAGCCCAAATACGATAATCCTGGAATCATTATCCGTATCAGCGGGAAAGCCAGAGGAGAAACTGTCTATATTCCTGCCTGCGTTACCCACAGCGGCGTAAGTGATCTGGTATACAATGATTTTATCGTGGAAGACGGTGCCGATGTTATTATTGTAGCCGGATGCGGCGTGCATTCCGATGGAGAGGAAGAAGCCCGCCACAACGGTATCCACCGTTTCTTTATCGGCAAAAATGCTAAAGTTGTCTATAAAGAAAAACATATCGGTACCGGAAACGGTACCGGCGCAAGGAGTATTGATCCGGTTACGGATATCACCATGGCAGANAATTCCTATATGGAAATGGANACCATGCAGATCAGCGGCGTTACCAATACCAACCGTTCTACTACTGCCGCCCTGTCTAAAGGCGCCAAATTGATCATCCGCGAAAGNCTTTTAACGGATGGCAGTGAAACTGCCAGATCGGATTTTTCTGTTTCCTTAGATGGGGAAGATTCNGGGGTGGATCTCGTTTCCAGATCTGTTGCCAAGGGTAATTCCTATCAGGAATATCATTCTGTCATTAAAGGTAACTGTAAGTGCACCGGGCATTCCGAGTGTGATGCCATACTGGTGGATAACGGCATCGTAAATGCTGCTCCCGAGCTTCANGCAAAAAATCTGGATGCTTCCCTGATCCATGAAGCCGCTATCGGCAAGATTGCCGGAGAACAGATCATCAANCTCTGTACCCTTGGACTTACCGAAGAAGAAGCNGANCAAAAGATCATAGAAGGATTTCTGAAATAATTTACTATAGCAGCTGATTCAGGANCCGGATTCTGCGACTTACAGTCTCCTGAATCAGCTTCAATATTTTTTCCGCTTTGATAAATTACATTAAATCTTTNCGGCTGCTGATCTNCAGNTTTTCAAAAATATTGGACACATGCTTTTTTACGGTGGTTTCTGAAATATACANNTCCTCCGCTATTTCCCTGTTGGNAAGTCCNTTTTTTATNAGNCCTGCGATCTGTNTCTCTCTCCTGGTCAGAATCTCCAGATCANGGGGCNNCTTTTCCTTTTCTACTAAAATCGGCGGCTCTTTTTCACTTTCTGCATCTTCCTCTTNTGNTTTTTCTTTATTTTTGTCGCGAAAGATAATATAGCATAAAAATCCATAAATAGCAGGTCTGAAATCCAGTACCAGATCTGACAAAATGTTTTCTGTAAAANTATTATTTTGCGAAATTCTTACAAATACCAGCATAAAAGCTTCAAGATATCCGGCCATTAAAGCATTTTTCCCGAAAATATCCGGCAGACGGCGCAGATCTTTTCCTTTTTCAAGATAAGGAAGACACAATATTATACTGCCAAGAAAAAGCATNCCNATCAATTCAGGGCTGATNAACNGCATCACTNTNNTAATCCTGTNCATTTATGTACTCCAGAATTTTTACGCCCAGAATTGACTGAAGCGGAAGCAGGATCAACGCAATACCCACGCCATATACAACAGATAAAGTCATTACGGCGAAAGTAGGCCCCAGCTTAGCAAGGTCGTCCATATTATANAGTACCTGAATAAGCTCTACCCCTACAACNAATATAGCAGATGTTATTAATACCTTAATACTCAGGCTGACNGCTTCCTTGGCCCTTTTTAATTCCAGAAGNTTCTTAGCCTGNTTTTTGCCCACGCCAAATCGGAAAGCATTGTTGAAATCCTTCCAGAGTCCTCCAGATACGATCATAGGAATCCATAACAGAAGAACCAATAACANTGTTACCATATCAAACATTCCCACNAAANNGGAAAAGCTTGCAAAAGACGTGATACAGATAATNCCTANCGCNATGATCAGTGTGATAATTGAAATAAAATACATAAAAAANCCTCCTTATTGATTTTGATAGCATTATTGTAGCCTTAATCGGTTCAAAATAAAATACTACTTTTTCCCTGAAAAGTAGTATTTTAAGTAGTATTTATCTTATTTTGCNCTCTACAACTCNCCNCGCAGATAGGCATAAGCNTTTAAAATTGTGGTCTGCTGCTTTCCNGCAATAAAATAATAATCCATCTGGAACTCATCTTCTGTATAGAGATAAGAACCATAGGCAGGCACATCACAGCTNAGTGTGGGGCCGTCTGCCGCNACCAGGATTCCATATCCTTTGTCAGAAAGAAGAAAGGGCAGCTCANCGGAATTTCCTCCATGCGAAATATATCTGGCGCTTCCGCGCAGANTNANCCNGCCTTTATCTTTGGCAAATCCATACACTTTCTCTTCTTTTGACCATTCCAGATANAGCCACGTTTTATTNTTTCCGTCCCTTCCCTCTTCNATCCTGCGGCTCTCACTGCGCTTTTCGGCAAGCAATAGTTTTTTATCTCTTGTCAGGTAACTGANNGANCCCGATGATTTATCCACCTGCAGACAAAGTTCATCGGTAACAAGCTCTATTCCCCTGCCNGATTCTTTGTACATCCANGCCCTGTCCGTTCTGTTTACNGCNATNTNNGNATTNANNCCTTCNCTGATNTGCTGTCCNTTNGCAAANGTNACCCTGATNATNGCNCTGCCTACAGGACTTAATCTAAGTACTCCATAGCGGCTCTGTATATAAAGNCCATCCGGCTTTTTCATTATCCATTTGACAGCAAGATCTGTTTTNGCATGTCCCATGGGACGCAGCTTTTCNGTNGGNGGCATATCCCCAAANGAAATATCCATGATGNTTNTTTTCGTATCATCTTTTTTATTATCAGTTTCGGGCTTTCTTATCTCTCTGTTTATTTCTTTNTTTACTTTTTTCTTTATTNCTTGTCCGGCTTCTTCCTTAANTGTTTGNGGCNCCGGCTGACTTTGTACTATGGAAATCTTTTTTCTCGNANNCACAGAAGGATCCGGTCTTTTATTAGCAGTCCTAACNTTCGGGATNNCAGAATCTTTCCTGTCTTTNCTTNCAGAAAGCTGACTTTGCACNGCTTCNTTCGGNAGAGGATCCGCGATCAGGCCCGTCAGGTTTCCGGTATGCAGAACGCACAGCTCATGTAAAGCCCTGGTAGCCGCAACATACAAAAGCTTGGCATGTCCGTCATCCACAGGATATTCCTGCCTGTCCGGGTCAAGAATCAATACTGCATCAAATTCCAGACCTTTCGTATATTCCACCGGCAGCACCATAATCCCGCTTCCAAATACAGCCCTTTCCAGATCGCTTTCCATTACTTCAATATACTTTCCAAGTTCTGCGGCAGCCTCCATTGCGCTTTTCTGATTTCTGCAGACCACTGCAATGGTATCCAGCCCCTTCTTCTGGAAATCCATGCACACAGCTGCAGCTTTTCTCATTAATTTTTCTCTGTCCGGAACTTCTAAAAGCTGAACCTGCGTTCCATGGCGGATAATGGGTTCTACCGGATATACGGAAAATCTTCCATGATGAAGAATATGAGTGGCAAACTCGGAAATTTCCACTGTATTACGATAGCTCTTCTTAAGAACGCCGAAACTGGCCATTTCATCCGTAAGGAGCAGGTCTTTCAGTTCTTCCCAGTCATTTAATCCATATCCGAAATGAATATTCTGGGAAACATCTCCCATAACTGTATAAGTACAATCCTTTATNCAGAATTTCAAAACACAATAAGCCATCATTCCGAAATCCTGGGCCTCGTCGATCACAACATGGTGGGCTTCACTGATCACTTCAGTTTCTTTTGTTCTTTTATAAATATAAGCCAGTGCCGCCAGATCATACACGTCAAATTCCGATTGATGTATTTCCACATCATAACCTTTTTTCATCTGCCTGGTCAAAAAATCCTGATACAACTCAAAAATTGATNTTTTAAATACTTTTCCCCCATATCTTCCCCTGTAAGCTTTGCGGATNGCCTTTCTCTCACTTTCCGTATATTTAACTCCCTTCCCCAAAAATTCATCTTTCACNTTAGTAAGCAGTCTTTCATTCAGCATATCTATCTTACTTTGAATAG
The DNA here is from genome assembly GCA_014803415.1 of Lachnospiraceae bacterium. Lineage (GTDB taxonomy): Bacteria > Bacillota > Clostridia > Lachnospirales > Lachnospiraceae > Suilimivivens. Next base: position 37,702 of record JAAVBZ010000016.1, read on the forward strand.
AAACGGAAGGATTTTGATGAATGTAACGCTCTATCGCTTCACTGGATACCAGTTCTATCAGATCCCCAGGATCCGTTATTCCTCCTGTTTCATCAAAAACACCTGTTTTTCCATCCTTAAATCCCTCTACAAACTGCTTTGGATTCAGATATACAGANTGCCTTGGTATCATATCCCATTCCAGCTTCCGGCAATACTCTTCCAAGTCACGAAACCATTTAAGGGTCCCTTTTGCACTATCCCTGATATTCATTTTATCTCCGCTTATGATCTTGTATTTCCTGTCATCCCAGTCTTCATAGAGGAGCCGCGCAAAAAGCTGTTCCATGGTCATCTGCCTGATACCATATACATCCAGATCTGGCAGAACACCCGTTATATAATTAAGCAGAATGCGGTTGCTTCCTACAATATAGAAATCATCCGGTCTGAAGCGCTCCTGATAGTTGTATAAAATAAAAGAAATCCTATGCATAGCAACCGTTGTTTTTCCGGATCCNGCAACNCCCTGCACAATCACATTATGNTAAGGTGATTTTCTTATGATCTCATTTTGTTCTTTTTGGATGGTGGCTATAATCTCCCCCAGTACNGCCTGCTTATTTCTNGCCAGATATTTCGTTAAAAGATCATCATTTGCCACCACCTCGGTATCAAAGAAATCAAGCAGNTTTCCTTCCTCAATTTCATATGTCCTCTTTAGTTTCAGATCGATCTTGATCTGTGCCCCCTCCGGAGCTGCATAACTGCATCTGCCCAGTCCGTTTTCATAATAAGCATTTGCCACCGGCGCCCGCCAGTCCACCACCATTTGGTGCGTAGTATCTTTNGAGATACCGCCTTTTCCGATATAAAGAGATTCTTCTTTGGAAAGCGCCTCATCCCAGAATACGATCCTTCCAAAATAAGGTTTTACTCTGGCTTTCTCATTTCTTTCAAGGGCACGCTTCATATGATCATGCATGGTAATTGTATTGTTTAAGATTGTATAGACNTCCACGTCATTGTCATGATAATGCTCCAGCATTTCATCAATATCCTCTTGCATTTTGGATACCTCTCTGCCAAGGCTTTCCACATTATCATTTACTACGATAAGAGTTTCTTTCAGATATTCCTCTTCCGCCTGTTTGGATACTCCTGAAATGATTTTTTCCTGTTTCATATGTGTGCCTCCTTTTACTGTTTTCAAATANTTGTAATTCAGATTTGCAGATTTAGTCAGTAGTTCGCTCAGTCTATGAAAATATGTCTANGCCGCCTCGCTCCCGCTCCGAAAAAAACGCAGCAGGCACTAAGCTCGAAAAAACCTCGCTAAGTGCTGGCGTTTTTTAGGGGCGGCTTAAGAAATATTTCCATAGGCTGAGCTGAATTACTGGTAAAGTCGGGCTGTTATTTCTATAAATCAACAGCTATAGAAAAGATTATATAGAAAAAAGGAAAAAATACTAGACTTTAATTTTGAGATGTGGTAGACTATATAATGAAGTGTAGGTAAAAATACGTATTTAAAAAGGAGCTGGTGAAGGCTCCTTTTTAAATACCTGTTTTTTATTCTCGGGAGCAGATACTATGAACATGTTTGATAAAGAAAAAATGCAAAGAGCAGGGAAAGCTGAAAATTTTATGGATACTATCCGATTGGTGATCCCTACTGAGGAATATTTGGACCAGGTGTGGGACTACCGTCAGGAATGTCTGGACATGGACAGCCACATGGACGGCTGCGGTCCTCTGCGGCAGGCCAAAAGTCCGGCAGAATGGCTGACAAATGTAATTAGCTACATGGACCCTGTCACGATTCCAGAGGGAAGGGTACAAGCAACTCAATTTCTTGCTGTCCGGGAATCGGACAACAAGGTGGTAGCTATGATCCAGGTGCGGCATTATTTCAACGAATATCTGGAAAAATACGCCGGGAACATCGGCTACTCCACCCGCCCCAGTGAACGCCGGAAGGGATATGCAACGGAAATGCTCCGCCTGACCCTGCCTTTCTGTCAAGAAATCGGCCTTGATAAGGTGTTGATCGCCTGTGAGCCGAATAATCCGGCCAGCCGCCGCACCATCCTGGCTAACGGCGGCGTGTACGAGTGCACCGTCCACGAGCCGGGTGCGGACATTGATCTGGAACGATACTGGGTGGATCTATGACCTGGTGGGTATGATCTCAAGCCAGTATCCATCCGGGTCGGATATGAAATAAATTCCCATTTCCGGATTTTCATAGCAGATACAGCCCATTTCTTCATGAAGCTTATGAGCAGCCTCATAGTCATCTGCAGTAAAGGCCAGATGGAATTCNCAATCCCCCAGATTATAGGGTCTGTCCATATCTCTCATCCAGGTCAGCTCCAGTTCAAAATCACTTGCTTCATTGGCCACATAAACAATGATAAAGGAACCGTCTGACGCTTCTTTTCTTCTCTTTTCCGTAAGTCCCAATGCTTTTTCATAAAAATCCAGAGATTTCTTAAGATCATAAACATTATAATTCTCATGTACCATTTTAAATTTCATATTTGCAACCTCTCTTAACATTAAAATTATTTCTTTCTTATTTAAGGTCTGCCTCCTGTGCTGACCAGTAACTCAATTGTATCATTTTCATATAAGTTCTTCTATATTTTTAGTTAAATAACTATTGTTTCCATGGTCCGTTTCTGTAAAAAGCAACGGATAATACCATAGCAACACTCCAGCCTACAGGCCATGCACACCAGATACCCACTGCCCCTATCTGCCCTGCCAATATTTCTGCCAGGACCACTCTTAAGATCAGGTCTGTAAAAGTTCCTGCCATAAAGCTCTTCATCAGACCTGCTCCTCTCAAAATTCCGTCAGATACAAGCTTCAAAGATACTACGAAGTAGAAAGGCGTAATAATATGCAGAAATTGTACGCCTGTTCCCGTTGCAACAGCGGAAGGCTCATTCATAAAGAAGTTTACCAGTACTTTCCCGGCTGCCAGATAAAGGACAACAATAGGAATACACAGCATCCATACCATCTTTACTCCTGCTTTAAANCCTTCTTTTACCCTGGAAAGAATTCCCGCTCCNACNTTNTGAGCCGTAAAATTGGAGATCCCGTTTCCAAGNGTTGTGAAAGAAGTAATNACCAGGTTATTTAANTTAACTGCCGCAGAATATCCTGCAATAACCCCNGCGCCAAAACTGTTGATCACACTCTGAATGATAATATTTCCTACGGAGATAAAGCTTTGCTGCAGAATGCTGGGAATAGCNATAACNGCGATCTTCTTTAAAATATCAAANGAAAACCATGGTGCTTTTTCCTTAACCTGAATTCCTGCAAGCCTCTTGAATACTACAANAACAGAGAAAATNCAACTTATTCCCTGACAAAGGAAGGTCGCCCATGCAACCCCTGCCACTCCCATCTGAAAAACTGATACAAAGAGAATATCTACAAGGATATTGGAAGTGGAAGATACTGCCAAAAAGATAAAGGGTGTTTTGGAATCTCCAAGCGCAGAAAAAATACCTGTAGCAATGTTATAAAAGAATAAAAAAGGGAGTCCCCAGATATAAATGTCAAGATACAATTTGGAATCTGAAAAGATTTCTGCAGGCGTATGTATCAGATTTAAAAGGCTGCCGCAGGCTATAGTACCTGCCGTCATCAGAAGGACGCACAATACGCCGCTGGAAATGAAAGTGGTATAAACAGCTGTTTTCATCTCTTTGTAATACTTTGCCCCGAAAAACTGGGATACGATGACCGAGCAGCCAATATTACAGCCAAATGCAAATGCAATAAATATCAGGGTGATCTCATAACTGTTGCCTACGGCCGCCAGTGCATTTTCACCTACAAATTTACCTGCCACCAGACTGTCAGCAATATTGTAAAGCTGCTGAAATATAATACTGCCAAATAAGGGCAGACAAAATTTCCAAAGAACCTTTTCCGGTTTCCCTACAGTAAGATCTTTATTCATAACGTTAACTCCTCCTTGACTGCCGATACTATCCTCAGTTATTATACTTATATTAAAGAGATATGTAAAATACATATATGGCATATTAGATATATCATATTAATATATCTCTCATTCGGCCGGAGGAAAATATGAACATCAGTTATGAATATTATAAGATTTTTTACTATGTGGCTAAATACAAAAATCTTACTAAAGCTGCCAGGATCCTGCATAACAACCAGCCTAATATTTCCCGCACCATCAAACTTCTCGAACATGAGCTGAACTGCAGCCTGCTCATACGACAAAGCCGGGGCATTACCCTTACCCCGGAAGGAGAACGGCTCTACTCTCATATCAAGATTGCAGTAGAACAGATTCAGGCTGCCGAAGATGAAATCATGCTTTCTGCCGGTTTGCAGGAAGGGCTGATCACCATAGGCGCCAGCGAAACAGCTCTCCGTCTTCTTCTCCCTGTATTAAACCATTTTAAAAAGCTTTATCCCCAAATTCATATCCGTATCCTGAATCACCTGATCATTCAGGCTGTGGATTCCGTGAAAAACGGCTTTGTAGATTTTGCCGTTGTGGCTACTCCCGCCAATATAGAAAAGCCTCTGAATTCCTTTGTAATTACGGAATTCAGAGACATTCTGATAGGCGGTCCTGCTTATTCATTTCTGTCGGATACACCTGTTTGTCTGGAAGAACTGATGCAATATCCTTTCGTATGCCACGGACAAAGTACCATGACCTTCCAGTATTATGAAAGCTTTTTCCATCAATATGGACTCACACTGAAACCGGAGTTAGAGGCTGCTACTACGGACCAGATCCTTCTTATTATAAAAAATGACCTGGGCATTGGTTTTATACCAGAAGTATTTGCAAAAGAATCTCTTCTGGAAAAGGAGATCTGCCAGATTCCCTTATCAGAAGAGATCAATCGTCGTCATATTCTGTTTGTGGAAAATGAAAATTATCCGTTAAATGTAGCTGCAGGCGAATTAAAAAAGCTTATCTTGAATAGCTTCGGCAATGCCTGAGATCAGTTTTCGGCTTTTTTGATCACCACCTGCTGCATCAGTTCTTCCACTACTTTCTTCTCAGGCGGCTTGGTTCCCGTTGTAGTCACCGCTCCTGCCGACGCCGCCATACAAAGGCGGATGGTTTCTTTTGCAGTAAGTTTTTGATCCCATGCACAGGCAAGGGCCGCCACCATAGCATCTCCCGCCCCTACTGTAGAATAAGCCTTTACAGACAGTGCCGGGGAAATTGCTTCATAGTCATCCTGCAGGAATATGGCGCCGCTTTTCCCCATGGAAACTACCACTTTCTTTATTCCGTTTTCTCGCAATTCTCTTGCCAGCGCTAAGAGCTCATCATTAGATGCTCTATGATCAATTCCTGCATATTCTTCCAGCTCCACACGATTGGGCTTCACCATATCCGGCCTTTCCAAAAGTCCGTTACGGAAAAGCTCTCCGTCTGCATCCAGCAAAACTTCAGCACCTTTTTCATGCATCAGATGAATGATCCGGGCATAGATCTGTTTATCCACCCCTTTGGGAATACTTCCTGACAAAATGACCAGAGTTTCCGGTTTTGCATAACTAATAAGCTTTTCCATCAAACGGTCCATCTCATCTTCACGGATCTGCGGCCCCGGTTCATTCAGCTCGGTCACTGCACCGTTTTCCTCAACGATCTTGGTATTTGTTCTGGTCTCTCCTTCTACAAGGACAAAATCATGCCGGATTTTCTTTTCATCCAGAAAATCTTCTATTGCCTTCCCTGTGCTGCCTCCTAAAAAACCTGTGGCTATACTGACGCCGCCAAGCTCCCTGATCGTTTTAGATACGTTGATCCCCTTGCCCCCGGCATCAGATTCTGCCTTCTTTATTCTATTAAGGCCGCCAGGGATGAGTCTGCCTATCTCCACAGTCTTATCAATAGCGGGATTCATTGTTACAGTTACGATCACGTAAATTCCTCCGGTTCCATAAATCTTTCTATTCTCATCCTTCTTCTATATGCTCCCGTCCCTGATCAATAATGGTACGTACATGTTCATCTGCCAGAGAGTAAAAAATGGATTTGCCCTCTCTTCTGCTCTTTACCAGCTTATTCTGTTTCAGTATCTTCAGCTGATGAGAGATTGCCGACTGTGTCATATGCAATACCTCTGCCAGATCGCATACACAGACCTCTGCTTCGAACAATACAAACAAGATCCTGATACGGGTGGAATCCCCAAACACTTTAAAAAGTTCTGCCAGATCATACAACTCTGTTTCCTCAGGCATGGTTTCATTTACTATTTTCAGCAGCTCCTCATGGACTTCTGTTGCTTCACAGCATTCTAACTCTGTCATTTTTCCACCTGCTTTCTTTTAAAGTTTCTTNACAAACAGCGCTCTGATGGCATTAACTACGGCAATTACCATAACTCCCACATCTGCAAAAATGGCAAGCCACATATTGGCTATTCCAAGCGCACCGAGGATCAGGCAGATTATTTTAACTCCGATTGCAAAGTAAATATTTTCATAAACAATGCGCAGACATTTTCTGGAAATCTGAATGGCTTTGGCAATTTTACGCGGGTCATCATCCATCAGCACAATATCCGCCGCTTCTATGGCAGCATCGGAACCAAGGGCTCCCATTGCAATGCCGATATCGGCTCTGGAAAGAACGGGTGCATCATTGATACCGTCTCCCACAAAAGCAAGTTTTTCCTTACTTCCTTTTTTCTCAAGGAGTTCTTCCACTTTAGAGACCTTGTCAGCAGGCAGAAGTTCGCTGCATACTTCGTCAATTTCCAGTTCTTTTGCCACCTGATCCGCAACAGCTTTAGCATCGCCGGTCAGCATGACTGTTTTCGCAATTCCGGCCTTTTTCAGACCTCGGATGGCATCTTTTGCACCGGGCTTTAATAAGTCGGAAATTAAAATATGTCCGGCGTAAGCTCCATTCACTGCAACATGGACTACGGTACCTACCTGATGACATTCCTGATATTCGATTCCCAGATGCTTCATCAGCTTACCATTACCTGCTGCAACTAAATTACCGTCTACTTTTGCTGTAACGCCGTTTCCGCTGATCTCCTCTATATCCGTTACTCTGCTTTTATCAATTTCTTTCCCATATGCCTTCTGAAGGCTTTTACTGATAGGGTGGGAAGAAAAGCTTTCTGCATAAGCCGCATATTCCAGGAGTTTGTCATCCGGCATGGACCCATGATGGACTCCGTTTACTTCAAATACCCCCTGGGTCATGGTCCCGGTCTTGTCAAACACTACATACTTTGTCTGGGAAAGCGTTTCCAGATAATTGGATCCCTTGATCAGCACGCCTTCCTTGCTGGCTCCTCCGATTCCTGCAAAAAAGCTTAAAGGAATACTGATAACCAGTGCACAGGGACAGCTGATAACAAGGAATGTCAAAGCTCTATAGATCCAATCCCCCCATTCAGGCGTAAGGCCCATAAACAACATTCTTACTAAGGGAGGCAGCACAGCCAGTGCTGCTGCACCATAACAAACGGCCGGAGTATAGATCCTTGCAAATTTGGAAATAAAATTTTCTGACTTTGATTTCTTGGAACTGGAATTTTCCACCAGATCAAGGATCTTGGAAACTGTTGATTCTCCAAATTCCTTAGAGGTCTGAATTCTTAAAACACCTGACATATTAATGCAGCCGCTGATCACCTCATCCCCCTTCCCTGCTTCACGGGGCAGGCTTTCTCCAGTCAGCGCGCTGGTATTCAGTATGGTATTTCCCTCTATGATAATGCCGTCAATGGGAATCTTTTCTCCGGGCTGTACCACAATAATGCTTCCTATCTCAACTTCGTCAGGATCCACCTTTACTGTTTTTCCATCCTGTTCAATATTGGCGTAATCAGGTCTGATATCCATTAGATCGCTGATATTCCTTCGGCTCTTCCCTACTGCATAGCTCTGGAATAATTCACCGATCTGATAAAACAGCATAACGGCAACGCCTTCCTGATAATCCCCAAGAACAATAGCCCCTACTGTTGCTACTGCCATCAGGAAATTTTCATCAAATACCTGCCTGTTTCGTATGCCCTTAAATGCTTTCTTTAAAATATCATATCCTATGACCAGGTAGGGAATCATAAATAATCCGAATTTAAAATATCCATAGACCGGAAGCAGTGAGAGTATGACCATAAGCACTGCTGCCACGATAATGCGGATCAACATTTTTTTCTGCTTTTTGTTCATAACGATCCTCCTTAGCAGTAATGACTGTGAGATCTTATAAAAAGATCTCACAGTCATCCTCCACCTTTTTGCAATTCTTTAAAACTTCCTGCATAACTGCTTTCGGCTCCTGTCCGTCTTCAAACTCCACGATCATTTTTAATGTCATAAAATTAACCGTAGCATCTTTTACTCCGGCAGTTTTCTTGGCTGCCTCTTCCATCTTATTAGCACAGTTAGCACAATCCACATCAATTTTGTATGTTTTCTTCATATCCTTATCCTCACTTTATTTTTCTTTCATATGAACAATTATTCATATGTTTAATTATATTATAAGCACGGATATAGTATATGTCAAGAAAATTTTACAGAATTTCTACTACCTTGTAATCCTGCTCTTCTACTGCCTTTTTGAGAGTATCATTGTCAATTTCAGCATTTAAGGATACCACTGCTGTTCCCTTCTCGTGGCTGACAACCGCGCTGTCTACCTGGGGAAGGGCCTCCAGAGTCTTCTTTACCCTTGCTTCACAGTGTCCACACATCATACCTTCGATCTTCATTGTCTTTTCCATCATCTTTACCTCTTCTTTCTTCTTATTATTAGTTTTTATTTTTTTGTCCCTGCCGGAATCATGAATTTTAAACAGATTCAGACGAAGGGCATTGGTAACTACACAAAAACTGGATAAACTCATGGCGGCGGCGCCGAACATGGGATTTAGTTCCCAGTGAAAGATGGGAATCCACAGACCTGCTGCCAGTGGAATTCCTATCACATTATAAAAGAACGCCCAAAACAGATTCTCATGAATATTGCGCAGTGTTGCGCGGCTTAATCGAATGGCAGCCGGTACATCTGCAAGTCTGCTCTTCATAAGCACCACATCGGCCGCATCAATGGCAATATCCGTTCCCGCGCCGATGGCAATCCCGATATCAGCTCTGGTAAGCGCCGGTGCATCATTGATACCGTCTCCTACCATGGCAACCTTCCCCTGTTTTTGCAGGGAGCGGATCACACTTTCCTTGCCATCCGGCAGTACTCCCGCGATCACTTCATCTACATGGGCCTGCTTACCTATTGCCTTTGCCGTTCTCTCATTGTCACCCGTCAGCATTACCACCCGGATTCCCATATTCTGTAATTCCTGCACTGCTCTGGGACTGTCTTCTTTGATCACATCCGCCACGGCTATGACGCCTAAAAGCTTTCCGTCCTTAGCAAAGAAAAGAGGCGTTTTTCCTTCCTCCGAAAGTTTTTCTGACTGTAGCCTTATTTTCTCCGGTACCTGTATTTTGCCGCTGACAAACTTATAATTTCCTCCTATCAGCTCTTCCCCCTGCCACACAGCTTTAAGACCGTTTCCGGGAAGTGCCTGAAACTCGTCAATTTTAATTTTTTCTATATCCATGCTCTCCGCATACTCTATCACAGCTCTTGCAAGCGGATGCTCACTTTGACTTTCCAGACCATTGGCATAAATGATCAGCTCCTCTTTGGTCACGCCGTCAGTGGTGATCATATCCGTTACTTTCGGCTCGCCGCTTGTAATGGTTCCGGTTTTGTCCAGTACGACAATGTTCATCTTGCCTGCCTCTTCCAAAGAAGCGGCTGTTTTAAACATAATGCCATTTCTGGCTCCCATTCCGTTACCCACCATAATTGCCACCGGCGTGGCCAGGCCAAGAGCACAGGGGCAGCTGATGACCAGTACGGAAATTCCTCTTGCAAGAGCAAAGCCAATGCTCTCCCCCGCAAGAAGCCATACCAGAATTGTTAGACTAGCGATAGTAATGACTGCAGGTACAAATACTCCGGAAACTTTGTCTGCCACTTTGGCAATAGGCGCCTTGGTGGCTGCCGCATCACTCACCATCTGTATGATCTGAGACAGTGTGGTATCTTCTCCTACCCGCATAGCCTCACATTTTAAAAATCCTGACTGATTTAAGGTGGCAGCCGATACATTGTCCCCGGCTGCTTTATCCACAGGAATACTTTCTCCGGTAAGTGCCGCTTCATTTACCGCACTGCTTCCTTCGATCACGATACCATCCACGGGTATATTTTCGCCGGGACGCACTACAAAAATATCCCCTTTATTCACTTCATCTATTGATACTTCTGCCTCCAAGCCNNCNCTGAGCACTGTGGCCGTTTTGGGTGCCAGCTTCATCAGGCTCTTTAANGCATCCGTNGTTTTGCCTTTCGAATGAGCCTCCAACATTTTACCNACAGTGATCAGTGTCAGNATCNTNGCTGCCGATTCAAAATAAAATTCATGCATAAAGGACATGACAGCGTCCATATNCCCCTTGACCTGNGCATCTGTCATGGCAAACAATGCATAAGTACTGTANACAAACGCGGCGCTGGCTCCAAGCGCTACCAATGTATCCATATTGGGGGCTTTATACCACAGACTTTTAAATCCGCTGATAAAGAACTTCTGATTGATGACCATAATAATGACGGTCAAAAGAAGCTGAAGAAGCCCCATACCTATGTGATTCTCTGAAAGGAACGCCGGCAGAGGCCAGTTCCACATCATATGCCCCATGGACAAGTACATGAGTATGACCAAAAAAACAAGAGAAGCTGTCAGCCTTTTTTTCAGCAGCGGCGTTTCNCTGTCCTTTAGTATATCCTCCTGNTCCGTAATAACTGGCGTTTTTCCACCTGCTGTTTCTGATCTCTTTTGAAAGGCTCCATATCCCGCCTCTTCTACTGCTTTTATAATTGCCGATGCATCTGCGGATCCCTCTACGCCCATGGAATTTGTCAAAAGACTGACCGAACAGGAAGTTACGCCTTCCACTTTGGACACTGCCTTTTCCACCCTGGCGCTGCAGGCCGCACAGCTCATACCGGTTACTGTATATTGTACCATTACTGCCTCCTTTTACCATTTATCTGTATGCTATCTCATAAGCTTCTGTAAAGTTTGAAGTAATTCGTCTACGGTTTCTTCTTTCCCCTCTTTAATATCCCTCGTTACGCAGGTTTTAATGTGATTTGAAAGCAAAACTTTATTAAAACTGTTAAGCGCCGCATTCACTGCCGCTACCTGCGTCAGAATATCCGTACAATAGGCGTCCTTTTCCACCATGCCTTTAATTCCCCGTATCTGACCTTCAATACGATTCAGACGGTGGATCAGATCTTTATATTCTTTTTCCGAACGCTCCTTTGTTTTTTGACAGCAGCATCCTTTTTCTTCGCTCATGCTTCTTTATTCCTCCAATTCAGGCAAGTTAACTTGTGATGTTATTATATACCCCTATGGGGTATATTTCAATATAATCTTGATCATTTCTGCAAAAAAATAGTAAGATACATTTTGCAACATATCTTACTATTTATTCAGAATTATAATATCAACGTAACAGTTCAGCCATGGGATAGTGATAAAGGGCATGGGAGCTTGCTCACAAAGCACTTTTATCACTATCCCATGAGCGGAGCGCCCTCAAATGAATAAAAAGATGAGCCGCAAAGCGGCGACGGAGCTCTAGCGACGCTTTTATGAATTTGAGGGCTGAACTGTTACATATCAACCGTTATTCAATCCTTTCTAAAACCGCTCTTAAATATATTTGCCAATGCATTCCATGACTTTTTCCTCTACAGGAAGAATGGCCTCCAATTTAGTCTTTGCTTCGTCAGGTTTGTTTTCTCTTAACAAAGATACTATCTCACTGTATGCATTGTAAAGCGGTGTGATCGACAAATTCCCCGTTACGCCTTTTAAAGTATGCGCATTTGCAAGAGCTTTTTCCAAATCTCCGGATTCAAAACAGGGCATTACCTGCAGATCATTAGCCGAAGCAACAAGTTTTTTTAACATTCTTTCATACAAAGAAGAATTATTCATAAATCTCTGTAATCCTTCATCAACATCAGCACCCAATTCCCTAAGATCATCCAATAAACTCATATTTCTTCCTCCTTCTCCAATGCGCTCTTATTATAGCACACTTTACTTTGGGGAAGCAATACTGACTACTTCATATCCCAGTTTTGTTATTGTTTCTTTCAGCATTTCTTCGTCAATTTCGCTGCTATAGGAAATTTTAGCTGTTTTCTTCTTCAGATTTACTTTACATACGGCTCCGTCAATTTTGTTGACTGCGCGTTCCACCCTGTTGCGGCAGCTTTCACAGTGCATCCCTTCGATCTTCATGGTTTTTTCTCCGATCTTGGGTGCATCCAGCTTCTTACTCTCACGAACACTTCCACCGCCTCCGCAGCATCCGCCTTCGCCCTTAAAATGTTTCATACTGTTTACTGCTGCAATAACTACCAGGATCACAAGTATCAGAATAATAATTACATTGCCCATATCAGCCTCTTTTTTCTGCCTTCATAGCTTTCACCAAGATCAATGGCAATGTCCGCCGCAGTTTTTGCAGTTACCGCCGCACTGCAGAGACTTGCCTGCTTTCTTATCCTTAACCATGCTTCTTACAGCCAACGCCACTATTACCAGAACTGCTGCTCCAACGACTATCGTTCCCATATCCGATCACACTCCTAATTCATTTTATACATAAGTATGATGTAATTACAAGTCCGTTTCCTATTTTGCTTTAGCCAATTTACCAGAATCAACCTTCAAAGTCGTAATTTCCTTATACGGTCTGAAAAGCAGGTAAATAAATCCGGCTATGATAAAGAATGCCACTACTGTCCAGATTCCAAAGGAGCCTGCACTGATCAGAGAACCCACCTGATAGATGCACAATGATACAAGATAAGCAAGGCCGCTCTGATAACCGATCGCAAACCAGAACCACTTGGCATTGTTCATTTCCCGCTTGATAGCGCCCATTGCCGCAAAGCAGGGAGCACAAAGAAGATTGAATATCAGGAAGGAATAAGCTGCTACTGCACTCATACTGCCAGCAAGCTGTCCCCAGATCTCTGCACCGTCTTCCGCCACTTCTGCAAATCCAAAGAGAATACCGATAGTACCTACAACATTTTCCTTGGCGATCAGCCCTGTAACAGCTGCCACAGCCATCTTCCAGTCCCCCCATCCAAGAGGAATAAAGAGCCATGAAATTGCACTTCCGATTTTAGCAAGAATACTGCCCTCCAGCTGCTCTGCTTCCAGCATTCCGAAAGATCCGTCGGCCCAGCCAAAGCTCATTAAAAACCAAAGTACGATAGTAGATAACAGAATGATAGTACCTGCCTTTTTGATAAAGGACCAGCCTCTTTCCCACATACTCCTTAAGACCGCACCTGCAGTAGGCATATGATAAGCCGGAAGTTCCATTACAAAGGGCGCCGGATCTCCGGCAAACATTTTCGTCTTTTTCAAAATAATACCTGAACAGATGATAGCTGCAAAACCTACGAACCATGCGCTCCATGCTACCCAGCCTGCATTGTCAAATAATGCGCCTGCGATCAGTGCAATAATAGGAAGCTTAGCGCCGCAGGGAATAAAGGTAGTGGTCATAATAGTCATCTTACGATCCCTGTCATTTTCAATAGTTCTTGATGCCATAACTCCGGGAACGCCGCATCCTGTACCAATCAGCATAGGGATAAAGGACTTGCCGGACAGACCGAATTTGCGGAATATCCTGTCCATGATAAATGCGATACGCGCCATATATCCGCAGGCTTCCAAAAAGGCAAGGAAAATAAACAATATCAGCATCTGCGGTACAAATCCAAGTACAGCTCCCACGCCGGCCACGATACCGTCAAGGATCAATCCCTGAAGCCAGTCTGCACAGTTAATGGATACCAGAAAACTTTCAATTGCAGGAGGAATGATATCGCCGAACAGCACATCATTCGTCCAGTCTGTTACAAGTGTACCTACAGTAGTTACCGAAACAAAATATACCAGAAACATAACCGCTGCAAAGATAGGAAGCGCCAGCCATCTGTTGGTTACAATACGATCTATTTTATCGGAAGTGGTCAGCTTTCTTTTATCATTCTTTGTCACACATTCCCCGATGATGGAAGAAATATAGACATATCTCTCATTGGTAATGATACTTTCCGTATCATCATCAAACTCTGCTTCCAAATTTTTGATCTCTTTTGACACATCAGGAACACTGGTCATCTGCTGTGCTATTTTATCATCTTTTTCCAGAAGCTTAATTGCAAAAAATCGCTTCTGCTCTTCGGGAACACTCAGTTTATCCTCTACTGCCTGGATAGCGGATTCCAGTTTTACCGCAAAATGATGAACCGGTTTATCAGTCTGCTTTTTTTCCGCTGCGGCAACAGCTTTTTCAGCAGCTTTCATAATACCTGTTCCCTTTAATGCAGAGATCTCCACTACTTCGCATCCCAGCTTTTTACTCAGCTTATCAATATGTATCTTGTCACCTGACTTTTCAACAATATCCATCATATTCACAGCCATTACTACAGGAATGCCCAGTTCCAGAATCTGTGTTGACAGATAAAGATTTCTTTCAATATTGGTTCCGTCTACAATATTTATGATGGCGTCAGGTTTTTCACTGATCAGATAATTTCTTGCCACCACTTCTTCCAGTGTGTAAGGGGACAAAGAATAGATACCCGGCAAATCCATGATCGTCACATCTTTATGACCCTTTAATTTGCCTTCCTTCTTTTCTACTGTTACACCCGGCCAGTTTCCCACAAACTGATTGGAACCTGTCAGTGCATTAAATAACGTTGTTTTACCGCAGTTTGGGTTACCTGCTAATGCAATTTTTATTGACATGATTGACCTCCTCATTCATTCCTATCTTTTATTACTCTTCACTAATAACAGTATGTATTAACTTCCACATATTAGTTATTGCTAACTTTAAGTTAAAAAAATTTATTCTACTTCGATCATTTCCGCATCGGCTTTCCGCAGAGATAATTCATATCCTCTGACTGTTACTTCAACAGGATCCCCAAGCGGCGCAACCTTTCTGACATAAACAGAAACTCCTTTGGTAATTCCCATGTCCATAATACGCCTTCTGACCGGTCCTTCTCCTGACAGTTTCTTTACCGTAACGGTCTGACCGCAGGCTACTTCTTTCAATGTTTTCATAACTCTCCTTCTTCCTTTCTATGATTGATTTTAAGTCAAACCAGGATCTTATTTGCCATATCTCTTCCTATGGCAACTCTGGAATCTTTCACATTCACGATAAGACTTCCACCGATTTCAGATACCACTGTCACCACTCCTCCGGCTACAAATCCAAGATTCTCAAGGAATTTTCTGGTATCATCTTTACCACCGATCTTTTTGATCACATTGGATTCTCCTTCTCTTACCATTGATAACGGCATACTCTCATCCTCTTTTCTACTCTTGTAAAATATTGATCCAAAGGTCCCTTTATATCTGGGCCCTTAACATTTTCATTGTTAGTATACGCTAACTACCATTAGTTGTCAATTACTTTTTGAGAAGAATATAAAAGTTTTGCTGTTTTTCAAATTTTATGATATACTTTACCCATATAGGAGATAGAAAAATGATCGTAAATGAATCAGCTGAAAATTATTTGGAAACTATATTGATCTTAAGCAAATCAAAGCCTGTGGTCCGTTCCGTCGACATTGCGGAGGAATTGGGATTTAAAAAATCCAGCGTCAGTGTCGCCATGAAGAATCTTCGTGAAAAGAACCATATCACCGTTACCAAAGAAGGTTTTATTTATCTGACGGATTCCGGACGCGAAATTGCAGAAATGATCTATGAACGTCATGAACTGTTAAGCAGTTGGCTGATCAGACTGGGTGTGGATCCTGAAGTTGCCACAGAAGACGCCTGCCGGATCGAGCATGTGATCAGTAAAGAAAGCTTTGAAGCAATCAAAAAATTTATATAAAAAACAAAACAACAGGACCCCTTCTTCCGAATGCGGTGCCTGTTGTTTTTTATAATGATCGCTGTCAATTTCTTATGCAAGATACTCCTTAAGTGTCTGCCTGACTGCCCCCGGTCCGGTCAGCTGTCTTCGGAACATCTCTTCTATCCTGCCCCCGATACCTGCGTTATAAAGGTTGCTTCCAAATAAGTGTTCATTGGATAAGATCGGAGTCAATTGTCCTGTAAAACTTTCAGGATGCCCAAATTGTATCGTAGAAAGCATGACCTGTAATTCTGAAGCCATGGGATCTGGTGCAAGCTCAAAAGCATTTCCTTCATCATCCACAGCCAAAAGATATCGAAGCCACCCTGCTATGGCAAGAGGGATTCCTATCAGCTGCTTCGCACTTCCATATTTCTCTACATAAGCTTTGATCACTTCCCCAAACCGTATTCCAACCATTTGAGAGATATCAACTGCGATACGCTGTGTCGTATCGCCCAGATAAGGATTGGGAAATCTTACTTCTAATACTTCCTGCAAAAATTTTTCCGGAGAAAGTATCCCCGGATCGGGTACCACGTCCATTCCTTCTTTTTCTCCTACCCGGCGTGCAAGCAGATTCAATTCCGGATCCTGAATCGCATCTGCAAACAATTCATAATTTAACATACAACCATAAGTGCAGACCGCAGTATGAATCGGATTTAAGCATACTGTAACTTTCATTCTCTCCGATTTATTCACAGTATCACGATCGACCATAAATACTCCTGCCTTTTCCAAAGGCGGACGTCCTCCCGGAAACCGGTCTTCGATCACCAGATACTGAGGTTCCTCCCCATTGGCATAGGGCGCAATATAAGTGTTTCCCCCGGTTACAAGAATTCCCATATCATCAATACCCATGAATTTTAATTCTTCTGCAATATCCTGCCTCGGGCGGGGCGTGATCTTATCGATCATGGTCCATGGAAAAGATACTTTATCCTCATCGGAAATATAATCTATGAAACCGTCGCTCACAAACTGATTCTTCCGCCATTCCTTCGCCACGGTAAGTACTGCATTTCGCAGTTTTTCCCCATTTTGGGAGCAATTATCCATAGACACAAGGGTAATAGGAAAGCCGCCGCTTTGGAAACGCTCAAACAGCAGTCCTGTGACGATCGCCATTGCGCTGCGCGCTTCATTCGGCCCTTTTAACAGATCCTTCTCTACGATAGGAAGCAGTCTTCCCTGAACATCTGTAAGGGCATAGCCTTTTTCTGTG
This sequence comes from Lachnospiraceae bacterium, assembly GCA_014803415.1. Taxonomy (GTDB): domain Bacteria; phylum Bacillota; class Clostridia; order Lachnospirales; family Lachnospiraceae; genus Suilimivivens. Next base: position 54,992 of record JAAVBZ010000016.1, read on the forward strand.
ATCGTAAAGGAAATCATCTGAAGCCCCGGGCTTCGAAAAATATTCTTCATCCTCTCCCAATCACGCGAGTCTTCCGGACATGCCTTAACCGCCTCTGACAAAGAACCGATCACACGATACTCTCTGCTTCCGTCATTCTTCAGAAAAACCGACAGTGACAGATTGTCATGCGGCTTATATATTTTATCAACAATATCCTTATCAAATGTTTCCGCACATATGATTCCGCGATCCAATGCACCGTCACTGATCAGTTGATCAGCGATCCCGCCAATAAACAGACGGAATATATTACCGATTCCAAAATGTACCCACCTGGGATCCTGCACGGTATATTCTGCAAGTTTCTCAGCATCATAATTGGGCAGCAGTATATCTTTTTCTTCCCAAAATTCCCGCTCTTTTAAACCCTTCCACGTTAATTCCATCCTATTCCTCCTTGAAAATTTCCCCATTTATGCAATATCATACACTGAATTACACTTAAATTCTGAAGCATCTCCTTCCAGTATTTCCACCTCTACAATTCCGGCTTCCATATCGAAGAAATTATCAGATAGCTTCACATCTCCATCAATTCCTTCTATTGCCACATTTTTAGCATACGCCTTAGCTTTAACTGTAAGAATACTGCCCTCTCTGGAAAGAACCAGATCAGGATCTGTAAACTTGTAATGCTTGGGTGGAGTAAATAGGCAGCTGTTTTCAGAAACTACTTTTCCTTCCACAAGAAATTGATAACTTAAATGGATTTCTCTTTCGTCATATTCTGAAAAATCCAGTTTGTCGAGCCATACACCGTCAAGGGCCGGAACCGTCACCTCTTCGACGCCGCTTTCAAGGATTCTACTGTCAGGATCGCAAAGCCGCCACTTAACCGTGCCAGATACTTCTTTCCTGGTCTCATTGGCCACATGTAGGTGTGCACTTTTCTCAATCGGCGCCGGCTGCGCGATACAGTATGGTCTCTCACTGAGTTCCCCGATTTCTTCACAGGATATCATGACAGGTGCAAACATCTTCTTTTCCGCATAATGAAGCGCTTTCCAGCGGCCGTAATAATCAATGCTTGCCCAGGAAGCTACCGGCCATATATCGTTAAGCTGCCAGACCACTGTTCCCATACATCTGCCTCTGAAGCGCCTGAAATGTTCTACTCCATAACGGATGGCATCAGCCTGTAAAAGCTGAGACGCATATATAAGCTGTTCAAAATTTTTAGGGTACAAATAGGTAGCTGACAGGTAATTCATAATTTTCCCGTTGGCTGCACAATTCCTCTGATGCATCTCCATTACTCTGGAAAAAACATTCCGATCCTCAGGGAGCGTAAAGCTTTCCACCGTTTTCAGACCGGGAAATGACTGAAAACCAAATTCTGAAAGATAACGGAATTTAAATTTCCGGTACTCAGTAAAAGGCTTGTTTCCGTGCCATACATCCCAGTAATGCATGTCCCCCATNTTCTCATCCCAGGGCCTGTCATANTTGCCTCCCGATGAAGGACTGGAAGGCCAGTAAAACGCAGCCGGATCTTCTTCNTTAACTATCTTNGGAATGATATATTCATATATCTTAATNTAATCATACTTCTGTTTNGCAGAGGGATTCCATGCCCCGTCCATGGTCTGGGTTTCCATTTCATTATTTCCGCACCACAGTGCAAGAGATGCATGATGCCTTAACCTTCTCACATTATCAATGACTTCCTGTGTAATATTTCTTTCAAANTCCTCATCCANCTCATAAGANGCACATGCAAACATAAAGTCCTGCCATACCAGAATACCAAGNTCATCACAGATATCAAAGAAAAANTCATCNGGATAATANCCGCCGCCCCATACTCGGATGCAGTTATGATTGGCCGCAGCCGCATCTCTAAGAAGNCTTTCCGTTCTTTCTTTCGTAACTCTGGACAGAAGATTGTCTTCAGGAATATAATCTGCTCCCATGGCAAAGATTTTTATACCATTTACCTCATGAGCAAAGCAGTTTCCCCACTCATCTTCCTGCGTATTTACCGTCATGGTGCGAAGTCCGATCCGCTTTTCCCACGTATCAAGGATCTCCCCGCTTTCAGAAAGCAAGATTACCTTTACCTGATAAAGCGGCTGTTCGCCATAGCCCCTCGGCCACCAGAGATACGGATCTGTAATCTCAATCCTGTAATCTTCTTCATTTGAATATATTGCCGTGTAAGTATGTCCGTCAGGACCGGTTACTTCTACTTTTACACTGGACGTATCTTTATCCGAAAAAAGCTCCAGCGCCACATCAAAATCCAGCGTGACTTTTCCTTCTTCATGTTTTTGCATGACATATACGGAATCTATTCTGCTCTCTTTTATTCCCAGCAGCGAAACCTCTCTGAAAATACCGGCATCAGGAAGCCTTGGACCCCAGTCCCACCCAAACATACAGTGAGCCTTTCTAAGATGGGGAAATCCTTCCATACATTCATGCGAACCGCCTGTATAAACCTTTTCATTCTCTTCTTTAATATACTTAGTCGGGGAATGAAGTACTACTTTCAANTCGTTTNCNCCGNTTCTTATATGGGAAAGTACATCAAATTCCCATATCCTGTGCATATTATATGCGCTCCCCAGAAACTCTTCATTCAGATAAATGTCCGCAAGCGTATCAATCCCATCAAACCGAAGGATCACCTCATCACACTNAAATAATGCTTNCTCCGCCGAAAAGACTGTACTGTAAATAAAATCATTGTCCATCAGCGGCAATACTTTCAGCTCATTGTCCCGATAAAAGGGATCCGGTATCAGCTCCTGCGAAAGCAATGTGCTGTAGACCGTTCCCGGCACCTTTGCTTCTATCCGTCCGCCGGGAANCANNCNGNTNTCTTTTCCTTCAATTTCAAGANTCCACTTTCCATTTAATACGTGNTTTATCATAACCCNTCCTCCGATCATATCCAAGATGAGCTAAGTATAGCATAGAACCTCCCGCCAATATAGAATCTTTTCTTCAAAAAGTTGTAAAAAAATTGCAAATGAAGGTGGTTTTGATATATAGTATATATAAGACCATGACATAGCTTTATGGGGCGTGACATGATTTCAGAAAAGGAGTTTCATACATGAAAAAATCACCGAAACAAATTGCAGCGATCATATGTATCATTTTGCTGGTTCTTTTATACATCGCAACCTTAATCGTTGCTTTACTTGATTTTCCGGGTTCAGATAAGATGTTTGCCGCCTGCCTGACAGCTACCATAGGCCTTCCTATCCTGCTTTGGATCTATATAGGGGCATATGGCAAGTTTACCGGCAAGCGTACGATTGCAGATACTTTTGAGGATTCCACATCTTCTGCAAAAGATGTCTCTGATGACAAATAAGAATTATGATTTTAGACGAAAGTTACAGCATGGAGAGCAGCTCTTTGGCTGCTCTTGAAACTGNAGTCTTGCTTTCTGTCACTACACAGATATGTCTTTTAGGAATGATNTTATTAAATCTGAGTTCAAACAGCTTCCCCGATTCCAGTTCTTCCAGTGCAAAATCTTTTACTACACTCCCTATCCCTAAATTTCTTGCAGTAAACTGAACGATCATATCACTGGTTGCAAGTTCAAACTCCGGATGTATTTCTACGCCGTTCTTCAGAAGAAACTGATCCATATAGCTGCGGGTACTGGTATTCTTTTCCAGAGAAATGATGGGCAGCTTTTCCAGTTCCTGTAAATCCAGCATTCTGTTCTTATACCCCATAAATTTCCTTCCCGCAACAAAACAGTCCTCGATTTCCCTTACTTTTAAAACTGATAATTCCTCGCTTTCCGTAAAAGGAGTGCTGATCACTCCGAAATCAATCTTCCCTTCTTTCAGCAAAACCAATGTTTCGGGCGTTGGCGCATTGGTCACCGTCACCTTAATATGAGGATAAGTTTCATGATATTTTTCCAGAAATGGAAGCAGATAAAATCTCAGCGTCATATCACTGGCTCCCACCCGAAGCTCTCCGCTTTCCAGATCCAGCATCTGGGAAAGTTTCTTTTCTCCCAGCTCCATCTCCTCATATCCCTTTTTGACATGGATATATAAAGCCTCTCCTTCCGGCGTCAGCCTGATCCCTCTTGATGCTCTGACAAACAGCTTGGCTCTTAGACTATCTTCCAACTGCTTTAACGCCTGGCTTACTGCAGGCTGAGATATGGAAAGCGCAGATGCTGCCTGCGTAAGACTTTTATATTTACCCACATAATAAAATACTTTATAATATTCCAGGTTACTGATCATATTTACTCAGCCTTTCCTGCACGCCGCTTCTTATGTGCTGTTATAATTGTATAACTATAAGCATTCACTGTAATTTCCTGAGCATCAGTATTGATATACCAGTTCTTTCCGCTTCGTACAATAGAACTATTACTATCCAATATTTTCAATCTGCACCAGTCCACCACATCTTCCATCTCCAGCCCCAGATTCCTTCTGATCCTCTCTGCACCTAAGTCAGTGGTATGCAGTTTATCCAGATTTGCTAACAATATCTCCGGTCCGTCATTGTTATTTATTCTATATTCATCGTTTTCACAATGATCTTTCCAAAGTTCCTGCTCCAGTATGCGTGCAGCTTCTGTAAGCCCTTCTTTGTCTACTTCATCAAATCGTCCTACATAAGGACTGTCAATATCCAGCACACCAGCAACTTGACCATTGGCATGAAGAGGGATCACTATTTCTGACCGGGAAGCGCTGTCACAGGCAATATGTCCCGGAAATGCATGTACATCTTCTACCAGCAGAATTTCATCTTTTGCTGCTGCCGTTCCGCATACACCTCTGCCCATGTTTATTTCAATACAAGCGGGTTTTCCCTGAAACGGACCAAGTACAAGCTTTCCTTCCTCTATCAAATAAAAACCCACCCAGTTAATATCTTTCATAGCCTGATTCAGTAAAGCTGATGCATTCGCAAGGTTCGAAACCAAATGCGGCACCCCCTCAATCAGCCCTTTTAACTGAGTACATACCTCTTGATACATTACTTTCTTATCTGATGAATAATTAACTGCTGTATTTTCCATAGTGACCTCAATTCATTTCATACTTACTTTCGCTTTTTCATACTCTTCTACAGTAATTCCAAGTCCCTCACAGGCTTTCATTATGTCTACATGAAAATTTCTCATTACTGATTCTATATTCATAACAATCGTTTTTGCTTTCCCTCTTATTTCTCCACTTGCTTCACCATCAGCCTTTCCCAGATCATAACCATCTTCGAATAATGTCTTTTTCACATATTCCTCATTATACTCATAAATCGACATAGCAATTACCTCCGCTTTCTGCTCCAATAGAAAATCCTTAAGAATATCCTTTTCTATACAGATGTCCACTGCTTTTTCTACTGCTTCCCTTAGTTCCATAGTTTCAAGATTCTTTCTTACCTCATCCACAAAATAGGCATAATCCGCTAAAGGTCTGCATTTTTCCATCAGTTTTTTATTATGTCCATAATTGATATTAATTGTCCGAACAATAAGTTCAATACACCCTTCTTTATCATCTTCAAAAGAATCTGATAATTTCTGTGCAAATTCCTCTTCCTTTCTCTCAAGACCATTATAAAACACTATATAATGTGGCGTCGGTATCATGATCCGCTTTTTTATACTCAAATCTATATCTTTCATATATTTTTTATATAAATCCGTAAAGTATAAAAGCCCTCTAAGCGGCATATTAGGACAATAGGAAGACTGATGTTCATATAAACACATACTGCTGTCAATAACAAAAGAAATATCATTTTTCATCTTGATAAAAATTGCATTTTCCAAAGTGTTGACTATCAAATCTTCTTCATTCGTATAAACTGTATCATTCAATGCATTATACAGTTCCAGCAGTCTCCTTTTATCCCGAAACAGCATTCTGAACACTCTGTCTTTGTAAGTGAAATATACAGGGGGTTCTTCCTTCACAATATTAAGTCTCAATTCTTCGTACATATCTTATCCCTTCGTATGGTAAGCAGAAAAAACAAGCACCATCGAAAGGCCTTGTCCGTCCCTGCTCTATAAAAAATTAAGTGGTATTGAAAGCAAGGATTCTAATACAGACTATATGCTATGCACATTTTAGAAAAAGATCATATATACGGATTTTCGTTAGAATTTCTATGCTTTGATTTATTTTAACAGACAACCGTTTATACCGTCAAGAAGATATTTACTTAATATCATAAAGGGAAGACCGATATGCTCGTAATCTTCCCTTTTATTCATGACAATAGAATCATCGCGAAGCGTGGATTCTATTGTTTTGACTCATTATGACTCACTCAATAACGAAAGTCCCCGGCTCTTGACCTGGGCAATATCAATCAGGGTAAATTTCTCATGCTTTTGCTCCATACTGGTCACTAACGCTCTTGCTGTATCCATTGCCGTGATGCAGTTCACTCCCGTTTCAATGGAAGTCCTTCTGATCAGAAAACCGTCTCTTGATTTATCACGTCCCTGGGTAGGAGTATCAATTACAAGGTCGATCTTATGCCCCAAAATAAGGTCCATAACGGTAGGGGATTCCTGGGAGATCTTATTTACCTGCCTTGCATGAACGCCTGCTTCTTTCAGCGCATTACAGGTGCTTCTGGTGGCATAGATGATATAACCCAGTTTTTCAAATCGTCTGCCGATCTCGATGGCTTCGCCTTTATCTGCATCTTTCACGGTAATGATCATCTGCTTATGTCTGGGCAGATCAACTCCCGCTCCAAGAAAAGCTTTATAGAGCGCCTCATTAAAGGTTTTCGCTATACCAAGACACTCACCGGTAGATTTCATTTCCGGTCCTAAGCTGATCTCGGCTCCGCGGATCTTTTCAAAAGAAAATACCGGCATCTTTATGGCAAAATAATCTGCCTCAGGCTGCAATCCGGGTTCATATCCCAGCTCTTTAATGGTCTTGCCTATAATGACCTCTGTTGCCAGATCCACGATAGGAATACCCGTTACTTTACTGATATAGGGAACTGTACGGGAGGAACGGGGATTTACCTCTATCACATAAACTTCCTCACCGATAGATATAAACTGAATGTTTATAAGTCCTTTTACGTGAAGGGCTCTGGCAAGCCGCCTGGTATATTCTGTGATCTTCTCTTTTACCGGCTGTGTAATGGTAGGAGCCGGATAAACGGAAATACTGTCGCCGGAATGGACGCCCGTTCTTTCAATATGTTCCATGATACCGGGGATCAGAATATCCTCGCCGTCACAGACTGCATCTACTTCTATTTCCTTTCCCTGCAGATACTTATCTACCAGTATGGGATGATCCTGTGCGATACGATTGATGATATTCATGAACTCTTCAATCTCTTCATCGGAAATAGCGATCTGCATTCCCTGTCCGCCAAGTACATAGGAGGGTCTGACCAGAACAGGATATCCCAAACGGTTTGCTACTTCCTTTGCTTCCTGCGCCGTATATACGGTGCCGCCTGCTGCTCTGGGTATTCCGGTTTCTTCCAGAATCTTATCAAAAAGCTCCCTGTCTTCTGCTGCATCTACATCTTCCGCCTTAGTTCCAAGAATAGGAACTCCCATCTTCATAAGACTCTCTGTCAGTTTAATGGCTGTCTGTCCGCCAAACTGTACTACAGCGCCGTCCGGCTTTTCAATATTTACAATACTTTCCACATCTTCCGGCGTAAGAGGTTCAAAATACAGTTTATCCGCAATATCAAAGTCTGTACTTACGGTCTCGGGATTGTTGTTGATAATAATTGTTTCATAACCCGCTTTGGAAAAAGCCCAGGTAGCATGGACGGAACAATAATCAAATTCAATACCCTGCCCGATCCTGATAGGCCCGGAGCCAAGTACCAGNACCTTTTTAGGCGGATTGGTCTTAANTGCTTCATTTTCGCTTCCATATACGGAATAATAGTAAGGCGTAGCGGCTTCAAATTCTGCCGCACAGGTATCTACCATCTTATAAGCGGCTACAATACCGTTGTCGTAGCGGAGCTTTTTAATTTCTTCTTCTTTTATGCCCGTCAATCTGCTGATCACATTGTCAGGAAACTCGATCCTCTTAGCTTCTTTTAGCAGCTTAACCGTCAAAGGTCCTTTCTTAAGAGCCTGCTCCATTTCCACGATAATCGCCAGCTTATCTATGAACCATTTATCGATCATGGTGATTTCATGAATGGTATCATAATCTATTCCTTTTCTCAGCGCCTCTGCAATGACATAGATTCTCTGATCATCTACCTTTTTCAGCCTGTCTTTTAGCTCCTCTGCGGAAAGATCACTGAAATCATAACTAAGGAGACAGTCCACATGCTGTTCCAGAGAACGGATGGCTTTCATCAACGCGCCTTCAAAGTTATCACAGATGCTCATTACCTCACCGGTAGCCTTCATCTGTGTAGTCAGAGTTCTTTTTGCAGTAATAAATTTATCAAAGGGAAGCCTTGGGAACTTCACCACACAGTAATCCAGCGTAGGCTCAAAGCTGGCATATGTTTTACCGGTAATGGCGTTTTTAATCTCATCTAAAGTGTAGCCAAGCGCAATCTTGGCTGCTACCTTGGCTATAGGGTAGCCGGTGGCCTTACTTGCCAGTGCCGAAGAACGGCTTACACGAGGATTTACCTCGATAACACAATATTCGAAACTGTCAGGATGCAGAGCAAACTGCACATTGCATCCGCCCGTGATCTGCAGTTCNTTAATAATATTCAGCGCCGATGTACGAAGCATCTGGTATTCTTTGTCAGAAANGGTCTGGGAAGGCGCTACNACGATNCTGTCTCCGGTATGAACGCCTACAGGATCGATGTTTTCCATATTGCAGACAGTAATGCAGTTCCCTGCGCTGTCCCGCATTACCTCATATTCAATCTCTTTCCATCCGGCAATACATCTTTCCACCAGAACCTGTCCCACACGAGAAAGACGAAGTCCGTTTTCCAAAATGGTCTCCAGTTCCATCTGATCGTGAGCGATGCCGCCGCCGCTTCCTCCTAATGTGTAGGCGGGACGAAGTACCACCGGATACCCGATAGTATTGGTAAAAGCTACGCCTGCCTCTACGCTTTCTACCACTTCCGAAGCAGCACAGGGCTCACCGATCTTTTCCATAGTATCCTTAAATTCCTGACGATCCTCTGCTTTCCTGATAGTGGCCGCCGTAGTACCAAGCAGCTTTACATTGTGGGAAGCAAGAAATCCGCTTTCTTCCAGTTCCATACCAAGATTAAGGCCGGCCTGTCCTCCCAGGGTTGGCAAAATNCTGTCAGGNTCTTCTTTTTCAATGATCTGCTCCAGGACCCTGGCCGTAAGAGGCTCAATATAAACTTTATCCGCAATATTTTTATCTGTCATAATAGTTGCCGGATTGGAGTTCACCAAAATAACCTCCACTCCCTCTTCTTTAAGGGAACGGCATGCCTGGGTTCCTGCATAGTCAAACTCAGCTGCCTGTCCAATGACAATAGGACCGGAGCCAATTACCATTACTTTTTTTATATCAGGGTTCTTAGGCATCTTTTCCCACCTCCATCATCTGAATAAATTTGTCAAACAAATAGCCGGAATCCTGAGGTCCCGGACATGCTTCCGGATGGTACTGAACGGTAAATATATTCTTGCCTGTATACTTAAGCCCCTCGTTGGTTCCGTCATTCACATTAATAAATGCAGGTACTGCCACCTTCGGATCCAGCTTGTCCATATCCACTACATAACCGTGGTTCTGTGAAGAAATATAAACCCTTCCCGTTTCCAGATCCTTAACCGGATGATTCCCTCCCCGATGACCGTATTTCATCTTAAATGTATCTGCGCCCGTTGCAAGGGCCATCAGCTGATGTCCCAGACAAATAGCAAAAATAGGTATATCTGTATCATATAATTTTTTAATTTCCGCAATGATTCCCGTACACTCTTTAGGATCTCCAGGTCCGTTACTGAGCATAATGCCATCCGGCGCATCTGCAATGATCTCCTTGGCGGAAGTATCTGCCGGATATACTGTAACGTCACAGCCGCGGCGGGCAAGTGATCCGGCAATATTATTCTTTGCGCCAAGATCAAGAAGCGCCACCTTTTTCCTGGGGCGATCCTCATTAAGGTCATCTGAACCTTTGATCACATATTTTTCTTTACAAGTGACCTTTTCTACTACTTTACCTGTTGTATATGCTTTTAGCTTAGGGAGAATATCATTCAGATCATAGACTTCATTGGTGGTGATCATACCATTCATGGTACCTTTTTCACGTAAGATCTTAGTGAGTGCTCTGGTGTCGATTCCTGCAATCCCGGGAATATCCTGTTTTTCTAAAAACTCCTGAATCGTAATGTCCTTACGAAAGTTACTTGCCACACGTGATAATTCTCTGACAATAAATCCATCCGGCCATGCCTTCTTTGACTCCATATCACTCAGGCATATACCATAGTTTCCGATCAGAGGATATGTCATACATACAGCCTGTCCTGCATAGGATGGATCTGTCAACACTTCCAGGTATCCCGCCATTGAGGTATTGAATACGATCTCACTGATGATCTCTTTGTCTGCACCGATATGAATTCCTTCAAAAACAGTGCCGTCTTCCAGAATTAAAAATGCTTTCATCTGCTGCCTGTCTCCCTTTCTTTTTTCTCTGCACAATCGCCTAATTATAGCACAAGAGTATATTTGCTTCAACAATAGAATCCATATAAAACCCAGAGCAGTTTTTCTTCCTGCTCCGGGTCATCTTTGACTTTACTTTATTTAAAATATGCCACGCCGGATTCGAAAATCTTCAGATCCTGCTGACCGTAAATGTTAATTGCAACACCCTCATCACGCCGTTCCGCATGGGCCATTTTCCCCAGACATCTTCCGTCAGGAGAAGTAATACCTTCAATTGCTGCATAAGAACCGTTGATGTTCCATTCTTCATCCATGGAAACATTACCTTCCGGATCACAATACTGGGTAGCAACCTGTCCGCTTGCAAACAATTTATCGATCCATTCCTTCGGTGCAACAAACCTTCCTTCTCCGTGAGAAGCAGGCGTTACATAGACGCCGCCCTTTTCTGCGCTCTGAAGCCATGGGGATTTATTGGATACGACTTTAGTGTAAACCATCTTGGAGATATGACGGTTTATGGTATTAAAGGTAAGCGTAGGAGAATCTTCCTTCTGCCCCGTGATCTCACCATGAGGTACCAGTCCCAATTTGATCAGGGCCTGGAATCCGTTACAGATACCAAGTGCCAGACCGTCTCTTTCATTTAAAAGTTTCATGACTGCTTCTTTTATCTTCTCATTCTGGAAGGCAGTTGCAAAGAACTTGGCGCTTCCGTCCGGTTCATCTCCTGCAGAAAAGCCGCCGGGGAACATGATGATCTGTGCCTTTTCAATATCTTTCTCAAAAGCAACTACCGATTCCCTGATATCTTCGGCAGAAAGGTTCTTAAATACTCTGGTGATCACCCTGGCGCCTGCTCTTTCAAAAGCTTTTGTACTGTCATATTCACAGTTGGTTCCGGGAAATACCGGTATAAATACAGTAGGTTTTGCTACTTTATTTTTACATACATATATTTTATCTGTTTCATACAGATTGGAAGCCACCTTTTCAGTTCCTTTTTCTGCCTTAGTGGGAAATACCTTTTCAAGCCGTGAAGTCCATGCTGACAGTGCTTCCTCCATAGTTATGGAAACATCTCCATAAGTAAAAGCAGCTGACTGTGTTACTTCACCCACAATGCGGTAATTCAGTTCCTCTGCCTCCAGCGCTGCCGCATCTTCCGCAGTCATTTCCAGAACAAGATCTCCAAGGCAATTTTCAAACAGATCTGCCGGTCTTAACTGATCGTCATAGGATACTCCCAGCTTATTACCGAATGCCATCTTGCTGACGCCTGCTGCAAGTCCCCTGGCATCAAGCGCATAGGCCGCTCTGACTTTTCCTGCACGCATCAGTTCCGTAATGAACGTATAAGTTTCCATAACATGTTCGTAAACGGGAATGTCATATTCATCCTTATCAAACCAGAACTGCACAAGCTTATCTCCTGCTTCTTTCAGCTCGGGCGTGATGATATCCTGTTCTTTTGCCACATCCACTGCAAAGGATACAAGTGTAGGCGGAACATCAATATCATTAAATGTACCTGACATACTGTCTTTACCGCCTATGGAAGGAAGACCGTAACCGATCTGTGCATCATATGCGCCAAGCAGCGCTGCAAAAGGCTGACTCCAGCGTTCAGGATCCGAAGTCATTCTTCTGAAATATTCCTGGAACGTAAAGCGGATCTTAGTAAAATCACCGCCGGATGCCACGATCTTCGCCATGGATTCCGTCACAGCGTAAACGGCTCCGTGATAAGGACTCCAGGAAGAAAGATAAGGATCAAATCCATAACTCATCATGGTAACAACATCTGTCTTTCCTTTTAGGGAAGGAAGCTTTGCTACCATAGTCTGTGTTTCCGTAAGCTGATATTTACCGCCATAGGGCATAAGCACACTGGCTGCACCGATGGAAGAGTCGAACATTTCCACAAGTCCCTTCTGGGAACATACATTTAAGTCATTTAAGGTCGCGGAAAACGCCGCCTTTACATCTTCTCTTTCCAAAGCCTCCTGCACGGCGGGGATTGCTTTTTTCTTGAAATAATTATCCTCTTTCGAAGGAATATTCACTACTACATTCGTTTCCTGATGCGCACCGTTGGTATCAAGAAAAGCTCTCTTTATGTTTACAATTTCCTTTCCTCTCCACTTAAGGATCAGCCTGGGTTCTTTTGTTACCACTGCTACAGGAACAGCTTCCAGATTCTCTTCTGCCGCATAGCCCAGGAATTCATCCACATGCTCAGGATCCACCACAACTGCCATTCTTTCCTGTGATTCGGAAATAGCAAGTTCGGTTCCGTCAAGTCCTGCATACTTCTTGGGCACTTTATCAAGGTCTACCACAAGCCCCGCAGCCAGTTCACCGATGGCAACGGATACTCCGCCGGCGCCAAAGTCATTACACTTCTTAATAATTCTGCTGACTTCTCCTCGTCTGAAAAGTCTCTGTATCTTACGTTCTGTAGGTGCATTACCTTTCTGCACTTCTGCTCCGCAGGTCTCAATGGAGCTTTCCGTATGTACTTTAGAGGAACCGGTAGCGCCGCCGCATCCGTCGCGTCCGGTCCTTCCTCCCAGAAGAATAATAATATCATCAGGATCGGAATTTTCCCTGATAACGTTCTTCCTGGGCGCAGCACCCATAACAGCGCCGATTTCCATTCTCTTGGCCACATAGTCGGGATGATAGATTTCTTTCACATAACCGGTAGCAAGTCCGATCTGATTACCATAAGAAGAATATCCGCTGGCAGCTCCCCTTACCAGTTTTTTCTGTGATAACTTGCCTTTTAAAGTCTCAGCAACCGGAACCGTAGGATCCGCAGCGCCTGTTACACGCATTGCCTGATATACATACCCTCTTCCCGACAAAGGATCCCGGATGGCACCGCCAAGGCAGGTGGCCGCTCCACCAAAAGGTTCTATTTCCGTGGGATGATTATGGGTCTCATTTTTAAAGAATACCAGCCACTCTTCTGTGATCGGACCGTCACCATAATCGATCTTCACAGGAACCACTACGGAGCAGGCATTGATCTCATCGGATTCTTCCATATCCTGAAGCTTGCCATCCTTCTTTAATTTACGCATGGCCATAAGCGCCAGGTCCATCAGGCAGACAAACTTATCCTGCCTTCCTGCAAAGATCTCACTTCTGGTATCCAGATAGCTTTCGTATGTGGTTTCAAGAGGTGCTTTGTAGTATCCCTCTTCAAATTCAATATTCTTAAGTTCCGTGGAAAAAGTAGTATGACGACAGTGGTCAGACCAGTATGTATCCAGTACTCTGATCTCTGTCATAGTAGGATCTCTGTGTTCTTCTCCATTATAGTAATTCTGAATATGCAGAAAATCCTTAAAAGTCATTGCAAGACCAAGAGAATCATATAACTCATGTAATTCTTCTTCCGGCAGATCCTTAAAACCGTCAAAAACGATAACGTCTGCAGGTTCTTCATACTCTGCCGCCAGAGTGTCCGGTTTCACCATATCAGTCTCTCTGGAATCAACAGGGTTGATACAGTATGATTTTATCTTAGTAAACTCATCATCAGAAATTTCACCTGTGATCAGATAAGTAACCGCTGTCTTAATAATAGGTTCCTCATCTTCTTTCAGGAACTTAACACACTGCAGTGCGGAATCTGCTCTCTGGTCGAACTGACCCGGCAGAAACTCTACGCTGAATACCTTTCCGTCTGCCGGAATATCAATGTTCTCCCTGTAGAGTACATCCACCGGCGGTTCCGAAAATACCGTTCTGCAGGCAGCTTCAAAAGTCGCATCAGATAAATTTTCCACATCATAGCGGATAAATTCCCTTACTTCCCTGACGCCTGTTATGCCCAAATAGCTGCTGATCTCTTCCTTCAGTTCTTTTGCCTTTACTGCAAAAGGCGCTTTCTTTTCTACATAGATACGTTTTACGTTTCCCATGATGAAATTAATTTTCCTCCGTTTAAAATATAATATTATTAGCGGGTCATCATTTCCATTATAGCGAATCCTGTTATTTTTGCAATTCTTAATTTACTCTTCCGCAATCAATCCCTGCATCACGTACATGATCTCACGGTCCACAGCTGCTTCTGTAATGCCCCTGGTCTGAGAAGCTATCTTAAGCCCTTCAAGCACATACATAATATTGCTGGCTGTACGTCTTGGTTCTTCACAATAAAATTCTCCTCTTTCGACGCCTGATTCGATCAGCCTCTGGATAACAAGCACTGCCGAATCAAATTGTTTCTTCAATATATTATCTTTATCAAAATTCTGTTCCTCAAAAAAGAATTCATAGGAAGCTTTGATAAGCTCCGGCTTTTTACCAAGGAGTTCTCTTTTCTGCTCTTTTAAGAATAAAGCAAGTATATCGGAGGGCTCCGCCTCTTTGGGAATGCTTTTTTCAAAAACATCATCCGTTTCCTGCTGCTCCAGTTTCAGCACCTCAAGAAAAATCTCCCGAGTGCTTGAAAAATACAGATACAAACCGCCTCTGCTGATATCACAGGCATCCACAATATCTTTCATGGTCACATTTTTATATCCTTTTTCCATAAAAACGGTTCTGGCTGTCTCCAGTATATATTTTTTCTTCTGTGCGGATTTATCGCTCATAACTTCATAAACTCCTATGCCAATGGTCCATCATAAATTTCAAGTAATTTCTTGATCTTAAGGAGCCCATGATAAAAAACTCCGTTTTCAACTGCCTGGGTCCATAAATTCCCTTTAGTCATACCGCCAAGGATATATTTCGCCATGATTCCGAAAATATCCTCTATATTTCTAAGCTCTGCATTTTTTATCCAGTTGATCTCATCTGGCTGCGTGCGAATAGAATTTCTTGAAAACACATAGACATAATTCCGATCGATCACTCCGGTAGCTTGCATCTCCTTTATAAACGCCAGCAATGTGCTGTCATATACGGGAATGGACATAGACAGTGAACCAGCCTCTTCTCCATTATAAAAGTGGGAAGCATTCTTTCCCATTCTTTGTTCAAACCATGGAATATAGCGAAACATATCCTTAAAAATTTCTCTGTATTTTTGAATGGTCTCAAGCCTGTACAGGTTTTCACTTTCCAATGACATATCCACACCCCTACCTAATTTAAATGTATAATTTATCTTAACATAAAAAAGGAAAATGTACACTCNTAAATCNGACAATTTCTTCTGTGATNGTATNTTTCATGGAAGCTATAGCAATATATTTCTATTATTAAGCAAAATAATTATAGATTTTCGACTTTTTTCGCAATATAATGATAAAAGAATCGATANACGGAAGTCGATTCGAGNTAATAGCAATTCCGGAAGAATTCCCCTTTTACACAAACAGAAANCCCTGAGAGATNATCTCTCAGGGNTTTCTGTTNGNCTNCATAACCTTTACCTGATATTCTGACAAAAGCTGTTGACAGATAAGCACGTTTTATGTATAATAAGCTTCAGTGGTCTTAAAACCATTTCAAATAGGGGCATAGTTCAAAGGTAGAACAGCGGTCTCCAAAACCGTCGATGTGGGTTCGATTCCTACTGCCCCTGTTTTTTTATGCCTGAATATGAATNACNGCTTTCACAATATCTGCCTTATTGTTTACACTGTAATCCATAGCCTTCTGTGCTTCATCNAGTTCNAATATATCTGTNACNATTCCTTTTAAATTTACTTTTCCTGATGCAACCGCATCTATTGCCATGGGATAAATATGTCTGTAACGGAATACTGTCTTAAATGNCAGTTCCTTATCCAGCGCAAGACTCATAGGCAATGTCATTTCACCGCTCTTACTGTACCCAACCAGTACGATCGTCGCTCCTTTTTTAGTCATATGCATTGTCTGCACGGTAGTGATCTGCGTCCCCGCTGTTTCAACTGCCAGATCGCATCCCCTGCCTTCTGTCAGCCTTATCACTTCCTGTGCCGCATCTGTTTTACTTCCATTGATCACGGCGTCCGCTCCCAGTTCCAGCGCCTTCTCAAGACGCTTCTCCATGATATCCACTACAAATACTTTGGAAACACCCATAGCCTTTAAGGCCATCATTGTTACCAGNCCNATACAGCCGGCACCCATNACTACNGCAGTCTGTCCGGCTCTGGCACCACCCTGCATGGCTGCATGAAATCCCACGGCCAGCGGCTCGATCAAAGCCCCTTCCATGGTGCTTACATTGTCAGGAAGCTTAAAGCACANATCCGCNTCATGTGCAACATATTCCTGAAATACTCCGTCCACCGGCGGAGTTGCAAAAAAGACCACATCGGGACACAGATTATAACGTCCNGTCTTACAGAATTCGCAGTGNCCNCAGGTCTTGCCNGGTTCCAATGCTACCCTGTCCCCAACCTTNAAATGCTTTACATCTTTTCCTACTTCTACAACAGTTCCTCCCGGCTCATGTCCNAGAACAAAAGGCGGCTTNACCACATAATCNCCGATGGCGCCGGATTCNTAATAATGCAGATCGCTTCCGCAGATTCCTACATACTCCAGTTTTACCAATACCTCATTGTCTTTTGCCTTAGGTATATCGCGCTCTTCAAAACCCATTTTCCCGATACCGAGCATGACTGCAACCTTCATTTTTCCTTCCATGCTAAATCCCTCTTCTTTCTCTTTAACTTTAATGCACAGCACTTAATTAAATAGTTTAATTATGTATTTACATTATATCACTTAAAGGATTTTGTCAATAAGCCTGCATCATTTCTTTTTATTTCGTTAATATTTCCAAAACCGGCAGATTCCTTTTGGTAAAATTGCAAAAAAAAGATTCCTTTTCAGGAATCCCTTAAGCTGTCCTTCGTTTATACTTGTTCCATAAATGTTTCTATTACTCTCAGTGCTGCTCCCAGCGCCGCTGCTCCTGCTGTTTTATAATTGCATGTTCTTACNAATCCACTGTCCTNCGAAAAGGTGTTCCTTTGAGAGACTTTATTCCCTATATCCTGTATATGTGCTCCCATACAGCTNCCCACATATCCTCCCAAAATAACATTGCAATCCAGTATCATATGAATATTATTCACCGCAATAGCCAGATAATCGGTATATTTATCCCATATTCTGACAGCTCTCTGATCATTTTGATCCAGCAGTACAAAGAAGTTCTCCAATTTTCCGCCTGCTGCATCCGCTAATTTCCCTGCAGCGCAATAGGCATCCAGGCATCCTTTTTTCCCGCAGTAGCATTCTTCTCCGTCAGGAACAATGGTCATATGTCCTGCTTCCCCACANCGATAGTCACTGCCCTGTTCCAGTTCATTATTACTGAAAACAGCTCCTCCAACGGTATTGCTCAGCGACAGGTAAAAAAAGCGTTCCATCTCTTCTGAACGGATCCCTTCTGCATAAGCGCCTGCATTNGCATCATTTAAAAAAATACAGGGATAAGAAAANAAACGGCTCACAGACNCAAANGGTATTNTTTCCACGCCCAGAATATGGGAATAGGTGATCATCTGCCTGCTCAGNTCAACAATACCCGGAAANGATATTCCGATTCCCAGTATTTTATCACGNTCCACATTNCATTCANCCAAAAAGGATTCCAGNTTATTATTCACAANACAATAATANTCNTCTTCTNCCGTATAGGGCTGAAAAATGCGCTCATATTTTAAGATTTCTCCGATCAGATTCGTAAGTACCAGATTAATATGATTTTTTGTGATATCAAGCCCCACCGCCTGCTTTACATTGACATCCGCCAGCAAGGCTTTTGCTCTTCTTCCACCTGTAGACTGAAACTCTCCATTTTCTATGACCAGACCTTGTTCTATCAGTTCTTTCGTGATCTGTGTTGCAGTTGGCAGGCTGATCTTTAAGTCATAGGCTATATCCGGATTGGAGACAGTTCCCTGTTTGCATATATATCGAAAAACACGGTTTCTGTTATTTTTCTTTACCTCTATGTTAGTTACCTGCTTCTTATTCATACCATGCCCCTGTCTTATTAAATGATCAGTACAGCAGACGGTCCCATGTATCAGCCTCCACCTGTGCACTAAACATTTTTAATTCTCTGCTGGGTTCATAATTTGTGTTTCCATACAGAATCTCATGGAGCTTTCTGACATTGTCTTCCAAAGAGGTAGGCACGATACAGGATCCTTCCGTAGGCATGGTAGCCCCGTTTCGCATTCCCGCAAAAGGAAATCCATCGCTGACAGTTACCTTATAATCACCCACCATGCCAAGCAGCGGTATCATATCCTCCACGTCAACTGATGTTATCACNTGGGGCATNACTGCGTTNATCGCCTCTAAAAGACTGCTGACCGGCGCCGTTTTTGCCTTTTCCATCATGGCGATCAGCACATCTCTCTGTCTTTCGGTACGTTCAAAGTCATCACCTATATATCTGATCCTGCAGTAAGCTGTGGCCTGAAGCCCGTTTAATGTCTGTCTNCCNGCTGTTTCCACCGGTATATAGTCTTCACCGGCTGTAGCTACAAAATTCTTTCCGTCAGAAGTGGTTCCNACCATACTGATCTGATAATTATTCAAATGCCTGATCTCTTCTTCTCTTACATCNATNTCCACGCCGCCNAAAGCATCNACAGCCTTCACTAATCCATCAAAACCTACNGTCACATAATCTGTAATATAAAGATCTGTGTTCATATTGATCATACCGAGGGCCTGCTCCGGTCCGCCCAGTGCATAGGCGCTGTTACATTTCTTGTATACATCATTTCCCACATTTAAGTAAGTATCTCTGTAAAGAGANATCAGACGTACCTCATGCCTGTCCATATCAACGGAACAGATCATAATAGTGTCGCTTCTGTTATTTCCCTTTCCCAGATTCTCATCCCTGGCNTCCACNCCGAAGAAAGCAATATTATAAATACCTGTATATTCATTTACTGCTCCTTCTTCTTNTGTTTCCGTTACTTTTTCTTTGATTTCCTCATTTACGGCAATCTTTTCTTCATCAATTATGGTCTTTTTGATGCCATCCCGCCCNGTCGTACGGGTTATGATAACTAAAACACCGACAGCCAGNGTCAGTGCANCAATCTCTATGATCAGCAAANGGATGTGTTTCANCCATTTTTTCTTCTTCATTNCNTACTCCTTTTATCCTGTGTATGGACAAAGCCCTGATGTATTATAGCACATTTTTTACCCTTTGAATAGAATAAATTCTAAATCAGATCCACAGCNTCNCNNACATTNCTTACTCCGATCACNTTAATNCCNGATATTTCTTTTACTCCTTCCANACAGACAGNAGGAACAATNCAGGTAGTAAATCCCAGCTTCTTAGCTTCCTGTACCCTGTTCGGCACCATNCTGACNGCCCGTACCTCNCCGCTNANTCCCACTTCTCCCATTACGATCATACNGCTGTCAATNGGACGATTCTTAAAACTNGATACAATAGCCATGACAATTCCAAGGTCAATGGCNGGTTCCTGTATTTTAATNCCTCCTGCTATNTTNACATANGCATCNCANTTTCCCATCTGAAGTCCNAGACGCTTTTCNANAACNGCCATAAGCAGATTGACTCTGTTAAANTCGGTGCCNGTAGTCTGNCTTCTGGGAATNCCAAANTTNCTGTGNCAGACAAGGGCCTGTATTTCCACTAAAATGGGCCTGGTTCCTTCCATGGANCAGACCACTATAGAACCGCTGGCATCCTGGGGCCGGCCGTTCAGCATAAACTCTGAAGGATTCATAACCTCCCGCAGTCCTTCCGCCACCATTTCAAATACGCCGATTTCATTGGTGGAACCAAAACGATTCTTGACTCCCCGCAAGATCCTGTAGGAAGCATGTCTGTCCCCTTCAAAATAAAGCACGGTATCCACCATATGTTCAAGTACGCGCGGCCCCGCAACAGTTCCTTCTTTGGTCACATGTCCCACAATAAAAATGGAAACATTCAGCCCTTTGGCAAGCTGAAGAAATACGCTTGTGGCTTCTCTTACCTGTGAAACACTGCCCGGTGCGGAGGATATCTCTTCATGGAACATAGTCTGAATGGAGTCTATGATCACAATTTCCGGCTTGCTCCTTCTGATAGTCTCTTCTATTCTTTCGAGACTGGTCTCACACAAAAGTTTCAAATGATCACTGAAGGTACCGATCCGATTGGCACGAAGCTTGATCTGTTTCAAAGATTCTTCGCCGGAGACATACAGAACCTCTCTTGCATCTTGTGCAAGATTTCGGCAGACCTGTAAAAGTAATGTGGACTTTCCGATTCCCGGATCTCCTCCCACCAGCGTAAGCGATCCGGCTACGATGCCTCCGCCCAGCACTCTGTCCAGTTCCCCGATCCCTGTAGAAATCCTGTCTTCTTCCTGCAGAGAAACCTCTGAGAGAGCAGCCGGTTTGCTTCTCTCTGAAAGTCCCGCAGATACTTTAGACTTGCTGCTTTTCCCCAGTCCTGCAGGCGCCTGTTCTTCCACAAAAGTATTCCATTCACGGCATCCCGGACACTGACCCATCCATTTTGCAGATTCATAGCCGCAATTCTGACAGAAAAATATGGTATTTTTTCCTTTTGCCATTTCATTTCTCCTGAGTTTTTGTTAATCTTCTATCGTCATGAATAAGAGCCTTCTGCACCAGCGGTCAGAAGGCTCTATACATTAAATTATTTAGCTGCAATATTTACACTGACCTCTCCTGCCTGCGCAAGCTCTATACTGATGTTCAGCTTGCCGCTGAGATTTGTCTTCATCTTACCAATGCTCTGATCTGCTACATATACTTCATACTCAGTGTCTTCTGTAAGACCCACTGTTATCTGGGCGTCTTCAGCAGCCTCTACCAGAAAGCTGACACCGTTTTCTGTTTCTTCAAAATTAATAACGCTGGTGCCCGGTACCGATTCATAAACAAACATACCGTTCTTTTCCAGTTTAGTCATGGTTTTGAAGGTCTTTACCTTATACAGATCACCACAATGCTCAAAATCCTCTACCTTGGCTTTAGCCTCCAGTTTATGATTTCCGAAACTGATGCTGCCATTATTCTCTTCTCGAAGCAGTTCTTCTACAACAGCCATTCCTATGTCCTCCCGATCACATGATCTTTTATGTTAGTCGATACTCTTAGTATAATCTATTTTTACCATTACTGCCACAAAAATTTTATTTTATATCAAATACAACTTTACCTTTCCTGAATCCTGCCGTAACATGATCCCCCGGTTTAACACGACCTGATAATATCTCTTCTGCCAGCGAATCTTCTACAACCTGCTGCAGCGCTCTTTTTAAAGGTCTTGCTCCCATCTTATAGTCTGCATACTTTTCCACTATATGCTCTTTTAAGGCATTGCTTACCGTAAGCTTTATCTGCATCTGTTCTTTGCATCTTACAGTCAGATTCACACCAAGAAGCGTAATGATACGGTGCATATCCTCTTTACTTAAAGGATGAAATACCATGATCTCATCGATCCTGTTGATAAATTCCGGCTTAAATATCTTTTTTACTTCTTCCATAACGCCGGATCTCATTTTTTCATAATCCTGTTCTTTGGTAGTGGAAATGCCAAATCCCAGGTTCTTGGGTTCCACGATCCTCTGTGCTCCTGCGTTGGAGGTCATGATCAAAATGGTATTCTTA
This sequence comes from Lachnospiraceae bacterium, assembly GCA_014803415.1. Lineage (GTDB taxonomy): Bacteria > Bacillota > Clostridia > Lachnospirales > Lachnospiraceae > Suilimivivens. Next base: position 77,233 of record JAAVBZ010000016.1, read on the forward strand.
AAGCTTACTTTTCTGCCCTTGGAATCGGTAATATGACCATCATCAAGCACCTGCAAAAGTACATTAAATACATCCGGATGGGCCTTTTCTATCTCATCAAAGAGAACTACGGAATAAGGGTTTTTCCTGATCTTTTCACTGAGTTGTCCGCCTTCCTCAAAGCCCACATATCCTGGAGGGGATCCTATCATTTTAGACACCGAATGACCTTCCATATACTCTGACATATCTACCCTGATCAGCGCGCCTTCCGAGCCAAACATAGCCTCTGCCAGTGCTTTACTGAGCTCCGTTTTCCCTACTCCCGTAGGTCCTAAGAAAAGGAATGAGCCGATAGGTCTGTTAGGATCCTGCAGTCCCACTCTTCCCCTTCGGATTGCCTTGGAAACAGCGGTAACTGCCGCTTCCTGTCCGATCACACGCTTATGAAGAACATCTTCCAGTTTAAGCAGCCTTTCACTTTCTTTTTCTGTAAGCTTCTTAACAGGAATCCTGGTCCATGCAGCTACAACTGCTGCAATTTCGTTTTCCCCAATCTCATACTTTGCCTCTTCCTGCTTCTTTGCGCTGTTTTCTTTTGCTCTATTATACTTTTTGATCAGCCTCTCCTGTTCTTTTCTAAGATCTGCAGCCTCCTTTAAATCTTTTTTCTTAAGACACCTTTCCACCTGTTCATCGATATCGGCAATCTGTTTTTGTAATTCTTTTAAATTTTCCAGAGCCGGTATTGATTTCAAACGGACTGCCGCCGCCGCTTCGTCCATCAGGTCGATGGCCTTATCCGGAAGATTTCTGTCATTAATATATCTCTCCGAAAGCTGAACAGCTGCAATAATAGCTTCTTCCGTAATCGTTATCCTGTGGTGCTCCTCATATTTATGGGCAATTCCCTTTAATATCTCTATGGCCTGGGGAATAGTAGGTTCTTCAACTATAACCGACTGAAACCGCCTTTCAAGGGCTGCGTCTTTTTCCACATACTTATGATACTCTGAGATGGTGGTAGCCCCGATCAGCTGAAGCTCTCCTCTTGCCAGAGAAGGCTTTAAGATATTGGAAGCATCTATGGCTCCTTCCGCACCTCCGGCTCCGATGATCGTATGCATCTCATCCAGAAACAGGATAACATTACCTGCTTCCTGCACCTCATGAATGACTCTCTTAATTCTTTCTTCAAACTCTCCCCTGTATTTGGAACCTGCCACCATTCCGGACAGATCCAGGGTAAGAAGACGTTTGTCCTGAACCGTAAAAGGTACTTCGCCTGCTGCTATTCTCTCTGCTAAACCTTCTACCACAGCAGTCTTTCCAACTCCCGGTTCTCCGATCAAACAGGGATTATTCTTGGTTCTCCTGCTTAAAATCTCTATTACTCTGGTAATTTCATCCTCACGTCCTATAACCGGATCCAGTTTCCCCGCTCTGGCAAGCGCGGTCAGATCCCGGCTATACTGCTCCAATGTAGAGGTTCCGGACTTTTTACTCTTCTGCTTACCCGACAGATCCTCTTTATACAGCCCCGGATCCTCTCCCATTGCCGATAAAGTATCTATATAAAGCTTCTGAATAGGGATTCCCATGGTTTTTAGAAGACGTGCAGCCACGCATTCCCCTTCTTTTAACATTGCCAGCATAATATGCTCTGTCCCTGTCTTTTCCGCCCGAAAACGGTCTGCCTGTCTGTGCGCTTCCTGAAGGACTGTCTCAGAACGGGGAGAATAACCGTCTTTTTCTTTCAGTGTGATTACCGATTCCGGAACGATGAGATCCTTGATCATCTCAAGAAGCTTTTCTTCCTCCACTCCGTTTTCCGCAAGCACTCTGGCCGCAACGCCGGTTTTTTCTTTCAAAAGTCCCACCAGGATATGCTCTGTTCCCACATATCCTGTATGCATTCTTGAAGCAGTCCTCTCTGCCAGCATCAGCGCTGTCTTTGCCTTATCCGTAAAACTTCCTGACTGCATGTCAAAATCCTCCATATTCTTCATATATTTCATCTATCATTTCATGAACTTCTTCTCTGGTAATACCTTTACAACTGGCCTTTGCCAGTATTACCCTGAGATTTTTGTCAATTTCCTCAAGTGCCCGCAATCTGTCCGCACTTAATGCTATCACTGCTCCTTTTCGTCTGTCAACCTTAACAAAGCCTTCCTCTTTTAAGATCGTATACGCCTTATTGACCGTATGCATATTAATGCCGATCTCATCGGCCAGTGTACGCACCGACGGCAGGGAATCTCCCTCCTGATATCTGGAGGTGGCAATGCCCAGTATGATCTGGTTTCTCAGCTGCAAATAAAGCGCTTCTTCACTGTTGAAATCTATCTCAATTACCATTCCTTCTCCTTCAAGATGGCAAGAGGAATAGCCAACGCTATCCCTCTGTCCCTCATTTGTATTTATGAATCCTTATCATCCATGTTTAAAAATTCAAATTCAAACTCATCATCATCTACCAGGAAATTCTGCGTTTTTCTTTTCGCAGGTCTTTTCGCACTCTGACTTCTCTCTGCTGCCTGAAGCTCTGCGCTCTGTCCGTTCCTCTGTCTGACAGGTCTGTCCGTTTCCTGTCTTTCGGAAGAAGATTTTCTTCTGACCGGCGTCGGAGCTTCCTCATCATCCTCTGCCGGACGTCTTCTTGTTCTTCTGGGAGCTACAGGTTCTTCTTCAATTTCTTCCTCTTCCTCCTCTTCTTCATCGTCGTCTTCATAGTAATAAGCATCTCGCAATTTGATGAGCAGAACAGTCACGACTATTACCAGCAGCACGATAATAACAGCCAGCACGATCATAATGATCTTTCCTGTTTTTTGCTGCTTATTCAAAGTTTCATTTTTTTCTTTCTGTTCCTGATAATCTTGCAGTAATCTTTTTATATCATACTGCTGATCGCTTGCATAATCAAATAACCAGTAAGCTCCCTCTCTATATTGGATCTCATAATCCTTGTGTTCTTCAGAAGATTCAGGCTGTCCTCCTTCAGATTCTTCCGGATTTTCGCCGCCTTCCGGGTTTTCGCCTTCTGAGCCCTCCGGATTCTCACCGCTTTCAGGATTTTCACCTTCTGAGCCTTCCGAAGACCCTCCCCCTTCAGATACTGCACCGATCGAGATCAGGTCGTAACGTACATATCCCTGTACTGTTCTGCCATTATAATCACAGGTCATCTGATACCACTTCTTNCCTGTACTGTCATTTGCTTCTCCCACCAGTGTNATAACAGTTCCTTTGGGAAGAGATGNTATGGNATCATGCTGNNTAGATGCNCCNGANCGGANNNTGGCGCTTTCTACAGAAATGGTTGCCTGCTGTTCGCCAATAGATGTGGGAACTGTATCGGCNGGTTTNCTGGTGCTTCCTCCCGAACTTGTTTCNGCNGANGCTTCCGTAATTTTAATTTCTTCNGATGTTTCAATCAGATCGCTTCTNACATATCCANANGTATTATTGCCATTNGGAACCTTATACCATACCGTTCCGGAAGAATCTTTTACCGCGCCTACNATATCAATTGTNTTTCCTTTGACAGTACTTCCNACTACTTCACTNTTNGTACTGGCCTCNGATCTTATATAGGCCGTGTTTGCGATCACCTTTCCTTCGGCTGCTTCACTGACAAATCCATTGATGGAAAATATCAGAATAAATGCCGCAATACCAAGTATTCTCTTTATCTCTGCTTCCTTTTGAAACAGCGTTTTTATTCTTCTCACTGCTTTTCTCCTTATCTGTCTCTTGTAAATCGTTTGCTGCCGCTGTCCCCCTGAATATCTTTTCCTGCTCCTTTTTCAATGGTGGGCTTACGGTTTTCGCGCGCTTCTTCTTCCAGTTTACGGTGATACAGCATCTCGCACTTACTGCAGAGTCTTCCGCTGTCAATATTTTCACCACACATTTCACATCTGAGGAAACCGGCATTATTATTGATTATCTTAAAGCGGTTTTCCTTGATCATATCTCTGATCGATTTATGGGTAACTCCCGTTGCATCGGAAATTTCAGCTACATTGGCTCCGATATGCACATCCAGATAATTGCGTACCTTCCCGTAATCATCGTAGTCTAACATACCGCAGCTTTCGCACTGGTATTCTCCCAGTCCTTTATACACCATAACTGCTTCGCACTTGTCGCAGTATGTGGGATGATGGTATTCCTCAAGACTAAATTTTCTCCTCATTCCCTCCATGATCCAATCCACCACTTTCTTTTATTCATATCTCATCAATAGCCTTTCCAATGTCATGACGCATATATTTATTTTCAAAATCTACCCACTGCGCAGCATTATATGCATTTTCTCTGGCTTCTCTCAGATCTGCACCCTTGGCCGTGATCCCCAGTACACGTCCGCCGTTTGTGACAATGCCCTCTTCTGTCTTTTTGGTTCCTGCATGGAAACAGAAATAAGAATCCTGGTTCTCAAACTTTTCAAGTCCACGGATCACAAATCCTTTTTCATAGCTGACAGGATAGCCCTCCGAGGCAAGAACAACGCACACAGCTGCATTATCTTCGAACTGAAGATCGATTTGATCGAGGGTGCCGTCAATACATGCTTCCATGACTTCAATAATATCATTCTTCATCCGGGGCAGTACCACCTGTGCTTCAGGATCCCCGAATCTGGCATTATACTCTAAGACTCTGGGCCCCTTATCCGTCAGCATAAGGCCAAAGAAAATAATACCCTTAAACTCTCTTCCCTCCGCCGCCATAGCATCTACCGTGGGCTGATAAATATATTTCCGGCAGAATTCATCTACTTCTTCGGTATAAAAAGGACTGGGTGAAAAAGTTCCCATGCCTCCCGTATTAAGACCTGTATCTCCGTCTCCCGCTCTCTTATGATCCTGGGCGGAAGTCATAGTCTTAATGGTCTTACCGTCCACATAAGAAAGAACGGAGACCTCACGTCCCGTCATAAACTCTTCAATGACCAGACGGTTTCCTGCACTTCCGAACTTCTGATCCAGCATAATGCTTTTTACGCCTTCCCTTGCTTCTTCCAGATTCTGGCAGATCAATACACCTTTACCCAGAGCCAGACCGTCAGCTTTAAGTACGATCGGGAAATCAGCACTTTCCAGATAAGCTAAAGCAGCATCGGGAGAATCAAAATTCTCATAGGCTGCTGTCGGTATATTATATTTTTTCATAAGATCCTTGGAAAAAGCTTTGCTTCCTTCCAGAATCGCAGCATTTTTACGGGGCCCGAATGCACGCAGACCGGCCGCATTCAGTTCATCTACAAGTCCCCCCACCAAAGGATCATCCATACCGACTATGGTCAGATCTATTTCCTTTTCTTTGGCAAATGCAACAATTTTATCAAATTCCATGGCGCCTATAGGTACGCATTCCGCGATCAGGCCGATTCCTGCATTCCCGGGTGCACAATAGATCTTATCAACCTTTTTGCTCTTTTTCACACTGGCGGCAATGGCATGCTCTCTGCCNCCGCTTCCTACTATCAATACCTTCATGATCAACATCCTTTCTGCTTGGCAGCAATTTCATCTATAGCNTTAGGCAGNATNACCCATTCGGCCTGTTCCATGACCCNNCTCTGAAGAATTTCCGGTGTATCCTCAGGAAATACCTCCACAGCCTTCTGGGCTATNATAGTNCCCGTATCCGTGCCTTCATCAACGAAATGCACCGTAGCTCCNGTCACCTTTACGCCTCTTTTTAANGCNTCTTCATGTACCTTTAATCCNTAAAATCCTGTTCCGCAAAAAGACGGGATCAAAGACGGATGGATATTGATAATTCTGTTCCTGTATNCCGCGATCATTTCTTCCGGCAGGATCACAAGAAAACCTGCAAGAACGATCAGATCCGGCTTAAGNTCTTCCAGCTTATCAAGNAATGCCCGGTTGAACTCTTTTCTTTNCNAAAAACTCTTCGGNGATATNCAAAATGCAGGAATNCCGTTTTCNTCNGCTCTTTTTAANGCATAGGCACNNGCATTATTGCTGATAACGCCCTTGATCTCAGTNTTTCTGATGGTTCCGTTATGAATACCGTCAATGATGGCCTGCAGATTGGTTCCTCCTCCGGATACACAAACTACGATATCTAGCATATTGTTACTCCTTTGTCACCGGCTTCCACACTTCCTACCACGTAAGCCTCTTCTCCTGCTGCTTTAAGGGCCGTAACGGTCTTATCTACATCTGCCGGATCCAGGGCAAGCACCATGCCAAGCCCCATATTGTATGTATTATACATCATCTTTTCTTCCAGATTACCNGTCTTCTGCATCANCTTAAAGATAGCAGGGACCTCATAACTGTCCTTCTTAACCACNGCACGTACGCCTTCCGGAAGCATTCTGGGAATATTCTCATAAAAACCNCCGCCNGTAATATGNCTGCATCCCTTAATGGTAACNTTGGCATCCTTAACNCTCTTTAACGCCTTCACATAAATTTTAGTAGGCNCAAGCAGTGCTTCTCCCAGAGTAGTTCCCAGTTCCTCATAATATGTATTTAAGTTTTCCTCAGTCATATCAAATATTCTTCTTACNAGNGAAAAACCATTACTGTGCACCCCTGAGGAGGCAATTCCCACAAGTACATCACCGGGTTTAATATTCTCTCCCGTGATCAGATTCTTTTCATCTACCACACCTACGGCAAAACCTGCCAGATCATATTCATCCATCGGATAAAATCCCGGCATTTCAGCTGTTTCTCCACCGATCAAAGCAGCNCCGGCCATCTTACANCCTTCTGCNACTCCCTTTACGATGGTTGCNATNTTTTCNGGANAATTCTTGCCGCATGCAATATAATCCAGGAAAAACAGNGGTTCACCGCCGGCACATGCAATATCNTTTACNCACATGGCCACACAGTCAATNCCTACCGTATCNTGNTTATCCATNATAAAAGCAAGCTTCAGTTTGGTGCCCACNCCATCNGTACCGGAAACCAGCGCAGGCTTCTCCATNTCCTTGATGGCACTGAGTGAAAAAGCNCCTGAAAAGCCGCCGAGACCNCCAAGCACCTCAGGGCGCATCGTCTCTTTCACATATTTTTTCATCAGTTCCACAGACTGATAACCCGCTTCTATATCTACTCCGGCATTCTTATAATCCATTTTATCTTCCTCCGCTTGTTAAAATAGTATCGTATCTTTAATAATTCTTATAACCAACCTCGGCAAGACGGGCATCCTTTTTCTGCACGCTCTCCTTTAAAGAATTGCTGTATGCTTTCAATTTATCAAGCAGCNCTTCATNCGATGTTGCAAGGATCCTGGCNGCCAGAAGNCCCGCATTGGCTCCTCCNNNNATCGCCACAGTAGCAACCGGAATTCCTGAAGGCATCTGTACGATAGAATACAGAGAATCCNTTCCTCCCAAAGATGTTGTATGCATNGGAATACCGATGACCGGCATAGGAAANATCGCCGCGCACATACCGGGCAGATGAGCTGCCATGCCCGCTCCTGCAATAATTACTTTAAATCCTTTTTCTTCCGCAGTTTTTGCATATTCAAAAAATACATCCGGTTCTCTGTGAGCGGAGATGATCTTCATTTCATACGAAATGCCAAGTTCTTCCAAAATATCCGCTGCCTTTGCCATGACCGGCATATCCGAATCACTGCCCATTACAATACCTACCTGTGCCATAATCCTCTCCTCCGTTCAATTCATACGTTAATATCATACTAAAAATCAGGCTCTGTTGCAACTGTATTCTCTTAAAGGTTTATTAAGTTCTTCGCATCCGGGAAGCACAAATATGCCTTCTTCAATGATCGGTATCACTTCTTCCTCATATGTTACCACGCTGACTTCCAGCAGCTCGTCATAAGGAATGGTAATATCCGTATGACAATTAAAATAAGCACCTGACGGATCGGTTTTTCGAAGAAGAGAACATTCATTATCCCTTGCGATGATCTCTTTACCGTCCGGATTAAACACCGCTACTTCNTCCGCATGGGAATANCAGGTATCTCCCACTGCAAAATGAGGTCCCGTCTTTTCTGCTATTAAAATAGGAAGCTTATCTTCTATGCCGTATTTTCTGCCTGCCACATAGGCTGTNGTGTTGGTTCCGATGGCAAATTCACCAATAGGAAGTGTTTCATGATGGAACAGCACATTGTCTCTGATATATTTCCTGTTCTCCTCCGAATTTTCAAAGTTACTGCAGTCATATTCCACTATTTTGCCGTTCTTAAAGGTAAGACTTAAGTCCTTATATTCCAGTTCATTCAAAAAGACTCTGGTAACATGCAGTNTTCCTTCTGTTCCCTCAAGNACCGGTGAGGTAAACACTTCTCCTACGGGAATGTTCACATCCGCCACGCAGTTCTCAAAATTTGTCTGTCTGCAGGGATCAGTCAATGTGTGGAGCATGATCTTCAAATTGGTCCTGTTTTTTCCCATTCCTTTGATCAGCACATATTTTCCTTTGTCCAGCGTATCTATGATAGTCTGCTGTATCTGCTGGTAAAGCTTATAATCCAGCGTATTGATCTTTATCACTTCGTCAAAGATCTGCTCATANTCACTTCCTATTTCCGGCGTNGGAAATGCAATAATGGTAAAGCTCCTCTCTTCTCCCTTGATATAACGGTTCTGAAGCTCTCCCGCAGCTTGAGCATATTCCACGGAAAGCTTCTGCTGGCTTTCACTTAAGTGCACCGCTTCCTTTTTCTCCTTTAAATCTGCAGGTGCTTCCCCGAACACTTCCACAACCGCGGGTCCCCCGAAAACAGCAGCTTCCTCTTTCAACGCTTCATAAGCCTCTTTCCAGGCTTCCATTCTCACCTGTACCAGGCGTTTATCAAGAAACAACGCCTGATCATCCTTGTGATCAAAATCATACTGCTTATTGGGAACAGCACCATAATAACCGATACGATTAAGTCCCTTTCCCTGCAGCAGGCTTGCTGCCGCCCTGTAGATCGTGGGATTTAACCCGATCACTTCAAAATTATGGATGGCCTTGCGGATCATCCTTTCAAATCCCAGACAATAACGGATGTTTACGNTTTTCTTTTTGGAAATATCCTTGTTGCCCNCAAGAAAACCGATCCGGTATCCTTCCGTATAAGTATCAGCCATCAGATCAATGGTGGCAGCCGGCANCGAGTGCAAATGCTCCCATGTCTTTAATTCGTTTTCGGTAATATACTCTCCGAAATANTAAAGATATTCAGGACTNTCAAGGTCACTGNTTTTTATTATGCCTGAGGCAAAGTCCTTAGAAGGTTCCAGCATGGCGCTGAGCTTTGCCATAAAAGNATCCCTGGTATAATCACTGACGAACCAGTATATATTTTCTTTGATCTCTTCATAAACGGGAATCTCTCCTGTTTCCTGAAGAGCACAGATAAAGGAACTGTATACTTCCAGGAACAGCTCCATACGGATCACCATATCCTCCTGCTTTTTCTCGTAAGCATATACAATAAGGCTTCTAAGCTCTGCATAAAGGAAAGAAAAAAGNTTCCCGTATTCTTCACCCAGCTTTAAAACACAATAGGCTGGATTTCCATAGCTTTTATCATAATTTTCCGGAAGGATATCTTCATANAGTTTATAGTTCTTTTCCTTCAATTCTTCAAGAGAAGCAAGATACAATCTGCCTTCCGCCACAAAACGATAAGTGTCTGTCATAAGCAGCAAAAAGTCTGCCATTTTTCGGAAATATTCCCGAAAAGCCTCCGGCATGGGATCATCTTCTCTTCTTATTTCTCTGATTCTTTGTTCTGCAAGTACAAATCTCTCTTCTACCATTAGTACACGTACGCTCCTGCATATAATATTAAACTTAAAATTGAAGCAGCGATCATATTGAGTATGATGCCAAGTATCGGAAACAGCTTAAATCTGTCCTTTTCCATAACTGACCAGATACCGAGTNNCATTCCCACTGCCCAGAAAACAGATGCAAGCAGGCCTGCCGTTCCATATCTTGCCGATGACTCTCCACCATTTTGGTACGACAGATACACTGCGGTTATGAATGTCGCTATAGAAAGAATACCCAAAATAACTGACATGATACCTTTTTTTGAATGATCCTTGCTTGTAAAGATATAGCCCTTGTTTAAATTCATATAAAACCTCTTGTTTCTTCATAAAAGCGAAAAGGCACTCCTGAAATCAGAAATGCCTGTTACTTTTAAAATAAAATTTTGGATTTACCGGCAAGAAGCTTTGCTCCTCCGACAATCATCAAAATACCACAGACAAGTCCGACTACCAGAGTAACCACTCCGACTGCAATACTCATAGCTCCGCTGCCGCCCATGGTCTTATAAATTTTTTCTTCCATATCTTTCACTCCTTTCCGATCATATGCTGCTGACCGCACCATACTGCTCATAGTAAGTGTCAATTGCTGCCTTCAGGATATCATCAATATAAATCTTACCCTTATACTCTTTATTATACAAGTATTCTACCACTTCCGCCATAGTAACTATGGCATTTGCGTCAAATCCGTACTTTTCTTTGATCTCTGCAAGGGCGCTNTTTACTCCCTGTCCCTTTTCCATTCTGTTTAAGGAAACCATCAGCCCNTTGATCTCTACATCGGCCTGTGCCTTAATAATAGGGAAAGTCTCCTCAATAGATTTGCCGGAAGTGGTAACATCTTCGATGATCACAANCCGGTCNCCATCCTTAAGCTTGCTGCCCAGAAGTATCCCCGTATCTCCATGATCCTTTANTTCTTTTCNGTTGGAACAGTAACGCACCTCTTTTCCGTAAAGCTCACTGATCGCCATGGTCGTTGCAACCGAAAGCGGAATTCCTTTGTAAGCAGGTCCAAACAGTACATCAAAATCCAGACCNTAATTGTCATGGATCGCTTTGGCATAATATTCTCCCAGCTTACGAAGCTGAGCGCCTGTGACATATCCTCCGGCATTCATGAAAAAAGGTGATTTTCTTCCGCTCTTTAATGTAAATTCTCCAAACTTAAGCACCTGGCTGTCCACCATAAACTCGATAAATTCTTTCTTATAACTTTCCATTTGTCTTAAAACCTCCGTATTTATAGGCTTTTCAACCTTTTTGTTATTCCTTATAGTACAGATTTACACCATTTTTACACCATTTTCTTCTTATACACATTGTTCCATCTTCCGCATTTCTTCTATCAATGTATCTTCTGTAACATGGCAGTACAGGTTCATTGTCAATTGGATATCACCATGTCCTAACAAACGTGACAGTGTTTTTATCTGCATACCATTTTCCAATGCCCTGGTAGCAAATGTGTGTCTGAAAGTATGTGGTGTAAATGTTTCAAAATCTACATTATCTCTTTGAATCTTTTTTATAATCAACCCTATACTTTCTTGTACTAAAAACTGTTGTGTCGGTTTATTATTTTTGGTGATAAAGACCAAATCCTCATAGCCTTCTGGTGCAGCTTTACCCTTTATGCGTATCTCCTGCTTCTGTATCTTTTGTCTCTTTAAAGCCTTGATTGCTTTTTCTGTCAAAGGAATCGTTCTCTTACCATTATTAGTTTTGGTATCATGCATTTCAAATACATATTTGCCATCATTACTAAAGTAGCACAAAGTATGGTTAACATACAGCATTTTATTCTGGAAATCAATATCTTCCCACTGTAAGCCGCACAACTCACCAATTCTCATACCTGTTTCAAGTGCTAATTCAAAAAGATTATAATAGAACGTACCGTCTGCCTGTGTTAAAAACTGTTTAGTCTCACCAATTGTCAATACCCGTCTTTCTTTCTTTTCTTTTTTATCCAAATCAGTAACAATCTGTTTTGCGGTATTCTTGGTAAGCAGATCCGTATCTATAGCTTTTTCAAGCATATCGACTAATATTTTTTTAGAATTCTTTCTTGCATTGTCTGAACATAGTTTATTGATAGCTTCCTGCATTACTATGAGATTTAATGAGGTTAGCTTTCGCCACCCTAGATCAGACTGAATCCTTTTGTAATGTGTAGCATAAGTTCCTTTGGTGGATGACCGGCATCCCTGTTTACAAGTGTTTAGCCATATTTTATACCATTCATCTAATGTTATATCTGTAGTAATAACATTAATCTCTTTTTCGTCATTATACAGCTCTTTTCTTAACTTTGTTCTTATCTCATTTAATGTCTTTGCGTAAATAGTCTGCCTTTTGCCAAATCTGTTTATAAATCTAGCCATATAAGTTCCGTCTTTACGCTGGCAAATATTTTTACCTAACTCCTTCCCATTCAGTGATTTACCCATCACTGCCTCCTTCCTGTGAAAAATCAGGGAAAGAACTACTAAATATTTCCCCAATTTTACCACATTTAATATTTATATTCAATTATTTTTGTCTTAACGTTTTAAAGTATCTGTTTCAATAACCATTCATCCAATTTGCCTTTATGTGCATATAATCTATTTCCTATCCTTACGGTAAAACCATTAGCCGGATTATGTAATAATTCTCTCGCTTTTGTCTTTTTTATCCCCATATATTCACAAAATGCATCTAAATTTAATAATCCCCTCTCAACCTGAATAGTTTCTATATCAACTCACACTCCAATTCATCTAAAATCTATTTAAAAAGGGCACTGTCTAAATCTATCAACAGTACCCTGAAATTATATATATATATATATTCAGTTTTTCACTTTCCATTCACATATTATAAGGAATGGATCCCCAAATTTGGGGGTAATCTTTTTCACATCGGCTTTGTTTATAGTTACATCATTTATATTTCTTTTTAGATTAACTTTGTCTACTTCTTGTATTCTCAACCACGCCACAGATATGTAATCCCTTCAAGTCACCCATGGGTTCCTTAATCCATACATTCTGCATTACTCTCAATTTCAAATCTGGTATGCAGCATTTAACAGTCCTTTCTTGTCCAGATCTATCCAACACTACATATCCCTTTGGTGTAATGTTTTTTATTATAGATTGATATGTGTGGTCAACTTTACATTTCATAATCGCCTGATCAACCATAGTCTGTATTGTTTTAAATATTTCTTCTTTGACATTCATTGCAAATAATACCGCACCCATATTTCAGAGTGCGGTTATCCTTTCTTAAAATTTACTACAATTATCTCATTCTACTTCGTTGTTCTGCTTCAAGGTGCATGCCATTAAAAATACGGTTTATTTCAACACCAACCTGTTGTACAACCTCTTTACTTGTAACTCCTGGACATGTAATATTAATACCACCATTAATAACAGGTTGTTGGATATTTTTGTTATTATTTATAACATTGCTAACATTATTAACACTTTCCAAAAGCCGCCCCATACCTGTTTCTTTTTTTATGTCAAGGGCAAGGGAATTCAACGGATTTAACATATCTTCCATAGTACGTCCCATTGCTTCAGCACATTTTGTCATCCTTTCCCACAAATCCGCTTCGGGATAAATGTCATATGTAATTGCTGGTTTACTCAAAACAGGTTGATTCCCGGCTGTACCACCAGCATAAGCGTTTCCTATTACCTCTGCCTTATTATTCAGCATCTTTTTGGTCTGTTTTTCATTATAGATCACAGTACCTTTAGGCAAATCACTCATTACTGG
>JAAVBZ010000017.1:0-55723 GCA_014803415.1 Lachnospiraceae bacterium
GAGTACGAGGTAGATAGGCTTAAGGTGGAAGCACAGCAATGTGTTGAGCTGATAAGTACTAATCGGTCGAGGGCTTAACCAAGAAGGATACAGTGAGATTTGATATTCGGTTTTGAAGGAATGATGAATGTTTTCTAGATATGATNNTNGATAGNTNAATGGTAGAGCACTCGGCTGTTAACCGAGTTGTTGTAGGTTCGAGCCCTACTCGGGGAGCTGAAATGAAGAATCTATAAGGCATGAAAAGATCATGCCTTATAGGTACTAAATCTTTTCGAAGAAGAGCAGCGGAGCTGTTCTTCCCATGAAGTGTAGATGGAAAGAGATAAGGCTCCGTGGTCAAGCGGTTAAGACATCGCCCTTTCACGGCGGTAACACGGGTTCGATTCCCGTCGGAGTCATTAATAAGAATGGATTGCATACAATATAATATGGCGCGATAGCCAAGTGGTAAGGCCCCGGTCTGCAACACCGTCATCACCGGTTCAAATCCGGTTCGCGCCTCTAAAGAGCCCCGAGTTATCGGGGCTCTTTGTATAATAGACGAAATAAAAATTCTGTTGTATAGTTGCATTACCTNAAAAATNTGATATAGTAAATGCGTTATCAAAATAACAAATAACACATTATGTNACAAGAGCCGTGTGAATTATAATGTATCCATGCAGATCTTAAGATACATGGTCTGTATCTGGAATGAANATNGAAAAGATGGATATACAAGCTGAGAGACGAAATACAGCAGAGGCAAGACAAGCATAAAAATCTGTCAGGAATTGGGATTATCCAAGAAAGAGACATGTTTAAAAGTATTAGAGAAATCCAGGGAATTCTATAAGGANCTGAGTGACAATGAGATAATGGATAAACTTTTGGCTGAAATTGATAAGTNCTGGAAATGAATATATTGCAGGGTTTGTCAAGAGAAGTGCNTAAGTTTTTTAATTATTTATTGTCAAATAATTACCCATGATGGACAGCCGCCCATTCCNCAGGCTNNTTCGGACGTCTGATGTCCATCAGNATCTTCTNNCGATNATNNGNTGNGCACCTTGGCAGACAGGACTTTGTTATAACGNTAATCTCATAAAAATATATCCGTCTTCNATANTATCTGAAAAAACGAATCCCAGCTTTTCCCAAAACCTTTGCGCGACTATATTTTGCAGTTCTACNGGTACGGAAATTCTTTTTGCATCATACTCNCTTTTCANAAATTGAATGCANGCTTTTGCGGCTTTTGTTCCCAANCCCTTTTTCTGAAAAGCATCATCAATCAAAAAATTTATGATCTGATAGTTTTCCTCTCCNACATACATTGAAACAAATCCNATNATTCTATCGCCATCATANATTGCAAATGGCNTGGTATCCTTATAAAAGACCCATGCTTCNGCTAAAGAATAAGTAACTGAATCNACAAAGTTTTTATTNTCAACGCTTGCCCTNAAGTTGAAACACAGTTCATAATTATCTTCATTAATTGNCCGTAGTTCNACCAACTATATCAACTCCACTNTTATCAATTGATTGANATAAGTATAAGCTGTTTTNGATANGAACACAATCACGAAAAAGAAGNATTATAAATAAGTTCAATANGATCTNGTTGCAGTTTTCCTTTAATAATATTTGTGGTAAAATAGTGCGCAGAACAANTCAATAGAANAATTNNAATATTTGGAAATATATGAAAAAATTTTTTAANATCNTNTCAGTANTTTTTATAATTATAATANCAGGCTGTTTATTACTGGCATTTGAAATANATAGTTCTGCNTATGATNCAGGTATAGAAGGAAANNNAATTCATTTTAAAACGCCGGNTTTTATGGTACAGATCATAAATGGAAAGCCTGATAAGGTAACAGAATACAGTGTATCAGGAGCAAAAGAATACGTTTATCATGAGCAGACACTGTTTGGCAGGCAGGGAAGTATTCATTATCATAGTTTGTTTGGTGTCAATGAAGTAAACATAGAAATACCTGTTGAAGCAGGGTATGAGGAAACGGTCTTTAATGAAATAGGGGAATATATGTGTAATGTATATTCGAAAAAGANGGGATATTANGATGAAGGAATCAGAGTGAATGAAGCAACAGGAGGACTTTTCCATCGTCTGGGAGCGGACTTTGGCGCCACAGGAATATCCGTGATGATTGAATATGAAGAAAAGCAGATCAGGGTTTACACACATTATCAGTATTAAGTAAGAGGAAAGGCAGAAGTAAGAGCATGAAGGTTAATAATTATGAAATAGTCCATCTTCCCAAAGAACAATGGGAGGGTGCGATCATACCTATGAGATATACCACGAATGAATATTATGANGTAAATATAATTCAGAATGCAGATGGNTATGATGTGAAGATAAATAAATGTAGATTTGAAATTCCCGTAACTCATTATCCGGAAGAATATGATTTCCCGGACAAACTGTATCAGCCCCATTGGGAAAAGGCAGATGCATGGGGGATCGTGGGAAATAAGGAGGGCGTACAGGAGCTGCTTGCCTGCATTGAGACCTGTCCGGAAGAATGGAGCAACCGCCTTATGGTAACAGAGTTGTGGGTTCATGAGGATCTCAGGAGACAGGGAGTGGCACATGCACTTATGGCACTTGCAAAAGAGCAGGCAGTTCGTGAGAACAGGAGAGCTGTCATNCTGGAAACCCAATCCTGTAATGTGGGAGCCATAAGCTTTTATCAGCAGGAGGGATTTGAGATGATCGGTTTTGATACCTGCTGTTATACCAATCGGGATATGGAAAGAAAAGAAGTCCGTATTAATATGGGATATTTNCCNGNAAAATGAGATGAGAGAAACTAAAATAAAATCANTCAGAGGGTCTGTATGTTTCGAATANTGATCGTNGAANATGACAGCATCANATCAGAAAAAATAAAGGGACATTTGGAGAAGTGGGGATATGAGGTAGAAAGTGTAAGAGATTTTGCAGATGTACTTCAGGACTTTATCAGATTTGATCCTCAGCTTGTATTGATGGATATAGGGCTTCCTTTTTATAATGGTTATTACTGGTGCGGAGAGATCAGAAAGATATCACAGGTTCCCATTTTGTTTATCTCTTCTGCCTCCGACAATATGAATATTGTAATGGCTATCAATATGGGCGGAGATGATTTTGTGACCAAGCCCTTTGATCTGGAAGTGCTTTCTGCCAAAATACAGGCCATTTTGCGAAGAACATATTCTTTTCAGGCGCAGGTCTCCGTGTTAGAGTATCAGGGAGTTATTTTGAATCTTTCCGATATGTCGCTTCTCTATGAAGGGAACAGGATAGAGTTGTCCAAAAATGAATTCAGGATCATGCAGATATTATTTGAAAATGCTGGCAATACCGTTTCAAGAGATGATATTATGAAGCGTCTTTGGGACAATGAATGCTTTGTAGATGATAACACGCTGACAGTAAATGTGAATCGGCTAAGAAAGTCACTTGAGGAAGGCGGTCTTCAGGATTTTATCAGGACCAAAAAAGGAGTAGGTTATCAGCTGCAAAGGGGTTAATAATGAAAAACAGGGAAAAACTGATTCTGAAAGCTTATTTAAAAGAACATATTAAAACCGTAATTATTTTTGCAGCCATTGTCATGATCTTTTGGGGAATTGCAGGATTGTATGGCTATGAAAGAGAATACCGGAATATGTCCTATGCAGTAATTCTTACGATTTTCTTTGGGGTTTTATGCGGAATATTCGGTTATATCGGATATAGAAAAAGATGTATGGCACTTCTGAATGCAGCAGAAAAGAAAGGAGAAAGAGATTACTATCTTCCGGAAAAAAGATCCTATATTGAGGGGGTGTATCAGGAAATGGTATGTGTTTCCGAGAGGGAGAAGCGCAAGATAGCGTCGGAATATGATGAAAAGAAGCAGGATATGTCGGACTACTATACCATGTGGACTCATCAGATCAAAACGCCCATTGCGGCCCTTAGGCTTTTGCTGCAGGAAAAGCAGCCTTTGGAGGAGCTTTTTAAGATCGAGCAGTATGCAGAAATGGCACTTCACTATGCCAGACTGGACAGTCTTTCAGCTGATCTGCTTTTTAAAACACAGGATATTTATGAGATTGTAAAACAGGCTGTAAAGAAGTATTCTATTTTATTTATCGGCAGCGGACTTTCTTTTACCATGGAGGAATTTTCCTGTCATGCGGTCTCGGATGAAAAATGGCTGTCTTTTGTGGTAGAACAGATATTATCCAATGCGCTGAAATATACTTCCCATGGCAGGATAAGGATATACGGGCTTGACAGACAGGGAAGGGAAACAAATAAGGAGGCTTATTTTGTAGTGATCGAAGACAGCGGAATCGGCATCAGGCAAGAAGATCTGCCGAGAATTTTTGAGAGAGGTTTTACCGGCTATAACGGGCGTCTTTACAAAAAGTCTACAGGTATCGGCCTTTATTTATGCAAGCAGGTTTTTGACAGATTATCTCATACTATAGACATAGAATCCAGTGTGGGAGAAGGCACTAAAGTGACATTAGGTTTTGTTCAGGAGCCAATGTGACAAAAATGTAAGATTGCAAGAAGGAAATGTAAGCCGGATAAATGGCAGTGCATTTCCTTTTCTTTTATGATAGTGATAGTTCAGATACTGCCATATTCTAAATGGCATAACTACAACACTTAAAGGAGAGAATGGACTATGGCACTTTTGGAAGTTAAAAATGTGAAAAAAATCTATACCACCCGCTTTGGAGCGGTTAAGGTACAGGCACTTAATGATGTAAATTTCTCCGTGGAAGAGGGAGAATATGTTGCTATCATGGGAGAGTCAGGATCCGGAAAGACTACACTCTTAAATATACTGGCTTCTCTTGATAAGGCTACCAGCGGGCAGGTGCTTCTTGGAGGGCAGAATCTGGCGGAAGTAAAACAGAGGGAGCTATGTGCATTCAGAAGAGAGCATCTGGGATTCGTGTTTCAGGACTTTAATCTGCTGGATACTCTTTCCCTGAAGGATAATATTTTTCTGCCGTTGGTACTCTCGGGGGAGAATTATTTGGAGATGGAAAAAAGATTAAAACCTCTGGCAGAGAAATTATCCATTTCCGATATTCTGGGGAAATATCCTTATGAGGTCTCGGGAGGGCAGAAGCAGCGGGCGGCTGCCTGCAGGGCTCTTATTACGGAACCGGATATTATTCTTGCTGATGAGCCTACAGGAGCCTTGGACTCCAAAGCTTCGGGGAAACTGCTGCGTCTGTTTGGGGAAGTCAATGATGAGGGACAGACAATATTGATGGTAACTCACAGTATCCAGGCCGCAAGCCATGCAAAGCGCGTTCTTTTTATTAAAGACGGTTGTGTTTTCCATCAGATTTACAGGGGAAATCAAAGTAAGGATGCTATGTACAGGATGATCTCCGATGCACTGACGGTTCTTCAGACGGAAAATAATGCAATTCCTGTAAGGGAAGCGTAAAGGGGGAAGAAGCATGAAAAAATGGAAACTTTTGCCGGGTATGGCTGTAAAAGGAGTTATTTCAAATGGAACAGTTTATTATCCTTATCTTATTTCAGGTATTTTTTCCGCATTTACCTATTTTGTATTTTCATCTATTCTTCGTAATGATCTAATGAAAACTCTGCCAAAGAGCGGTTATGCATGGATGCTGTTGATGATAGGAAAGAGTCTTTTGGCCATCATCCTGCTCTTTTTTCTGATCTATACAAACAGTTTTCTGGTCAAACGCAGAAAGAAAGAGCTGGGGCTTTACAGTATTCTGGGATTGGAAAAAAAGCATATTGCAGCAATGATGTTCTTAGAAACAGTGATCTTATATACGCTGGTTATGGCAGGCGGTATTATATCGGGCGTGGTCCTGTCAAAGCTTCTGTTTCTTCTGCTGCTTAAATTAAGTAATCTTCCGGTAGATGTGGAATTTGTGTTTACTGTAGATGCGTTTAAAGAAACAATATATTATTTTGCGGTTGTATTTTTAGTCAATTTCATAGGTCAGCTGTGGGAGATTCAGAAATCCCGCCCTGTAGAGCTTCTTTCAGGAAGTAAGAAGGGAGAAAAGGAGCCGAAACTACTTCCGTTATGGGCAGTGATCGGGGTAGTGGTACTGAGTATGGGATATCATATTGCCATTCATTCCAAGGTAGATGAAATGATATTTACCAATTTTTTCCTGGCAGTTTTTCTGGTAATAATCGGAACTTATCTTTTGTTTACTTCCGGCAGTGTGGCCTTTCTTAAGCTGTTAAGGCGGAATAAAAAAATCTATTACAGACCGGCAAACTTTGTTACTATTTCAGGTATGTACTATCGGATGAAAAAGAATGCGGCAAGCCTTGCCAATATCTGTATTTTTTCCACTATGGTAATTATTACGCTGGTCTGTACCGTTTCCCTGTACTTGGGAGAGGATGAGGTGACACATTACAATTATCCGTATGATATGACAGCAAATTTTGAAAAAGATAGCCTTAACAGAGATCAGATGGAAGAAAAGTTATGGGAGCTGTCATCAAAATACGGGCTTAAGGCAGAGAGGATAGATTTATTTGAGCTTACCACTCTTTCTTGCTCTAAAACAGAAAACAGCTTTGGACTGGCTCATCAGGGGTATTTTCGTGATGATCATACTACAAACATTATGATGTTGGAATATTACAGTGAGTTAACCGGCGAAAAAGAAGAGCTGGGTGATCAGGAGGTTCTGATCTTTTCCAGCGGAATGGATTTTGGGTATGACAGCATAGAATACATGGGGATTCAGAGAGATATCAAAAAAGAAGTTAAAGAATTGTTTCCCTATCCCAGGGCAGATAAAAATACATTTGGAATGGAATATGTGATCATTGTAAGAGATGAAGAAGAAAGAGATGAATTCGTCAGGGCGTGGGCAGAGATAAACGGAGTAGAGGATATGGAGTCTTTCCTTGACGGAGGAATCCAAAAAGCGGGTATCGTTTTGACCGGAGATGGAAATAAGCAGGCGTTTGTAGATGAATTTGCCATTTGGTGTCAGGCACAGCCGGGATATACTGCGTATCGCGATGGCCTGGACGCAAGAGCCGAGATCCGTGCCATGGATGGAGGACTTCTGTTTATCGGTATGGTATTTGGCCTTGTCTTTTTTATGTGCCTTATCATTATTATGTATTATAAGCAGATCGCGGAAGGATATGAGGACCAGGGCAGCTTTGATATTATGCAGAAGGTGGGGATGAGCGACAGAGAGATAAAGAGTACTATCCACAGACAGATCCTTTTGGTCTTTGGACTGCCTCTTGCGGGAGCGCTGCTCCATACCTTTGCAGGGATGTTTATGGTAGACAGTCTTATGGCGGCAATCCAGTTTTTCAATACTAAGCTTATGATCAGATGTACGATAGGAGTGTCTGTTGTTTTTATTTTGATTTATGCTATCAGCTATATGACTACGGCAAAAACATATTACAGGATCGTAAAGCGAGTTTGATTAAGATTTTATTAATTTCTTTTTAAAATGAAGTATTTTTGGTTTCATGATGTTAAGATAAAGAAAAGCGGATCAGGGTGGTAAAAGGAATGTATCTTATTTTGTTTTTACTGGGAATTGTTTTTCTGCTATACTTTTTCTGTATAGCATTTCTTGTAGGTCATGGAACCAACTTTTATTTTATTTGGCTGTTTCTTGGAATTGGAGTCATAACATTTTCCATTCTTCTGAAAAAGGGATTTTTTGCGGCTCATATACCGCTTTGGATCCGAAGACTATTTATAATATTGGTCTGCCTTGGCGGGGCTGTATTTATCTTTGTGGAAGGCTGCATTATCAGCGGTTTTTCGAAAAAAGGGCAGCCCGGTGCAGATTATGTGATCGTACTGGGGGCACAGATGAAGGCCAGCGGCCCTTCAAAGGCACTGCAGTACCGTCTGGATGCGGCTATTGGTTATTTGAATGAAAACCCGGATTCCAAAGTGATCGTTTCAGGCGGACAGGGAGAGGATGAACATATTTCGGAAGCTCAGGGAATGTATGATTATCTTGTGAAAAAAGGAATTGAAAAAGAGCGCATCATAAAAGAAGATAAATCAAAAAATACTTTTCAGAATCTGACTTTTTCTGCAGAGTTTCTTGATAAGGAAAAAGACAGTGCAGCTATCGTCAGTAATAATTTTCATGTTTTCAGGGCCGTGAAGATCGCTGAAAAAGCAGGGTATGAAAATGTCTGCGGTATTGCGGCAAGGGGAGAACCTTTTTTACAGTTCAATAATATGATGAGAGAATTCTTTGGTGTGGTGAAGGATTTTCTAGTGGGAAATATGTAATTGTCCGGATGTAGGAGCCCTTCGGGAAAATATACTGCAAATACCGGTCTGGTATATATGATCGTTCTCCCGGCAATGGCGGAACAGTTGAAGAAAATAACAGCATGTAGTAAACTATATTTAAAACAGGGAAGGCGGGGTGCATGATGGATCAGATTGCAAAATTAAAAGAAATTGTGGACGGCAGTAATAATATTGTATTTTTTGGCGGAGCGGGAGTTTCTACGGAAAGCGGTATTCCTGATTTCAGAAGTGTGGACGGGTTATACAATCAGAAATATGATTATCCCCCGGAAACTATCTTAAGTCATACTTTTTACAGAAGCAGACCGGAAGAGTTCTTCCGTTTTTATAAGGACAAAATGCTCTGCCTGACAGCAAAGCCCAATGCGGCACACATAAAGCTGGCTAAATGGGAAAAGGAAGGAAAGCTGAAAGCTGTCATTACCCAGAATATTGACGGACTTCATCAGGCTGCAGGAAGCAGAGAAGTATTGGAACTTCACGGAAGTGTACTTCGTAATTACTGTGAAAGATGCGGAGAATTTCATGATGCCGAGTATATACTGCGTGCACCGGCGGTTCCTGTGTGCTCTAAGTGCGGCGGTCCGGTAAAGCCGGATGTGGTTCTTTATGAAGAGGGACTTGACCAGGATATACTAAACAGAGCCGTTCAATATATCAGAGAAGCAGATGTATTGATCATAGGCGGGACATCCCTGGTTGTATATCCGGCAGCAGGGCTGATCGATTATTACAGGGGAAATAAACTGGTGGTAATTAACAAAACGCCTACCGGCAGGGACAGTATGGCTGATCTGGTGGTTCAGGGCAGCATCGGAGAGATCTTCTCGGCGTTATAGAGCAGAGCCGGAAGGGCTGGAAAGGAATTGAACTTATCATGGATATTAGAGTAGGAGATATTCTAAAACTAAAAAAACCTCACCCCTGCGGAAGCCATGAATGGGAGGTGCTCCGCATCGGAGCCGATTTCCGATTAAAATGCACGGGCTGCGGGCATCAGATCATGACGCCAAGACGCCAGGCAGAGAAAAACATTAAAGAAATCATTCGGAAAAATGCAGAGTAACTCTTGCAAAACAGCAGCTTTTATGTTATGATATTAACTCGTGATATGTTAAATAAGTCTTGTGATAAACGGGACATGTATTCCTTAAAAGGGATGCAGCAAGATTCCTTGCTCCTGCAAACAGCCAGGGGCCAGAGACCAAAAGGAGGTAACGAAGCATGAACAAATATGAATTAGCCGTTGTTGTTAGTGCAAAAATCGAAGATGATGAAAGAGCAGCAGTAGTTGACAAGTGTAAGGCNTTGATCGAAAGATTCGGCGGTACCATTACNAATGTTGACGACTGGGGTAAGAAGAGACTGGCTTATGAAGTTCAGAAGATGAAAGACGCTTTCTACTACTTCATTCAGTTTGACGCTGAAGCTACAGCGCCTGTCGAAATCGAGAACCGCATCCGCATCATGGACAATGTTGTCAGATTTTTAATCGTAAAACAGGACGAGAAATAAAGAGTACCATAGATGTACTTAAAGAGAGGTATATATGAATAAAGTAATACTTATGGGCCGTTTGACCAGAGATCCCGAGGTGAGATATTCNCAGGGTGACAATGCGATGGCGATTGCCAGATACACACTTGCTGTTGACAGAAGATTCAACCGTAATAACGGTGATGAGCAGACAGCAGATTTTATTAATTGTGTAGCNTTTGGAAGAGCCGGTGAATTTGCAGAAAAATATTTCAGAAAAGGTATTAAGATTGCTGTCACTGGACGGATTCAGACAGGAAGCTACACCAATAAAGACGGTGTGAGAGTCTACACTACAGACATCGTAGTTGAGGAACAGGAATTTGCTGAGAGTAAGAACAGTTCCGGCAGTGACGGGGGTTATGCCGGAGGGGTGAGCAGAGCACCTGAACCTTCAGGAGCCGGTGANGGTTTCATGAATATTCCGGATGGCATTGATGAGGAACTGCCATTTAACTAAAAGGACATGTGACGAAGAGTCACTTCAAAGAGTAAGATAGGAGGCAATTATTATGGCATATAATAAGACAGAGAAGTCTGATTCTCCCATGAGAAGAAAAGGCGGAATCCGCAGAAGAAAAAAAGTCTGTGTATTTTGCGGCAAAGATAATGTAATTGATTACAAAGATGTTAATAAGTTAAAGAGATACGTATCTGAAAGAGGAAAGATTCTTCCCAGAAGGATCACCGGAAACTGTGCTAAGCATCAGAGAGCGCTGACAGTAGCTATCAANAGAGCACGTCATATTGCTCTTATGCCTTATGTTCAGGATTAAGCAATACAGAAACTCTATTACTATGTATGACAGAAAACGGTTGGCATAAAATGACAACCGTTTTTTCACATTATGGGAAATGTGTATAAGGAGAAAAANATGTTTGAAGAAAATAAAGAAACTCAAAATATTCCTGTTTCGCCGATTCCGGAAGAGCCGGAGAAGAAATCCTCCAATAAAGTAGTGATCGGCGTCATTGTCGGTATTATGGCGCTGCTCCTTGTTGTGGCGCTGGTGTTGATATTNGGTGGGCTGTTTAAAGATAATAAGAAGACAGTAACAGATGCATTAAAAGCTACTTTTTCCGAAAGCNGTGATTACATACGGGAAGCNTGGGGANCAGANCAGTATAAAGGNATGTTTGAAGGGAANATTTATACTGTTGATGCCCAGCTAGATCTGACNGGAGGAATCGGTNTTGACATGGTNATNCAGAAAAATGAGGATTGTACAGGACTTTATGCTGAAGGAAGTCTGGCTGGAAGTGCNTTTTTGGATATGCAGCTATATGAGGACGAAGAAGAGGTAAGAATGGCGCTTCCCAGTACATCAGGTTATGTATTTATTGTAAACAAGGAAACGTGCCGGGAAGATGTNCAGAATCTGGTNGANATGGGNATGCTCGACCAGCAGACCGTCGATGAGATCATGAGTNTATATGATCAGGAGGAAATAGAGGCGATCGATGAAGAAGCCTATGAGAAACTTCAAAAGGAAATCATAAAATCCTGTGTANCATTTTTTGATAAATGTGAGGTCAAAAANGGAAAAAGCAAGAAGCTGACANTAGATGGTAAGAGCACTTCCTGNGACGGATATATTTTGTCCATTACAGGAGAAAATATGNCNGAGTTTGCAGAGNATCTGAAGGCAGCNTATCAGGGAAATGAGGATAGCGTGGAATCTATCTTCCGTCTTTATGAATCAATGGATATTGAGCTTGATCTGGAAGAAATCTANGATTCATTGGATGAGATTGCAGATAGCTGCAGGGATGCAGAGAAGGAAGCAGAAATTGAGATTTATCTGCATGACGGCAGAGTTGCTCAGATTTATATGGAATTTGAAGAAGATGATTATATAGAATGGAATNTTGAGGGCGGTAATTTCCCTTTGGAGAATACAAACCTGGTTATAGAAGAGGCAGGAGAAACCATCTTTGAGATCAAAAGGACAGGTTATGAAAGAGGGGGATACCATGCGGAGTATGAGTTAAGTGATGAATATGATACGTATATGATGGAACTGGAATATTCAAAGACCACCGGTGAGTTTGTATTTGAGCTTTCGGAAAAAGGTTATGGCGATGATTACAGTATACTTTATACTTTTGGAANCTTTAAGAAAACCGGAGATTCCACCATTGCTATCAGTATTGATGCCTTGGATATCTATGAAGAATCAGTTCTGTCCGGGGACATTATCATAGAAAATACCTGTAGNGATATTGAAAGGCCGGAGGGCATAGAAAANAATCTTTTCCTTCTGACAGAAGATGAGTGGCAGGAGATCTTGATGGAAATTGCCATGTCCATGTATTCATAACCATGTTCTGGCGAAATGATAGGAGGATCTTGCATGGAAGCCGTTGGTATTCGTAAAAATTATGGTAAAAAGAGTGTACTTAAAAGTGTTTCCTTTGTAGCACAAGAAGGAAAATGTACCGGATTTATCGGNGCCAACGGNTGTGGTAAATCTACTCTTTTCCGGATTCTNGCAGGAGTCGAAAAAGCGGATGGAGGAAATATTTCCATCCGTGGAAAAGCAATTTCTAAGCCGGATAGAGAGCTGGCAAAGTATGTGGGCTATATTCCTCAGGATAATGCGCTGATGAAAGATCTGACCGTAAAAGATAATCTGNCTCTTTATAGTTCTTTATGCCGGGAAAANATCGATCAGGGATATGTGAAGGAGCTTTGTGAGAGATTTTCCATTAAAGAATTTGAAAAAGANAAAGTGAGCCGTCTTTCNGGCGGAATGACAAAAAGAGTCAGTATTGTGTGTGCGCTGCTGCACAGTCCTGANATACTGATCATGGATGAACCCAGTGCATCCCTTGATCTGCTATTTAAAGAAGAATTAAAAAGGTATATCCGGGAATTTACCGCAAGCGGCGGAAGTGTACTTATCAGNAGTCACGATCAGGGAGAAATTCAGCAGTGTGATAGACTNTTTGCCATCAGGGACGGAGTGNCTAAGGAGATAGCNTCTTCTTTGTCCATAGATAAAATAGTTGCATGTTATATAAAAAGAGATGAGCAGGTATCGCTATGAAAGCAGGACNGACTTTTTTTCGAATGGAATGCAAACGATATTTCCAAGCCGTTCCTGCCATTTTGCTGGAAAGCATTTTATTTGGCCTTCTGATCCTTTCCTTTGGAATCTTTGCNGCCAGGTATGTGTATGGANATCGGNCAATCGGAACGATCAGNGTGGGGATCGTATCAGAGGAAGAGGATGAATTGTCACGAATGCTGGTGAAGTTTGTAAGTTCCATGGATAGTATGGAGGAAAGCTGCAGTTTTGAACTGATGGATGAGGCAAAAGCCCGCAGGGAACTTGAGGACGGAAGTATCTATGCTGNGATCATACTGCCCAGNGGAATGTTTGACGGAATCATGAACGGTGAGAATATTCCGGCAACAGTTCTTTTCAGTACGTCTTACAGCAGNATGGANGCAGANGNGTTTCGGGAGCTNGCAGGTACGGGAAGCAGGC
Organism: Lachnospiraceae bacterium; assembly: GCA_014803415.1. GTDB lineage: Bacteria > Bacillota > Clostridia > Lachnospirales > Lachnospiraceae > Suilimivivens. The sequence goes on from JAAVBZ010000017.1 coordinate 13,361, forward strand.
TTCTGACGGCTGCACAGGCAGGGATATATGCGGCAGATGATCTTTGCCTTAAGCTGGAAAAGCAGGACTGGATTCAGGCGACAGAGGATTATCTGAACAAGGCGTACCTTGACTATGCGCTGAACAGAACCTCTGTTTTTAAACTGGAGGAAGTAAATGCAGCGGGAAGTTACAGCCTGATCCAATATTATGGANCCTCGTTGCTTTTGGTCTTTTTGTCCTTTGCGGGATTGATNATGGGNAAATCTGCAGGCAGTGTGGAAACTTCTCTTAGCAAAGTCATGTCNGCNAGAGGATATTCCAAAATGCGACAGCTTGCGGCAGATNCCATAGCTTTTTCTGTGGTGTTTTCTTTATTTGGAGAAATTGCAGGAGTGCTTTTTTGGCAGTTAGCNGGTCGGAAAATAGGATTTCATATNAGTCTGTCTGATCTGCCNNGNTTATTCTTTCTGTTTTTATCCATGGGAATTTTTATCAGGATACTGATAGGGATCACNGGAAATAATGGGGCAGGTATTGGNGTAGCGTTTTTNATCCTGCTGGTCATGATGACAGCGNCNGGNCTTTTNNTNCCTCNGGCTTTTTTGCCCGAAACCATGGAAAGGATAGGAAAGTATCTGCCNTATAGAATATGGCTTGAAGCNGCTCTTGAGATAGNNATTTGAGAGCCGGCGTGAGAATTGAGGTCATGGTATGAAGAAATGGTGGCAGCTTAATATAATTTTATGGAAACAATACCTGATCCNGCACAGNATATGGCTTGNGCTTTTNATATGTATGGGAATNTTTTTTGCCATATTTAANAAAGNGCAGGAGAAGAATGTTGAGTATNNCGGTATTAAAATCGGNGTTTTTGCAGAGGATGAAAAGGGAAGAGAACTTCTTGACCGGATGCNGGCNNAAGAGGGTATNTTCCGCTTTTTAGCTTTTGAAAACAAAGAGGAAATGCAAAGGCAGATTGAGAATGGCGTTTTAGAATGCGGTTTTGTACTGCCGGAGCATTTCTATGAAAATCTGGAAAATGGAAAACTGATGAGACAGATCAGACTGTATTATTCACCGGCTTCTTCCGCACATAAGATATCTTATGAGGTGGTATTCAGCCATCTTCTGGAGCTTTTATCGGATCATGTGCTTATGGATTATATGAATTATTCNGAAGAAAGAGGAGCGTTTTCAGGAGAAGAAGCAGAAGAAAACCTATCGGAACTTTTGGAATTAAGGAATTATTATGAGCAAAACGGAAGCACTTTTTCTTTTGTATNTGAACAGGTGGGAGAAGAAGGTCAGAAAGAAGCTGTACCTTTAAATACCATAAGGGGCAGTATTGCAGTCTTAGTCTTTCTGATGAGTCTTTTGGGACTGGCAGGCTGCTATGAGGCGGAAAAAGCCCTAAAAGGTCTGGCGGCCGGAGACAGGATCAGGATAAAGGAGATGAGTCTCAATATTTCCATTCTGGGGAGTGTGCTTCTNGGAGGGATCCTGCTTCTTATATCGGGTGCGGGGGATGGTCTGAAAAGAGAAGTTTTTGGACTTATGCTTTATTTTATGGTACTTGAAATCTATATCAGAGTGCTTAGGCTGTTTGTAAGGAGAGCGGACATGGTTTACGGACTTACTCCCATACTGATTCTGGGAAGCCTATTGTTTTGCCCTGTTTTTTTTCAGATCAAATCCTATCTTCCCATAGCCGGTTTATTGGAAAAAATATTTCCGGTCTCTTATTATCTGAACTGGATATGATCTGTCGAAAAAGAAGAAGAAAGCTCAGAATCCAGCAAAATAATAATGTGGAAACTTTGCAAAAATAATGTTATACTGAAAAAGTATAAGTATAAGAAAATGCATTTTTTTACAGAGGTATGAATAAATGGCTTCTAAGAAAAAAAATATGAAGTTAAAGGGAAGACTGAAAAGCTATACTCAGACTTCCATTTATCTTGGATTACTGCTAGTCGCAGTAAATTTATTAATATACATACTGAATATACCGGCGGGGCTTGTGCTGACCTGCTTTACGCTTTTTTATTTTGTGGTCATAACTCTGCTTCAGCTTTATAATAAGCCTATTATTATGAATGAGCTGGTAAGTTTTGCTACACAGTACGGTCAGATCCAAAAGGTACTTCTTCGAGAGCTGGAGATACCTTATGCTATGCTGGATGAAGAGGGGCATATTATCTGGACCAATGCACAGTTCGAACATGTAGTACATCGGGATAAAGGCTACAGAAAATCTATTACTTCACTCTTTCCTTCCATTACAAAAGAAAAGCTTCCTGAAGATGAAGATGTAATGATCAACATCACCTATGAAGACAGAAACTACGCGGCCAAAATGAGAAAGATCTCCATGAAGGAAATGGCTGAAAACAGTGATATCATAGATGGAGAAGGATATGACGGTTATCTGATCGCTTTTTATCTGTTCGATGAAACTGCGCTTAAGATCGCGTTACAGGAAGTGGATGACCAGAGTCTTGTAGTAGGAATGATCTACCTTGATAATTACGAAGAGGCTCTTGAAAGTGTAGAAGAAGTAAGAAGGTCTTTATTAACGGCATTGATCGATCGAAAAGTCAATAAATATATTGCAGCTTTTGACGGCATATGTAAGAAGATTGAAAAGGACAAGTATATGATCATACTGCGCAAAAAGTCCGTAGCGCTTCTTCGGGAAAGTAAATTTGATCTTCTTGATGATGTAAAGACAGTTAATATTGGAAATGAAATGGCCGTGACTATCAGTATCGGTATCGGTCTTGACGGTCTTACTTACGCCCAGAATTATGAGTTTGCCCGCAATGCCATTGACCTGGCTCTGGGCAGGGGCGGTGATCAGGCAGTCATCAAAACGCCTGACAATATTATTTACTTTGGCGGCAAGAGCCAGCAGGTAGAGAAGAATACCAGAGTAAAAGCAAGAGTTAAAGCGCAGGCCCTTCGGGAGATCATTTCCAGCAAGGAGCAGGTGCTTATCATGGGACACAGACTGGCGGACGCAGACAGTTTCGGCGCGGCAGTAGGTATTTACAGGATCGCCAAAATTCTGGACAGACGGGTTCATATCGTGCTCAATGACGTGAGTACTTCCGTCAGACCTATGGTGGATCTTTTTAAGGACTATAATAATTATGACGAGGATATGATCATAAGCAGTCAGCAGGCCCTTGAGTATGCAGGAAGCAGTACGGTACTGGTGGTAGTTGATGTAAATAAACCCAGCATCACAGAATGTCCTGAACTGTTACGTATCTGTAAATCCATTGTAGTGCTGGATCATCACAGAGCAGGAACCGAAGTAATTGAGAATGCCACGCTTTCTTATGTAGAGGCTTATGCTTCTTCCGCCTGTGAAATGGTTTCGGAAATATTGCAGTATATCAGAGAAAACATACGTATATCCCAAGAAGAGGCAGACTGTATGTATTCCGGTATTATGATCGATACCAATAANTTTATGANCAANACAGGCGTAAGAACNTTTGAAGCNGCGGCGTTTCTTAGAAGGAACGGTGCNGATGTAACAAGAGTAAGGAAGCTGTTTAGAGAGGGTGCGATCGAATATAAAGCGAAAGCAGATGCNGTNAGCCAGGCNGAGATCTATCGGAATGCCTATGCAATTTCAACCTGTACCAGTGAGGATATTGAAAGCCCTACGGTAGCAGGCGCACAGGCCGCTAATGAGCTTTTGAATATCAGGGGTGTAAAGGCCAGCTTTGTTCTGACAGAATATCAAAATCAGATCTTTGTCAGCGCTCGTTCCATCGACGAGGTCAATGTACAGATCATTATGGAAAAGATGGGGGGCGGCGGCCATTTAANTANAGCNGGCTGTCAGCTTTCAGGNGTTTCNATACCGGAAGGAATCGGTATTCTTAAGGGAACGCTTGATAAAATGATAGAAGAAGGAGAACTTGTTTAAATAGTAGCGGATAAAAAGGAGGCAGACAAATGAAAGTTATTTTATTAGAGGACGTTAAGAGCCTGGGTAAAAAGGGCGAAGTGGTTGATATTAATGACGGGTATGCCAGAAATTTTGTGCTCCCGAAAAAGCTTGGCATTGAGGCCAACAATAAGAATATGAACGATCTGAAGCTTAAAAAAGCCAATGAAGAGAAGATGGCTGCGCAGCTGCTTGAGGAAGCAAAGACATTTGCAGCGGAAATGGAAAAGGATGAGGTAGTGGTATCCATTAAGGGCGGAGAAGGAGGCAGGACTTTCGGGTCTGTTTCCAGCAAGGAAATTGCAGCAGCTTATGAGGCACAGTGCGGTAAGAAGATCGACAAGAAAAAAATCCAGCTGACAGAGAATATCAAAAGTTTCGGCGTCTATGAAGTGGGCGTTAAACTTCATCCCAAGGTGACGGGCAAATTGAAGGTAAAGGTTACAGAGTTAAAGTAAAGAGGAATGTAGCTTATGGCAGCAGATGAAGCGCTTTTGAAGCGTGTATTACCACACAGCATAGAGGCGGAACAGTCGGTGATCGGTTCTATGATCATGGACCGGGAAGCNATTACCGTAGCATCTGAACTGATTGCAGGTGAAGACTTTTACAGTAAGCAGTACGGCGTTTTGTTTGATTCTATGGTAGAGCTGAATGATGAAGGGAAACCGGTAGATTTAGTTACTCTGCAGGACCGGCTTAAGGAAAAAGACGTACCTCCGGAAGTCAGCAGCCTTGAGTTTATCAGGGATTTNATCACGGCAGTNCCCACATCTGCCAATATTAAATATTATGCGGGAATCGTGGCNGAGAAATCNACNTTACGTAAATTGATCCGTTTAAATGAGGAAATAGCCAATACCTGTTATGTAGGCAAGGAGAATCTGGAAGTAATTTTAGAGGATACGGAAAAACGGGTATTTGAGCTGGTACAAAGAAGAAATACGGGAGACTTCGTTCCTATCAGGCAGGTCGTTATGAATGCCATGGACAAGATAGAGCGGGCNTCCAAGACCAANGGAAATGTTACAGGTATTGCGACCGGATTTATCGATCTGGATTACAGAACCGCCGGNATGCAGCCTTCCGATCTTGTCCTGCTTGCAGCCAGACCCTCCATGGGTAAAACAGCTTTTGTACTTAATATAGCCCAGCATGTGGCATTTAAGCTGAANGAAACAGTAGCGATCTTCAGNCTGGAAATGTCAAAGGAACAGCTGGTAAACCGTTTGTTTTCTCTGGAATCGCGGGTGGACTCCCANCATCTTCGTACAGGAAACCTGTCCGATGCAGAGTGGGAAAAGCTGATAGAGAGCGCAGGAGTTATTGGTAAATCCAACTTGATCATAGATGATACNCCNGGTATCAGTATCTCGGAACTGCGTTCTAAATGCAGGAAATATAAACTGGAACATAATCTTCAGATGATCATTATCGACTACTTACAGTTGATGAGCGGCAGCGGAAGAGGAAGCGATTCGAGACAACAGGAAATATCCGATATTTCCAGATCGCTTAAAGCATTGGCCAGAGAGCTTAACGTGCCGGTCTTGGCACTTTCACAGTTAAGCCGTGCAGTGGAACAAAGGCCCGATCACAGACCTATGCTNTCAGACCTTCGTGAGTCNGGAGCCATCGAGCAGGACGCCGATGTAGTAATGTTTATCTACAGAGATGATTATTACAACAAAGACACCGAAAAAAAAGGAATAGCAGAAATTATCATAGCCAAACAAAGAAACGGTCCTATCGGAACCGTAGAACTGGTCTGGCTNCCCGATTACACNAAATTCGCAAATATGGAACGCTGACCAAGCCATGCATGGGCATTGGAAAGCTGAAACGACTGCTTGCAGGCAGTTTCAGATTCTCCAATGNCCATATAGGGCGGGACGCCCCCATGAGCAAAGCTGCTAGCAGCTTGCGAATGGAGCATGGCGTAAAAAGCCATGCGGCNGANAACAGAAACNGCCACCNAGGAATGGAGCATGGCTTGACGTTANGTNTAGCCAATGNNCTCGNANNAGNCTACCCCTACCTGCCCNCAGCGAAGCGCCNGGGCAGNACTTATAGACTTCCACATCACAAAAGCATAATATCAACAACACAAAAGAGGACAACCCTACCAAATGGCGGAGTCCTCTTTTATTATTTTATTTTACAAAACCCAACAAATTATCACAAAACCTAACAATTTTCANGTAAAAGGAGGAANTTTATGCAACAGACCGAAAAAACTTATCTAATCTCAGATGCCGCAAAGCAGGTACAGGTGGAATCCCATGTGCTCAGATACTGGGAGGAGGAACTGAAACTTCCCATTAAACGAAACGATATGGGCCATCGTTATTATACAGAAGAAGATATTTTACGATTTAAAGAAATCAGAGATTTAAAAGAACAGGGACTCCAGCTAAAAGCCATTCGAAATATGTTTCAAAAAGGAAGACTTGGATCGGGACAGGGAATCTATGAAGCNATCGGCGCAGCGCCAGCTCCATCCGGTGATATGACAACCCTGAGCATTTCAGACAGGAACGGGAATGAGGAGAGTGTAAAGCGACATGTGGTAATGGTGAACAAGGGAGAATTCGTACCAATGACAGAGGAAAGCAANGAAGCAAAAAGTATACGTTTGCAGCANCTNCTTCGGAATATGATCATGGAAGCNGTACGCAGCAATAACAGAGAAGTATGTGAGGAAATAAAGGAAAGTCTTTTAAAGGAACTGGATTACCAATTCCGTCTGCAGGAAGAGCGTGAAGAAGAAAGAGAAGAAGTGAGAACAAACCGACAGGAAGAACATTATAAACAGATAGACGAACTGCTCAGATCAAGAAACAGAGGATATAAACGNGGGAAAAATGTGGAAATGAAAAATAAAGGAGGACAATCAGAAAAAGATTTTCTTCAAANCAGCATGGAACANGAAGANAAAACCGGATTTTTTCAAAGAAAAAAGCGTTCAATCAAATGATTGAACGCTTTAAATCCTGNTATAAGTTATTCTTCTGAAATAGCTCCTACAGGGCATCCNCCTGCGCAAGAACCGCAGCTGATGCAAGTATTAGGATCGATTTCGAACTTGCCGTCTCCTTCTGCAATAGCGCCAACAGGACACTGTCCAGCACAAGCACCACAAGAAATGCAAGCGTCACCAATTACATATGCCATAACTTAATCCTCCTTAAACAGCTTTATTGATATTATAATTCTCTTGTATATTATAATATAAATAGTTACCGAATACAACCCTTTCANGGCTGNCTTTANGNAATTNNGCCTGNAGGAATTAATTTAGCATATGGAAAAAATANTTGCAGTAAGATTGTTTTAAGNATTTTCTTCCGAACGGCGTTTCTTGATACCTTCTAAAACTACCTGTTTTTTCTCGACTACTTTGTTCTTATCCATGGCAGGAACACCAGCCAGTTTATACTTCATCCCCAGCTTTTCATATTTGGTTTCACCCATGGTATGATATGGAAGTACATCTAGAGCTTTTAAATTGCTGAACTGTCCGATAAAATATCCAAGTTTAAAAAGATATTCATCATCGTCAGTAAGGCCGGGGACCACTACATGGCGGATCCACATATCCACATTCTTTTGGTTAAGGTATTCNGCAAAAGCCAAAATACCGTCGTTAGGCTGTGAAGTGAGTTCTTTGTGCTTTTCAGGATCTATATGCTTAATATCCAACATTACAAGATCAGTTAATGCCATCAATTTGTCCAGTTTTTTGATAAATTCTGTATTGTCTGGCTTAAAGGCAATACCCGAAGAATCAATACAGGTATGCACGTTATTTCTCTTGGCAATGGTAAAAAGGTCAATTAAGAAATCAACCTGCATCAAGGGTTCGCCGCCGGTTACGGTAATGCCTCCGTTTTTGTAAAATGCCTCATTTCTTTTATATTGCTCGAAAATTTCTTCCGGCTCCATCATGGTGCCGCCGGACATTGCCCAAGTGTCGGGATTGTGGCAATAAGCACAACGCATGGGGCAGCCCTGCACAAATACTACAAACCGAGTGCCGGGACCGTCTACAGTTCCAAAGCTTTCTAATGAATGAATTCTTCCCTGCATAAATCAAATCTCCCTTCTAATCTAGAATATAGTATACCAGATATTGGGGAAAAAACAAATATTAAAGAGAGAACACNGCACATTGAAAATTGAATAGGGTTTACACTCATTAATCAATTTGCTATAATCATATTGTAATAACCGATTAGCAAATAAAAGGGCGGTGATATCATGACTGAAAAAGAAATGATACAAAGAAATATTGAAGAATTTTCAAGACTTCAAAAGTATATGATTTTAACGCAAGATAAAGAATCTGCAGCTTATAAAGAAATGTATGAGAGATATATTGATTTGAAAGCAATACTTACTGCGTCCGGCGTCAATGTGACAGAGCTTGACAGGGTAAAAGCATAAAGATAAATATTATAATGTGCTTAAAGAGTGTGAATCTTATGGAATGTTCAAATGAGATTTACGCTCTTTTTATTATATAGGAAATTTCTCCAAAGAGCGGAAGAACCGAAGGTTCTTCCCAAGATAATCGCGAAGCGATTTTCTTGTTTTGAAACATGGCCTGCGGAATATGAGAATACAATGCCTCAATGAATAAAATTAAAAATATAACGATAAACATTAAATATTTATTGACAAACATACATATAAGGTTTATTATGAGATCATAACAGAAATGAAAAGCATATGCAGCGCTGTTATAGCATCACTAAAAAGTAATAGCATCGGAATCTATTAACGGTGCAGAAAAGAGGGAAAAATGAACGAAAATAATGTAAAGATAGTAAACATTCAAAAAAGCAGTAAGGCGGCCTATACCATATCTAATATTGCAAAAATTTTTGCTATTGCCATGGCAGTGCTAACGTTTTTGGTGGGAGCTATACTGATAGGCATGAGGGGAAAATTNAATGAAGAGTTTTATAGAGAAATAGAAAGTGGTAAAATCCTCCCGGAAGAGTTTTTTACGGGCCTTGATTCGAAATTAGCAGCTGATCTGATGCTGGATGGTTATTTTGCAGAAGCAGCCGGAGCATATGTGATTGTGGTCTGCGCGATCATGATATGTCTGGCGATCGTAATGCATTTTATAGGTAAAGTATTCAGAGAGATTAAAGACAGTTACTCGCCGTTCAGACCGGAAATTGTTAAGAGTCTTAAGATTGCATTTGTACTTATAACAATACTGTCACTGAGAAGCAGCCTCTTGATCGGTGCGGTGATAGGATTTTCTTTGTGGTGTGTTGTTCATATTTTTGAATATGGGTGCGAACTTCAAAAACAATCCGATGAAACCTTATAGAGGCAGGAGGAAACAAGAATGGCGATTATTTTGAGATTAGACAGGGTCATGGCAGACAGAAAAATTTCATTGAATGAACTGGCAGAAAAAGTAGGAATTGCCAATGTAAATTTATCNAATATCAAGACAGGAAAAGTCAGTGCGATCAGGTTTTCGACATTGAATGCTATTTGCGATGTGCTGGACTGCCAGCCAGGAGACATATTGGAATTTCAACGGGATGAAAAAGAATCATGATGATAAAAGCTGTAAAAATGCCCTCCGAACGGGAAAAGCTCGGAGGGCATTCACTTACTCATATACCGTAAAACTAAGATTAAATAGCTTCGTGGAATGTTCTGCTGATAACGTCAGCCTGCTGTTCGGGAGTCAGTTTAATAAAATTAACTGCATATCCGGAAACACGAATTGTAAGCTGAGGATAGTTCTCAGGATGCTTCTGTGCATCTAATAACATATCTCTGTTTAATACGTTAACGTTGAGATGATGACCGCCTTTTGTTGCATAGCCATCTAATAATGAAACCAGGTTATCTACCTGTGCTGAGCTTGTTGCTGCCATGGTTGTTTTACCTCCTTAAGTTATTAGTGAAAATCATCCAACCCGTCTTCCAGGGTAGGAACGCTGCATGCCAGGGGAGCTCTGGAGCAATCCGTACATCCCATGGTCTGGATATTTTTGGATTGTTCACTTGCGGCGTCGGTGTCTACATTTACATGACCTACACCCATAGCCATACCGGAATCCAGCATTTTTACAAGGTCATCAATCATATTTTTTTCGTCCATCACGTTACCTCCCTGAATTCGAGTCAGTTATATTATTTGTTTAAATCAATTTCGATATCTCCAGCGAATACAGCATCTTCTTTACCAAGTGCTCCGGGGATGATGGTGAAGGTATTGGAAATACCATCCTGTGCATCATTGAAAGGAAGCTTGGATACAGAAGACAGAGATGCTACTGCACCATGAGTATCACGTCCGTGCATCGGGTTAGCACCGGGAGCGAAAGGCTGGCCTTTCTTACGTCCGTCAGGTGTGTTACCAGTTGCCTTACCATAAGTTACGTTAGAAGTAATGGTAAGAATGGAAGTGGTAGGAACACCGTTTCTGTAGGTGTGATGTCTTCTGATCGCTGTCATGAATCTGTGTACAACTTCCTGAGCAATGCTGTCTACACGGTCATCATCATTACCATATTTAGGGAAGTCACCTGTTGTCTTGAAGTCTACGATGATACCGTCTTCATCTCTGATAACTTCAACCTTCGCATACTTGATTGCTGATAAGGAGTCAGCTACGATAGAAAGACCTGCAACACCTGTAGCGAAGTAACGCTTAACGTCTCTGTCATGAAGTGCCATTTCAGCTCTTTCATAGCAGTATTTGTCATGCATATAGTGGATGATGTTCAGTGTGTTAACATATACATCTGCCTGCCATTCAAGCATATCCATAAATTTGCTAAAAACATCATCATAATCAAGAACATCACCGGTAACAGGACGATACTTGGGTCCTACCTGTTTCTTGGTAACTTCGTCAACACCGCCGTTCAAAGCATAAAGCAGACATTTTGCTACGTTAGCTCTTGCTCCGAAGAACTGCATTTCCTTACCGATTACCATGGAGGATACACAGCATGCAATACCGTAATCATCACCGTGGGTAACTCTCATAAGGTCATCGTTTTCATACTGGATAGAAGAAGTCTGGATAGACATCTTAGCGCAGTATCTCTTCCAATTCTCAGGAAGTCTTGTAGACCAGAGAACTGTCAGGTTGGGTTCAGGACTGGGTCCTAAGTTTGTTAATGTGTGCAGATAACGGAAGCTCATCTTGGTTACCATGTGACGTCCGTCAACGCCAACACCGCCTAAGGATTCTGTTACCCATACAGGATCGCCGGCAAAGATCTGATTATATTCAGGAGTACGAGCAAATTTAACGCAGCGCAGCTTCATGATAAAATGATCAACAAATTCCTGAATTTCTGATTCGGTAAATGTTCCGTTTGCAAGGTCTCTTTCAGCGTAGCAATCAAGGAAAGTAGATGTACGTCCAAGGGACATAGCAGCACCGTTCTGCTCCTTAACAGAACATAAATATCCGAAGTAAGTAGCCTGAATAGCTTCTTTTACATTAGTAGCAGGTTTGGAAATATCGCAGCCATAAGAAGCAGCCATTTCCTTCATCATCTTAAGAGCTACCATCTGCTCGGAAATTTCTTCACGAAGACGGATAACATCATCTGTCATCACACGTCCTGTAGAATCTTTCTGTGCCATCTTATCTTCGATCAGTCTGTCAATACCATACAGAGCAACACGTCTGTAGTCGCCGATGATACGTCCACGTCCGTAAGCATCAGGAAGACCTGTGATGATGTGTGAAGAACGGCATGCTCTCATTTCCTGATTGTAAGCATCGAAGCAACCCGCATTGTGAGTCTTTCTGTGTGTTGAGAAGAACTCGCTGATCTCAGGATCTACTTCATAACCGTTATCGGAACAAGCCTTTTCTGCCATTCTGATACCGCCGTAAGGCTGAAGTGAACGTTTGAAAGGTTTATCTGTCTGGAAACCTACGATCTTTTCCTTGGATTTGTCAAGATAACCCGGGCCATGTGATGTGATAGTAGATACAACCTTGGTATCCATATCAAGAACACCGCCTGCTTCACGCTCTTTCTTCTGAAGTTCAAGTACCATGTTCCATAAGTCTTTTGTGTCCTGTGTAGCTTCGGCTAAGAAGGAATCATCACCATCATAAGGATGATAGTTTCTTTGAATGAAATCACGTACGTTGACCTCATTTTCCCACTTGCCGCCTACAAAATTGTTCCATTCTGGTCTCATTTTTGGTAAGCCTCCTATTTGTATTGTTTATGGCAATGGAAACGCGCTGTAAACGCTTCCCATTGAGTTTATAGATAGCATAAAACTATGCTGCTTTTGTACTTCTAATTATAGGTTACAAAAGGAGCAACAGTCAAGCAAGGGAATGTACTTTTTTACAAACAAAACATGCATTTAACAAAAATTTTAGAAATATTTACTAAATATTCTCAGCCTGTTGTTCGATCTCCTGACTTCGTATCAGCTGTCGTATCGCATCATAGAGAAAAGGCTTCAGTTTTTCAATGTTCACAGGCTCATCATAAAGTATGGAACTGTAGCAGGTGGAACTGACAAGCTCTATGATCATAAAAAGAAGTACTTCCGGATTTTTAAATTTTCTGGGAGAATTTTCAAATATGGAATAAATATTGTAAAAGTCAATATCATAATCATTACTGGTTGTGATCAATTCGTTTTTAAAGATGCCCCAGCTCAGATTTTTGGATATAAAATTAAGGAGGGATTTATCCATAACGAACTGATCAATAATATTGTTTGCCAAAAAAAGAATTTTATTTGTGAAATCTGTGATTCCGGAATTTTTCAAAGCCTCGTCTGCAATATAAAAAATACGGCTTGCCTTGTGGGCGATCAGCTTATTGCGGATATCGTACTTATCTTTAAAATAAAGGTAAAAGGTTCCCTTTGCGACGCCGGAAGATTTTACAATATCGTTAATAGTGGTCCTGGCGATTCCCCGGGTGGTAAACAAGTCAAAAGCGGCATTAAAAAGAGCTTCCCGTTTCTGTTTTTTATTGATCTCGATTTTTCCCATGGATGGATACCTGCCTTTCCAATATCAAAGATATATTTTAATTATAGGCAAAAAGTTCGAAAAATCAATGATTTTAAATTTCTGACTAGGCTTGCCATAAAGTGGGTAAAGTATTATACTGAATAAAGCCGCAGTTAATTATGTTAAAATACGGCATATTACTATGCTCATAATAGAAGGAGGTACAGAAAATGGCACAGATTACCAAAGAAATGACGATCGGTGAAATCTTAAGAACCAATCCGAATGTTGCACCTGTTTTAATGGAGGCAGGTATGCATTGTCTCGGCTGCCCATCAGCACAGGCAGAAAGCCTTGAGGAAGCAGCTATGGTTCATGGCATGGATATAAATGACTTAATGGCTAAGATCGAGGCTTTATAATAAGCCGGTGATAAAAAATGAAAAGGCTGAAAGCAGGTTTTACTGCTTTCAGCCTTTTGAGTTTACTGCCTCGAGGGATTACAGCGCGGATAATGACTGTAATGCACTGGTTTTAATTATAGGTTCAAAATGCTCCTCGAAATAAGCCTCTGAAGCGGGAACCGATTTGGCAACGCTTCCGTATTCTGTAAGAATATTACAGATCTTGTTGAATTCGGAAGGAGTATGATTACTCTTGCTGAGCACCAGAATATAAGAGCCGTCCTGCTGCTTGTAAAGAGAATTGTCTCCTTCGTAAAAGTCTTTCAGAATATGAGAAAGTCTTATGACCTCTTGAAGCGAGCGGAATAAATACATTTTGGTCAGCTCCATAGAGGCGGCATTTTCATTGATCTTTTTCTGCAGTGCATTCTTGAAAGAACGTTTGGTTTCTTCCAAGGAGCTGTCTGCCTGTATGCTGCTTGACTCAGAACTGCCGGCAGAAGCATGCCTGTTCTGGATCTTCTTAAATAAGTCGAGCACGTCGTCGGCACCCTCTGCAATAGAATCAAGAACATCGTCAACAGTATCGCCGTCTTCATGAACAGAAGGAGCAAATTTGGAAAAACGGGTATCCAGTTCTTCGGGATCCTCCACTTTGGTAATGATGAGAACGATGCATTCGGAATTCAACGGGATTGCTTCTATCATTAAGGGAATGTCTTCAGCTTCAAATCCAAACTCAAAAGATGCCTGCTGCATCATATCGCGGAAAAGATCCTTTGCTTTTTCGGTACCATAGGCAAGTTCGCTGAGCTTTAGTTCTCTGTCTGCCAGATCCTCTCTGGTGAGGGTGCAGCGAATCTGATGATCATTTACTTTTTCTATTTTCATAACTATCACATCCTTACTATATAAGATACTGCTTTTTTGCCGTTTGGTGACAATCTAATGTATCTTTACTTTATACTTTGTGCGAATTTTAGTCAATAGGGCATTGCAAGTGTTTAAAAAAAATTAATAAAATAGGTCATAAATGGTAAAAATAGAATTATTTATGAAAAATATATAAAAAATATATAAAAGCACTTGCAAAATTTGGTAATAAACACTATAATCATGCTCATGAGGTGCTTCCGGATAAATCTGGTATCAGGAGGAGGCATGATTTTTAAAGTTTACATTTTTCAAAGCAAATGAATAGTCAGTTGGAGTCCGGATATCGGACTTCAATCTTCCCTTCTTATTTATATGATTTTCTATGATATGACATTCATATTTTATTCCTGAATTTATAATTAAGAAGGTAGTCTTACAGGTTTTAGTGCCTGTCGCGAATATTTCTTACACAGTTTTCACCTGTTATAATTCACTGAAAGTTCGCATAAGCGGTAGTTTAGTTTTGATACATATCCGGCATCTCTGCATTGTTTTATTATCGTCATTAAAAGGAAAAACTATAATCAGTTTTAAGGTTTATTTATAATTATTGAACGCTTAAGTTTAATGAAGGTATCTTTCTGGCATGACATATCACGAATCCTTTTGGAAAAGTCAGGAAACCCTGCCTTAAAACGGATGGGAGAAAACATGGCCGAGATAAATGAAAAATATTCCGATTCCCTCAGAAAAAGATTAAAGAAATGGGAGGAAGCAGGAATCAGGCTCTACATGGATGGTACACCGACCTCTTCGGAATACATTGAACAGAAATGTGTCAATGAAGATACTTTGTACATGCCTGATTATGTGACCGACAAAGAGGGAAGAATTAAAGAGATCAGGTATGACAGGATTTCTCTGAATTAAGCCCCTATCTGAGTTTTTCGGCAGCTTAAGGCGCTGGCACGTAAACATACCCCCATTACACGACAGTGGTGAACAAAAATATCTGGGCTGCCGGAAAACATTATCCGGGAAATCTTCCGGTAATACGAAAAAAGTCAAAATTTGTAATGACGGTGAAGCAATAGTTTGTTATAATATAGGGCGATTGGAGGAAAATCATATGAAGAAAAAAATTATTCCCATATTGGTTGCAATCGCCCTTATTATAATCATAGCGGGCGTCAGTTTTGGAAGTATAATAATAGATAAATATTCTTATTCAAAGGAAAGAGCCGATTTAAATGATTATTTTCGGATCAGCGATCAGGAAGATACTGCCATTGTTCTTCAGGATGAGATCATTGAAGAACGTGCGAGATTGATAGATGGTACTTATTATCTGGATCTGAGTACAGTTCATAAGTATTTTAACGATAGATTTTACGAGGACAGAAACGAAAATCTCCTATTGTATACACTTCCCGAGGATATTGTGAGGACCAGTATCGGAAGTTCTGTTAAGGAGACGGAAGGCGGAAGTGAAGATCTGGGCTATGCGGCCGCCGTCTACGAGGGAGATACCCTTTATGTGGCAATTGATTATGTAAAGCAGTATACTAATTTTTCCTATGAGATATTTGTGGATCCTCACCGTGTGCAGATCGATACACAGTGGGACGAGAAGCAGGTTGCTGCCATCAATAAGGATACACAGGTAAGAGTAAAGGGCGGCATTAAAAGCGAGATACTGGCAGATGCAGCAAAAGGAGACAAGGTAACAGTCTTAGAGCAGATGGAAACTTGGACTAAGGTAAAAACCGCAGATTCCATTATCGGCTATGTGGAGAACAAGCGTCTGGAAGGTATCAGGAGCGAACTGCCGATTCCGGTTACAGATTATGCAGAGCCTGAGTATACCAGCGTTACCAGAGATCATAAAATTAATCTGGGATGGCATGTAGTAGCGGGAGCAGCAGGCAATGATACACTGCAGAGCGTAACAGTTAATACCAAAGGACTTAACGTGATCTCACCTACATGGTTTAAGCTTTCTGACAATGAAGGTGGATTTACAAGCTTTGCGTCAACGGATTATGTAAATAAGGCTCATAATATGGGACTTGAGGTCTGGGCACTTATAGAAAACATTGAATATAAGAGCAGTCTGGATATGTATGCGATCCTTTCTTCCACCAGTACCAGAGCAAAACTGATAGAGGATCTGATCAGTACGGTTCAGGAATACAATATTGACGGGATCAATGTNGACTTTGAGCAGATCAGCATGGACTGCGGAGAGCATTATATTGAATTTATCAGAGANCTTTCCATTCCCTGCAGAAAGAACGGGATCGTGCTTTCCATAGATAATTATGTGCCCACCGNTTATACAGATCATTACAACAGNAGAGAACAGGGCGTGGTGGCGGATTATGTCATNATCATGGGATATGATGANCATTATGCAGGAAGTGAAGANGCAGGGAGCGTGGCTTCNATCAATTACGTNGAAAANGGNATTGAACAGACTGTAAATCAGGTTCCGGCTCATAAGGTGATCAACGCAGTTCCTTTCTACACCAGGATATGGGAGACCACAGGAGATTCCATCAGCAGCCAGGCTGTGGGAATGGAGATGGCAGAGGAATATGTGAAGACCCATGGCATGGATGTGGAATGGGATGATACTGCCTGCCAGAATTACGGCGAATACAAATCAGGAGATACGTTGTATCAGGTATGGCTTGAGGATGAAAAGTCAATNCAGGTAAAACTGAATATCATGGAGAAGTATGGAATCGGTGGTTTAGCAGCCTGGAGACTTGGATTTGAGAAGCCGTCGATATGGGATGAGATAGAGACTTATATGAACAGATAATTAACTGGATCTGAGGAAAAAAGTAAGCTGCGGGGGTTACCTGCAGCTTATTTTGCAATATTAGAAATATTTATTGAAATTTCCTTCAGGGAAGGGATTTTCCAGTCCCAAAACTTTGGGCCACAAGCCTGTATCATCAATAATGAATCCCATGAGCATTCCCATATGACTGTGCAAATGCCTGAATTGCGCTAAGATCAAAGTGAACCTGCAATATTCACAGTCCGGGGGATATTCCAATAAATGCTCATCTGATAAGCAGGAAATATATGTCTGTAATTTCTGATCGATACAGGTGAAATAGTTTTCAATCTCTTTCCGNGAAAGAACTTTNTCAGTAACAATATCTAAATTGTTTAAATCTTTCNCNTGGATNTCAGGNTCTTTAAAATTCTTATCCCGTGGATTGATNTACCACAGATCCAGTGAATGCAGCATATGATAAATATGCTTCCAACAGGGCATCNNGCAGTATTCCTTATTCCATAATNCATCCGGGACACAATCGATNACATTTTTTACTTCCCATAGAGCCCTTTTAGTNTGTTCTTCAATGATNTCNGTTAAAGTATTTTGCTTCATGCTGCANNTATCCTTTCTGCGGATCNTTCTTTATNAGTTCGGCAAGGACAGAATCAAGATCATAAGCCTTTGCNNTTAAAACCATAGCATGATCCATAAAAATTTCATTTATTANTCTATGNTCCAGGTTTCTCCTNCGCTCCAAATGTGCNNTCAGGCTATCCATTCCATGGAGGGAATGCTTTTTGCCATAGGGGGAATCTTCCAGGTACCTGATCATAAGAGGAAACCATAGTTCATTGCCTTCATCATCGGACCGTTCCTTTTTGATGATCTCTATATCCCTGCGGATATCTTCGGAGTCAAGATAAACTATCNNATATGTTTTGCCCTGNATGACTGCNTTAAGNNTCCGGTAAAAATCTACTATTTCATCTTCAGNCATCATGAGATATAAAAGTTGATTTTCAATAATATTCTGGAAAACAGANCATTCAAAAATCTGATTTTTACCGGTCCAATTCGCGTATCTTTTCAGAATTACGTCTTCGAACTGCTTTTTATCAAGATTTCCGTTATAGATTTCATATTGCTCTAAATCTTTATAGAATCCTTCCGTATCTGTCAAAATCTGTGTATAACNAATTATTTTTCTGTTACCCTCTGCGACAGTCTTGTTTATGATNTCTTTCTTAAGATCGGGAAACTTTTTCAGGATATCTTNATACTGGTCTTCGGTAACATAAGCGCACCATGCCAGTTCAACAGGCGAATAATCGCCCTCATGAAAAACCTCATATTCCTTGAGATTTTGAGAAAGATGCCTTACAAAAGTGCTTTTTCCGGATCCCTGCAATCCTTCAATAAAATAGCTTGTTTGGTTCATAGGTTAAATCTCCTTAAAACTATCCTACGATTCCAAATTATCTTCGTCAACAAAAATCTCCAGATATGATTGAATTCTTGCTTTGTGGTATTATTTTAGCTAAACATTGAAAAAGCATCCGCTTTTGTCACGCCATCCACATGAATAAACACATCCATATATGTGATATCATTTTTCTTATACTCATATTCGAAGCAGCTGATGATATTTTCCTGATTTTTTTCTTTGAAGTTGTTAGCCTGNAGGTATTCCATGATCAGCTTATAAGCATTTGGAATTCTTTCAAACGGCTGAATGAACGGNTCCTTAATCGTTATTACNGCATAATCNGCTTCTTTATTNTCTGAAAACATTACTCCGGGACAATCTGTCTTGAAATCGTCCGGAATCACACATGCTGCAACATATCCGTGAAGTCCGAATCTGTTCTGCTGNTCCTGTGACACAAAAGGGAAATCCCATCCAATAATCTTAACGTCAGGGCATACCTTTTTAAGGCCGCAGCTTTCCGCCCACCTGTCTATATGACCTAGAGCATCNCTTTCCGGNTCCGGAGAAATGATCACATAGCTGGCCNTCTTAAATGGTGCTATTCTTTTAATGCTTATCTCTGAATAAATTTCACTCTGGTCAGNTAANTCTTCTCTCACAAGGGCNTCAAGCTTACACGCAAAAATCTCACACATNTCCACAAGTCTATCCAGNTCNGGAANCACTTCNTCAGATTCCCATCTTGACACGGTCTGTCTGGTTACACTCATCCTGTCAGCAAGCTGTTCCTGTGTAAGNTTTTTCTGTTTACGCAAAAAACTTATATTATTTCCTAAACTCATTTTTTCATCTCCGTTCGAATTNTTATCCAATGGCCATTGNTCATCTAATATTATGCCATAACGAAGAATNCTAATCCACCAACCATCATATGCTTTTTTCNGCATCTATGCAACNCANCATGTTACCTTATGNCCGGAATAAGTGTAAATCTGTTTTCATATGTATAGGATGAAATCAGATACTTGGTATGATGGTATGACGGAGAATCAAAACAGAATTTTAAATTTAGTGATGTCGGGCATTCTGCTCTTTTCCATGTTTGTCGTGGCAAGGGAGGGGGCGGCCAGCGTTTTCAGCTCTCGTATNTCNGCGGAAAANGNAGCGAANGCTGAACNAACGGAAAATAAAGAGCANATNTGTGTGGTNATAGATGCNGGACATGGCGGGGCAGATCCCGGAAAGGTGGGGATCAACAATGCTCTTGAAATGGATATTAATCTGCAGATAGCGGAAATGCTGAAAAAATTTTTGGAAGCCGAGGACATCAAGGTGGTAATGACCAGAGAAGATGAAAACGGACTGTACGATGAGGGTGCATCTAATAAGAAGGTACAGGATATGAAAAGGCGGCTTGCCATTATTGAAGAGGCTGAGCCTGTTTTGGTAGTAAGCATCCATCAGAACAGTTATCACGAAGAATATGTAAAAGGTTCTCAGGTCTTTTATTATCAGACCAGTGAGAAAAGCAAGGAACTGGCTGAACTTTTGCAGGAACAGCTCCGTCTTCTGGATGCAGAAAACCACAGGCAGGCCAAAGGAAACGACAGCTATTACCTGTTAAAGAAGACCAGCAGACCTATTGTGATCGTGGAATGCGGATTTTTGTCGAACCGTGCGGAGGCAGAAAAGCTTATAACGCCTTTTTACCAGGAAAAACTGGCATGGAATATCCATATGGGGATCATGAAATATATCAATACACATCACTAGCCAAATACGAAAATATGTGATAAAATATCCGAAGATTATGGCGGCAGCAGGAAATAAGCGTGATGAAGACAAAGATTGTAAAAATAGATGAAAATAATATAGATCCAGAAGCCATAAAAGAAGCGGGAGAAGTTTTAAAAAACGGTGGTCTTGTAGCTTTTCCCACAGAGACAGTATATGGTCTTGGGGGCGATGCCTTGAATGAGGCTTCTTCCGCCAAAATCTATGCGGCTAAAGGAAGACCCAGTGATAATCCCCTTATCGTGCATATTTCCAAGATGGAATCGCTCTCCGGAATTGTAAAGGAAATACCGAAGGCGGCTTATCTGATCGCCGAAAAATACTGGCCGGGCCCCCTTACCATGATCTTTCATAAATCGGATGCCGTGCCTTACGCGACTACGGGCGGCCTTGAAACGGTAGCGGTCAGAATGCCTTCCCATAAAACGGCAAGGGCTCTGATCGATGCAGCAGGAGGTTATGTAGCGGCACCCAGTGCCAACCGCTCCGGAAGGCCCAGTCCTACAGTTGCCAGATATGTAATAGAAGATCTGGACGGACAGGTAGAAATGATCATAGACGGCGGTGAAGTAAGTATCGGGCTGGAATCTACGATCATAGATCTTACGGGAGAGCATCCCATGATCCTGCGGCCCGGATATATTACACAGGCCATGCTGGAGGAAGCAGCAGGAGAGATAGAAGTTGACAGTACCATCATAGACAGTAACTCCGGCCAGGCACCCAAAGCCCCCGGCATGAAATACAGACATTATGCGCCTAAGGGAGAGCTTACTATTGTAGAAGGAGAACCGGAAGCGGTAGTGGATCATATTAATAAGGAACTGACAAAGTTCCTTGGAACAGATATTAAGACCGGTGTTATTGCAACAGATGAGACGGCAGCAAGATACCTTGGAGGAGTCATCAAGAGCGTGGGCAGAAGAGAGGATGAAGAGGCCATAGCAAGGCATCTGTTCAGAATCCTCCGGGAATTTGATGATGATGAAGTCCAGGTCATCTTTGCGGAATCTTTTCCCAGAGAGGGAATCGGACAGGCTATAATGAACAGACTTTTAAAGGCGGCGGGACACCGGATAGTACAGGCAAAAAGAGCTTAGAATAAGAATCATTTGGGAGGAAAGTTATGATAGCGCTTGGAAGTGATCATGGAGGATATGATCTGAAGGTTCAGGTCATGGAACATTTAAAAGAAAGAGGACTGGAATTTAAAGATTTCGGATGCTTTGATAAGAGTTCCTGCGATTATCCTGATTTTGGACATGCAGCGGCCAGGGCTGTGGCAGAGGGCAGCTGTGAGAAAGGTATTGTTATCTGTACTACGGGAATCGGTATTTCCATTGCGGCCAATAAGGTAAAGGGAATACGCTGTGCTTTTTGTACCGATCCTTATCTAGCCAAAATGACAAGACTTCACAATAATGCCAATATGCTGGCTCTGGGCGGGGGTATTACAGGCAGAAATCTTGCCTTGGAAATCGTGGACGCCTTCCTTGATACGGAATTTTCCGAAGGAGAGAATCATATCCGGAGAATCTCAAAGATAGAGCTTTAAGCAACACAGTGATGATATGATAAATATGAAAGGTACGGAGGTAAAAAAATGGCAAGAACAATCATTATGGATCATCCCCTGATCCAGCACAAAATCGGTTATATCAGAAGAACTGAGACAGGTACCAAGGATTTCAGGCAGACAATAGGAGAAATTGCCATGCTGATCTGCTATGAGGCCACAAGAGAGCTGCAGCTTTCGGATGTAACAATAACGACGCCGATCTGCGAGACCACAGTGAAAGAATTAAAAGGTAAGAAAATGGCGATCGTGCCTATCCTGCGTGCAGGGCTTGGCATGGTAGACGGCATGCTGAATCTGATCCCCGCAGCCAAAGTGGGACATATCGGACTATATCGTGATCCCGAGACCTTAAAGCCGGTTGAGTATTACTGCAAATTACCTGCAGATTGTGCAGAAAGAGAAGTTTTTGTGGTAGATCCTATGCTGGCTACGGGAGGCTCTTCTGTAGCAGCTATCCAGATGCTGAAGGATAAGGGATGCAAGAATATTCATTTTATGTGCATCATTGCAGCGCCGGAAGGCGTTAAGGCCATGCAGGAGGCCCATCCTGATGTGGATGTATATATTGGAGCACTTGATGAAAAGCTGAATGATCATGGTTATATCGTACCGGGTCTTGGAGACGCCGGAGACAGGATTTTCGGCACGAAATAAGTTGAAGTAAAAGAAAAGGCGGTGAGACGGATGAAGGGAGTAGGGAAGAGGCTGATCGCTTTGNTTACGGCGGTCGTCTTGCTTGCAACCGCCGTTCCCACAACTGCTTATGCAGATTTAAAAGATACGGAAGAAAAACTGAATCAGGCCAAAGAAGATAAAGAAAAAACGGAAGAGGCCATTGATTCCACCAAGGCGGAGCTGGATGGGCTTCAGGCGACCACTGAGGGACTTAAAGGTCAGCTGAATACTTTGAATAACAATCTTGCCCAGGTCAGCAGCAACCTGGCTGATCTGGAACAGCAGATCAGGGATAAGGAAGCTGAGATCGAACAAACGAAAGACGAGCTGGATGAGGCAATGGCAGTAGAGCAGGAACAGTATGAAGCCATGAAAAAGCGTATTCAGTTCATGTATGAAAAGCGGGATTTTGTTTTTCTGGAAATGATCTTCGGCGCTGCCAGCTTTTCGGATCTTTTGAACCGCAACGACTATATTGAACAACTGACTGCTTATGACAGACAGAAATTCGATGAATATCAGCAGATCAGAACCTCTGTTGAGGAGAAGGAAGCCAGGCTGGAAGAGGAAAAGGAAGAACTGGATGAGCTGAAGACNGCCGTNGAGGCGGAACAGAGTAAGGTGGCGGGAATGGTGAATCAGACCGCCGGACAGATTTCCAACTATCAGCATCAGATCTCCGAAACAGAAATGGAAATGATCGCTTATGAAAAGCAGCTGGAAGAGCAGAAGAATAATATAGCGCAGCTGCAGAAGCAATTAGAAGAAGAAAGAAGACTGTCCCAGCTGGCAGCACAGTCCAGCTGGCGAGACATTTCCGAGATCACTTTTGCTGAGGGAGACAGGTATCTTCTTGCCAATCTGATCTACTGTGAAGCCGGCAATCAGCCTTATGCCGGACAGGTGGCGGTAGGCGCGGTGGTCATGAACCGTGTGATGAGTTCTGTATTTCCGGATACGGTAGTAGGCGTTATTTATCAGAACAAGCAGTTTTCACCGGTTGCCAGCGGACGGCTGGCACTGGCTCTTGCAGAAGATCATGCAACGCCAGCCTGCTACAAGGCGGCGGATGAGGCCATGGCAGGAGCCACCACTGTAGGCAACTGCCTGTTTTTCAGAACGCCAATCGAAGGTCTTACGGGAACTCAGATCGGCGGACATATTTTTTACTGATAAGGATAAAAGACCCTGCCTTGAGTAAGGCAGGGTTTTATCAATTTTCATGATCTTCTATGAACCTGGTCAGGGAATTAAAATTTCCTGCATAAATTATACCAAGCAATTTATCCAGCTTTCGAAGGCAGGACTTTAAAGTGTCCAGGGAAATGGTGCGCGCCTCAAGCGAGGTGACCAGCTCGTCCAGATCGACTACTTTTACAAAGCCGTCGGGATAAATGATCACATCGGCAAGCAGATCCGTTACGATCAGACGGTTGTCAGCTTTAGAGTAGTCATAATCTACAATATCACAGTACCAGTAAAGCAGCCTTCCGTCTTCATAAAAGAACTTGCTGACTTTAAATCCTTCCTTTAAAAAGTAACAGGAGTAGCCATGATGGAGATCTTTCTTGGGACGGATAGCGTTCCAGGAGGTAACGATATGTTCTTCATTACACTCCAATATCACATCATCTTTTAAAAGAATACATTCATCGGGAATCAAACGTCTGCGGTACAAAACAGGGTCCATTATAATACCTCCTTTATGGGGATAAACGGCTTAGGGCTGTCAGAGTGTTCACCAAGTGCTTTTTCCATCCAGATCATGTCATACCAGGTATGAAATTTATAACCGGATCTGTGAAAGTGTGCTACAGTGGAATAACCATGTCTTTCATGGAAAGCTATACTTTCGGGATTGGGATAAGTGATACAGGCACACAGATTGCAGATGTTCTGCTTTTTCAGAAGTTCCTCCAGTTTTTGGTAAAGGAGGGAACCGATACCAAGGCTCCGTGCACCTTGGTCGATGTAAATAGAGGTCTCTACGGACCAGTCGTAGGCTGCTCTGCTTTTGAAGGTGCAGGCGTAGGAATACCCCAGTATTTCAGAACCCTTGCATGCGACCAGATAAGGGTAGCGGGAAGAGATTTCCCGGATCCTGCCCTCAAATTCTGCAGGTGAAGGAACCTCATATTCAAAAGTAATGGGCGTATTTTCCACATAAGGAGCATAAATTTTCAATAGAGCTTTTGCATCCTGCGGATCTGCAAGGCGTATGGAAATGCTGCTGTTCATCGTACCCTCCCCAAAGTAACAGAACTGTTTTTCAAAATACTACTCTCATATGGATGGAAAGTCAACTTTTTTCCTAGACATTGAAGCAAAAAGTTAGTATAATCTATAGGGGTATTGAAAGTTATAATTGACATTGCTTTAGTATTCTTGAAAGGGAGAAGCGTGTGAAGTTTAATCGGAGTGTATATCAGTCCCTTGCGATGATAGGGCAGTTCGGTATAAACATACTGGTGCCGGTGCTTGTCTGCTCTTTTCTGGGTATTCTTTTGGATAAGAAACTTGGGACTTCCTGTTTTGTCATTATTCTGTTCTTTGTAGGAGCAGCTGCCGGATTCCGGAACATTTATCATTTTTCAAAAAGGATTTTCGAAAAGGGGAGCAGTGAGTCGGCTTATCTTCATAAGGGAAGGTGCACAGGCAAAGCAGATAAAGGATATGGTACGGCCGATGCCGGAAAAGAGGATACAGACCATGCAGGCATTGATTCAAAAAATGAATAGAACTTTATTTGAACTGGAAACAGGCATTTTGATCTTTGCTGTTATCTGCCAGATCATCATAGTACCCTTTCAGAATCGGACAGACTACAGCATCGGGCTGTGGATCGGTATCCTGACCGCAATGTTCTGCGCTTTTCATATGTGGCGCTCTCTGGACAGAGGACTTGACCTTGGAGAAAAGGGAGCCGTGAGCTATTTAAGCAGGCAGAATATTATCAGATATATTCTGATCGTTATAATATTGATCGGAACTGCAGTTCTTAAAATAGGCCATCCCATTACCGCATTTATAGGGATCATGGGACTTAAGGCGTCAGCCTATATGCAGTTTTTGACTAAGCGGATAAGTAAATTAATATATGGGGAAGAAGTACTTTCCGAAATAATTGCTGAAGAACCTGCTAAAGAGCAGGAGGTAAGGAGGTGAAAATATGGGGCAGGGAATCTTGTTATCGGAAGGAACGGCTGTTGATTTTATGATTCATGGTGTCTTTTCCTATGAATTATTCGGGCAGACGGTATGGATAACTACGTCGCATGTGTGTGTGCTGATCGTAATGCTTATCATTATGGCGTTTTGTTTGTTTGCAAATAAGGCTATCAAGCATGCAACGGAGGTTCCAGGTGCATTTCAGAATGTTGTTGAGCTCATCGTAGAGATGTTAGACGGTATGATTGGCGGCGTTATGGGAAAGTATGCCGTTAATTTTCGTAACTATATCGGTACGATNTTTATCTTTATTTTTATCAGCAACATATCGGGACTGCTGGGCTTACGTCCGCCGACCGCCGACTATGGTGTAACGTTTGCNCTTGGTATCATTACTTTTGTGATGATNCATTTTAACAAGTTCAAGCACCAGAAGGTATCGGGCGTTTTAAAAGGATTATGCGATCCATGGCCGATCTGGGCGCCTATCAATATTATAGGTGATCTGGCAGTACCGGTGTCATTGTCCTTGCGTCTGTTTGCCAATATTCTATCGGGAACAGCTATCATGGCTTTGATCTATGCGCTTCTTAATAAGTTTGCCATTATCTGGCCCGCAGCACTGCATGTTTACTTTGATTTGTTCTCAGGAGCAATTCAGACCTATGTATTCTGTATGCTGACCATGACGTACATTACGGACGCATGTACCACAGAAGAAAATTAAAAATTAAAATTTGCTTAATAAGCACAAGGAGGAAACAAAAATGGAATTTAATACTAACTTTATCTTAGGTTGCTCAGCAATCGGTGCAGGTCTGGCAGTTATTGCCGGTATCGGACCTGGTGTCGGACAGGGTATTGCAGCAGGACACGCAGCAGCTGCAGTAGGAAGAAATCCCGGAGCTAAGTCCGATATTACTTCTACCATGTTACTTGGTCAGGCAGTTGCCGAGACAACAGGTCTGTATGGTCTGCTTGTAGCTATCCTTCTGTTATTCGTAAAGCCTCTCGTACCTTAAAATACCAAAAAGAGTTTTCTAAGTATAGAAGAAAGGAGGCTTAACGATGGAACCGAGGTTGTTTGACCTGGACCTGCAGCTTTTAGCAGATGCGAGTCTGATGATGATTGCAATCTTCGTATTGTTCTTAGTTGCATCTCATTTCCTCTTTAATCCTGCAAGGGAATTCCTTAAGAAAAGGCAGGATAAGATNAAGGGAGAGCTGGATAGCGCCGCTAAAGATATGGAAGATGCAGCGGCTCTTAAAGCAGAGTATGAGGACAAAATAAAGAACATCGAGAAGGAAGCGGATGAAATCTTAAGCGATGCCAGAAAGCGGGCGCTTGCAAATGAGAATAAGATCGTGGCGGAGGCGAAAGAAGAAGCTGCCAGGATCATTGAAAGGGCCAAAGTGGAAGCTGAGCTTGAAAAGAAGAAAGCGGCTGATGATGTAAAACGTGAAATGGTAGTCATTGCATCCATGATGGCAGGTAAAGTAGTAAAGGCATCCATTGATACAAACGTACAGGAAAGCCTTGTAAATGAAACATTGAAAGAAATAGGTGAGAGCACATGGCTAAGCTAGTTTCAAAAACATATGGAGAAGCTTTGTTTGAACTGGCGGTAGAGGAAGGCAGGGAAGACGCTTTCCTTGAAGAGATCATGGCTCTTAAGGAGATACTGAAGGAAAATCCCGATTTTAATAAATTGATGAACCATCCAAAGATCCTGAAAGAAGAAAAGCTTTCGGNANTGGATCAGGTTTTTAAAGGCAGGATTTCCGATGAACTGGCAGGATTCTTAAATCTGATCATCAGTAAGGACAGATATGGNGAGATCGANGGAATTCTCGATTACTTTATTGATGAGGTAAAGAAGCTGAAAGGTATCGGTATCGCTTATGTAATTACGGCAATTCCGCTTAGTGCGGCAAAGCAGAAAGAAGTAGAGGCAAAACTCCTTGCCACCACATCCTACAAGCAAATGGAAATGCATTTTGGAGTGGACGAGGAACTTATCGGCGGCATGGTGATCCGCATCGGAGACAGAGTAGTGGACAGCAGCGTAAAGACCAAGCTGTTCGAGATGCAGAGACAGCTGCTGCAGACAAGGATAGAGAAATAATAAAAAGAAACAAGAAAGGTGCGTAAAGGCATGAATTTAAGACCGGAAGAAATCAGCTCAGTGATCAAAGAGCAGATTAAAAGATATGCTTCAGAGCTTGAAGTATCAGATGTCGGTACAGTTATTCAGGTGGCCGACGGTATCGCACGTGTGCATGGTCTGGAAAATGCAATGCAGGGAGAACTTCTTGAGTTCCCGGGAGAAATTTACGGCATGGTACTTAACCTGGAAGAGGACAATGTAGGTGCCGTACTGCTCGGAAGCGGCAAAAGCATCAACGAAGGCGATACGGTTAAGACCACCGGACGTGTTGTTGAGGTTCCTGTAGGCGATGTAATGCTTGGACGTGTTGTTAATGCGCTGGGTCAGCCCATTGACGGCAAAGGTCCCATTGAAACAGACAAGTACCGTAAAATTGAAAGAGTAGCATCAGGCGTTATCACAAGAAAATCAGTTGATACACCGCTTCAGACCGGTATCAAGGCGATTGACTCCATGGTACCTATCGGAAGAGGACAAAGAGAACTTATTATCGGTGACAGACAGACAGGTAAGACCGCCATTGCCATCGATACCATCATTAATCAGAAGGGACAGGGCGTGAAATGTATTTACGTTGCCATCGGACAGAAGGCATCCACTGTTGCTTCTATTGTTAAGACGCTGGAAGAGTTTGGAGCTCTTTCCTATACGACAGTCGTTGCGGCTACCGCAAGTGAACTGGCACCCCTTCAGTATATTGCACCTTATTCAGGATGTGCGATCGGTGAAGAGTGGATGGAGAACGGAGAGGATGTACTCGTTGTTTACGATGATTTAAGTAAGCACGCAGCTGCATACCGTACACTCTCATTGCTCCTTAAGAGACCCCCCGGACGTGAAGCTTACCCCGGTGACGTATTCTATCTTCATTCCAGACTTCTGGAAAGAGCTGCAAGAATGAGTGAAGAATATGGCGGAGGATCTCTGACAGCACTGCCCATTATCGAAACGCAGGCAGGCGACGTATCAGCGTATATTCCTACGAATGTTATTTCCATCACAGATGGACAGATATATCTGGAAACAGAAATGTTCAATTCCGGTTTCCGTCCTGCTGTAAATGCAGGTCTTTCCGTATCCCGTGTGGGTGGTGCAGCGCAGATCAAGGCTATGAAGAAGATCGCAGCGCCTATCCGTGTGGAACTGGCACAGTACAGAGAGCTGGCAGCTTTTGCACAGTTTGGTTCCGAGCTGGATGCAGATACCAAGGAAAAGCTTGCACAGGGTGAAAGAATCAAAGAAATATTAAAGCAGCCTCAATACAAGCCTATGCCTGTACAGTATCAGGTAATCATTATCTTTGCAGTCACAGGTAAGTATCTGCTGGATATACCTACCGGAGATATTACCAGATTCGAGACAGAGTTCTTCGAATTCCTGGATACAAAATATCCTCAGGTTCCGAATGCCATTGCACAGGAAAAGGTAATTTCCGAAGAGACGGAAAGTACACTTAAAAAGGCAATTGAGGAGTTCAAGGCAGCATTTAAATAAACAGCAGCAGAAAGAAAAGGTGATTAGATTATGGCCTCAATGAGAGACATAAAAAGGCGTAAGGGCAGTATTCAAAGCACCCAGCAGATTACCAAAGCGATGAAGCTTGTTTCTACTGTTAAGCTGCAGAGAGCAAAGCAGAATGCAGAAAAATCCGATAATTACTTCCGCTGTATGTACAGTACGGTGCAGTCTATTCTGTCCCGTACCAAAAACCTGAATCACAGGTTTTTAAATTCTGACGGGAACGGCAAGAAGGCCGTTATTGTGATCACCTCCAACAGAGGTCTGGCCGGCGGTTACAATTCCAATGTGACTAAGCTGATCACACAGGGAGAATTGAAAGATCAGGATTTGAGCATTTATGCCATTGGTAAAAAGGGAAAAGACGCCCTGCTTAAGAATTATGAAATTAAAGCGGAATATTCCGATGTGATTGAGGAACCTGTCTATGCAGATGCCATGGTTATTTGTAAAGACGTGCTGGAAGCATATGAAAAGGGTGAGATAAGTGAAATCTATCTCGCTTATACCGCATTTAAGAATACGGTAGTACATGTGCCCACACTTTTAAAACTTCTTCCTGTGGAAGTAGATGCAATATCACCGGCAGGAGCTTCTGATGAAGGATCTGCCCAGGCATCGGAGAATCCGGGAGAAGACAAAGCACTGATGAACTTTGAGCCTGAAGATGAGGAAGCACTGGATCTGATCATACCCAAGTATATCACAAGCCTGATCTACGGCAGTATGGTGGAATCTGTAGCCAGTGAAAACGGTGCCAGAATGCAGGCCATGGATTCAGCTACCAGCAATGCGGAAGAGATGATCAGTAATCTGACTCTTCTGTATAACAGAGCGCGTCAGGGTTCCATTACACAGGAATTAACAGAAATTATTGCAGGCGCGAATGCAATATCATAGGAGGAGAAAATGGCAGATTTAAAAAGCTTTGGAAAAATCACACAGATCGTTGGCGCCGTACTGGACTTAAAGTTCAATGACAGACTGCCTGAGATCAACGAAGCTGTCAAGATTCCTTTAAAGGACGGCAATGAGCTGACCGTAGAGGTGGCACAGCATCTGGGTGATGATACAGTTAGATGTATTGCCATGGGTACTACCGACGGACTCGTAAGAGGTATGGAAGCAATTGCAACAGGCTCTCCTATCAGCGTACCTGTCGGCGAAAATACACTTGGACGTATTTTTAACGTTTTGGGTGATCCCATTGACAATAAACCGGCTCCTACGGGAGTAAGTTATGAACCTATCCACAGACCTGCCCCTGAATTCGTAGAGCAGTCCACACAGCAGGAATTGTTGGAAACAGGTATTAAGGTCGTTGACCTTCTCTGCCCTTATCAGAAGGGTGGTAAGATCGGATTGTTCGGTGGTGCAGGCGTAGGCAAGACCGTACTTATCCAGGAATTGATCAGAAATATTGCAACAGAGCATGGTGGATATTCTGTATTTACCGGCGTAGGAGAAAGAACCAGAGAGGGTAATGACCTTTACAATGAAATGACAGAGTCCGGCGTTATTGACAAGACTACCATGGTATTCGGTCAGATGAACGAGCCCCCCGGAGCCAGAATGAGAGTAGGTCTTACAGGACTTACCATGGCAGAGTATTTCCGTGACAAAGGCGGTAAGGATGTGCTTCTGTTCATTGACAATATTTTCCGTTTCACACAGGCTGGTTCAGAGGTTTCAGCGCTTCTCGGACGTATGCCTTCTGCCGTAGGTTATCAGCCTACACTGCAGACGGAAATGGGCGCGCTTCAGGAGCGTATCACTTCCACCAAGAACGGTTCCATTACTTCTGTTCAGGCAGTATATGTGCCTGCCGATGACTTGACAGACCCGGCACCTGCAACTACATTCGCTCACCTGGATGCTACTACAGTATTGTCACGTTCTATCGTAGAGCTGGGTATTTATCCTGCAGTAGATCCGTTGGAATCCACTTCCAGAATTCTGGATCCCAGAATCGTAGGGGAAGAGCATTATCAGGTTGCCAGAGGGGTACAGGAGATTCTGCAGAAATATAAGGAATTACAGGATATTATTGCGATCCTTGGTATGGATGAATTGTCAGAAAGCGATAAGCTGGTTGTATCCCGTGCAAGAAAGGTTCAGAGATTCTTATCACAGCCTTTCTTTGTAGCCGGACAGTTTACCGGACTTCCCGGTAAGTATGTGCCGATCAACGAAACAATCCGTGGATTTAAGGAAATTCTGGAAGGTAAGCATGATGATATTCCTGAAAGCTACTTCTTAAATGCAGGAAGCATTGATGATGTACTTGCCCGCGTTAAGTAGGAACGGGGAGGAAGCAGATGGCAGATAATAACAACTTATTTTCACTTAGGATCATTGCTCCCGATCGTGTCTTTTATAAGGGAGAGGTCTCCATGGTGGAATTCAATACCACTGAAGGAGAGATCGGCGTTTTAAGAAAACATGTTCCGACTACAGTGATCATCAGCCCCGGTATCCTTACTATTACAGAGCCTGAGGGAAAGAAGGAAGCTGCCCTTCATGCGGGGTTTGCGGAAATTCTTCAGGATGAAGTGGTAATTCTGGCTGAGATCATTGAGTGGCCGGAAGAAATCGATGTGCAGCGGGCTCAAAGAGCAAAAGAAAGAGCAGAAAAGAGACTGCAGTCCAAGACGCCGGAAACTGATATTATGCGTGCGGAAACAGCATTGCAGAGAGCTTTGGCTCGTATTCATGTTATTAAATAGCAGGAAATTTATTTATGCAGACTTAAAGGGGCAGTAATTCAACTGCCCCTTTCGATTCAATTCATGACAATAGAATCCTTGCAAAGCGTGGATTCTATTGTTGCAAGGAGAAGATATGGCAGAAAATATTCAGGAAAAGGGAAAGAAAATTATTGAGAATGTGGGGAAGGTCATTGTAGGAAAAGAAGAGACCTGCCGGCTTCTTTTGACGGCGCTTCTGTCAGAGGGACATGTACTTCTGGAAGACATGCCGGGGACAGGCAAGACTAAGCTGACTAAATCACTGGCGGCTTCTCTCAGTGTGGATTTTGCCAGGATTCAGTTTACACCGGATCTTTTGCCCAGCGATGTTACCGGAATGAATGTATTTAACAGAAAGACCAATGAATTTGATTTAAGAAGAGGGCCTGTTTTTACCAATATACTTCTGGCAGATGAGATAAACAGGGCAACGCCCAGAACCCAGGCCGGACTTCTGGAGTGTATGGAGGAAAGGCAGGTCACCATTGACGGTATCAGCTATCCTCTTTCCAGCCCATTTCTGGTTATTGCAACCCAGAATCCTATTGAAACTTCAGGTACGTTTCCTCTTCCGGAAGCGCAGCTTGACAGATTTATGATCAAACTTTCCATGGGGCAGCCTACTGCCGAAGAGGAAGAAGCAATTCTTCACAGGTTTGGAATGGAGGATCCCTATGACAAACTGCAGTCTGTGGTAACCGCTGAGGATCTGGCCGCTATGAAAAAAGAGGCAGTGGGCGTTTATGTACATGAAGCACTTGAAAAATATATTGTGGAACTTGTTTCAGCCACACGAAAGAAGGAAAAAGTCATTGCCGGAGTCAGTGTAAGAGGTGCACTGGCATTAATGAGGGCGTCAAAAGCATATGCGGCGCTTCTTGGCAGAAATTACTGTATTCCGGATGACGTGAAGAAGCTGGCAGTGCCCGTTCTGGCTCACAGACTGGTGATCTCCTATGGATATCAAAAGGGCGATGAAGCACAGAAAATAATAAGAGAGATTTTAGAAGAGATTCCTGCTCCTACAGAAGATTTTACAAAAGTATTGTGAAAGGCAGGTAGGATCATGGTCATTCTTTTTATTGCATGTTTTGCAGGAATTCTTTTTCTGCTGCAGAACGCCCTGTATTCCAGGTTGTGGATGAAAGGAGTTTCGGTCAGACTTTCCTTCTCAAAGGAGATGGTGGAAACAGGAGATCAGGCTTCTCTTATTGAGGTGGTGGAAAACAGGAAGTGGCTGCCGCTTGCAACGCTGAAGGTCAAGTTCCAGTGCTCCAGAAATTTGAAATTTCTGGATACTGATAACAGTGCGGTGACGGATCTGTATTACCGTAATGACCTTTTTACCGTTATGCCCTATAAAAGGATCACCCGTACCCATAAGATCAGCTGTCCCCAAAGGGGATATTTCGGCATTTATGGAATTGACTTGGTGGGAGCCGACCTTTTCTTTTCACAGGAGATGCGTGGCCACATGGAAAGCGATACCAGGATCTATGTGCTGCCAAGGCAGTTTTCATCTTCCGTACTTGACAGCGCCATGAAAAAGGTGAGCGGAGAAGTTGCGGTAAGGCGGTATGAGATAGAGGATCCCTTTACGCACAGGGGGATCAGAGAATATGAGCCTTATGATGAAATGAAATCCATTAATTGGAAAGCAACTGCAAAAACCGGAGAATTAAAAGTCAATGTACGTGATCATACGGCGGTAAAATCCGTGAGAATTTTCTTAAATCTTCAGGATACCAATATTCTCCGCCGTGAGGAGCTGCTGGAGATGAGCATCAGCATATGTGCCCGTATTGTGTGGGAGCTTTTGAACCAGGGAGTGCAGACAGCTGTTTATGCCAATGCGCCGGATTGTATGACGGGACAGATATTGATTTTGGAGGGAATTACAGGTGGAGAAAGCCTGAACGCCGTTTATAAATCTCTGGCAAGGCTGGATCTGAAAAAAGAAACAGCGGATTTTGGAGAATCTTTCGGAGATAAGCTGCTTTTGGATAATGCGCTGTATACAGTCGTTATTTCGCCAAACCGCCACGAGGATTTTCAAAGTCTTCTTGTTTCTTATAAGGAAAAGGAAGATTTTGCCTGGATCTGTCCTTCTAAGGAGATGGACGATAAAGATATTATGGATAAGCTGAAAGAAAGCGTTATTATGCTGCAGGAGGAACAGGTATGAGTCAAAGAATAGAATCTGTGGGAGATATTTTGGCGGAGATATTAAATTTTCTTTTGGCTGTCTCAGTAATGATATTGATCCTTACAGGTTTTTTTGGATACCGGCCCGGAATTTTAAGAATATGCTTACTTGTTTTCGTGCCCATCTTCTATTATCTGGTACGGAGATTCTGCAGTCATGCTCTTTTATTCTTCCTTCTGCATTTTCTTGCAGTGGCAGGAGTCATGGCGCTCTACAGCAGGCAGATGCTGGAAATAGTGGTGTTTGGTATTTTCAGTATTCTATTTGCACTGCTTAGTATAATAGCAAAGCTTTCGGAAAAGAAGACCGGTATGTCTCCCATGAATCTTCTGGCGGCAGCAGGTTTCTTTTTTGTGGTTTATCTTATTGACAGCCTGCAGGCCGGGGGCGTCTGTGGAAGCCGTATCATGCAGCTGATGATCATTTACATGATCATTTATTTTCTGTATTATTATCTTATAAATTTTGATCTGTATATTGATTTAAGTAACAGGACCACAGAGAATATTTCTTCCGGAAAGGCTTTCGGCGCTTCTTTTGGATTGGTGGCGGGCTTTATCGGAATTTTAGGATCCGTTATAGCTCTGTTTGCAGACAGACAGCTTGCAGACCGTATAGGATCTGCCATACGCTATTTCTTAAAAGTAATTTTGGTGTTCTTGTTTTCGCTGTTTCCTAAAGGGAATTCGGGGGAAGAGATCCTCATACCGGAAGGGGTTGAAAATGCAGAGGTGCCTCAAATGATCGAAGCAATTGAGGATACGGAGCCCTCTCTTTTATTGCAGGTCATCAATGGTGTGTTGTATGCAGCAGCCATAATCATGATCATTACATTGGCAGCGGCAGCTGTCATAGGGATCATACGTTTCATAAAAAGTGTATTCGGGAAGAAAATGCAAAAGAAAATAGTAGAAGAATCAGAGGAAAACGACAAGGTTGAATCATTGTTTCTTACAAAAAAGAAAAAGGCAGGGGAAAAAAGGGAACGTTTTCCGGGATTTGGAAGAACGCCGGGGCAGGCTATCAGAAGGCAGTATTTAAAAACCCTTTGTAAAAAATATGGATTTTTAAAAGAGGAAAAGACAGAAAAACTAATTTTACATGGAACAGCAAAAGAGTGCTGTGCTGCTCTTTTTCCGGAAAAAGAAGAGGCAGCCGAGTTTTCGGCACTTTACGAAAAGGCCAGATACAGCGCCGGCGCTTGTGACAGGGAAGAGGTAAGAAAGATGAAGCATCTTGCACAGCGGCTGCTCAAATAGTGGAATCTTGAAACTGTTCGAACCGCACAGAGCATATCTGCATATGATAACAGTAAAGAGATAAGGACGCTTTGCAATGATGTTTGAACGTAAAATTCTGCCTTTTTATATGACATATCCTCTGCCCATGTATTATCAGGAAGAGGATTCCATCATCAGAGATCTGGAATACCTGCAGCAGATGTATCCTTCTGAAGCGAAAAAATATCAGAAAATGATCGCTTCTATTTTAGATAAGCTGGACTATGAGGGCAGCATGATCTATGATGAATTTCCGGATAGATGGCAGCTCTATAAGCTGTCTATGGATATCCTTGACAGGATCAAAAGAGAAGAGCAAAAGGATGAAGACGCTAAGCAAACTCCGCCGGAGAAATGGGAATGGATGGGGGATATGGTGCAGATCCTGCTTTTTTATGAAATTTATAAGCGAAGACACAATTCACGAAGGGGAATTTTAAAGTTTTAGTTGTGATTACAGGTGAGAGGAAGTAAAATGGAAGAACTAAAGAAAGTTCTTGCTTCCCTTCTGTCTGAAAAGCTGTATCATATCATTATCAGCAATCCGAGACAGAAGGAGGGAGCATTTAAAATAAAGATCCGTCCCGTTCTGGTAAAGGAGCATATCCTTTTCCAGAAAACTGTTTATGAAGGGACGAAAGTGTTTCATGAAAACATGGACAGGCAAGAGGCCCTTAAAATAATCTTGAAACTGATGGAACAGGATTTTAAACAGCTGGAAGGAGAAAGCAGGGAATTAAAGGCCACTGTCCTTGTCAGTAAAAAGGGGAAAGTTACAGTAAAGACCATGAAAAAGAAAACAGAAAGCGATGCAGAAAGAGCAGCGGTGAGCTGGGATCTTTCTCATAATCGTGTGAAAAAATATATTTTGGAAGAGGGAAGAGCAGTTCCTTTTCTGGTTGACCTTGGAGTACAGACAAAAGAAGGAAAAATTGTACATTCCAGGTATGATAAATTCAGACAGATCAACAGATATCTGGAATTTGTGGAGGATATCCTTCCGGTTTTTGATAAGAAAGAAAGTATCCATATTATTGATTTTGGATGCGGCAAATCCTACCTGACCTTTGCACTCTATTATTATCTGCATGAGTTAAGAGGGTATGATGTTGTGATCACGGGCCTGGATCTGAAAGAAGATGTGATCGATCACTGCAACCGGCTTGCAGGAGAATACGGCTATGACAAGCTGACCTTTTTGAAGGGGGATATCGCCGGATTTGAAGGAACCGGAAAAGTGGACATGGTGGTAACCCTTCATGCATGTGATACAGCTACTGATCATGCATTAAAAAAGGCAGTGGACTGGAACGCAAAGGTGATATTTTCCGTACCCTGCTGTCAGCATGAAGTCAATAAGCAGATCAGCAGTAAGGAGCTTGCCCCCGTTCTGAAGTATGGGCTGATCAGGGAAAGAATGTCAGCCCTTCTTACTGATGCAGTGAGAGCAAATCTCCTGGAGGAACAGGGATACGACACCCAGATCCTGGAATTTATAGATATGGAACATACGCCCAAGAATATCCTGATAAGAGCGGTCAAGAATAATAAATATGGGAAGACCGGTATTAGCGAAGTAACAGACTTTTTGCATGTGGATACAACTTTTCAAAAACTGCTGAAAGAAAAGTAGTTGCTTCAGGACAGTTATTTTAAGCGGAGAATTAGAATGAAGAAATATATTATCAGATGGACTATTGTAGCCATAACTTTTCTGGCGGCCCTTTTTGGGATCAGTAATATTATGAACAAGGGCAATACGGATATGACTGCGGAAATGGCGCAGGCCACTCTTCCGGTAGTATCCGTGAAATATGAAGACAAAGTGATCAATGAGCTTCATGGCTATAACGAGGCCATAGAAGTGAATTATATGAGAGAAAGCATTACNCCACTATCCGAGGGAAGAAAAGTTTCTATTGTGGTGGACTGCTATGGAAGAGAAATAAACGNAATTGATTTTGAAGTCAGGAGTATTGATGGAAAACGGCTTGTAGAGAGTACAAAGGTGACAGAGTTTACCAAGGAAGATGAACAGATNNNGGCTACATTTGGATTGAAGGATCTGATCGACAACAACAGGGAATATGTACTGGTGATCATTCTTACTACGGACGATGAGCAGGAGATCCGTTATTATACAAGAGCTGTTTATTCTGAAAACTATTATTCCGGTGAAAAACTGGATTATGTACTTGATTTCTCGGAGAAAACATTTGATAAGGAAGCAGCAAAAGAACTTACAAAATATCTGGAATCTAATTCGGAAGGGGATAACTCCACATTAGGAAAAGTAACGATTCACAGCAGTTTTAATCAGGTAACATGGGGGGATCTTCAGGTAACAAGAGTAACACAGCCCAAGGTTACAATTAAAGAACTGGCATCTCAGACCGGAAGCTTTCTTTTAAAGTATTTTGTTTCTGCCAGAGAAGGACAGAAGACCAATTATTATGCGGTGGAAGAATACTATAGAATACGATATACTGCTGATCGTATGTATCTGCTTGATTTTGAAAGGACCATGGATCAGTTATTTGATGCATCAGCTAATGTATACAGCAGTAATAAGATATTCCTGGGAATCACAGGAGAAGAAATACCCCTTAAAGAGAGTGACGGAGGCAGTATTATCGCCTTTGTCATGAATAACACGCTGTACAGCTATAATGTGGAAGAACACAAGCTGGCTTATCTTTTCGGTTTTTATCAGGCGGACAATGCCGATGCGAGGACTTTGTATGATAAGTATGGCATTCGTATTTTGACTGTGGATGAAGGCGGCAATGTAAGCTTTATGGTGTATGGCTACATGAACAGAGGAAGCCATGAGGGCAGAGTGGGAATTTCTGTGTACTACTATGACAGCAGCGTCAACACGATAGAGGAACTGGTCTATGTACCCTATTATAAGTCACCGGAGCTGCTAATGGCAGAGGTGGACCAGCTTACTTATATTAACAGGCTGGGAGTTCTGTATCTGATGCTGGACAATGACATTTATGGCATCAGCGCACGGAACCGCACTTATGAAGTGCTGGTAAAGGACCTGAAAGAAGGCTGCTATCAGGTATCGGGCAGCAACAGAATGATAGCCTGGCAAAAGGAAAATGAACTGTATCAGGGAACAGAACTGATCTTGATGAACCTGAGCACTGGGGTCCGCAGTATCATAGAAGCAGGTGACGGTGAAGCGATTGCTCCTGTAGGATTTATGGGGGACGATCTGATATACGGTATTGCCCGAAAGGAGGATATCGTACCGGATAGCACCGGGAAAACAGTCTTTCCTATGTACTGTATCAGAATACAGAATGAAACAGAAGGAATATTAAAAGAGTATGAACAGGAAAATGTTTATGTAACGGAAGGAAACGTGGAAGACAATCAGATCTCCTTAAAACGTGTGGAGAAGGCCGGAGAGGGAGGCTATGAAGAAATTCCGGATGACCAGATCATGAATGCAGAACCTGCGGAAAATACATTAAATTCGGTAGAAACTGTGGTGATTGAAATCTATGAGAGAGTAGCGCAGATAGCACTGAAAAAAGATATACGGGATTCTTCCATGAAGCTGCTGACACCTAAGGAGGTCTTATTTGAGGGAAAAAGAAATGTTGACATCCGGAATGATGAGACAAAAACCAGCAGATACTATGTTTATGGTAAAAACGGCGTTGAAGGTATCTTTATGGATGAAGGAAATGCGGTAAATCTGGCCAATGCGGCTTCCGGCGTAGTAGTGAATGATGCCGGTGCTTATATGTGGATGAAGGGCAACAGAAGTCTTAAAAATCAGATCATGGCCATAAAAGGAGAATATGCAGAGGAAGAAAGATCTTCTCTGGCAGTATGTCTGGACACCATACTTGAATATGAAGGCATCAGCAGAAATTCCCAGTATCTTTTAAACAGAGGAGATACGGTATTCCAGATTCTGGAAGAAAATCTGGAAGATACCGCTATACTGGATCTTAGCGGGTGCAGTTTAGATTCCATGCTCTATTATGTAAATCAGGATATCCCTGTGCTGGTAATGCTGGAGGATGGTTCTGCAGTACTGCTGATCGGGTTTAATGAGATGAATACTGTGGTCATGAATCCGGAGTCCGGAGGAGAAATTGTTTATAAAGTGGGAATGAATGATTCCAGGGAATGGTTCGAGAAGAACGGAAATAAATTTATTACCTATATGAAGAATGAAAACTAAATTATACTGTAATATGTTAAAAATAGCTGATACAAGCGCCCGCAACCAAAAGTTGCGGGTCTTTCAACCTAGAATTGGTAGCCTCGCCGGATAAAAAATGGTTAAATTGATCCATAGAGCAGCTCGAAATTTAAGTATGAGGAGATCAAAAAATGAATATTGAAATAGCAAACAGACTTGTGAACCTGCGTAAGCAGAATAATCTGTCTCAGGAAGCGCTGGCAGAGAAACTGGGGATCAGCAGGCAGGCGGTAAGCAAATGGGAGAGAGCGGAAGCCTCGCCGGATACAGATAACCTGATTCTGCTTGCAAGACTTTATAAAATATCTTTGGATGAATTATTGAAGACGGAAGATGAGATTCCGGAAGCTTCTTATATAGAAGATGAAGAAACAGATCTTGCAGTGAATCACAGCTCGCAGCCCGAAGAAAAGGGGCAGGGGGATACGGGTGAATATGTTCATATAGGATTTAACGGTATCCATGTAAAGGACAAAGACGAAGAGGTGCATATAGGCTGGAACGGTATCCATGTGGAGGATGGGAAAAAGGGTGATAATGTACATATCGATAAGAACGGCGTCTACGTGAATGGTGAAAAAAGGGATGGAAAATGGCTTTGGTATCATAATAATTTCCCTATGTTCTTTTTCATATTAGTAGTCTATTTCATAATTGGATGCTTTTGGAATGCATGGCATCCGGGTTGGCTTTTGTTTTTACTGGTTCCCATCTGGCATTCTCTGGTGGAAGCGATCAGACGGAAAAATGCCCTTTGCTTTGCCTATCCGATACTGGCGGTGCTGATTTATCTTTGCCTTGGATTCTTTGGCTTTCTGTGGCATCCGGGCTGGGTCATCTTTCTGACTATACCGCTCTATTATCCCATGGTAAATTATCTGCAGGGATTGGGAAAAAGAGGAACCGGAGAGTGGGAAGAGGAGGCAGGTGAAACTGATGAAGAGCAATAAAACAGGTTTCCTGATCGTGGCGGCCCTTATGATTCTGGCTGCCAGCTTGATCAGCGTACTGTCTGTAAGGAATGCGAAAGACAGAGGAGGAGTTTATTTTAGCATGGGTGGAACAGCAAAACTCAGAAATACGATAGAACTTTCTCTTTCAGATGTTGATAATCTGGAAGTGATCTATACCAGCAAAAATCTGGATATTTATCCGACAGAAGGAAACAGCATCATTATAAAGGAATATCTGATCAGTGATAGGCCGGAGGCAGTGGCTGTATGTGAGACTGTGACGGATGAAGCTACAGGCAGCCGTACAGTGACCGTAACCGGAGGGAAGGAGATCATTGTGAATATATTCGGCTTTTTTGCCGGACGGGAAAGGATCGAAGTTTATATTCCGGCGGATGGACTTCATGAGCTGAAGCTGCAGACCGGCAGCGGCAATATCAATGCAGAAAGTGATTTTGCACTGAATATAGAAAAGCTTAGCGTGCAGGCCGGAAGCGGCAATATCAAGTGGCATGATACCAAAGCAGCGGAAATGACTGTGCAGGCAGGAAGCGGCAATATCAGAATGGAACGCATTAGCGGTGATATTACAGCGCAGACCGGAAGCGGTAATATCAGAATAGACGGGTTTTCGGGACAGGGATCTGTGAAAGCCGGAAGCGGCAACGTAAATGTAGAATTCCTTGAAGCAGCCGGAGACATGCATCTCAAGACCGGAAGCGGCAATCTCCATCTGGAGCTTTCAAAGGAGCTGAGTTTTCAATTTGAAGTTCAGACCGGAAGCGGCAATATTCACACTTTCTTTGATGATCAGCTTTCTTATAATAAAAAGGGAAATCATGCAGAAGGGACTATAGGTGACAGTCCCTCCTGTGTGATCAGTGCGGAAGCAAACAGCGGTAATGTAACCATTACCGCCGGATAAACAAATTTTTATTCTGTAAACAGACGGCCTGCGTACTTTTCAAGGGCAAAAAGCAGAAGCATGCCCAGTACGCCGCAGGACAGGATCTCGCCAATGGTAACGGTAATGAAGTTGAACCACAAAGGACCGGCACCATAGGCATACAATATAACAGGCGGAATAATGATGGCGTTGGCTGCGATCGGAGGCACCGGCGCCATCCATTTATTTTTGCGTAATTTACGGGTAAGTATTGCCCCGATCAGAGTGGCCAGGGAACCGAAAATAATATCCGGAATGGCGCCGCCTGCCATCATATTGGATAATAAGCAGCCTACAAAAAGTCCCGGTATGGCGGCTGGGGTAAAGTAAGGCAGAATGGTGAGTGCCTCTGAGAAACGGAGCTGAACTGCCTGACTGGCAAGGCCAAGTGCATTGGCAATAAGGGTGAGCACTACATAGAGTGCAGCGATCATTGCTGCCTGAACGAGCAGCAATACTTTCTTTGATTCTTTGTTATTCATTTTTCTTTCTCCTTTAGTTTTGTTTTAGGTCAGGAAGGTCTCGAACTGACCGAATGAAAGCCGCAGTTTTCCCGATAATGGAACCACGACTTTTCAAAGTATANCATGAANNNGANAAACNTNTNAAGTAANCANNGATAATTTATGCATNNNGANNGATAANGNTNNCTCAAAAATG
>JAAVBZ010000017.1:55730-59783 GCA_014803415.1 Lachnospiraceae bacterium
GGNNTNAAGGCAGGCGTNTNAATGGTTATNNNGAGGATTATGATNNNCTTTNACCNNGNNACTACAGNTNNTAATTTATGCGTACAGAAGGATAAAGGTGGCTCAAAATGATACAGAGGAATAAAGGCAGGCGTCTGAATGGTTATATGGAGGATTATATTGTCTTTGACCTGGAAACTACAGGTATTAATCAGGTAAGAGATGCAATTATAGAAATATCGGCGGTTAAGGTAGAAAAGCATCAGGTTGTAAGCGATTTCACCACATTGGTAAATCCCGAAAGACATATTCCGGCGGCTGCTACAGCTGTAAACGGGATTACCGATGAGATGGTAAAGGATGCACCTGATATCCGGACAGCGATGGAAGGCTTTCTGGAATTTATCGGAAACAGTGTGCTGGTAGGTCATAATATTCATACTTTTGATATGAATTTTGCCTATGATGCCGCTTTAACTTATCTTGGAAAAGAGCTGAAAAATGATTATATTGATACGCTGTATATGGCAAGGAGGTGCCTGCCGGAGCTGTCCCATCATAAACTTACGGATGTGGCCGGTCATTTTGGGCTTAAGACAGAGGGTGCACATCGGGCTTTATTTGACTGCATGATGAATCAGGGATGTTATGAAGAGCTGGGAAAAATGATGGAGAAAAAGAAGAAAGATTCTCTATCCGGAGAAGAGGAAGAATTGGTCTGTCCCGTATGCGGCTGTGAACTGGCCTTAAGGAAAGGCAAGTTCGGTATGTTCTATGGGTGCGGAGGCTTTCCCCAGTGCCGTTATACCAGAAAGGTTTGACTTTATTGGTACATATTCCATAGCAGCATCTTAAGGTTGATAAGATAAAAATAATGCATAGATTAAGCTGGGAGAAACAGTCATAACCCCTCAGAATACTTCATAGAATGTAAAAAAGTATTCTGAGGGGATTTCCTTTGAAAGATTATATCGAGGAACGCGCAATCGATATTGCCAATTATATTATTGAAAATAACGCTACGGTAAGGCAGACTGCCAAGCAGTTTGGGATTAGTAAAAGTACGGTACATAAGGACGTAACAGAAAGACTTATGCAGATCAATCCTGCGCTGGCAGGAGAAGCAAGAAAGGTGCTGGATGTAAATAAATCGGAACGTCATATCAGGGGCGGGATGGCGACCAAAGAGAAATATTTGCATCAGCATGTAAGCCAGAATCACATGAGTGTGTAACGCTGCGGGGAGTGTTTTCGGCTGAATACGCTAAGCGGCACAGGGAAGGTACTTTACATTGCTGGTAAATAAGCATAGAATAAGGTGTATATGATTCTGCCCTTGATCATGGAACAGCTTCTGGCTATCTTGGTCGGTATGCTGGATACTGTCATGATCTGGGCAGCGTGGCGAAGAGGCAGCGGGACGGTCTGCGTGGCAGATGGTTCTTTTTTTGGTGTATGCCTTCAGAAATGAGGAAAAAAGATGTACCATATAGTAATCTGCGATGATGAAAAAGAGATTCTGGATGATATCCTGAGAAAAGTCCGGAACTGTTTTGATGAAAATGACATATCGGCGCGTTACACTGGTTTTGATGATCCAAGAAAACTGATGGAATGTATTCAAAATGAGAAGATAGACGTATTGTTTCTTGATATAGATATGCCTTATCATAATGGGATGGATATCGCGGGATATATCAATGAGAATGGACTGAAAACGATTTTGATATTCATAACCAGCCATGATGCACTGGTTTACCAGACTTTTGCATACAGGCCCTTTGGATTTATCCGCAAAACGCATATCGATCAGGAGATAGATGAATTAGTGAAGCGGGTTAACCGGGAATTGTTGGAAAACAAGCAGGAATTNGTGTTCCGNAAGGGACAGGANCTNATCAGGGTGCTCATTANAGATATCATCTATATAGAGGCAGAGAAAAATTATCTCATGATAAGAACCTGNGATGAAATGATCCGTATCAGGGAAACTATGACGAATGNTTTGAATGAACTTCANGGNAAGGGATTTATNAGGTGCCATAAAGGTTATCTGGTCAATGCNGATNNCATCGANAAACTGAGTAAGCTCTGAGGTTTTACTGAGAGCCG
Organism: Lachnospiraceae bacterium; assembly: GCA_014803415.1. Taxonomy (GTDB): domain Bacteria; phylum Bacillota; class Clostridia; order Lachnospirales; family Lachnospiraceae; genus Suilimivivens. The sequence goes on from JAAVBZ010000017.1 coordinate 57,822, forward strand.
GCGATGAAAGNATAGCGCTTCCNGTGGGCAGGAGCTATGAAAAAGAGGTACGGAANAAGATTCTCGAGATNCTTCGNAATTAGAAGGGNNGCAAAAAAATGTATNTGATTNTTGCNGTAATCATAATAATACTGGGNATATTNTTGATNGGGNANATNAATAAGAGAAAAGCCGATNANGCGAAATATGAGGAACAGGANAANCTGCTTACAAGATATNTNGCNGACAATCTGGATATGGAAAAGAGANTGTCGGATATCNGNGACGATTATGANAAACAGCANNAGATGGCGGANGAAATACGCAGGATTCAGCANCAGATCGGNNTGNTNAANCANGATATGAANAANCATNCGCTGGTNATTCTCTCGTATCTGGAGGAGAACAANACAGANGAAGCCANNCAGTATNCGGGAGAGATTNTGGACAAGCTGAANCGNATGTATACCTATGTCAANGTGGGCAATTCNCTGNTGAGTTATATTATTAACAGCAAGCTNTCCATGGCAAAAGAGCAGGGNATAGAGATNAAAGCAGAGATAGAAAATCTGNCGTTTTCTTATATGGACAGCGTGGANTTTTCGTCACTTCTNAATAATATGCTTGATAATGCGNTAAACGGNGCCTTNGAGTCNGAGGGCAAAANNCTGGAAGTNAATATAGTATCTGANAAAGGATTTGATNTCATAACAGTNAAGAANAGTATTGACNGNTCTGTTTTAAANGATAATCCGGAACTGGCAACTTCCAAGGAAGANCCGGGNCATGGATACGGTATGAAGCAGATNAAAGCNGTTACGGAAAAGTATGAGGGCAATATTGATATTTATGAGAAGGANGGAATGTTCATTGTAAGAGTTATGTTGGGATAATTGCTGCTTATCCCTATATAGAGGTTGTTTATCCCGCACTCGTTGACGTGTGGGATTTTTTATGTAATAGTAAATTCCACGACAGAAATATGTAAGATAGGCGGTGAATGTTTCTGATCATATTAAAGGATGTATCNAAGGCTTTTGGAAATAAAAAAGTATTAAAAGAAATCTCTCTCCACATTGCATCAAATGAAAATGTAGGCTTGATCGGATTGAACGGCGCGGGAAAAACCACATTGCTGAATGTAATAGCCGGGGCGGTAAAGCCGGATGCCGGATTTGTCAGAACAAATGGAAGGGAGAGCATAATAGAAGATAAGAAGGCTCTTAAGGATTTGGTATATGTATCAGGAATCAAGTCTCAATTATGGGAAGAGCTTACAGTGAAGGCTTCGTTGGAAAATTGTATTAAAATGTATCAGATCGATCCGCAGGCTTATGAAAGCAGGCTCGCAAGGCTGGAGAAGGTTTTTGAGATCGGAGCGTTTATGAATATGCGACCGAGAAATTTATCGCTGGGAGAAAGAATGAGATGTGAGCTTGTATATGCCATGCTTGCAGAGCCTAGGATTCTGATGTTCGACGAAGTCCTGATCGGCCTGGATGTTTCCATAAAGCATAAGATCATGCAGTTTTTTGAAACTTATAGGCAGGAAAAGCATTCTACGATCATTTATACAAGCAATAATCTTGCAGAAGTGGAAAAGCTGTGTGACAGAGTGATTCTGATTGATGAAGGGCAGATTATTTTTGACGGGAAAACGGAGCGTATTATAAAAGAGTTTTCACCGCATTACAGGATGGAAGTCAGGATATCGGACGAGCTTCCTGATTTTGAAGACCTTCCTCTGGAGAAATACAGTATCGATTCAGACACGGTAACAATTGATTATNATATACACAAGATAGAAACAACCCGGCTTTTGGAACATCTTATGGAAAAAAGTAAGATCAGGGATATCAGGCTGTCTGAACCTGATCTGGAAGGAACNATTAAGAAGATATATGGAGGGCGAGTATGGAAAACATGATTATGGTTCAGGACATTAAGAAATATTACAAGGTCGCAAAACGCGAGAAGGGCATA
>JAAVBZ010000018.1 GCA_014803415.1 Lachnospiraceae bacterium
ACAACAATCCTTTGATCCTGTCCGAGCGACCGCCGCAAAATAAAAACAGAGTTCCTTTTTCAAAAGGATTTTGCTTATATTTATCGCCGATGATCATGGCAAGACCATCGATTCCCTTTCGGAGATCTACAGTTCCGCAAGCCAGTACGACACGTCGGATTTCAAGTACATCTTTAAGCATGCGCCACCTCCTGCAGAAGCATCCTAAGAAGCGACTCTGAAATATCGTTGGATACTTCTAGAGTGATCCCGTTCGCTCGGATAGCGGCCACAGCATGATTGGCTGATGTAAGGTTTACCGGGGCGGAGGCCGGGACATGAAATTCGGCAAATGATACTTCCGCCTGTGTTGTGACAGCAGGAAGCTGTATCTGCTCACAGGCCTCCCTGCGGAACTTGCGCAGCCAGTAGTAATAAGCTTTTTCTTTCACCCCATTATCAGCAAGCCATTGTTTCACTGAAACATTGACAGGCCTTTGCTGACATTCGGTTATAATGTTGAGCCAGTTGGCCCGCCTTACATCGTGAGTTGATTGATCCATAATCGTTAGTCCTCCTCTAAAAAACTACTAGTTTTTTCGTGTTTTTTAGAGTGTCTCACAAATATGCTGACTGGCCAAGGCGCGGGATTTGACCCTTACGGCAAATATTCCCGGTATGGCAAAAATTTTACAGGAAACTCATTTCCCACACATATATATTGGGAATCCTGGATCGAACAGTTTGCTTAGCTGGATCGATACGAACAACGGCCTTGCAGGTCAGTTTGCTGCCCAGCATATGTTAAGATGTCATTATGAAAAAGTTGCGTTTATTGCAGAAAGCCGTGAAAACCGTATATCCATGCAACGTTTGAACGGTTTTTTGGGAGGGATGTATGATTATGGTTATCGGATTTTAGATGCTTATATCCGGCATACGAACTCTACCAGAGAAGATGCTTACTTACAGACCAGCCAGGTGCTTTCCCTGCCAGAACCGCCCCGTGCCATTATCTGCGAGAACAGCTCGCTGGCTTTAGGTGCGATGAAAGCTATACAGGAGAGCGGGTTGAAGGTTCCGGAGGAAATAGCGTTCCTTACTTTTGACAGTTATCCTTATGCAACATTGATCGATCCAACTCCGACTATTATAGATATTGATGTTTATGACCTTGGCATACAGGCGGCGGTGATGTTGCTGCGGAAACTGCAAAATCCGTCGCTGCTAGTGCAGAGCTATACCACCTTGCCTGTGTTAAAGCAGGGGGAGACAACGCAAGTTAACATTTAATTTGGTTAGATAGAGTGGCAAACGGCAGTGCAAACTAAATAATTAAACCTGAATTATCCACGCTAACTTTGCCAATAATGGAAAAAGCCGCATAATTACTGTGGTTTAAACTTTCTGGAAACGGTCAATAAAAGTATGATGAGGAAAAGCATCTTAAATATTAGAGGGGCTTCAGTCTGCCTTCAAACAGGCTCAACAATCTTCTTGTTTCCAAAGTATTGCATCAACATCAGAATCAATGAACTACAAGCAAATATTCCATCCATAATTCCCGCAGGCAGCATAAATATCATTAGCGCCATGGTTATGACACAATTAATTATAGACAGAACCAAGCCCCACATTTTGTTTCTCCACAATCCTATTGCGCCTGTCACTCTTACTATTCCATAAATTAATCCCACGATACTCATCATATACAAATTATCTTGTAAATACGGAACAATAAAAGAAAAATACTTACTCATATCTAAATTTTCACTTCCGAATATTAGTACAGGGATAAGGCACAAACACCCGCCAATTTCCATAAATGCTCCGTGAAAAAACATTAAAAGAGCTGCAATTTTATATTTTTTCATATAATTTCTCCCCCTCAGCATAATGAAACGCATTTCCTTAAATCACGATTGACCAAAACAGTCACATGGGTTTTAAATTTTTATTGAGCCTATCCACCATCCAGGCAATTCTCTTTTCCCGTCCTGCATCTGTCTTTGCGTCAAAATATGCTCGCGTGTAGGTTTTCTTTACGGAGGGGGACATGGCCTTCCAGTTTGTGCAGGCAGGTTCATATCCTTCCAGCAGTACGGAAAGCTGATCGATCTGTTCCGCTGTGATCTCCCTTGGTTTTGGAGCATCCCACTGTCCGTTATTCTTCGCTTCCTCTATTTTCTTTCTGCCGAAATCAGTCATAAGTCCCCGTTCTTCAAGATTTTTGACCAATGCTTTATTTTTCTCTGACCACTTACTCTTCTCCCTGCGACTGGAAAAATATTTCTTATAAGTTCTATCATCGATGCTCTGCATCTGTCCGTCAATCCAGCCAAAGCAGAGAGCTTCTTCCAGTGCTTCCCCGGCTTTTAGCGTTTTCGGCCCGCCGGCTTTACCAAACAAAAGCCAAACGCCGTCATTTGACAGGCAATGATCATAAAGCCACTTTCTGAATTCTTCTCTGTCGGCAAATTCCAATATATCGCTCATTATGTGTTCCTCCTATAGGTTTATCCAATATCTTTGAATCATACCGCTTCTGCTCAATCCTACAGAATCAGTGACTTCATTTTCTAAGAAGCCGCCATTCTTGACAATTGTCCTGCGGGAAGCTTCATTCTCTTTATCACAGGTCAATAAAACTTTGCTTTCTCCAAACTCACCACAAATAGCTAACATCAACCTAAGCATTTCTGATGCATAACCTTTCCGCCTTTCTGATGGACGTATACTATATCCAATATTACCTCCAAACTTAAAAAGAAATTCTGATAAGGAATGGCGAAAATCAATGATACCAACAACAAATTTATCTTCGGTTCTTACTGCCAGAAATACTTCTGAGGGAACATATCCGTTCTTGTACTTTTCTTTCAATCTTCTTTCAAAGTCAATCCATTCTTCAAATGACTGAACATCTTCAAGTCCTGCACAACCGTCAAAGCTGTCACCATTTTGCAACATTTCCTCTTTATATGCCATAACTTGTTCTGCAAATTGTTCAGTCGGCCTTAATAATTTTATTTCGTCCATAATATATGCTCCTTAACCGTTTGTTCAATTATCAAATTAATTTTTCTGTTCCTCATAACACTTCCATATGTCAAAAAAATCCTTGCTTCTCGGCTCGTAATCATCATAAAAGAATGCTGCCAGTTCATCATAGGCCAATGCTGCTGAATATATCCTGTCTGCAATGTGATCAAAAGTAATATTTCCTGATCTGTAAGGACATTGCATCATATACTTTGAATAAGTAAATTCTTCTTTATAACCATATCTGTGATGATTTGTATTGTACTGCAGATCACGTATGACCATCTGCTGCACTAATGTTTCATTTATGTTCATATTAGAAAGGTGTCCGCTTATTAAGAAATCATTACGATAAAGTTTTCCCAGTGCCTGAATCTGAACAAACCAAAATCTATTAATATTCTCAATGGGCCAATTTTCATTACTATTTTGCTTCTTAGATGGTTTTAGATCGATAATAGGAATATTCTCTTGAAACACAAACTCAAACCCCAGGTCATATCTCATCCCGTTTTTGAGAATGATTCTGCACATACTATTCTCAGGAACAAAGCACATACCCAGGATTGCCTCCAATGGAAATCCCCAATGCTCAACATGCTTTACATACTCATCCGGTGTTATTCCACCACCATCTGATACTTTCACCAAAATGCTTAAATCAATATCACTGTAGCTATCATGATAGCATTCGTCTATAGCTGATCTTATCATTTCATTTTTATTGTCCCTGCGAATTTTCAGTTCCCGAATCTTAATGTACTCGATTTCCGGAAGAGATAGAAGTTTATCCACAAATAAACATAAATTCATTCTAACAGAGTCTTTGCTTAAATCGATCACCATTCTCAATTCCCTTTTTCAATATTAACATCTGATTTTAACAGCGCATAATAACAGGCATCACAAATTCCCTGATTGTTCCAATCAGAACTCCGTAAAGTTCCCTCGTACTTCATTCCGCATTTTTTCATAACTCTGCCTGAGTTAGGATTTCTTGGGTCATGTCTTGATTCAATTCTATTTACATCTACCACATCAAACAGGAAATCCATAACAGCTTTTAATGCTTCCGATGTAATGCCTTTACGCCACCAGGCTTTCCCAATACAATAGCCAATATGTACCATAGAAATCTCCTCATTCATGTCTACCACAGCAATATCCCCAATTGGCTCATTAACATTATCTTTCAATATGATAGCCCAATGATAATAATTTCTGTTGATATATTGGTTCACCCAATCTTCTATTATGCCCCGGCTAATTTCCTGACTTGAATGAGGCGGCCACATCAAATATTTGGTGACATCTTCATCCGATGCCCAATTTTTATACATCGCAGCAGCATCTTCAACCACATATCTTCTTAAAAGCAATCTGTCCGTTTCTAATTCTTGTGTTCCACAATGTTCCATGATCTTGTCCCCCGTTCAAATCTTTTTCTCTATGCTATATTTTCCGGTAACTCCATTTCATCATTCATTTTAACAAAACCATATTTTTCATACAATGGACGCCCCATAGAAGTTGCTTCCAAAGATATTGCTGAGATTCCGTTTCTCTTAGCATCTCCGTTCAGCATATCTAATGTTTTATATGCGATTCCCTTTCTTCTGTATTCGGGAATGGTATACATGTTCATTATATATGCCTTTTTTCCGCTGGGATTATGATATGTTGGCATTACTTGAAAGAAGCTGACACCGCCGGTACCTACAAAACGACATCCGTCAAAAATCAGATATGCAATATGTGTACCGTCACAAAGCGCCCTTTCGTAATACTTATAGGATTGCTTTTCGACTTCACTCATATCAATATCGCAAGACAATTTATTAACAGCCCGCAATACCTCTATTCTTGTTTTTGTTAATATATCGATATCTTCAATTGTTGCTTTTTTATATGTTAAATTCATATCTTACCTTCATCAAATATCACGCTCGAAGTCAATTCCATCAAGCTCGCCACATCTGCATCCCTGCACCGTCATTTTCATTGGGACGTACTTCAAATCCCAGTTTTTCATAAAACTGTTCTTTTCCTTTTGCGGCCAAAATAACAATTTTTATACGCCAATCAGCTTTTAACTGACTATCAATATATAAAATACATTCATTGACCAACTTTTTCCCAATTCCTTGTTTCTGATATTCCGGTTTAACCATTACATCTGCCAAATAGGCAATATATCCTTTATCCCAAAATAACCGGGCACTACCGACTATCACGTCGTCCTCACGGCATGCAATAATAAAGTCAGAATTATCTAGTCCAGCTTGTGCCTGTTCTTCCGGTATCATCGGCCAGCCAACTGCCGAACGCAGCTCACAATACTCCTTTACTGATAAAATATTGTTATATCTAAACATAAAATTTCTCCATAAATTGTGGTAAGTAATGGCCTAATCCGGAAACGCATTAAACCATGCCCGCTCCTCAAATGTTCGTTTCTTAGGTAAAATTGGTTCTGTTTCGGCAATACCAACAGGCAAAAAGCACACCAACTCAAAATCATCGGGAACGTTTAGGATTTGAGCCATTTGATAACCAATTTTGTCTTCATCTGTAATATGTCCTTCATACCAACAACTCTGATATCCCAGTTCAACTATCGCCAACAGCATATTCTCGATTGCAGCTGAATAATCCTGAACCGCAAAACATTTATCTCTGTAGGCATTTACTCTGTGCGTTAAAACACATATCATGGCAGGAGCCGTTTCTCCGGCTGGCGGATTTATAACTTTATGTAGCTTTTTGAGTACGTCTTTATCATCTACTGCTATCAGACTTGTTGTTTGCTTATTGCAGCCTGACGGAGCGTTCAGACCCGCTTTCATTATTGTTATTAAATCTTCTCTGGGAACAGCATCAGGTTTATATTTACCTCTGTAACTATGCCTTTTATTAATTGTATCTATAATATTCAATTATATTACCTCCGCATATTGTTTACTTGTTAGTCCATATCCCCACACAGAAGGTTTCATATCGCTATCTGAAATTAATTTGTGAACTGTTTGCTGTTCTTCGTATCGCCTTTTGAAACTATCCTCGCCCACACAATACAATTCAATGTGAATATTTTGATTAACACGAACCAAATATAATTTCCCGTTTTTTTGTTCAATATATATCTTGCCAGGGAGATAGGTTCCTGTGTATTTTTCAAGGTCTTTTGGCGACAGCAAAATTTCCTCCGGTCTGTGTGAAACAGGTGCCTGTTCATTATGTATGATTGCTGCAATGCCATTTCCAAAACGATACTGATCTAATGATTCCGTATTTGAAATAATGATGATGCAAATATCTTCATCAAAATAATACTGCATGTAGGCAGATACACCAAGGAAATCACCGCCATGGGCATATTTAACTGTTCCACCTTCATCATATCGTTCCAAACCATAACAATAGTGGTTTTTGTTTTCTGATAGATAAATCTCATAGGAATGTTCTGATAAAATCTTCCTGTTTTTAAGGCATTCATACCATTTTTGCAGGTCATCACAGTTTGTAACCAATGCACCTGCACCAATACTATACAAGTTATTTGTATAAGGGACCCTGACCAGTACACCGTAATCATGCATATAATTGCTGGCTTTATTTGGGATAATATTCTGCCCATTATCAATTACCGTATTGTTCATTCCCAACTTGGAAAAAATATGTTCCTCCAGAAATTCACTGTAAGTTTGTCCAGAAACATATTCGATTATCCATGCAAGCAAATTATAATTAGAATTGTTATAATCGAATTCTTCACCCGGCTTCGTTATAGGTTCCCTGATAATCCAGTTCCGAAAAAATTGTTCTTTATAATAAGGCTTCCTGTCCTCACCCACATAGAAATCGTCTTCAAAGTTGTAATTATTATGCAGCCCTGAAGTATGGGACAAAAGCTGATGAACTGTTATTTCCGAAGGAAGCTGCATATTTGAAGGCAGATAACGATTTGCTTTTTCATCTAATCGTATCAGTCCTTTATCATATAAAATCATGATTGCAAATGCAGTAAACTGTTTGGAAACAGAAGCAACTGCAAATCGAGTCTCCATTGTATTTTTAATACTAAACTCAATATTTGAATATCCACGGTTGGCTTCAAATATGATTTGACCATTCTGAATAATTCTTATAACCCCAGAAAAATCCCAATAATCCATTTCTGTAACAATATAGTTATTCAGATTCTTTTGAACTTCTGTCATAAACAACCTCCTTGCACATTCTCTATTTTCGATTTCTAGTCCTCCACCACTTTGGGCTTTTCTCATAAAATCATTCCGTTAGCTCCTAATGGTTCACTATATGTTTTTTCCCCTAAAAATCCTGACTTACTACTTAATTTAACGTCCAGCCAAATCAGAAGTTGAAGCCATATAGAGAGAATATGGTGCGTGTTTAGTATTCGCATTATAATCTTCGTATTGCAGTCCACATTGCTTTAATGTCGCGCTTTCAATCATTTTTTTAGTGAGTTCTGGAACATCATCTCTTAACAATGCGTGCTTGACATCCAGCCATAATACTTCACTGTTCTCATCGTGATCCGATTGTGCTTCTCCCGAAATATATTCTGCATAGAACACAATATACCAGTCATGCATATTAAACCTAATTCCGATTATATTCTGTGGCTCTACCTCTATGCTCGTTTCTTCCATATATTCACGCTTTAAGGCTTGTTGAGGTGTTTCGCCATAATTCACATAACCGCCCGGTATAATCAACATGCCTTTTCCGTTTCCATATGTATGGCGGGCAAGTAACACCTTATTGTCTTTTATCACGACACCAGCAACACTTTGTCCCCAATTAGTATTCTCGTTACCCATATCAATATCCTCCTAGCAAGTCTGTTTTATTAACCTTATAATTCTTCTATTAGTTTAATAGCGGTAAAAATCATATTTGAACGTACATTCTTTTGGTTATTCCAATTTCGGGTGTCCCATTTTTCTCCACTTACATCATCACCCGCATATAGCAATTGAGCTAAAGGAATATCATAATATTTTGACACAGCAAAAAATGCTGCTGTTTCCATTTCAACTGTTATACACCCTTCATTTCTTCGTAACTCGATCATTTCAGGGGTTTCTCTATACATGGCATCTGTTGTCCATGTTTTTCCAATTGTATATGGTATCCCTAATTTTTCCAAACCAGAAATAACAAAATCTGCGGTTGATGGGATCTCTACTTGTATCATACTCACAAACAGGGTATCTATTCTTAATTATCATTTTTGTAAATCTCCATTTCTTTAATATTCCAAGGTTCACCTTTAACTATCTTTGTTTCAATAAATCCAACTTTTTTGTAGCACATATAGGCAGATTCATTATTCTCAAAAACTCCAATAGTAACCCTATCAACTTTAAAGATATCGAAAGCATATTTTAGCCCTAACATAAGCATTTGCTTTCCATAACCTTTTCCCCGATGTTTATCGTCCACAATAACCCATCCGAAACGTAATTGTTTATTGTCTCCGTCTGTGTATCGCATAATAAAATGCCCGACTGTTCTGCCATCATCATCAATAGCCGTCCAAGGGAAAAAATTATCAGTCTCAACACAATCTCCATTATCATTTCTGTATTTTTCATCAATAGTACTTGCAGTTATAGGATAATTACCAAATCGCTCACCACCCCATTTCCGAAATACATTCTCATCTTTTATCCATTCTGCGATCACTTCCGAATCACAACTTTTATATGGTCTCAATCTAATCATTTTGAAAAACTCCTTTTATAAAGTCACGTTTGCTCATATATACATTCCCGATCATTTTATCAATGACTGCCGATTCCCTGTCCCAATTGCCCATCTTCCTTATTCTTTTGTAAGATATGCAGATAGAAAGTCTGTGACCTTTGAGCCATATTTGCGAGTTCCTGTCCCTGCTGTTCTTGCTCAACAAAATAATGTCCCAACTAAAAACTTGTTTCAATTTTTTTGTTATCCACAAGCCACCTCCAATGGTGATTTTGTGCAATAAAACATTTCATATTATATCCTATTTTTCATATTGTTATAGAGAACCAATTCGTAGGAAAACACCAAATTTATCACAGGTGAGCTTTCCTTTATTGTTTTTCTTGTGTTATATCTTCCCACAAAGCATTATGAATCCTGATAAGATAAAAATGAGGGGAACAAAATCACATGATATAGTATAACATGAAACATATAGTAATTGGTAACTGAATGAAAAGCTTTCAAAAATTATGAAAAGAGACTTTTGTTGTTGAGATATTTTTGTTTTTCTCTAATTTACCAGTTTTTCACATCAAATCAGCGGTATAATCTTGTAGAAATATGGAAAATTGTATGATAAAATGAATTAATAGAACCATTGGTAAATAAAAAAGGAATAACAGGTTAAGCAGGTACTCGTATGAATACGTATGATCTAAAAATATTTCTTGAAGTAGCAAAAAATAATTCTTTTTCCGTCGCCGCTGATGAACTCTACATGGCCCAGTCCTCCGTATCCAAAGCGGTTAAGCGTCTGGAAGATGAATTGGATGTCAAATTGTTTATCCGAAAGCATTCCTCCATCGAACTTACTTTATCCGGTAAAGAACTCTATTCATCTTTGAATAATCTCATACCGGAATTCAATAAAATGATTAAACGTGTAAAAACTGTAGCAGATAATCGACCTGTGGAAGTGGCATATATGATTCCCATGATGAAATTCAATTTGCCAGAATTATTTAATCGATTTACTTTACTTTATCCTGACATCCACGTTTCCCTTGAACAATATACTTCTATAGAAGAAGCGGCAGATAATCTTCAATTTTATCCTCCCATCACACTCATGTATGCTCGTGATAAATTCAAACATTTGTATGATTATTCTTCTCTATGCGAAGATCAACTTGTAGCCGTCATTTCCAAACAGAGTACCCTCTCTAAGTGGACATGTCTGTCTATCGAAAATATGAAAAATGAAACTATATTGACAACTACCATGTCATCAAAACAATTTATCATGGAGCTATTTTCTGAAATAGGTGCAGTTCCAAAACTTTTGGAAATTAATTCCGGCCCGCGTCGTGAAATCGCTCTTCGAAAGGTAACATATGGGCATGGAATTGCAATTATGTATAAAAGTGATCTGGAAATGTTTCGCACAGAATCTTTACAAATATGTGCAATAAAAGAACTTCCCAGAACACCTCTTGTTCTGGGAATATTAAAAGATTATAAGTTATCTGTTCAGGAACAGACTCTTGTAAATTATTTAACCGCATCGGCTAGGGATCCTATTTACACGAATGTTTTATAAAACACCATGCTTGCGGGATTTCCTATGTGAAAGACGATATCCTTTTCATCAAGAGTACCGTCTTTTTTGATTGCAAATCTATGGATATCTCCATCATCTGTCACGCATACAAACAAATACCTGTTATCAGGAGAAATACTCATTGCTCTTGCTCCGCCCCCGCAAAAAGTTGTAGCATCAAAATGAACATTTTGCAGCAGCTTCATCTCACCGCTGTTTTTATCAAGTTTAATAACGCTAATATAATTAATTCCACGTGTCACATTATAAAGATACTTTTCATCCGCAGATAAGATCAGGTCAGAAGATTGTTTTTTTAAAAACGGATCATATTCTTCGGGCAGAATATTTAATGAACACATTTGTCTCATTTCACCCTTTTCAGTATATACAAATGAAGTTACTTCACCATATTCCTCATAGTTACAAATATATAATGGCTTATCACTTACCACACATCCATTTCTTGGTGCACTTCCTTCTACTACCCGGCAAGTACTGCACAAATTCAGGCTATTACCCAGAATCTCAAACGTATAAATCTCATTCTTTCCTTTATCACACACAAAATAAAAGTCATATCGTGGAGATTTCACCACAGAATGAAGATGCGGCATACTCTGCATAGGCAGAATACCATGACCAAATATTTTGTAAATATCACATGGATGATCCAGTGCACCATCTGTCATGACCGGATACAGGACTACAGATGCGTCACTATAACCAAAACTCATTTCATATCTTCCATCGGTCCCCCGTTTCGCAGATATAATCGGTTCTCCTCCTGAGTGATTGACAACAATGATTTTCTGCTTTATGGAATCATAACATACCGCACAGGGTAAAGGCGCATAGGAAAATTGATGATTAATCTCGCTCAATTCTCCTGTTTCCTCATCTATACTGATAGCATAAATCTTTCCACCGCCAGTAACATGATCAAACTCCGGTAATTTTGTTTTTTCGTCTACGCAGTAAATTACATTACGTTGCCTATCCAAAATCATCTTTCCTGCACGAATGTCCGGCAAATATGATTCAACAGGCATGATGGTTCCGTCATTTTGATATTCACATACTGTTAATCCATATCCTTCTTTCTTATAATTCATTCCCCAATTGCCGATAATTACCCATGTTTTTTCACTTTCCATACTATTTCCTCTCAAATCAGCCGCCTGCCTATGCTATACATAGACAGGCAGGGCTGCCAGACTCTAATCAAGATAATAATCACATGCACCAAATACAAAAGCACTGCTGTTGTACCAAGTCTCAAATGATGCAAAATCCGGGGTAAATGCATAAATCTTGATGTTGCCAAATAAACCATAATCATATGCTTTCTCATGAATATAATCATATACTGCTTCTGTTGCTTCTATACTGTAGCCAGCCTGAGAGTTACATTTGTCAATCATCGTCTGAAGTTCATCATCTTCTGCAAAAATTTTGCATCCTCCATTATTTGACATACTTGCCAGAAGATCCGTGGCGGTACGAGTAATCGCATATCCACTGGAACTAGTACCTGCATTAACCCATAAATCCCATGCTGTGCTGTCAGATGCAACACCATTTACTGCCGGTGGTTCCTGAACTGAAATTTCGGCATTAATGCCTACTCCCTGTAAAAATCCCAGTATTACTGTGGCTGCATTCTTCTGTGCTTCCAGTGAATTTGTTAAAATAACAAGCGTCTCGCCATTGTAACTTGATTTTTCCAAATACTCTTTGGCAAGTTCCACATCATAAACAGTATTATAATTTTCCTCATTTTCCCATGCATAATCATAATCAGACATAATACGGGAAGCATTGACCGAGCAAGGATAATAAGCATCACTACCAAGTGCTTCTACAATCGTGCTGTTATCAATCGCATAATAAATTGCCAATCTTAAATTTAAATCACTGCATGGAGAATCCTCACTGTAATTAAGCAGCAGGTTTATATTGAAAGAATTTGGCAGAGAATATACATTATATTTATCATTAGTAATATAACTTTCCAAATTCTGTGTGGTTATATCACAATAATCTAAAGAACCACTCTCTAATGCAATAAGCTGCATGGAGGTATCTGCCAGAATATCAAATTCAATTTCTTCTACATTTGCTTTTGCCAGTTCATTTCTAAGTTCATCTGTCTGCCAGTAATCTTCACGCGCCTTAATAGTAACAGAAACACCTGTAGTAAAATTATCCACAACATAAGGTCCTGTTCCAACCGGATCTGTTGCAAAATCATGTTCTCCGTAAGCTTTTTCTGAAACAATACATACATAATTCATCATACTGTTCAGTGCAGTCAGAGAAGTGATCGGTTCGTTCCAGACAAATTCCACTGTATAATCATCGATTGCTTCTACACTTTTAAAAAATCCAAAGTCTTCTGCATAACCGCTTTCCTGATTTAATTGATAGCTGAAAACTACATCATCTGCTGTAATGTGATTTCCCTCTGAATCTGATATATAATCATATATCTCAACTTGAAAATGAGTGTCATCAATCTCTTTATAGCTCTTCGCAAGACGCGGCACTAATTCCTTGTCAGCCGTAAGATCAAACAATGCTTCATATATCTCAATCGTAATGGCATTTTTGGCTCCGCTCAAATTATGATAAGGCTGCAAATCCGAAATTTCATCATTAGGGACTGTAATCTTATCATACTTTTCATTCGTATTTGCAGTACTTCTTCTCGATGAATCAGCTTCCAGTTCCATCAATGCTTCAATACTTCCTGCAACCTGCTCTTCCTCATCATCGCTTCTTACTTCCTCTGTTTCCACTGGATTCTCTTCCCCAGTTTCTGTTGGAATGGAATCATTTTTTGTCCCATCGTTTCCACTGCTTTGACATGCAGCCAAGGCTACTGTCATTACAGACGCCAAAATAATTGCTATCATTCTTCTTTTCATACTTATCCTCCTGAAATTTAAATTTATTAAATTACCTTATGGTATATTTAATCATAATTGGTTGATTTCCCTGACTTTACAGCAGGAAACAAAATGTTTCGGCAAAATCTCTTCCAAATGCTGTTCCTTTAAGCATTCTTCCCCTGCATAAGGGCATCTTGCTGCAAAACGGCATCCTGGTTTGGGATTGATAGGAGATGTGATTTCTCCTTTCATTCTGATACGTTCCATCGGATGGTCGATATCAATAGATGGAACAGCCGACAAAAGTGCTTTTGTATAAGGATGTAACGTATTTTCAAACAATCCACTAGTATTACTCATTTCCACGAGCTGTCCCAGATACATGACGCAGATATGTGTTGAAATATGTCTCACTACAGAAAGGTCATGTGTGACAAACATATAGGCCATCCCCATCTGTTGCTGCAAATCAATAAACAAATTTAAAACCTGAGCCTGAATGGAAACATCCAATGCTGATACCGGCTCATCGCAGACAATAAATTCCGGTTTCAACGCCAATGCTCTGGCAATACCCACACGTTGTCTCCTGCCTCCATCTAATTCATGCGGATAAGCATACCTAAGCCTTTCATCTATACCTACCAGCCTCAGCAAACGCACAGTCTCAGCTTCCAGGTCTTTTTTCGTATACTTTCCTGCATGCTTTAGTGGCTCTGTGATAATTGCATTTACATCCATTCTGGGATTTAATGATGAATAAGGATCCTGAAATACTATCTGCATTTTTTCACGTGCCTTTTTTAATTTTTGTCCCTTCACATGCGTAATATCTTCACCATTCAATAATACCTGTCCCGCTGTTGCTTCCTGCAGTCTGATAATTGTCCGCCCTAGTGTGGATTTACCACAACCACTCTCACCTACCACCCCAAGAGTTTCCCCTCTGTTGATAGTAAATGAAACATCATCTACAGCATGATTCTTACCGGCAGGAACATCAAAATACTTTTTTAAATTTTTTACCTCAATCAACTTATCCATGTATTGTTTCCTCCTGCTCTACCATGCAGCAGCGACAAAAATGTCCTCGTGCAATCTCTTTCATTTCCATGTATCCGCTGCGACATTTTTCAGATGCTCGTGGGCATCTGGGGTGAAATCTGCAGCCCTCAGGAAGATTAGCCGGATCAGGGGGCATACCCTCAATTGGCTTTAACCTGACATCACCGGTATGAGGCAAAGAATCAAACAATCCCTTGGTATATGGATGGGATGCATGCTTATACAACATGTTCTTATCACCCATTTCTACAATTTCACCAGCGTAAATCACAGCAACCTGATCACAGGTTTCTGCTACCACACCAAGATCATGAGTAATCAAAATCATTGATGTTCCGAACCTGTTTTGAAGGTCTTTGATCAATTCCAGTACCTGTGCCTGAATTGTCACATCTAACGCTGTCGTTGGCTCATCTGCCAACAATAAAGCAGGATTACAGGCAAGCGCCATAGCAATTACTACTCTCTGCTTCATTCCTCCTGAAAACTGAAAAGGAAATTCCTCATATCTTTCGCCTGGAATGCCTACCATTTCAAGCATTTCAATACTCTTTTTTACTGCCTCCTGCCTAGATATGGAATTATTGTGCAGAAGTACAGATTCGCAGATCTGTTCTCCTATGGAAATCAGTGGATTTAATGCTGTCATTGGATCTTGAAATATCATAGAGATCATGCTTCCACGAATTTTTCTCATCTCTTCTTCTTTTAAATCCATAATGGATATGCCGTCTAACTCTACACTTCCGCTCTTTAATTTCGCCGGAGGCGTTGGAAGAATCCGCATAATGGCCTTAGCAATAGTTGTCTTGCCAGCACCTGTTTCTCCCACAAGCCCAAGTGTTTTTCCCCTTTCCAGTGTAAAGGACACATCATTAACTGCCTGTATCGTTCTTTTTCCTGATGTATATTTCACTTCCAAATTTTCAACCTTTAAAAAAGGAGTTCCTTTTTCCATTGTTATACCTCCTGCATATCGCAGGCTTGCCTGCAATACTGGTTCCTTTCAAACTTTGTTTCCTGTTAATCTCTAAGTTTAGGGTCTAATGCATCTCTCAAACCATCCCCCATTAAGTTGATGGAAAGTACGCATAATCCAATCATAATACCAGGGAACAGGAGTAAATGCGGGTATTCCATAATCTTTGCAGTCCCTTCTGACAACATCGCTCCCCATTCCGGAGTAGGCGGCTGAACACCAAGTCCAATATAACTTAAAGATGCTGCACTCGTAATCATAAATCCTATGGACATGGTAAAAGATACCAGCATTGGAGAAACCACATTGGGAAGCAAGTGCTTAAACATAATACTCATTCTGGAGCAGTTAATAGATTCCGCAGCCTCCAAATATTCCTTTCCCCTCTCACCAAGGATCTGTCCCCGTATCAATCTCACATTTCCAGGAATCCCACCTACCGACATGGCTATGATCGTATTGATAAAACCAGGCCCTAATGCCGCAGAAATAATAATTGCCAATAGTACTCCCGGAATAGATGATAAAATATCCATTGCACGCATGATCAAATTTTCAATAAAACCTCCGAAGTATCCGGCAATACTTCCTATTACGATTCCCAATATCATTCCTACTATAGAGGCAATTAATCCAAGTGACAGTGAATATCTCCCTCCATAAAGAAGCCTTGAAAAAATATCCCTACCTAAAGAGTCTGTTCCACATATATGCATACGCGAAGGTGTCGCATTGATACATTTGATATCCATAGCAGTCGGATCATACGGAGCAAAAACCGGAGCAAACACACAAGCAATCACAATAACTGCAAAGAATATTCCGCCCAGCTTTGCACTTGGTGTCCGAAAAACACGTTTGGCAGTTTGAAACCACATTTTTACTCTTCTCATCTTAATGCCCTCTCTTTCTCGCGCCTGCATTCGAATATTGAGCTTTTATTCTTGGGTCAATCCATGCATAAATAAGATCAGTTAACAACATCGCAACCGCTGCAAATACTGCAAAGAAAAGCGCACAGCCTCTGATGATCGGATAATCCCTGTAGGTAATACCGGTCAACAGATAAAGACCAATACCAGGAATCGTAAATACTTTTTCAATCATTGCAGAACCAGCAACAATTAATGCAAAACGTCCACCCAGAATCGTTACTACTGGCATTAGTGCATTCGGCAGAACATGCTTGATGGCAATGGCACTCTCTTTTTGTCCTTTTGCCCTGGCTGTTGTAACAAAGTCAGCTCTCATCACTTCCAGATATGAAGATCGGGTCTGCCTTGCAATATTTGCAAGACCAGACATCAGCATTGCCGCTACCGGCATAATATAGTTTTTAATGCTTCCAATTCCATAAACAGGCAGGATCCCAAGTTTTAGGGCAAACGCGATAACCATCATTAATGCTACCCAGAATTCAGGCAATGAAATAAACAACATACACAGACTAATCACACCATAATCCTGCCACTTTCCCTGATTTGTTGCTGCAAAGATTCCCAGTGGAATACCCAACACCGCTGTCAATACCATAGCCGCCAATCCCATACCTAATGTTCTGGGCAATCTATTGAAAATTTCAGCAGATACAGAAGTTGTATATTTCCAGGACACTCCAAGATCAAATTTAATGAACGAATTATATAAAAATCTTCCCAATTGAACCAGGTATGGCTGGTCAATTCCCAGAATCCTTCTCATGTTCTGAATCTGTTCTT
This sequence comes from Lachnospiraceae bacterium, assembly GCA_014803415.1. Taxonomy (GTDB): domain Bacteria; phylum Bacillota; class Clostridia; order Lachnospirales; family Lachnospiraceae; genus Suilimivivens. Next base: position 16,996 of record JAAVBZ010000018.1, read on the forward strand.
CTGTTGCTGATGTTCCCAGCAAGTATTCCGCCGGATCCCCCGGCGAAAAATAGGTAATCGTGAAGATCATAAACGCAACTCCCAACAATACCACAATCATCCACAGCAATCGTTTCAAAATATATTTCCACATAGTTTTTTCTCCCATATCACTTTCTATGAAATCTCTATACCACCGGCTGCCTCTATTGCCTCTCCCAGAATTTCTTCATATATCACCTTTGATTCCATTCGGTTTATGCCAAGCATTAATCCACCGGCTGCCAAAAAATATATAATGCACACAAGTTCATGATATATGTCTACCCTTTTGCTGACAGTACATACCACCGTTGCCACGCTCAAAAGTCCTGCTGCTATGGCTCCTCCTGCAGAAGATTTTTTCAACCATCCGGAAGCTGTTTTATAATCTCTGATTTTCATATTCCTTCCCCCAATCACGAAATTTATATATGCAATAACTGACCAGGCAGAAAAAAAGATAAACACTGTTTCAAACATAACAACATATTTCGTATAGTTGGAAATTACCGGAAGGATTGCTGCTCTGATAAACAAACTGCCTGCTGCCACAATTGCCAGTGCATATTTCAAAAGTTGTATTCTTCTCTCTGATTTACTCATGGCTGCACGATAATAAATACCTGTATAGACTCTTTCGATTTTTGTCCTGCCGTTCTTCTTTTTTGATAAATACTCCGTATACCCTTCAAAATTCCTGTGATAAGCCCTGCTGTACCCAACGGTCCTGCGATTCATTCTATCCCACATCTCCCAGTTTTCAGCCCGTTTCTTTAATTGCCACATTTCTTCACCTACTTTCCGTCTTCCTTTTCAAAAATCTTTTGAGGATCCCATTCCAAATAATTCCTGCCTTTCAACACCATTGTCCGATCCGGCCTTCCGGATGCAGGCCCCCAAAAACTTTTTACCTGCACGGGGCTGTATCTCTCATTCAATAGCTGATAGCACAAATCTATGGCATTAGGCAGACAATCACAGCCCAGCGGTGCTCCTAAAGGCCTGAAATCATGATGCCCATTATAGATTCCATCATATTTTCCGCCAAGATCCCGCATCCTCTCCAGATACCTGACTGTTGTTTCTACCGGAACAGCCCTAACGCCAAGATTATAGTTCAATGCATCTCCACAAAACAAACTTCTTGTCGCCTCATCCAGAAATATCATTTGTCCCGCAGAATGCCCAGGGCAATCAAAAGCCGTTACAATTCTTCCACCCAGATCAAATTGCTGTCCATCATATAGAAAATGCAGTTTAGGCATCGGCTCTTCTTTGCTTGGCTCTCTGATATCCACTTCCAGATTGTAAGGATATATACCTCCTTCTCTGAGGGCAATCAGTCGAATATCATTTTTTCGCTGCTCAATTGGAAAAGGCATTGGTTTATCAAGATCTTTTTGGTTCACCCAAACATCCTGAAACTGGCAGACATTTCCGCTATGATCTCCGTGGTTATGAGTCAGCACTACAATCAGGGGCTTATCTGTAAGTTGTCTGACCGCTCCCCTTAAATCTCCGATTCCCATACCTGTATCGATCAGCATTGCCTTTTCTGCTCCAATCAATAAAAACATGCTGGCAACGCCAAATTCATCAATTTCCCATGTATCCTTTTTAAATTGAACCATCGGGTAAAGCCTTGTTAACATTCGTCTCTCCTTTATATTCGCTAATGCGGTAATCCGAGAAAATGTCTGATACAATAAACGCAGTATCATCATTTTCTATCCTGCGATTTTCAGCTCCCTTTTCACTAAAATATTGATAAACATGCTCTTCCTTTGAAAAAGGATTCCAATTTGGAAGTCCTTCTTCATTGGGGTTTCCGGTTTTCATAAAATTAGTCCAATATCTGCACATAAGCTCAGACAATTCATAGTCTGCTCCTGTCATATAGTGCTTTCTGGTTCTCCAGTTTCTTCCAAGCGTTCCAAACAGATACCAAAGTTCTGAAGTATGAAAAGCACCCCTTTCATCCCCCGGAAGCTTCCTGTCAAAATAAGCTATATATACAGGCTTCTTTCCATTTTTCTGCTCTGCAAGTGCAAAAGCCAGAGGCTGCATTCTGGGAAAATAAGTTCGCGCCTTCCTATATGCATCTTTCATGTTTTCTTCTTGCTCCGCACCAAATAAATTGATAATATCCTGATATTTCGTTCCACCAACTGCTTTTGCCAAATTTGCAAAGTTTGACGCGGTTGTAGGTTTAAATTTACCTATTACGGAATCTCCGCTGACCGAGCTGACTAATATGTCCACATCTACATGCTCCCCCTTTGACAAGGTAGCATATACCTGCTCCTTAAACACAACTCCATCAATAACCGGCATAAATTCCAACTCTTCAATTTCATTTGCCGCCTTCATTATCATCTTATGTGCCTGATCTGTTGGCAGCATTTGTAACTGTTCAAATGTCAGATTAAGTCTTTTACAGATTTCTACTCCTATCCTTTCAGCCTTTTCAATTTCATAATGAGTATCCGTATCAAGCAAAATCCCTGTAGAGTGAATTACCGCTCTCCGGAAAAGACCTTGTGACAGTGGAGATACCAGTAACGCATCCGTCAAGTTACCTCCGGCAGACTGACCCCCAATTGTAATATTGTTAGGATCACCTCCAAATACCTGTATGTTATTCTTTAGCCATTTCAATGCCTGGATCAAATCCAGCACACCTAAAGTTCCACATGCGTGTAAGTCGCTTTTTAAACGAATTTCCGGATGAGCCATATTGGCAAATACGCCCAGTCGATATCCAACACTGACAAATATCGCCTGATTTCTGCAAAAAATTTCGCCATCTACATGATCTTCAAAAGATGATCCACCCGTATATCTTCCTCCATGAATCCAGAACAATACCGGCAGATTTGCATCTGGATTTACGTCAGGCGTCCATATATTAAGATATAGGCAATCCTCACTTTCCTCAAAATCCACATTATTTGAATCAGCATCTGCTTCTTTTGGTAACTTATCGCCGCTTGCATTTACCCTGTAAAGTGCCTGGGGCGCCGCAGGTGCAAACTTGCAGCAATGAAGCATTTCATCATGCTTATGCGGAGGCTGAGGATCTCTCCAACGTAGTTTTCCCACTGGCGGTGCTGCATAGGGTATTCCTTTAAAAACTGTAAAAAGTGTTGTACTTTGAGGGATTCCTTCTATCAGCCCTTCTGTTGTCATTGCAATCCGATTTACCTTTATTCCCATTTCACCCTCCTATATCTTTCCATCCAACAATTTTCTAGTCTGCCACTTTCCACTAAGGAAATACAACAATGCTACTAAAAAGGGAATGATCTTACATAGTCCTCCGCTCCAAAAATACCCAAGCACTCCAAGCTCAGTATACCTTGTAAAAAGAATACTGATGCCAATTCTTCCGATAACTCCATCAATAATTCCAAGTGCAAAACCTAATGTGACAAATCCGGCTCCCGTCACAATTGATTGCATTGACCCGGCCATGGCTGACAGCATAAAGGTTACAACCATGATCTGCATATAAATAACTCCGAATTCAATCACTTTCTGATCTGAAGTAAAAATGCCAAATAGTTGTCGTGGAATTAGCAAAGCCAGCACAGAAGCTATCGATGCTACTATTAAACATCCAGCAAAAGTATACCAGACGGTCTGTTTTACTCTTTGTATCTTACGCGCTCCTAAATTTTGTCCTACCATTGTTGCTGCCGCAGTATCAACACCATTAATAAATGCATTAGTAAATTTATTGATTTTGTCTCCTACGCTGTTTGTTGCAGATGCTGTCAATCCATAACTGTTAATGTTGGACTTGATCCAAAGCATGGAATAATTTACCATAACCACTCTTATCAGTTGAGGAATGCCAATCCAAACAATTATCTTCAAAGGAGTTTTCCTAATACGAAAATCAGAAAAACTCATGCGAAAACCAATTTCTTCTCTATGCCTCCACAAATAAAGAAATGCTGCAATGGCAGTCCCAAACTGTGCTGTAACAGTAGCGATTGCGGTACCTGCTGCCTCCATTCGAAAACCTATTACAAGTATTAAGTCCATTACAATATTGGCTATAGCAGCAATCACTACAAACAGTAGTGGTTTTTTTGATTCTCCAAGTCCTCTTAGAATTCCGCAGATTGCATTGTAAGCAAAAATAGCCGGCATGCCAACTGTTGTAATCAACATATAAGACGCTGCCTGACCAAATGCCTCTGACGGACAGTTGAGCCAATTTAAAATCTGAGAATAAAATAGCGCAGTTGCTGTCAGGCATGCCAATGAAATTGCCATCATAAACCCCACCAATGTGCCAATCGCTTCTTTTACTTTTTCCTGGTTTCCGGCACCCACAAGCTGCGCAATATAGATCTGGCCCGCTGTACTAAAAGCAGCTGCTATCGGTGTCATCAAATCCGATATTTCTCCACCATTAGTCACACCCACCGTTCCTATATTTCCCACATACTGACCAACGACAACAAGATCAACCATGGAATATAGCTGCTGAACAATATTTGCTAACACGATTGGAAGTGAAAAAACAAATAATTGCTTCAGGATACTGCCTTCTGTCAAATTTCTACCTATAGTCTTTTGCGCCATTACAAATGCCTCTTTCAATATTTTTGATTTTCTTAATTTTAGCAATTGAAAAATTAATGGGCAATTCAAATTTCGGTTCCTGTTATACCGCAAATTGGAATATCACTTTTGGGAATAACAGAGCTTTCCATTTAGGAATAATTTGCATACAAAAAGGCATAGAAATTTCACTACTCTTTCTATGCCATATGCCTGTCCAAATATAGAATTGTTTAATTGATTTTTTTATTCTGTCGGCTTCTGATAAAACCATTCTTAGTTTACATTTCAGACAATAGTGTGGTAACATTATATGTAACAAGGCAACATTATGAGAAAAGGAAGTGATTTCTCCGATTATCGTACTATTGGTCACCGATAGGAAAATAGACGGAAAGAGCAAACAATCAGAAATGAATAGAAATTAAGAGACTGTGAATACAGTTTTTATTTTGATGTCATGAATGATTTTTGCTCTGTATATAGTTGATATTTGGCTACAGAGTAATTTCTGTAGCTTTTTTGTGCCTTGTTAGAAGATGGAGGAAAAATGATAGAGATTAAATTTATTGAGGATCAAGAAGAAAAGACAAGAGTGACTTTAACTATTATGAATGCATTGCCAGAGTGGTTCTCACCACCGGAAGATATTGTAAATAAGTCGGTAATACATAGAAAATATCCTTTCGTTGCAGCGTATGATAATGATAAGGCGGTTGGATTTGCAGTGTTGAAGATTCATAATATATATACCGCTGACATTTATAATTTGGGAGTTCTAAAAGAGTATCATAGAATAGGAATAGGGCACCAATTAATCATGACTTGTGTTCAATATTGTGTAGAAAACGATTATAAGTTTTTGACGGTGAAGACATTGGATGAATCAGCAGTATATGAACCTTATAATTCTACAAGAGCATTTTATAAGAAAGAAGGTTTTTATCCATTAGAAGTGTTTACAACATATTGGGATGAAGAAAATCCTTGTTTATTTATGATCAAGGTTATAAGTGAGGAAAAGAAAGATGATAATTGATGCACACGTACATTTACCAATAGGAAAAGACTGTAATATTTTATGCAGAAAGCGTGAGAAATTGCTTCAAGAGCTTGCCAGGAACCATATAGATAGATGCATCGTAATATCAGATTCCTGCATGGAAAGTGATATTGGAAATCTAAATGAGTGCGTGGAATTATTTAGAGAATGCGCTAATGTCAATGTTGTTGGCGGAATCAGTCCTTATTTTGAATTTCAATCGCAGTTGAAGAAAATCAAGGATTATCTGGATAAGAATTTGATTGTTGGAATTAAGTTGTATACCGGACATGAGGCATTTTATCTGTCAGATGAAAGGTTAAAAGAAGTATATGAACTGGCTCAACAGTATGATGTTCCGGTATTATTTCATTCCGGGTGGGATAACTGCCAATATAGTGATGCGAATGTTGTGGCAGCGGTTGCAAGGCAATATCCAAACCTGAAATTGGTTTGCTGCCATTGCTTTTTTCCAAGGATAGATAAGTGTCATTTACTTGTCAAATATCCAAATGTATATTTTGATATTTCTTCAATCGCTGATAATATGGCAATATTAAATGATATAGAAGAAAAGATTAAAAAGTTGATTGAAGTTGTGCCTGAAAGAGTATTATTCGGTTCAGACTATTCTGGATGTGATCAAGCGGAACATATACGATTTGTAAAAAATCTTAGACTTAACAAGATGGTGACAGAAGCTATTTTCGAAAAAAATGCGAAATATGTATTTAGGATAAAAGAATAACAGAAACAGGGGGGCGCAAAATCACCAAACAGATGATTGAGCGATCCCCCTGTTTCTCTGGCTAAAGCTTGCTACTTCTTTTGTTCTGTCAGCACAAAGCCAGCCTTTTCTATGGTCTTTCACGATGAAGTATTAATATCACAAACCTTATAACAAAAATATGTTCCCGGAGTAATATTATCATCGTCATAATATAGTAACCCCAGTTTACTAAACCGAAATGTCTGCTTATGATCACTCTTTATCAATTCATCATAAGCCCTTTGATATGATTCATAGTCGGCACCGCCAATAGCAAACGTCATATGAAAAACATAATCATTATCATGTTCTGCCGGACACGGTCCGAATATTTTATATAATTCTTCGTTTAACCTTTTTTGTGCATCTACAAGCTGCGACGTTTCTTTTACCCGCAAGCTCATACATCCGGATTCGACTCCGCCTAGTACATTAGATGGGAATATATCAATATCCACAAATTCAATATCAAATGGACATAGTTCTTTTGCGAATCCATCAAAGAATATTTCCATATTCTCTAAACTGGGAATCTCAAATGGCTGCTTTAAGGAAACATGCTGCGGCAATCTTGCCATTTCAAACCCCAACCTTCCATACCTATGTGCTTCCAGCATCAGTTTTCTGCCATAATTCTCTGCATCGTTATCTGCAATTAACACTATTGTTGCCTTCACTCTATCTTACCTCTCTTTACTAAATTGATCGCTTGTTCCAGACTCATTTCTCCCATATCTTGTCTGGTACTCTCTGCGTCCCTTTGTCTTACGGATACAGATATATTATTTTTCTCATTTTCTCCTACGATGATCATATATGGCACCTTATCCATGCGTGCTTCACGGATCTTATATCCAAGTTTCTCACTTCTATCATCTACTTCTACTCGGATATCATTTTCTTCCAAAGCCTCTTCAACTTTCTTGGCATAATCATTATATCTATCTGAAACTGGAAGTACCTTAACCTGTACAGGTGCAATCCACGCAGGAAATTTTCCCGCATAATGTTCCAGTAAAATGCCAATAAAACGTTCTATCGAACCAAATACAACTCTATGCAGCATAATCGGGCGATGCTTCTCTCCATCTGCTCCTATATAGCCAAGATCAAATCTTTGGGGAAGCTGAAAATCAAGCTGAATCGTTCCGCATTGCCACGTTCTGCCTATGGAATCTTTTAGATGAAAATCAAGTTTCGGTCCATAGAATGCACCATCTCCTTCATTTACTACATAAGATTTACCCATTCCCTGCACTGCTTTTTCTAAAGCTTCCGTAGCAAGATGCCAGTCTTCATCGCTTCCTATAGAATGCTCTGGTCTCGTTGACAATTCAATTTCATATGAAAACCCAAACTTCCGGTAAACTTCATCGATAAGGCGCATAACGCCTTGTATCTCATCCATTACCTGATCTTCTCTCATAAGAATGTGAGCGTCATCCTGCGTAAATGAACGTACTCTCATGAGACCATGTAACGTTCCGGACTTTTCATTACGATGCACAAGTCCTAGCTCTCCCATTCGCATAGGAAGCTCCTTATATGACCTCGGTTCCAGTTTATACACCAGCATCCCGCCCGGACAACTCATTGGTTTGATCGCATAATCATCATCTTCAACCTTAAGAGAGTACATGGTATCTCTATAAAAATCCCAATGACCAGATGTCTCCCAAAGACTTCTTTCCAACATAATGGGCGTAGAAATTTCAACATATCCTTCTCTGCGATGGATTTTCCTCCAATAATCAATCAGCAGGTTCTTCAATATCATTCCCTTTGGCAGGAATACCGGTAATCCTGGTCCCTCATCAAAAATCGTAAATATTCCAAGTTCCTTTCCCAATTTTCTGTGGTCTCTTGCTTTTGCTTCTTCAACCATATGCAGATATTCATCCAATTGTGCCGCTTTGGGAAAAGATATACCATAGATTCTCGTAAGCATTTGATTTTTTTCGCTGCCTCTCCAATAGGCTCCAGCCACTGACAAAAGCTTGATCGCTTTAATCTGACACACATTAGAAATATGTGGTCCAGCGCAAAACTCCTCATATTCTCCCTGCTTATAGAAGCTGATCTGCTCTGCATCATTCAGTTCCTGAATCAGCTCTATTTTATACTTTTCTCCTGCATTCTCCATAAAGCTAAGAGCTTCTTCTTTTGACTTCTTATAGACTTGCAGGGAGAGAGACTCCTTTACAATCTTTCTCATTTCGGCTTCAATTGTCTTTAAATGCTCTTCTGTAAATGAAAATTCAAACTGAAAATCATAATAAAACCCATTTTCAATTGCCGGACCAATGGCACACTTCGTTTCCGGATATAAACGTTTTACAGCCTGTGCAAGCACATGCGCGCTCGTATGCCAAAATGCCTTTTTACCCTCCTGTTCTTCAAAGTTTACTTCTACAATTTCTCCATTTTTTCGTAGAACCTTCATAATTTGTTGCTCCTTTCTCTTTTTGGCTTTAACTATTTGGCAACAACATAAGAAAAGCACCCATAAGGCCATGATCATATAGCCTTAAGGGTGCACTTAGCACGGTTCCACCTTAACTTTTCACTTCAGATTCTATCAAATCCTATCCTTTAACGCAGGCATA